>NZ_DATCSC010000001.1:0-32315 GCF_036568685.1 Chitinimonas sp.
AAAGCTCACCCCCACGGCCTGGCGTATTGCCTGGACGATCTCAAGCAGGAGGCGGGCGCGATTTTCCAGGCTGCCACCCCAGCGATCCTCGCGCCGATTGGTGATGGGGGAAAGGAACTGGCTCAGCAGATAGCCGTGCGCGGCATGGATCTGCACCCCGTTGAAGCCGAAGCGCTCCGCCAGTTGCGCCGTGCGGACGAAGCGCGTCTTCACCTCGGCAATATCGGCCTCGCTCATGGCGCGCGGCGTGGCGAACTGCCTGGAAAAATTGCCTAGCTCCATGGCCACCGCCGAGGGAGCAATGGTCTCCTGCCCCAGCGCCGCCGGCATCTGCCGGCCTGGGTGGTTGATCTGCATCCAGACCTGCGCCCCCTGCGAGCGGGCGGCCGCCGACCAGGCGGCAAAGCGGGTGCCGAACTGCTCGGACGCCAGCATCACCCCACCCGGCCCGGTCATGGCGCGCGGGTCCACCATGACATTGCCGGTGATCATCAGCCCCACCCCACCCTCGGCCCAGGCCCGGTACAGGCGTATGAGCTCAGCAGAGGGAGCATGGTCACGGTCGGCCATGTTTTCTTCCATGGCGGCCTTGGCAAGGCGGTTGGGCAAACGGCTGCCATTGGGCAGGGTCAGTTCGGTGTAGGGGCTCATCGTGCTCTCCTGGGTAGCGATGGGCGCACCATAAGTTTGAAGCACGCTTAAAGGTCAAGCGGCAGAAACAGCGGGATTTTTACCGCCCCAGGCAGCCCTTGACCTTTAAGCGTGCTTCAAACTTAGCATCCGCTCCAACCCCATCTGCCCAGCGCCCGAGGCTGACCGGCAGGCTTGGGGCACATGTCCTAACATCGGAGGGTAAGCACCATGTCCCTATTCAAGAAGCTGGTCCTGATCGCCATGTCGCTGACCATGATGCAAACCGCAAGCGCAGCACCCAGCGCGGCCAGCCGCCCCGGCAAGGTGCTGGTGGTCATGACCAATCATGATCGCTACCCCAGCCGGCAGGACAAGACCGGGCTATGGCTGACCGAGCTGACCCATGTCTACGACGCGCTCAAGGGTGCTGGCTTCGAGGTGGACTTCGTCAGCCCGCAAGGCGGTGCCGTACCGCTGGATGAGCGCAGTCAGGGCTGGCTCTATATGGACGTCGAAGCCCGCGCCCACCTCCAGGACCCGACCTTTATGGCGCTGCTGCATGCGAGCAAGGCGGCGGCCGAGGTCGACCCGGCCGCCTACCGGGCCATCTTCTACACCGGCGGCCACGGCACCATGTGGGACTTTCGTGACAGTGCGGCGCTCAAGCGCACCGCAGAAGCCATCTACCGCCAGGGCGGCGTGGTGGCTTCAGTCTGCCATGGCGCGGCCGGCCTGATCAACCTCCAGGCCGAAGACGGCACGCCGCTGATCGCGGGCCGGCGCATTACCGGCTTTTCCAATCTTGAGGAAACCCTCTCCGGCGTAAAGGACCAGGTGCCCTACAGCTTGCAGACCGAGCTGGAGGCCAAGGGCGCGCGCTATGAGAAGTCGCTGCTGCCCTTTGGCAGCTTTGCCTTGATCGACGGTCGCATCGTCACCGGCCAGAACCCTGGCTCCAGCAAGGCCGTGGCGCAAGCCCTGCTGAGCGCGCTCTCCCGGCAAGAATCGCCATGAGGATAGGCGAGCTGGCCAAGCGCAGTGGTCTGGCCACCTCGGCCATCCGCTTCTATGAGACCAAGGGCCTCCTACCGCCGGCCAAGCGCGGGCTCAACGGCTACCGCGACTACCCGGCAGAGACGGTCGCCGTGCTGGCCATCATTGCCGATGCGCAACAGGCCGGCTTTTCGCTGGAGGAGATCAAGCAGATCCTGCCGGCCGATATTTCATCCTGGCGGCATGAGGAGTTGATGGACACGCTCAGGCGCAAGGTCGCCGATATCGAGGCCATGCAGGCGCGCCTCAAGGAGAGCAAGGCGCATATCGAGTCATTGATACGCCTGATCGAAGCCAAACCGGACGATATGGGCTGCCGCGAGAACGCCAGCCGGGTCATGGCCAGCCTGGGCTTGTCGAAAGGCAAATAGCCCCGCGCAGCCATGAAAATGGCGACCCGCAGGTCGCCATTTTCTGCTGCCGCGCCGTCGCGGCTCAGCAACCGGTCTCGCTGACCGAGCTGCCCTTGAAGCCGGTGGCGGCGCGGCTCAGGTCGGCCTTGGCCGACTTGGCCACGTGGCGCAGCAAGAGGGTCTTGCCGGACGCTTCGCCACGCTCGCGAGCGACCGCGGTGCGCACGCCCTTTTGCTTGACCATCTCCAGCCGGCGGTCGGCGGCCTCCTGGGTCGAGAACAGTCCCAAGGAGATAGCATGGCTCCAGCGGCTGCCGTCGTTGACCACGAAAAAGTCATCCACACCCAGGGCTTTTAGCTCCTCGGCCTTCTTCTGTGCGTCCTCATTCGTGGGGCGTGGCGGGATATAGACCCAGAAGCGCCGTGGCCCTTCGGGCTCGCTGCTGTCGACCTTGACCTCGCCACCGAGCTTGAGCGCCGCGAGTTGCTTGCGGGCGTTGGGCATGTCTTCGGGCAGGATGCCACGCCAGGCCAGACACAGCTGGCCGCCCTTGGTATCTGCCTTATCCTCTGCCTTCGCAGCCTTTTCTGCCGGCTTGGCCTCGACCTTGTTCTCGCTCTTCTCAGCCACAACAGGCTGGGCAGGCTCTGCACTCGCGATCGGTGCCGCAGCGGGCGCATCGGCCGCGGCCACCATGGCGACCGGCTTGGGTGCATCGGCCGCCACCAGCTTCAATTGCTCCGCCTTGACCTGGCGGCTCTTCCAGTTGACCGGCGGCGGCGCCTCGGCAAGGCGGGTATAGCCAAAGAACAGCAGATTGGCGGCCACAAGCAGGATAAACAGCCACTTCATGGATCAGGATTCCTTCCGGCGGGCTTCGGGAAAAGCGAGGCGGGCAAGGCCGCGCAGCACCAGATTATCAACAGGCAACAGGCGTCCCGCCAGCCTCGGGGCCAGCAAGGGGGTCAGGAGTGTGGCATCGCCGCCCGACAGCAGCACCCGCACCGGCTTGCCGCTGATCCCTTCCAGCCGCAAGCGCATCTCCTCGATGGCGCCGACCAGGGCCTGCAAGGCACCGTTGACGATGGCTTCGCCGGTGGATTGCGGGAAGTCCGCCTGGTCGCCATCGGGCAGGCCCAGATCGGCCGTGCCCTGGGCCAGCGCAGTCCGCATCAGCTTGAAGCCGGGGACGATGATACCGCCCAGGAATTCGCCCTTGGCGGTCAGTACATCCACGGTCATGGCGGTTCCTGCCATGACTACCACGCAATCACGTCCGGCCGAGACCTCAAACGCCCCCAGGAGGGCCGCCCAGCGGTCGGCTCCAAGCTGGCCCGGGTTGCGGTAGTGGTTGTGCAGGCCGCCGCTATGCGCCTCTGGCCTGAGCCAGGCGATGGGACAGGGTGCCAGCAAGGCGTCGAGCCGCTGGCCCACCTCGGTGCCGGCCACGTTGCAACCCAGCACCCGCTCCACCGGTGGATGATCGGCCAGCCGCAGGGCCAACTCATCTAGCTTGGCGTAATCCAGCGCTCCCTCGTCGAGGAAGGCCCCCTCGTCCAGCAAGCGCCACTTGAGCCGGCTGTTGCCGGCATCGAGCAACAAGGTACTCATAGTGCTCTCCGTAAACTGACTTCGCCGGCGTGCACGCGTCGCTCGCCCTGGGCGGTGGCAAAGCGCAAGGCACCATCCGGCGCAACACCCAAGGCGGTGCCCTCGAGCACCTCGCCATTGGGCTGCAATAGGCGGGCCGGTGCGCCCTGCATGGCATGGCGCGCCTCCCAGTCCGGCAGCAGCGGCGCAAAGCCCTGCTGCTCGAAGGCCGGCAACAGCTGCGCCAGCTCCGCGAGCACCGCGGCCAGCAGGCGATTGCGATCGCCGCTATAGCCCAGCAGGGCCAGCGACTCCGCCGCCTGATCCAGGCCACCGCGCAATTGTTCGGACAAATGCAGATTGAGGCCGATGCCGATCACCACACTCGAGGGACCATGCGCTTCACCGGCCACCTCGATCAGGATGCCACCGAGCTTGGCGCCGACACTGGTGACGATATCGTTGGGCCACTTCAGCCGCACATCGACCACGCCCAGGCCTTCCAGCGCCCGCGCAACGGCCAGGCCGACCGCAAGGCTGAGACCGGACAGATCGGCCACCCCCAGGCCAAACCGCCACAACAGCGAGAACATCAGCGCGTCGCCCAGCTCACCCTGCCAGCTGCGGCCCCGCCGGCCACGGCCGCTGGTCTGCCGCTCGGCGGCATAGACCAGCCCGGCCGGCGCACCGCGGTGCGCTTCGGTCAGCAGGGCGGTGTTGGTGGAGTCGATCTCGTCGAACAGCTTAAGGTCGAAATAGCGAACCGATGGGCCCAGCCCTTGCGCGACCTGCGCTTCGTCGAGCCAGGCGATGGGGCGGGCCAAGCGGTAGCCGCGGCCCTTGACGGTATGGACTTCGACCCCCAGCTCGGCCGCAGACTTCAGCGCCAGCGAGACGCTGGCCCGGCTGACGCCCAGCGCCTCGGCAAGCTCCGGCCCGGGGCGGAACTCGTCGGCATTGAGCAGGCGCAAAAGGGCGTAGGTATCCACGCTTCAGTCCCGTGCCGGCCGGGTCAGCCGGGCAAAGACCACGGTACAGCAGAAGATCCAGGTGCTGAGGATGATCTCCAGCACCGCGAGGAAGCGCAGCGTGCCGCTGTCGCTCCAGGCCCGCATCACGCCTTCGATAAACCAGGCCAGGATAAACATGCTGAGCCACTGATAGGTATAGCGGCGGCCACGCAGCACACCGGCCACGGGCAACAAGAGCGGCAGCGCCTTGAGCCACATCAGTGAGCCCGGCCGCAAAGGCGCGATCCAGCCCTCCCAGGCCAGACACAGCAGAATCAGGGCCAAGAGGCCTGCCAAGGTACCGTTGCGGCTCTGCCGCACCAGGATATCGAGCGCAGCCGGCTTCATAGTGGCCTCGCCAATTGCAGGGCAGTGGTGGCAAGCCGCTTGCCCAGTGCCATGGCCAGCGCCTTCTCGTGCTCATCGAGCGGCCGGCGGCCATCATGACCGGCGACATGGCTGGCGCCATAGGGCGTACCGCCCCCAGCGGTCAGGGTCAGGCCGGGTTCGCTGTAGGGGATGCCAACGAGATGCATGCCATGGTGCAACAGCGGCAACATCATGGTCAGCAGGGTAGCCTCGTTGCCGCCGTGCGGGCTGCTGGTACTGGTGAACACTGCCGCCGGCTTGCCGGCGAGGGTGCCAGCCAGCCAGTCGGCGCTGGTGCCGTCGAGGAAGTATTTGAGTGGCGCGGCCATATTGCCAAAGCGGGTCGGGCTGCCCAGCGCCAGGCCGATGCACTCCTTCAGATCCGCCAGCTCCACATAGGGGGCGCCGCTATCGGGGATAGTCGGCTCGGTCGCCTCGGTCACGGTGGAAACCGCCGGCACGGTACGTACCCGCGCCTGGCAGCCGGGTACCGATTCGATGCCGCGGGCAACAAGTTGTGCCAGTTGCCGGGTTGCACCGTGGCGGGAATAGTAGAGGACCAGCAGTTCAGCCATGAAAAACACTGCAAAAAACAATGGAATGGCGATTATAGGGGCTGTTGCGGCCTCGGAGCCTGTTCATGATCTTTTCATACCGCCGCGGAGTTCGTCGCCATGCCAGCCAATTGCGGCGTTACAAGCCGCTTGCGCCTTGCACTTCAGCCGGCAGTGCTGCGAACGCCGACGTGAAAAGATCATGAACAGGCTCTAAGGGCTTTGCCATCGCGCGCAATTGAGGGATAGTCGCGGGCATCAACTTCCCGACCTGCCCAATGCTCCGCCTGTCCGACTACCGCCGCAAGATGATGAACCGCCTGCCTGCACCGCTGGACTTCGGTCTGTTCGTGCTACGCCGGCTACGCGACGACCGCTGCCTGGAGGCAGCCGGCAGTCTGACCTTCACTACCCTCCTGGCGCTGGTGCCCTTTCTCACCATCGCGCTGACCATCTTTTCCGGCTTCCCGATGTTCGACGACCTGTCGGGCCGCTTCAAGCTCTTCCTCTTGAGCAATCTGGTGCCCGATTCGGCCGGCAAGGTGATCACGGTCTATATGCGCCAGTTCACCGACAATACCGGCAAGCTGACCGCACTCTCCACCGCCACCCTGGCGCTGACCGCCATTGCCATGATGGGCACCATAGACCGGACCTTCAACCGCATCTGGCGCATACGCCGCCAGCGTACCTGGCTGGTGAAGACGCTGACCTATTGGGGCGTGCTCACACTGGGTCCTTTGCTGCTGGGCATCGGCCTGTCGCTGATAGGCTGGCTGGAGGACCGCAGCGGCATGCTGGCCGCCACCCTCAGTGGCTCCGGCTTTCTGTTGGCGCTGGCAGGCATCGGCCTTTTCTACCGGGTGGTGCCCAACTGCCCGGTGCCGGCCCAGCACGCCATGCTGGCCGGTGCCTTCGCTACCTTCTCGCTGGTGGTCATGAAAAGCCTGTTCGGGCTCTACGTGCGCAAGTTCGCCACCTTCAAGCTGGTCTACGGCGCTTTTGCCGCCCTGCCCATCTTCCTGCTCTGGCTCTACCTGATCTGGCTCATCATCCTCGCGGGGGCGGTACTGAGTGCCAGCCTCTCCTACTGGCACGGCGAAGCCTGGCGGCGGCGGGTACACGCCGGCCAAAGGCTGTACGACGCGGTACGCCTACTGCTGAAGCTGGATGAAGCCCGCCGCGAGGGCTACACCCCGACGCTGGATGGTTTGCGCCGCGCGCTGTCCATCGGCCAGGACGAGCTGCATGGTCTTCTGGAACGGCTGGCAGAAAAGAGCTGGACCCAGCCCACCCGCCAGGATGGCTGGCTATTGGCGACCGCCCTGGAGCGCATCACCCTGGCCGAACTCTACTACCTGCTGGTACGCAGACCAGTCACCCCGCCACGCGCTACCGACCGGCTGCATGATCTCCTGAACGCCAAATTCGGCCAGATCGACGCCACCCTCAACGTCACCCTAGCCGAATTGGCGCGTTGCGAGCGCGACCCCAACGCCCAGGTGCCTTGAGGCAGATCGCCTGGAAAACAAAACAGCCCGCGTTGCGGGCTGTTTTGCATTGCATGGCGGATCAAATAAGGATCAACTACCTGTATACGCCTAGCGTCTCGGCATACTCGAACAGCTCGTAACCCACTGCCTGCTCGCTCAAACGGGCCGAGCGCACCACTTTTTCGCCCTCATCGGTATAGATCGCCAGCTCGCGCATGGCACCAAAGGTACCGCGTGGTGCCAGCAGCATGGCCGGCTGCTTGAGCGCCGCCACCTCGGGTAGCAGCACGCAGGGTTGGAAGGTCACACCGGGATGGCTGGTCACTGGCCGTACCAGGGCCGGCTGACCCTGCGGTGCCAGCACCTGGATGCCGATCTCCACCGAATCGCTATTGGGCATGGCCTGCAACCAGCGTATGCAGGCCACCATCCAGTCGTCCTCCGGCTTGCCACGCAAGGCCACTACATCGCCCACCCGGTAGGCGCAGTTCTGCGGCGCCGGCTGCAGGCGCAGCGCAAAGCCGCCAGGACTTTCGTTGAGCAGCAGCCAGTCGTCCGGCGGACCATAGCTCGCGCCAGAGATGCTGATCGGCCCCTCGGCCGTGATCTCGACCACGCTGTCATCCAGCACCACCGGCTGCAACAACGGCTGGGCACCGTTCAGGTAGAAGGCCGCCATGCGCAAACCCACCACCATCTCTACATGGCTGTTGGCACGGATGCGTTGGAACACCCGCTTGGGCGCGATGCTCCATTGCCGGGTCACTCGCCTGAGCAGGTCTATCCAAGCCTGTGCCTTGCTGCGGTCATTGGCACCAGGCAACTTCTGCTCCACCACATGCAGGGCCTTGTGCAGGAGCTTGGCCATCTCCATGGTGTCGAGCAGGATGGCGTTGCTGGCTTCCACATCAAGCGGCTTCTGGCCCAGATAGGTCGGTGCCACGTCGGCATCCATGCGCACCAGGAAGTAGCCGGCCGGAGTATTGGGGCTGGGCTGGCTGCCCAGTGGCTGGAACACCGCCGCACTACCGTAGTTGCGGATCAGATCCTGGATCTTGTCGTGCTCGCTCGGGTGGTAGCGGTAGGGGTCGGCCAGGGCCAGCAGCAAAATCTGCTTGTAGCAGCCACCCAGGGTGCGGATCGGGTCCACGCCTTCGGGCTGGTCGATCAGCTTGTGCTGGATGGTGTGGCGAAAGAGGCTATGCACCTCCTGCCAGACGCCGGGCGGCACCGGGGTGTAGCTCTTGCAGCAGACCCACATCAGCTTGTAGTAGGTGGCAAGGAGCTTCTGGATCAGCTGCGGGATATGCTTGTTACCGAGGCTGAAACGCACTTGCAGGCGCTCCAGCAGCACCAGCTTGTAGCCATTGGCCAGCTCCAGCTGCAGATTGCGCGCCAGCACCGCCGCCTGCTTGTGCTTTTCCTTGGCCGGCATGGCGGCCGAGGTATAGGTTGCCTCCAGCGGTGCGTCCAACAGATCGATGGCCAGCTGGTAGTGCTCCAGCAGCTTGAGCCGGGTGTCGTCATCCAGCTTGACGCGGTTGAGCGTGGTCAGCGCATCAAAGATCGCCCGCGCCGTCTCCTGCAGGTTGGCGGGCGGCAGGGATACCAACCAGGCCTTGAGCGCCTTGGGATTGGTCTCGACACTGAGGGTGTAGCCGGTGATCGGCTCCGGCACGGAGAGGGCGAGCGACATGGGCTTTCGCGGAGGGAATCTCGTTATTTTATAGGCGATATTCGCGGGCTACGCGCTGCAGGGCAAGCTCAGCACAAGCCGCTATCCAGCAGTGTCTGAAGGGTAGCGAACACCTGTTGCAGCTCGGCAACGCTGACCACATAGGGTGGCATCAGGTAGACCGTCTGCCCCACCGGCCTGAGCAGCACACCTTGCGCCAGCGCCGCCTCGAAGCAGCGCCCGGAAAAGCCGGGCAAGGCGTCGCTGACCTCGAAGGCCCAGATCATGCCCAAATGGCGCGCATTCTGCACGCGCGGGTGGCTGGCGAGGCGGGCGAAGTCCGCCGCCACCGCGGTCGCCTTGGCCCGATTGGCCGCCAGCACGTCCTCATCCTCGAAGATCGCGAGTACCTCCAGCGCCGCGCGGCAGGCCAGCGCGTTACCGGTATAGCTATGGCTATGCAGAAAGCCACGCACCACCTCGTCGTCATAGAAGGCGGCGTAGACCTCGTCGGTACACAGCACGGTCGAGAGCGGCAGATAGCCGCCGGTAATACCCTTGGAGAGGCAGAGGAAGTCCGCCCGTATGCCGGCCTGCTCGCAGGCGAACATCGTCCCGGTGCGGCCAAAGCCCATGGCGATCTCGTCGGCGATCAGGTGTACCTGGTAGGTATCGCACAAGGCGCGCGCGCGCTGCAGATAGCGCGGGTGGTACATGGCCATGCCGGCCGCACCCTGGCACAGCGGCTCGACGATCAAGGCGGCAAGGTTAGCGGCCTCGCGCTGGAACAGCGCCTCCAGTGCGTCGGCCGCCCGCTCCGCGTACTGCTCGGGCGTCTCGCCCGGCTCGGCCAGACGCCAGTCCGGGCTCGGCACGCGGTGGGTCTGGCGCAATAGCGGCGCATAGGTGGCACTGAACAAGGGCACATCGGTGACCGAAAGCGCCCCCAGGGTCTCGCCGTGGTAGCTGTTCTGCAGGCTGACAAAGCCGGTCTTGGCCTCTCGGCCGCGGTTGCGCCAGTAGTGGTAGCTCATCTTGAGCGCAATCTCGGTGGCACTGGCGCCGTCCGAGCCGTAGAAGGCGTGCCCGAGGCCGGTAAGCTGGCCGAGCTTTTCCGACAGCTCCACCACCGGCTTCTGTGTAAAGCCCGCCAGGATCACATGTTCCAGGGTGTTCATCTGGTCCAGGATGGCGGCGTTCATGCGCGGGTTGGCGTGGCCAAACAGATTGACCCACCAGCTGCTGACACCATCGAGGTAGCGCTTGCCCTCGAAGTCGATCAACCAGGGCCCTTCGCCACGGGCGATGGGAACGATGGGCAGCGTTTCGTGCTGCTTCATCTGGGTACAGGGGTGCCAGACAGCCTGCCGGCTACGCTGCAGCCAGGACTCATTGAGGTTTGCCATAGAGGTGCTTCCCGCGATTTGCTGCCTGCGCTTTTACGCAGCCTGCCTGCGCCTGTAAAGCCTTTCCCTGATGCAGCGCACCACACCAGGTCAACTGCGCCGCTTTGGTGCATAGACAAGTTCTCCAGCAATCCATTCCTGGCTGACATCCATGACTAGACAAGCATTTTGCTGCAGCGCAATGCATGGCATGCCTTCTGCTATGACATTGCCGATGCGCCGCCCCTGCTACCTGGGCCAGCACGCAGTGCCACACCGTTGCACCCGCTCTGCCCACCCGCAGTCACAGCAAGGGCAGAGCCGCTTTACCAGTCGTGCTCCAGTCTGGCCCTCGGCCAGACACAGATCGTTCCCCTTAGTCTCTTATCTCTAGGAAGGAAGCGTCATGAAGCGTCGTACGGTATTGAAGGCAAGCACAGTCGCAGTGGCCATGGGCCTTGCTGGCATGAGCCTGGCAGCTCGGGCGGCCGATACCATCAAGGTCGGCATCCTGCACTCGCTGTCGGGCACGATGGCGATCTCGGAAACCGCGCTGAAGGAAACAGCGCTGATGACCATCGCCGAAATCAATGCCAAGGGCGGGGTGCTGGGCAAGAAACTGGAACCGGTGGTGGTGGACCCGGCCTCGAATTGGCCGCTGTTTGCTGAAAAAGCCCGCCAGCTCCTGAGCAAGGACAAGGTGGCGGTGACCTTTGGCTGCTGGACCTCGGTCTCGCGCAAGTCGGTACTGCCGGTCTACAAGGAACTGAACGGCCTCTTGTTCTACCCGGTGCAGTACGAGGGTGAAGAGCTCGAGAAGAACGTCTTCTACACCGGCGCCGCGCCCAACCAGCAGGCCATTCCGGCGGTGGAGTACCTGATGAGCAAGGACGGCGGCGAGGCCAAGCGCTTCGTGCTGCTGGGTACCGACTATGTCTACCCGCGCACCACCAACAAGATCCTGCGCGCCTTCCTCAAATCCAAGGGCGTGGCCGAGACCGACATCATGGAGGAGTACACCCCCTTCGGTCATAGCGACTACCAGTCCATCATCGCCAAGATCAAGAAGTTCGCCGGCGAGGGCAAGAAGACCGCCGTGATCTCTACCATCAATGGTGATTCCAACGTGCCCTTCTACAAGGAGCTGGGCAACGCCGGCCTCAAGGCCACTGACGTGCCGGTGGTGGCCTTCTCGGTCGGTGAAGAGGAGCTGCGCGGCATCGATACCAAGCCGCTGGTGGGCCACCTGGCCGCCTGGAACTATTTCGAGTCGGTGAAGAACCCTGAGAACACCGCCTTTATCAAGCTCTACAAGGACTGGGCGGTGAAGAACAAGCTGCCCAATGCCGACACCGTGGTGACCAACGACCCGATGGAAGCGACCTATGTCGGCATCCATATGTGGGCACAGGCGGTAGAGAAGGCCAAGAGCACCGATGTGGACAAGGTGATCGCGGCCATGGGTGGCCAGAAGTTCAAAGCCCCCTCGGGCTTTGTGCTGGAGATGGATGCCAAGAACCACCATCTGCACAAACCGGTGATGATCGGCGAGGTCCAGGCCAATGGTCAGTTCGGCGTGGTCTGGAAGACCAAGACCCCGATCAAGGCCCAGCCCTGGAGCCCCTTTATCGCGGGTAACGAGAAGAAGAAGGACGAACCGGTCCTGGCTGCCGCCAAATAAGCCCAGCCGCCGGCAAGGGGGCCTTGGCCCCCTTGCCCTCGCCCTTCGGAACCATGGACACCGCCATGCCCATCCCGCTCCCTACGCTCTTGCGCCGGCTCCGGCGCAGCCTGGCCAGCAGCATCCTGACCCTGACCACCTGCCAGGCCCTGGCGCTAAGCCCGGCCACGCTGCAAACCATTGCCAGCGGCGAGAACGACGAGCGCATCGCCGCCATCGTCGAGCTGGCCCAGGGCAGTGACCCGCAAGCGCTAACGGTATTGCAAGCGCTGCACAACGATGCCCTATTGCTGACGCCGGACGGCGGTGTACTGCTGCTGCGCGATGGCAAGGCAGTGGACCCCTTGAGCGGCCAGGCCAGCCCGCTCGCCCCCGAGCAGCTGGAACATGCACTGCTGAACAACCGCATACGCCGTACCCTGGAAGCCGCCCTGGCCCAGCTGCAGCTGAGCCACGCCGACCCGGCGGTAAGGCTGGCCGCGGTACAGGCGCTGGCCGAGCAGAATGACGAAACCGCCATGCCGCAGCTCAAGCAGCGCCTGGACAAGGAAACCGATACCGCCGTGCGGGTCGCGCTGGCGCTGGCTGTGGCCCGCACTGAATTGCAATCGCCGGACGCCGCCGTGCGTGCCGGCGCCGCCCGCACCCTGGGTGAGAGCGCCACTCCACAGATCCGTAGCCTGCTGGAAGCCGCTACCGAGAAGGAGCGCGACCCGCAGGTAGCAAGCGAACTGGCCGCCAGCCTGCGCGAAGTCAAACAACGCCTCTTCTGGGCCGAGGTGGCCGGCCAGCTCTTCACCGGGGTAAGCCTTGGTTCCATCCTCTTGCTGGCCGCACTCGGCCTCGCCATCACCTATGGCCTTTTGGGCGTGATCAATATGGCGCATGGCGAGATGCTGATGATAGGCGCCTACTGCAGCTACCTGGTACAGAGCCTCTTCCGCAGCCATCTGCCGGCTTGGCAGGAGGGCTATCTGCTGGCCGCCCTGCCGGTGGCCTTTGTGGTCACCGGCCTTCTTGGCGTTGCGCTGGAGCGGCTGGTGATCCGCCACCTCTACGGCCGGCCCCTGGAAACGCTACTGGCCACCTGGGGCATCAGTCTGGTGCTGATGCAGGCGGTGCGGCTGATCTTTGGCGCCCAGAACGTGGAAGTGGCCAACCCCGGCTGGCTCAGCGGCGGCTGGCAGGTGCTGCCCAACCTGGTGCTGCCCTATAACCGCCTGGCCATCATTGCCTTTGCCGGTCTTGTGCTGCTGGCGGTGTGGGCCATCATCAACAAGACCCGCATGGGTCTCTACGTTCGCGCCGTGACCCAGCACCGGCCCATGGCGGCCTGCGTGGGGGTCAGTACGGCCAAGATCGACATGCTGGCCTTTGGCCTCGGCTCGGGCATCGCCGGCCTCGCGGGGGTGGCCCTCTCGCAGGTCGGCAATGTGGGGCCGGACCTGGGCCAGGGTTATATCGTCGACTCCTTCATGGTGGTGGTGCTTGGTGGCGTGGGCCAGCTGGCCGGCACGGTACTGGCGAGCCTGGGGCTCGGCATGCTGGCCAAGCTCCTTGAGCCGCAGATCGGCGCGGTGCTGGCCAAGATCGGCATCCTGCTGCTGATCGTGCTGGTCATACAGAAACGTCCCATGGGCCTCTTTGCGCTCAAGGGCCGCATGGTCGAGCGCTGAGGGGAAGCCGTATGAACGCCAAGATCGAAACCCTGCCCCCGCCCAGCACCACCACCCTGCCCAGCACCGGCGCCGGCCCGCTGGGCCGTGCAGGCTGGTTGACGGTACTGGCCACGGTGGCGCTGTTTACCGTACTCATGCCCGTGCTCAACCTCTGGGTGCCAGACGGCCACCCGCTGCACCTCTCCACCACCACCGTGGCGCTGTGCGGCAAGATCCTCTGCTACATGATGGTGGCCCTGGCCATGAATCTGATCTGGGGCTATACCGGCATCCTCTCGCTCGGGCACGGCCTCTTCTTTGCCCTGGGTGGCTACGCCATGGGCATGTACCTGATGCGTTCGATAGGCCGCGAAGGGGTGTACCAGAGCGATCTGCCGGACTTCATGGTCTTCCTCGACTGGAAGGCCCTGCCCTGGTACTGGCATTACACCGACCAGCTCTGGTACTGCCTGTTGCTGGCGCTGGCGGTGCCGGGCGTGCTGGCACTGGTGTTCGGCTACTTTGCCTTCCGCTCGCGCATCAAGGGCGTGTACTTCTCCATCATCACCCAGGCGCTGACCTACGCCGCCATGTTGCTGTTCTTCCGTAATGAGACCGGCTTTGGTGGCAACAACGGCTTTACCGACTTCAAGCGCATTGCCGGCTTTCCCATCGCCGCAGCGGAGACCCGCATGGTGCTGTGCGCACTGAGTGGGCTGTGCCTCCTTGGTCTGGTGCTGCTGAGCCGCTGGCTGATCGCCGCCAAGTTCGGCCGGGTGCTGACCGCCATCCGCGACGCCGAGTCGCGGGTCATGTTCTGCGGCTACCAGCCGCTGCACTACAAGCTGGCGGTATGGACCTTCTCGGCCGTGATCTGCGGCCTGGCCGGTGCGCTCTATGTACCGCAGGTGGGCATCATCAACCCCAGCGAAATGAGCGTGGGCAACTCGATCGAGATTGCCATCTGGGTGGCGGTGGGCGGCCGCGCCACCTTGCTCGGGCCGCTCTTGGGCGCCGGCATCGTCAACGGTGGCAAGAGCCTCTTCACCCAGGCCTTTCCCGAGCTGTGGCTGTTCTGCCTGGGCGGGCTGTTCATCATCAGCACCCTATGGCTGCCCAATGGGGTAGTGGGTGCCCTGGCCAGCTGGCGCCAGCGCCGTAAACCTGCACCAGCGGAGGCACAGTCATGAGCGAGCTGGAGCCGAGCGACATCGCCGACCGCGAAAGCGAGCCGGTGGGCTATGCCCGGCCGGTGCCCGAGGGGGTGGACACCTCGCACGGCCCCATACTCTACCTTGAGGACATCACGGTCAGCTTTGACGGCTTTCGCGCCCTCAACCGGCTGACCCTGACCCTGGATGCGGGCGAGCTGCGCTGCGTGATCGGCCCCAACGGTGCCGGCAAGACCACCATGATGGACGTGATCACCGGCAAGACCCGGCCCGATAGCGGCCGCGCCTTCTTTGGCCAGACCATAGATCTGAGCCGGCTCAACGAGCCGCAGATCGCCACCGCCGGCATAGGCCGCAAGTTCCAGAAGCCCACCGTGTTCGAGCCACTCAATGTGTTCGAGAACCTGGTGCTGGCCATGAAGGCCGACAAGCGTGCCCGTGCCAGCCTGCACGCCAGGCTCGGCAGCGAAGCACGCGACCGCATTGCCGAGATGCTGGCGCGGGTCAACCTGCTCGAAGCCGCCCACCGCCCGGCTGGCGAGCTCTCGCACGGCCAGAAGCAATGGCTGGAGATAGCCATGTTGCTGATGCAGGAGCCGCAGCTCTTGCTGCTGGACGAACCAGTGGCCGGCATGACCGACCACGAGACCGCCAAGACCGCTGAGCTGTTCGTCTCGCTCGCCGGCAGCCACACCCTGATGGTGGTGGAGCACGATATGGACTTCGTGGCTCGGCTGGGCGGCAAGGTGACCGTGCTGCACGAGGGCAGCGTACTGGCCGAAGGGCCGCTCGCGCAGGTGCAGCAGGACGAACGCGTGATCGAGGTCTATCTGGGGCGCTAGCGATGCTGGAAATCGAAGGACTCAACCAATACTACGGTGGTAGCCATATCCTGCGCGGGATCTGCTTTGCCGCACCGCAGGGCCAGGTCAGCACCCTCCTGGGCCGCAACGGCGTGGGCAAGAGCACCTTGCTCAAGGCGCTGATGGGCCTGGTGCCGGTACGCACCGGCCAGATACGCTGGCAGGGCGAGGACATCACCCACTGGCCCACCCACCGGCGGGTACGTGCCGGCATGGGCTATGTGCCGCAGGGGCGCGACATCTTTGCCCGGCTGACGGTGGAGGAAAACCTGCGCATGGGCCTTGCCACCCTGCGCGGCCGCGCGGCACAGCAGATACCCGAAGAGATCTACGCCATGTTCCCCGTGCTGCGCGAGATGCGCCAGCGCCGTGGCGGCGACCTCTCGGGGGGCCAGCAGCAACAGCTGGCCATAGGCCGGGCCTTGGCCGCCCGCCCCAAGCTCTTGATCCTGGACGAGCCGACCGAAGGCATCCAGCCCTCTATCATCAAGGATATCGAGGCGGTCATCCGCCAGCTGGCGGCCAGTGGCGAGATGACCATCCTCTTGGTGGAGCAGTACTACGACTTTGCTGCCAGCCTGGCCCAAAATTATGCCGTGATGTCGCGCGGGGAGCTGATACGCCAGGGCGCAGGCAGCGAGATGCGCGACGACGCGGTGCGCAATCTGCTGGCCATCTGAATGCCCTTGCCTCTCCTTCGCCATCCACTCCGTTGCGCGATATCCACTATGCGTATTCACGGCTGGCCCCCGCCCGGCCAGGCGCTAAGCTGATCCCATGCAAATGCACCCGCCCCCGACGCTCGCGCCCTGGCGCGCGGCCCTGCAGCTCGGCTTCGAGCAGCAGGCCGGCCGTACCGTCATGCGCCGACTGGAACAGTACGGCCCGTTGACGGTACAGAAGCCGCTCTACCCCGAGGGCGGGACAGTCTGCCACGCCATCGTGCTGCACCCTCCAGGCGGCATCGCCGGTGGCGACATGCTGCAGCAGGACATCACCGTCGGCAGCGGTGCCCACGCCCTGCTGACCACCCCCGGTGCCGCCAAGTGGTACGGCTCCATTGGCCCCGAGGCGAGCCAGGTCATACAACTACGGGTGGCCACCGGCGGCACGCTGGAGTGGTTGCCGCAGGAGACCATCGTCTACGACGGCGCCCGTGCCCGTTCGCAACTGCAGATTGAGCTGGCAGAAGGGGCGAGGCTGGCCTGCTGGGACCTGATCTGCCTGGGCCGGCCGGCCGCGGGCGAGCGCTTCAAGCGCGGCAGCTGGCGCCAGACCCTGCGCATTCAACGGCCCGATGGCACGCCGCTGCTGCTTGAGCGCGCGCTATTGCGGGGGGGTGACCCCCTGCTCGACGCGCCGGTAGGCCTCGCCGGCCAACCCGTCATGGGCACCCTGCTGCTGAGCGGCCAGGTCGATGCCGACACCCTGGCCCTGCTGCGCGCCCTGCCCTCGGCACCCGGCCTGCGGCTGGGCTGGACCCAGCTCGACGGCCTGCTGGTACTGCGCGGCCTTGCTGCCCGGGCCGAGCCCTTACGCGCCGCCTTTACCCAGGCCTGGCAGACCCTGCGCCCTACACTGCTGGGTGCACCGGCGATCGTGCCACGCATCTGGCAAACCTGACCGAACCGACAACAAAGGAAGCACGAGAGTGGAATTGACCCCTCGCGAGAAAGACAAGCTCTTGATCTTCACCGCCGGCCTCCTGGCCGAACGGCGCAAGGCCCGTGGCCTCAAGCTCAACTACCCCGAGGCGGTGGCCTACATCTCGGCCGCCATACTCGAGGGCGCCCGCGATGGCCGCAGCGTGGCCGAGCTGATGCGCTACGGCACCACCCTCCTGAGCCGCGAGGACGTGATGGAGGGCATCGCCGAGCTGATCCCCGAGATCCAGGTTGAAGCCACCTTCCCCGACGGCACCAAGCTGGTAACCGTCCACCACCCCATACCGTAGGAGCGCGCCATGATCCCAGGCGAAATCGTCGCCGCCCCCGGCGAGATCGAACTCAATGCCGGCCGCCGCACCCTCACCCTGGAAGTGGCCAATACCGGCGACCGGCCCATACAGGTCGGCTCGCACTACCACTTCCACGAGACCAACGACGCACTGAGTTTCGATCGGGCCGCCGCACGTGGCTTCCGGCTCAATATCCCGGCCGGTACGGCGGTGCGCTTCGAACCCGGCCAGCACCGCACCGTAGAGTTGGTCGAGGTCGCCGGGGATAAACGCATCTACGGCTTTCAGGGCCGGGTCATGGGGGCGCTATGAAGATTACCCGCCAGGCCTATGCCGAGATGTTCGGCCCCACCGTGGGCGACAAGGTCAGACTGGCCGATACCGACCTGTGGCTGGAAGTGGAGCAGGACCACACCATCTACGGCGAGGAAGTGAAGTTCGGCGGCGGCAAGGTGATCCGCGACGGCATGGGCCAGAGCCAGCGGCTGGACGCCGAGGTGGCCGATACCGTGATCACCAATGCGCTGATCCTCGACTGGTGGGGCGTGGTCAAGGCCGACATCGGCCTCAAGCACGGCCGCATTGCCGGCATAGGCAAGGCCGGCAACCCGGATATCCAGCCCGGCGTGAACATCGTGATCGGCGCCGCGACCGAGATCATTGCCGGCGAGGGCATGATCATCACCGCCGGCGGCATAGACAGCCATATCCACTTCATCTGCCCGCAGCAGATCGAAGAGGCGCTGATGAGCGGGGTGACCACCATGATAGGCGGTGGCACCGGCCCTGCCACCGGCACCAATGCCACCACCGTGACCCCCGGCCGCTGGCATATGGCGCGCATGCTGCAGGCGGCCGACAGCTTCCCCATGAATCTGGGCTTCACCGGCAAGGGCAATGCCAGTCTGGCCGAGCCCCTGCGCGAGCAGGTCGCGGCCGGCGCCATCGGCCTCAAGCTGCACGAGGACTGGGGTACCACCCCGGCCGCCATCGACAACTGCCTGAGCGTGGCGGACGAGATGGACGTGCAGGTGGCCATCCATACCGACACCCTCAATGAATCCGGTTTCGTCGAGACCACCCTGGCCGCCTTCAAGGGCCGCACCATCCATACCTACCACACCGAGGGGGCCGGTGGCGGCCATGCGCCGGACATCATCAAGGCCTGTGGCGAGGCCAATGTGCTGCCTTCCTCGACCAACCCGACCCGGCCCTATACCGTCAACACCATCGACGAGCATCTCGACATGCTCATGGTTTGCCACCACCTCGACCCGGCCATCGCCGAGGACGTGGCCTTTGCCGAGAGCCGCATCCGCCGCGAGACCATCGCCGCCGAGGACATCCTGCACGACCTGGGCGCCTTCTCCATGCTGTCGTCCGATTCGCAAGCCATGGGCCGGGTGGGCGAGGTGATCCTGCGTACCTGGCAGACGGCTGACAAGATGAAGGCGCAGCGCGGCAAGCTGGCCGAGGACGCGGCCGGCAACGACAACTTCCGCGCCCGCCGCTATATCGCCAAGTACACCATCAACCCGGCGCTGACCCACGGCGTGGCACACGAGGTCGGCTCGATCGAGGTCGGCAAGCTCGCCGACCTGGTGCTGTGGAAGCCCGCCTTCTTCGGCGTGAAGCCCAGCCTGATCATCAAGGGCGGCATGATCGCCGCCGCCGCCATGGGCGACGCCAACGCCTCCATCCCCACCCCACAGCCGGTGCACTACCGGCCCATGTTCGGCGCCTTTGGCTCGGCCATGGCCAGTACCGCGCTGACCTTTGTCTCGCAGGCTGCGCTGGCGGCCGGGGTGGGCGATGCACTGGGGCTCCGAAAGACCCTCAGCGCGGTACGCGGCATACGCAAACTGGGCAAGGCCGACCTCAAGCTCAACAGCTACTGCCCGCGCATCGAGGTCGACCCGCAGAACTACCTGGTGCGGGCCGACGGCCAGCTTTTGATCTGCGAACCCGCCAGCGTGTTGCCCATGGCGCAGCGCTATTTCCTGTTTTAGGCCCCGTCGAGGTAGCTCCTATGTGGTTGATCACCGAACGCATTCCCGCCCAGCAGCAGACCGATGCCGAGCTGGCCCTGCCTTTCGAGCTGCGGCAAAAGAGCCGGCTGCGTACCCGTCTCGGCAATGGCGAAGAAATCGGCCTCTTCCTCGACCGCGGCGCCGTGCTGCGCGGTGGCGACTGCCTGAAGGCAGAAGACGGCCGTACCCTGCGCATCGTCGCCAAGCCCGAGGCGGTGATCGAAGTGCGTTGCCGCGACGCCCGCGAGCTGGCCCGCGCGGCCTACCACCTGGGCAACCGCCATGTGATGCTGGAGGTGGGGCCGGACTATCTGCGCCTCCTGGACGACTACGTGCTGCGTGACCTCCTGGTCCAGCTCGGCGCCGAGCTGCACGCCCTGGAGGCGCCCTTCGAGCCCGAAGCCGGCGCTTATGCCGGTACACCGCACTCGCATGGCGACAGCGAGTTCGTGCGCAAGCCACGCATCCACGATTTTGCCAAGGGCTGAGCCATGCACAATCTGGCCCTGTTGCAACTCCTGCGCCTGGCCAGCCCTACCTTGCCGGTCGGGGCCTACAGCTATTCGCAGGGACTGGAGTGGGCCATCGAGTGCGGTACGGTGCACGATGCTGACTCGGCCGCCGGCTGGATAGGCGCGCTCTTGCGACTGAATCTGGCCACCTACGAGGCACCGCTCCTGGCGGCGCTGATGGCGGCCTGGCAAGCCGGCGATCTGGCCGAGGTTGCACGCCTTGATGCCGACTACCTGGCTAGTCGCGAGACGGCCGAGCTGCGTGCCGAGACCCGCCAGGTGGGCTACTCCATGCAGCAGTTGCTGGCGGGCCTGCCCGACCTTGACCCGCAGCTATACGCGCAGGCCGCCACCCTCAAACACCCGAGCTGGCCCTGCCTCTATGCGCTGGCTGCCAGCAGCTGGGCCATTCCGGCCGAAGCGGCCATCGCGGCCTGCCTCTGGAACTGGCTGGAGAACCAGGTGGTGGTGCTGATGAAAGCACTGCCATTGGGCCAAGCCAAAGGCCAGCGCCTGCTCTCACTGCTGGTACCACAGGCAGCGGAAGTCGCCCGCACTGCCGCCACCCTGCCCGAACCCGACTGGCACAACCTGGCGCCCGGCTATGCCCTGGCGAGTTGCCTGCACGAAACCCAATACAGCCGATTATTCCGTTCATGAGCGACCACGACTACCGCCTGCGCTTTCATACCGACGCCGACCTGCCCGCCATGCTGCAGGTGATACGTACCGCCTTTGCCCAGTACGCCGGCCGGCTGGACCCGCCCTCCAGCGCCGAGCGCAAAACCCTGGAGGTGGTACGCGCCGAACTGCAGAGCGCCCGCGCCATCGTCGCCGAGGCCAATGGTGACCTGGTGGGCTGCATCTTCTTGCACCTGCGTGGCGAGGAGGCCTATGTGGACCGCCTCTCGGTGCTGCCAGACCAACGCGGCCGCGGCATAGGCGCCGCCCTACTCTGTGCGGCAGAAGCAGAAGCCCGCTCGCAGGGCGCCGAGGCCTGCTGCCTGTCGGTGCGGCTGGTACTGGAGGTACAGCAACGCTTCTATCGCGAGCGCGGCTATGTGCACGCGAGCTTCGGCACCCATGCCGGCTACCCGCTGCCCACCTATCGCAATATGCGCAAGCCGCTCAACACGGCTGCGTCCATCGAGGAAACCCTGCTATGAACAAGACCCCACTGCGCGTCGGCATCGGCGGCCCTGTTGGCTCGGGCAAGACCGCCCTGACCCTGGCGCTCTGCCGCGCACTACGCGACAAGTACCAAGTCGCCGCCGTGACCAACGACATCTACACCCAGGAGGACGCCGCCTTTCTGGTGCGCAATGAGGCCCTGCCGCCCGAGCGCATCCTGGGGGTGGAAACCGGCGGCTGCCCGCATACCGCCATCCGCGAAGACGCCTCCATCAACCTCGAAGCCGTGGCCCGCCTGCACAGCCGCTTTCCCGAGCTCGATGTGGTCTTTGTCGAATCGGGCGGCGACAACCTGGCCGCCACCTTCAGCCCCGAGCTATCGGACTTCACCATCTACGTGATCGACGTCGCCGCCGGCGAGAAGATCCCGCGCAAGGGCGGACCTGGCATCTGCAAGTCCGACCTCTTGGTCATCAACAAGATCGACCTCGCCCCACATGTCGGGGCCTCGCTTGAGGTCATGGACGCGGACGCCCGCAAGATGCGCGGCGAGCGGCCCTTTCTGTTCAGCAATCTCAAGACCGGCCAGGGCCTGGCCGAGATCATCCAGACCATAGAAAGCCGCGGCATGCTGCTGGCGGCATAAATCAGGGAGCACCCATGAAGAACACTACCCGACTGTTGATCGCCGGCCTGGCTGCCACGGCCGCCCTGCCAGCCTTGGCCCATAGCGGCGTCGACCATGTGCACGGCTTTGTGGCCGGCTTCACCCACCCGCTGTTCGGCTGGGACCATCTCCTGGCCATGTTCTCGGTCGGCGTCTGGTCGGCCCAGCAAGGCGGCCGCCACGTCTGGGCGCTGCCGCTTAGCTTTGTCGCCACCATGGCGGTCGGTGGCGCGCTGGGCATGGCCGGTTTTTCCATGGGCTTTACCGAGGCTGCCATCGCCGTCAGCGTCATCGCCTTCGGCCTTTTGATCGCGCAGGCCCGTAGCCTGCCTACCTGGCTGAGTGCGCTCGCCTGTAGCCTGGCCGCGCTCGCCCATGGCATTGCCCACGGTGGCGAACTGCCGCAGGATGGCAACCCCTGGGGCTACGCTGGCGGCTTCTTGCTCGCTACCGCCCTGCTGCACTGCACCGGCATCCTGTTCGGCAAGATGGGTGCCGGCCATGGCCGCTGGCAGCGTGGTTTTGGCCTGCTGGCCAGCCTGGCCGGTGGTTATCTCTTGCTCGCTTGAATGGCTGCGGCGTTTCGCCGCAGCGGCTGCAAAACCGCAGGCTTTAACGTAGCCTGCGGTTTTTATTTGGGTACAGGTTTCTACCATGCAACGTAACTGGCTCATGCTGGCCGCGCTCGGCGGCTTCAGCGGCGTTGCCCTGGGCGCTTTTGGTGCTCACGGCCTCAAGGCCGTACTCAGCCCGGCCTATCTCGATGTATTCAAGACCGGCGTGCAGTACCAGCTGCTGCACAGCCTGGCCCTGCTGGCCCTGGCGGCCGGCGCCAGTACCTTGGGCGGCTGGGGGCAGTGGGCCGGGCGTCTGTTCGTGCTCGGCACGGTGCTGTTCTCCGGCAGCCTGTACGTCCTGGTGCTGACCGACAGCCCGCGCCTGGGCATGGTTACGCCATTGGGCGGGTTGGCCCTGCTGGCTGGCTGGGCCGCGCTGTTTGTCGCCGGTTGGAAACGAGGGCGTTAGTCCGTAGCCCGCGCCGGGACGTTCGCCGCCATAAGCAGCACCACCAAGCCCAAGACCGCCACCAGCCAGAACGGTGCCGCTGGCAGCACACCAAATAGCGCCCCCGCCAAGGCGGCAGCCAGCGAGAAGCCGACGGTATGGGCGGCTGCGATCAGCCCGGCCACGCGCGATTGCCCGGCCGCACCGGCAGCCTGGGTAGCCAGGGTGGTGTAGGTCGGCACCAGGAGGGAGGCCGCGCTACCGAGCGCGGCAAAGCCCAGCCAGGCCAGCCAGGGAGATTGCCCCAGCGCGAACAGCAAGCCCGAAAGCAGGATGGCGGCGCCCCCCGTCAGCAAGAGACCGCGACCGGCCTGGCAGCGCGGCACCACCCCCAGCTGTAGCACCATCACCCATAGCGCACCGCCGGTCAGCACCCACCCCAACTGGCTGGATGCGGCCAGAGGCGTCAACTCAAAGCGCAGCGCCAGCCAGGGGCCCAAGGTGTACTGCACCTGGCCCAGGGCAATCTGCATGGCCAGCGCCAGGCCCAGCCACAGCGCCAGGTTGCGCTTATCCAGCACCACCGCCTGTTGCGCCTTATCGGAGCGCGGTGCCATCGCGGCCAGCGGCAAGAGCAGCAAGGCCGGCCAGGCGGCCAGGGCCACCAACCAGAGCGGCCCCTGCGGGCTCAGCCACAGGCTGGCGGCAGCCAGCGCCGGCCCCAGCAGACGTCCCAAGGTCAATCCGGCAGAAAAACGCGACAGCACGCCCAGCCGCCGCTCACTACCCGAGAGGTCCAGCAGCCAAGCCTGGCAGGTCGGCACCAGGCCAGACACGGTCAGGCCGTAGATCACCCGCCCCAGCATCAGCATGGCTTCCTGCCCTGCCCAGGCACTGCCTAACGTGAGCTGCCACAGCAACAGGCCATGGCTCAGTGCAAAGCCCAGCAGAGCCACCACCACCACCGGCCGGCGGCCCAATCGGTCCGAGGCCCGGCTCCATAGCGGCGCACCGATCAGGAACAGGCCCGAGCCCACCGCAAAGGCAGTGGTGATGCGCGCCAATGAGAGGCCAGTCTGCTCCATCAACAAGGGCAAAAAGGTGAACAGCGTGGTCTGCCCCAGACCCATGACCAGCGCGGCGACGGCCAGCACCAGCTGGGTGCGGCTATCGGCGCGTTGGCCGCCGGAAGCTTGTTGCTGGCCAGCTACAGCCGGCTCGTAGGTCGTTGTGGTCAATCTTTTCCCCTCGGTACTTGGTGTTCGAAGTGGCGGCGCATTGTAGTAGCGAAGCATTCATTTGCAAATACGAATAATTATCGTTTATTTTCTAAAAAAGACATGCCACCTGCATGACAACAACACCCCGTATCCCAGGAGGAACCATGGAACCATCGCGCATCCGCGCCGAGGTCGCGTCGCTGACCGCCTTCATGAACGCGCTATGGCGGGAGTGGCCACAGGCCCGCCACGAAGCCCCTACAGTGGGCCAACCCGGCACCCTGCTACTGCCGCTGACCCGCCCGCAGGGCCTGTTGCACCTGCCGTTGCAGCACTACTCCCCCGCCGGCCGACACCGCTTCGAGGGCACTATCCACTTCCATCCCGCCGGAGGTATGCCGTTCGAGCTCGACTTCGCCCAGGCCGTGGCGCTGCTGGCAGGCGAGCCCACCCTGGCACCCGGCACCGGCGACGCCGCCCGCCGGCTGTTCCTGCGCCGCGTGCTCGACAGCGCTGCCAATCTTTTGGCCGCCGAGCAGCAACGCACCCCCGCCCTGCAGGCCATGCAGTGGCCCGAGGCCGACTATCTGGCCGCCGAGCAGGGCCTGGTCTACGGCCATGCAGTCCACCCCACGCCCAAGAGCCGCGATGAATTCACCACCGAGGACCTGGCGCGTTACAGCCCCGAGTTCGGCGGCCGCACACCGCTGGCTTGGTTCGCGGTGCGCGAGGAAGCGCTGTGGCAGACCGAATCCGGCGCAGAGCGCGCCGCCCAGCAGCTGGAAGCGCTGGTGGGCAGCGACCCGGCCCTGGCCGGCATGCAGGCCGACTATCCACGTGAACATGGCTGGTACTGGCTGCCGGTCCACCCCTGGCAGGCACGGCTGCTACGGCAGACCGCCAGCTATCGGCACTGGCGCGAACGCAATGCCCTGGTCGACCTGGGCGAGCGGGGTACGGACTGGTTCCCGACCTCCTCGCTGCGCACGGTCTACGCCCCGCACGCGCCGGCCATGCTCAAGTTCTCGCTGTCAGTACGGCTCACCAACTCACGCCGCGTGCTGCAGTCGGCCGAGGTCGGCCGCGGCCGCTTGATCCACGGCGCCTTCGCCAGCCAACTGGGGCGGGAGCTGCAGGCCCGCTGCCCGACCCTGGGCATCCTGCATGAGACCGCTGCCCTGGCGCTCTTGAGCCCCGAGGGCACGCCGCTGGCCGAGAGCTTTGTGATCTTCCGCGACAACCCCTTTCCGGCAGGCGAGACCGCCTATGTAATGGCCACCTTCTGCCAGGACGGCGTGGACGGCTCGCCCTCGATGGCTGCAAGGCTGATCGCCGACCTGGCTGCGCAAGCCGGGTGCCCGCTCGAAACCATGGCGCTGGACTGGTTCGACCGCTTCCTGGCCGTCGCCATCCGCCCGCTGCTCATCGCCCAGGCCGACTACGGCTTTCTCTTCAGCGCCCACCAGCAGAACACCGTGCTGGGTCTGCAGGATGGCTGGCCGGCCCGCTTCTGGTTCCGTGACTGCCAGGGCACGACCTTCCGCGCCGAGACCATAGCCGCCCTGGCAGAGGAGGTCCCCGGCATAGGCGCCGCGGCCGAGCTGGCCTTTGACGAGCCCATGACCAACCGGCTGTTCGGCTACTACCTGATCGTCAACAACCTGTTCAACCTCATGGCCACCCTGGGTGCCGACGGGGTGGCGAGCGAGGTGGCGCTGGCCAGCCGGCTGCGCAGTTTCCTCGAGGCCCTGCGCCGCGAACCGCTGCGCTACCCGCATTTTGTCGACTACCTGCTCTCCGCGCAGGAGCTGATGAGCAAGGGCAACTTCATGATCTGCTTTGCCGATCTGAACGAAACCACCCAGCCGGAAGGCTCCTTCCGCTCCTATGTCCCCGTCCACAACCCCATCGCCGCCATTGCCGCGGCCTGAGACAGCGCCATGACCGCCTATACCCTGACCCTGAACAACGGCCGTACTGCCCGCGCCGAACTGCACGACGACCGCGCCCTGCTGTGGCTAGGCAACGAGATTCTCACCGAACTGGCGCTGGAGCCCGGTGGCGGCGAACAGATCCGCCTCAGCGGTGCCTTGCCGCTGGAACCGCAGCCGCAAGCCCTGCTGCCGCTCCTGGCCGAGCTGTTCTGCCGTCGCCCGCAGCTCTTGCGCGTGGTACTGGTGCTGGCCTGCAGTCGCGACTTCGCCACCGCCGCCGTACGCCACGGCGTGGCCACCGAGGTCAGCGCCGACGGCCAGGCCTGGCTGCTGCGCTGTGAGCGCGCCACCTTCTGGCAGCAGCCTGCCCTGTGGCTGACCACGCCGAGCTCGGCCGGCATGGCGCTGGACTATGTTGTCAGCGGCGGCAAGCGCCATCCTCGCCGTGCCCCCACGCCGCAGGGCGTGGTCTACCGCCGCTACCTGCCGGCGCTCGACAGCACCATCACGCTGCGGGTGGCGGAGCTGGACCGCGACCTCAATGCCTTCCACGACTGGATGAATCAGGAACGAGTACACCGCTTCTGGGAGCTGGCTGGCGACAAGGCATCGCACGCCACCTATCTGCAGGCTCAGCTGGACGACCCCAAGGTGGTGCCCTTGATCGGCGAATTCGACGGCGAGGCCTTTGCCTACTTCGAGACCTACTGGGCCAAGGAAGACCGCATCGCGCCCTTCTACGACGTGGCCGACTTCGACCGCGGCTGCCACGTGCTGGTCGGCAACAGCCGTCATCGCGGCCCGGCCAAGGTGACGGTATGGATGCGTGCCCTCAGCCACTATCTCTTCCTGGACGACCCGCGAACCCAGCGCATCGTGGGTGAGCCGCGCGTGGATAACAGCCGCTTTATCGCCTACCTGCAGAGCCAGGGCTTCGGCAAGCTCAAGGAATTTGACTTCCCGCACAAGCGCTCGGCCATGGTGGTACTGGAGCGCGAAGCCTTTGCCGGCCAGTACGGCCCCTGGGGTGAGGAATGAGCGCCATGAACCCGACCACGCCCGTACCCGCCGAGCTGTGGCGACGCGCCAATATCCGCATGGTGGAGAAGGCCCTCTCCGAGCTGAGCTACGAAGGCCTGCTCAGCCCAAAGCTGGAGGCCGCTGACGAACACGGCCACGGCCGCTTTGTCCTCTCTAGTTCCCTAGGCGGCTACCACTGGCAGGGCCATGGGAACTGCTGGGGCCAGCCGGTTATCACCCCCGACAGCGTGCGCCACGCGCTCACCCAGGAGCCTGTACACGACGCCCTGGCCCTGCTGGCCGATGTGCTGGGACCGCTGGAAATACCCCCGGCCACCCTGGCCAATTACCTGCGCGAGACCCTCAACACCCTGCAGGCCGACGTGGCCATGCTGGCCGAGCGGAAGGGCCTTACGGCCCAGGACTGGCTGGTCCTGCCGGCCGAGCGCCTGCAGAGCCTGCTCGATGGCCACCCCAAGGCCCTGCCCGCCAAGGGTCGGGTGGGCTGGGGCACCGAGGACAATCTGCGCTACGGCCCGGAACATGCCCCGGCCTTCCGGCCACACTGGCTGGCAGTGCACCGCGAGCTCGCCCAGCCTGTCTGTGCCGAGGGCTGGGATGCCGACCGCCTGCTGGCCGCCAGTTGCGACGCGGCCGAGCAGGTACGGCTGCACACCCTGCTCGCCACCGAGACCAGCCGGCCGGCCGACTATTGGCTGCTGCCGGTCCACCCCTGGCAGTGGCAGGCGATGATCGCGCCGCAGTTCGCCGGCCTCTTGGCCGAGCAAAAGCTGATCTGGCTGGGCGAGGGAGGTGATCGCTACACCCCGCAGCAATCGCTGCGCACACTCAGCAATGTCGACCGCCCCAAGGAGCCCAACCTCAAGCTAACGCTGACCCTACTTAATACCTCCGCCTACCGCGGCCTGCCCGAGCGCTATCTGGTCATTACCCCGGCGCTATCAAGCTGGCTGGGCGGGCTGATCACCGGCGACGCACTGCTACGCGATTGCAACACCCAGGCCCTGGCCGAGCCGGCCACCGCTTATATCGCCCACCCGCTCTACCACGCCCTGCCCGGCGTGCCCTACCAGTTCGACGAAATACTGGGCGCGGTCTGGCGCGAGGGCACCGAGCGGCATCGCCAAGACGGCGAGCAGATCCTGATGGCCGCCGTACTACAGCAGTGTGACGATCAGGGTCGGCCGCTGGCAGGGGAAATGATCAAAGCCTCTGGTCTTGATGCCGCCAGCTGGCTCAGCCGGCTATTCGACCTGACCGTAGTACCGCTCTACCACCTGCAAGCCAAGCACGGGCTGGGCTTTATCGCCCACGGTCAGAACCTGATGCTGCGCTTCAAACAGGGCGCTCCAGCCGGCATTTTGCTCAAGGACTACCAGGGCGACCTGTTCCGTGCTGAGACGGACTGGGCCAAGCCACAAGGTCTGGATGAGGCGGTCTGGCAGGCGCTGCCGACCATGCCGCCGCACTACCTGGTGCACAACCTCTGGACCGGCCTCTTTGCCAGCGTATTCCGCTTTATGGCCACCGAACTGGACCGTGCCGGCCTCTATCGCGAGCCGGACTTCTATCGTCTGCTGGCCGGGCGCCTGCGCCAATACCAAAGCGAACACCCTGAGCTGATTTTGCGTTTTGCCGAGCTCGACCTGTTCAACCCCAGCATGCCGCGGCTGTCGCTCAACCGTGCCCGCTTTGCCGCCGGCTATGGCGATGCGGCCAGCCGCCCCATCCACGCGCTGGGCCCGGCCTTGCCCAATCCCTTGCTCGGCACGCTCTGAGCCACCGCCCATAACAGATACAGCAGGAGGAAACCCCCTTATGAATACTGAACTCGACGTCGCCGGCATCGGTGCCGGCCCCTTCAACCTCAGCGTGGCGGCACTGCTCGCGCCGCTCGCCGAGGTGCGCAGCGCCTTCTACGACAAGCGCCCGAGCTTTGACTGGCACCCCGGCATGATGCTGGAAGGCGCCAAGCTGCAGACCTCCTTCCTCAAGGACCTGGTCACCGCCGCCGACCCCACCAGCCGCTATTCCTTCCTCGCCTACCTGGTGGCGCAGCGGCGCTTCTATCGCTTTATCAATGCCGAATTCAGCCATGTGGAGCGGCGTGAGTTCGCCGACTACCTGCGCTGGGTGGCCTGCCAGCTGCCCAATCTGCATCTGGATCAGGAGGTGGAAACGGTGGACTACACCGACGGTGGCTTTCGCCTTGCCACCAACCGCGGCGCGAGCCGGGCCCGGCATCTGGTGGTGGCGACCGGCACAACACCGCGTATCCCCGACTGGGCCAAGCCGCACGAGCACGCCCGCTGCCTGCATACCCACCGCTACCTCGCCAAGGTGCCGGACGTGGCCGGCCTCAAGGTGGCGGTGGTCGGCGGCGGCCAGAGTGGCGCCGAGGTGGTGCTGGACCTGCTCTCGGGCAAGCGCGGCGAGCCGGCCAGCCTCAGTTGGCTGTCGCGCCGGCAAACCCTGGAGGCACTCGATGAAACCCCTTTCAGCAACGAGTTCTTTACCCCAGCCTATGTCGACGCCTTCCACCGCCTGCCCATGGCACGCAAACCCGCCATCGTCGAGCGGCAGAAGCTCGCCAGCGACGGCATCTCGCCCGAAACGCTGAAGGACCTCTATCAGCAGCTCTATAGCCGCGGCTTTCTGGCCGGCGACGCATTGCGCCTGCGCATCCTGCCGCACCGCGAGGTACAGGCCATGGAACGCCATGGCGAGGGTTGGTCGCTGGCGGCACACAATGGCTTTGATGGCCGCACCGATCGCATCGATGCCGACGTGGTGATCCTGGCCACCGGCTACCTGACCCGCCTGCCTACTTGCCTGGAGCCCCTGCGCGGCCGTTTGGATCTGGACCAGGACGGGCGCTTTCTGCTGCAGCGCGACTTCTCGGTCGGCTGGGATGGGCCGCAGGGCCACCAGATCTATGTGCAGAATGGCGGTCGCTACAGCCATGGCATCGCCGACCCGCAATTGAGCCTCGCCGCCTGGCGCGGCGCCACCATCGCCAACGCCATCCTGGGCCGACCGCACTACGCCACCGGCGATGCGCCGCTGCCGATAGAATGGGCCACCGCAGAGGCAGCCGAACATCTCTTGGAAATGGCAGCCTGAGCGCGCTACTCGCAAGATATGGCGTGCTGAAAATCTCCCTGCCCCCTGGCGGCAGGGAACCTTGCCGCGACCAAGGGCACCAAGGGAAGCGCCATAGCGGGGTGCCGCAGGAGGCAGCCCCCGTCGGCCACAAACTTCACATGTTTGAAACACCCCGCTCTTGAAATGGGTAATGACCGCCCCTATCATTAGCACTCGTTAGCCGAGAGTGCTAACAGCGATGATCGATTCATCGATTACTTGCCTGTTACGGCATTCTGATAATTCCCACAGGAGCAAACCATGAAGATTCGTCCCCTGCACGATCGCGTCGTGATCAAGCGCGTCGAAGCCGAAGAAAAAACTGCCTCGGGCATCGTTCTGCCGGGCAATGCGGCTGAGAAGCCCGACATGGGCGAAGTGGTATCCGTCGGCACCGGCAAGATCCTGGAAAACGGTTCCGTGCGCGCCCTGCAAGTCAAGGCTGGTGACAAAGTGATCTTCGGCAAGTACAGCGGCCAGACCGTCAAGGTCGACGGCCACGAACTGCTGGTGATGCGCGAAGAAGACATCATGGGCGTGGTCGAAGCCTGAGCGGCTCCCCGTCCTGATCCAACCCCACGAATTCTGGAGAGCTAAAAAATGGCAGCCAAAGAAGTCAAATTCGGTGATTCCGCCCGCAGCAAGCTGGTAGCCGGCGTCAACATCCTGGCCGACGCAGTCAAGGTCACCCTGGGTCCCAAGGGCCGTAACGTGGTGCTCGAGCGCTCCTTCGGCGCCCCCACCATCACCAAGGACGGTGTCTCCGTCGCCAAGGAAATCGAACTGAAGGACAAGTTCGAGAACATGGGCGCCCAGCTGGTCAAGGAAGTCGCTTCCAAGACCTCCGACATCGCCGGTGACGGTACCACCACCGCAACCGTGCTGGCCCAGGCCATCGTCAACGAAGGCCAGAAGTACGTTGCCGCCGGCTTCAACCCGACCGACCTCAAGCGCGGTATCGACAAGGCCGTCGTGGCCCTGGTCGCCGAGCTGAAGAAGATCGCCAAGCCGACCACCACCTCCAAGGAAATCGCCCAAGTTGGCTCCATCTCCGCCAACAGCGATGAAGATGTCGGCCAGATCATCGCCAACGCCATGGACAAGGTTGGCAAGGAAGGCGTGATCACCGTGGAAGACGGCTCTTCGCTGGAAAACCAGCTGGACACCGTGGAAGGCATGCAGTTCGACCGCGGCTACCTAAGCCCCTACTTCATCAACAATCCCGAGAAACAGATCGCTTCGCTGGACAACCCCTTCGTGCTGCTGTTCGACAAGAAGATCAGCAACATCCGCGACCTGCTGCCGGTACTGGAGCAAGTGGCCAAGGCTGGCCGTCCGCTGCTGATCATCGCTGAAGATGTTGAAGGCGAAGCCCTGGCTACCCTGGTGGTCAACAACATCCGCGGCATCCTCAAGACCGTCGCCGTCAAGGCCCCGGGCTTTGGCGACCGTCGCAAGGCCATGCTGGAAGACATCGCCATCCTGACCGGCGGCACCGTGATCGCCGAAGAAGTCGGCCTGACCCTGGAAAAGGCCACCCTGGCCGACCTGGGCCAAGCCAAGCGCGTCGAGATCGGCAAGGAAAACACCACCATCATCGACGGCATCGGCAAGGCTGAGCTGATCCAGGCCCGCGTTGGCCAGATCAACAAGCAGATCGAAGAAGCCACCAGCGACTACGACCGCGAGAAGCTGCAAGAGCGCAAGGCCAAGCTGGCCGGCGGCGTTGCTGTGATCAAGGTTGGCGCTGCCACCGAAGTCGAAATGAAGGAAAAGAAGGCCCGCGTTGAAGACGCCCTGCACGCAACCCGCGCTGCTGTGGAAGAAGGCATCGTGGCCGGTGGTGGCGTGGCCCTGCTGCGCGCCCGCGCCAACCTGGGCAAGGTCGAGGTCAGCAACAACGACCAGGAGCAAGGCGTGAAGATCGTCCTGAAGGCGATCGAAGCCCCGCTGCGCCAGATCGTTGCCAACGCCGGCGACGAGCCGAGCGTGGTGATCAACAAGGTGCTGGAAGGTACCGGCAACTTCGGCTACAACGCTGCCACCGGTGAATACGGTGACATGGTTGAGCAAGGCGTGCTGGACCCGGCCAAGGTGACCCGCTCGGCCCTGCAATACGCCGCCAGCGTGGCCGGCCTCTTGCTGACCACCGACGCCATGATCGCCGAACTGCCGAAGGAAGAC
>NZ_DATCSC010000002.1:0-9059 GCF_036568685.1 Chitinimonas sp.
GATGGCCAATGGCAAGCCCCCAAAGCTGATCATTGGGGCGATGATGCGCAAGCTGGCTCAGGTCGCCTTCGGCGTGCTCAAGTCGGGCTTGCCATTCAATCCGGCACTGCACGCCGCTTGACTCGGATAACAGTATCTACAAGATCTGACGCCCTCCTCACACTTACACCGCAAGGTTCTTGACCCGACGCAACTTATTTTCCAACTCCTGAATCTGCTGCTCATATTGCTGCTGTAGCTGACCAATTCTCTCCCGAGCCGTCGATAGTTCTTGTTCAAGCAATTCGTTCTTTACCTGCAACTCTTGCCGTAGCGACTCCAACTGCTCGCTAGTGGCTAGGGCTCTATCGGTAGCTTCCTGCAACCGGGCCATTCTGGCAGTTACCCCCCAAGCACTGAGCTCTTCAATTAAGTGCAGCTTTGACAACAAAGCACAAACCAAACCAGCCGCAAAAAAAGTACCTGCGACGGCAGGATTATCTGCCCACGCTTTCAGAAAGCCAGCGCCGAACATAGCGGCACTTAGGCATAGCATGCCCCAACGCTGAATCAAGTCGGCTGCTTCAATAGGCTTAGGCTTGTTTGCCACTTTTTTCGCTTCATCCTCCATCGCGTTACTCCTCCTCTGATTACTAACATTCTTACGTTATGCGGCCGCTCCCAGAAGCATATGGCACATTGCCCCTGGGTCTGCTCCACAACACCCTTCAAGTGATCTACTAAAGCCTCCCACCCAACCACTCCCGCACCTGTACCACATTCCCCTCTGGGTCGTGCCCGTCGCACAGGCGGTAGCCCTGAAAGTCCCACTCGTACTCCTCACCATCCACCACCCCACCATGCTGCGCGGCCAAGGCACGGGCTGCTGCAATGCTGGGCACGGTAAAGATCAGCTTCACCGCCGTGTCTTCGCGCCGCTCGGGCGGGTCGGTGATCACGATATCGGCCGCGTAGGCTGCCGGGATGGCGTGCAGCACCAGTTGGTAGCCATGGCCGGCGAGGATGGCGTAGTCCGCCTCGCGTTCCACCAGGGGCAGTTGGGTGACGGCGGCGTAGAAGTCACACACGCGGCCGAGGTACTTGGCGTAGATCATGCTGCCGGCGTGGAACGGGGCTGTCTGGGTCATGGTGGCAAACCGTCCGGGTGAACTATTTGAGAAGAATTTTTGTACGGGCTGTCACAAACCGCAAAACCGGTTCGTCTTGTTGAGTGAGAAGCGCAAAACGCGTGATCACCTCATCACTCACTATGAAGGAACCATCATGACCCAACGTCTGGACTACCTCAAGCAAGCCCCGGAACTCTTCAAGGCCCTGGTCGACCTCTCGATGAAGGTGCACGACAGCGCCATCGAGGTGACCACCCAGCATCTCGTCACCACCCGCGCGTCGCAGATCAATGGCTGTGCCTTCTGCGTGGATATGCACGTCAAGCAGGCCACCATTGCCGGCGAGCGCCCGCTGCGCCTGCACCATGTGGCCATCTGGCGCGAATCGCCGCTGTTTACCGAGCGCGAGCGTGCCGCCCTGGCCTGGACCGAGCTCTTGACCCAGATCCCCGCCCACGGGGTATCGGACCAGGACTATGCCGATGCACGCGAGTTCTTCGATGAAAAGGAGCTGACCCAGCTGACCTACCTGGTCATGAGCATCAACGCCTGGAACCGCGTGAACATCGCCTTCCGCACCGTGCCGGGTACGCAGGACCAGGCCTATGGCCTGACCCGCGCGCAATTGGCCTAGCGCCACTAACAAGGCCCTTCTGGCGTTGTTGCGCGAGCTTGCCGTACCGACCGTACTGTCCGTTACACGCGTCTGCTCTCGCACGCCTGAGCGTGGTTGTTGGTGCTTTAGCACCTTACAACCACGGCCTCCCCCTTGCGGGGAAGCCAGAACCGCTTCGCTGGGCTTTGTTACCGGCGCTTGCTTGATATTACGCGGCGGCTCCACACCAGCCGCCGCGCACCACCGCAAGGATGCACACCATGAAACTCGCCACCCTCACCCTGGGCCTCGCCGCCCTCCTCGCTACGCTCGCCTCGCAAGCGGCCGACGTTAAACCGCTGTTTACCCAAGTGCTCAAGGACTACCCCAGCAAGGAGGCCACCATGCTGGAGGTGAGCTACCCACCGGGCGCCAAGGACATGGTCCACCGTCACGACGCGCATGCCTTTGTCTATGTGCTGGAAGGCAGCATCGTGATGAAGCTCAGGGGCAAGCCGGAAGTGACGCTGCAGCCGGGCGAAGTGTTCTACGAAGGCCCGGACGACGTACACGAGATAGGACGCAACGCCAGCGACAGCGCACCGGCACGCTTTGTGGTCGTGCTGCTGAAGAAGAAGGGTTCTCCGGTACTGACACCCGTACGGGATTGAGCAGCAGTACCGCCTCGCCCGGCAAGTCGGTATGCTCGCCAGCCGTACCGACTTCCCATAGCGTGATCATGATTCCCTTCCAAGTATTGCGTATCGACCATCTCGTCTTCCGCGTGGCCGACCTGGACCGTAGCATCACCTTTTACGAGCAGGTGCTGGGCTGCCAGGTGGTCAAGCAGCGACTGGACCTGGGTCTGGTGCATGTGCGCGCCGGCACTTCCATGGTGGATCTGATCTCGATCACCGGCCGGCTGGGCAGCCGGGGTGGTGTGGCGGCAGGGGCAGAGGGCCGCAATGTGGACCACCTCTGCCTGCGTGTGGAGCCCTTTGACGAAGCCGCCCTGGTGGCCCACCTGGCGCGCCACGGCGTGGTGCCGGAAGGGCCGGCCAGCGACAACTTCGGCGCCGAGGGTGACGGCCCCTCGCTCTACTTCCATGACCCAGACGGCAATACCATCGAGCTGAAGGGCCCGGTGCACAGCCCGGCCTAAGCAAACGGCCCCTCCCTTTACAGGGAGAGGCCGTCATCAGCTACTTCAAGCCTACTTCAGCTCAGCGCTTGATGTCGAAGCGATCCAGCTCCATCACCTTGGCCCAGGCCGCGGCAAAGGCTTGCACGAAGGCTTTCTCGCCATCGCTGCTAGCATAGACCTCGGCCACGGCACGTAGCTGGGCATTGGAACCGAACACCAGGTCCACCGCCGTTGCCGTCCACTTGGGGGCGCCGCTGCTGCGGTCGCGCCCTTCCAGCACATTGGCGTCGGCGGCGGAGCGCTGCCACTTGGTGCGCATATCGAGCACGTTTACAAAGAAGTCGTTGGTCAAGGTACCCACCCGCTGGGTGAAGACGCCATGCTGTGGCTGGCCGGCCCCCAGCACTCGCAGGCCGCCCACCAGCGCGGTCATCTCCGGTGCGGTCAGGGTCAGGAGCTGGGCCTTGTCGATCAACAGCTCGGCGGCATGCGCCTCCAGCCCCTTGCGCACATAGTTACGGAAGCCATCGGCACGCGGCTCCAGCACGGCGAACGAGGCCACATCGGTCTGCGCCTGGCTGGCATCGGTCCGGCCGGGGGTGAAGCGCACGCTCACCTCGTGGCCGGCCTTCTTGGCCGCCGCCTCTACGCCTGCGTTACCGGCCAGCACGATCAGGTCGGCAAGCGATACCTGCTTGCCGCCGCTCGCGCTGCTGTTGAAGCCCTCGCGTATGCCTTCCAGGGTGCTCAGCACCTTGCTGAGTTCCGCCGGCTGGTTCACCGCCCAATCCTTCTGCGGGGCAAGGCGGATGCGCGCGCCGTTGGCGCCGCCGCGCTTGTCGCCACCGCGGAAGGTGGAGGCCGATGCCCAGGCGGTGCTGACCAGCTGAGTAGGCGTGAGGCCGGATGCCAGCACCTTGGCCTTGAGCGCCGCCACGTCCTGCGCATCGATCAAGGGGTGGCTCACTGCCGGGATCGGGTCTTGCCAGATCAGCTCTTCCTTGGGCACCAGGGCGCCCAGGTAGCGGGAGCGCGGGCCCATGTCGCGGTGGGTAAGCTTGAACCAGGCACGGGCAAAGGCATCGGCAAAGGCCGCCGGGTCTTGCATAAAGCGGCGCGAGATCTTCTCGTAGGCCGGGTCCACCCGCATGGCCATATCGGCCGTGGTCATCATGGGGGCATGGCGCTTGCTCGGGTCGTGGGCGTCCGGCACGGTACCGTCGCCGCTGGTGCCCTTGGGCTTCCACTGGTGGGCGCCGGCCGGGCTCTTGGTCAGCTCCCATTCGTAGCCAAACAGGGTCTCGAAGTAGCCGTTGTCCCACTTGATCGGGTTGGGTGTCCAGGCACCTTCAATACCGCTGGTGATGGCATTCACCCCTACCCCGCTGCCCTGCGAGTTCTTCCAGCCCAGGCCCATTTCTTCCAGCGGGGCACCTTCCGGCTCAGGGCCGACCTGGCTGGTGGCACCAGCACCGTGCGCCTTGCCAAAAGTATGGCCGCCAGCGGTCAGGGCCACGGTTTCTTCATCGTCCATGGCCATGCGGGCAAAGGTCTCGCGGATGTCACGGGCGGATGCCAGCGGGTCCGGCTTGCCATTGGGGCCTTCCGGGTTCACATAGATCAGGCCCATCTGCACCGCCGCCAAGGGGCTGGCCAGATCGCGGTCGCCGCTATAGCGCTCGTCACCAAGCCAGGTGCTCTCAGGGCCCCAGTCGGCGTCGTCTTCCGGCTCCCATACATCCACCCGGCCACCGGCAAAGCCAAAGGTCTTGAAGCCCATGGATTCCAGCGCCACGTTGCCGGTCAAGATCAGCAGGTCGCCCCACGAAAGCTTGCGGCCGTACTTTTGCTTGATCGGCCACAGCAGGCGGCGGGCCTTGTCGAGGTTGCCGTTGTCCGGCCAGCTGTTGAGTGGTGCAAAGCGTTGCGCGCCGGTACCGGCGCCGCCACGACCGTCTGCCACGCGGTAGGTACCGGCAGCATGCCAGGCCATGCGGATAAACAGCGGGCCGTAATGGCCGTAGTCGGCCGGCCACCAGTCCTGGCTATCGGTCATCAGCGCGTGCAAGTCCTTCACCACGGCGTTCAGATCGAGCGTTTTGAATTCTTCGGCGTAGTTGAAGCCGCCGTCCAGAGGGTTGGAGAGTTTGGAGTGCTGGTGCAGCAGGCTGACATTGAGCTGATTGGGCCACCAGTCACGGTTACCTTTGGCGCCGGCCGTAACATGCTTGGCCGCATCGCCCGAGAAGGGGCACTTGGAATCGTTGGGCATGGCTATCTCCTTTGACGGTATATAGTTCTGGGGCACCACCGACCGACCCTGCAGCCCGACGGCGGTGCAAACGGCCAGACCAGTCTAGGCCAGCCCTTTTCAGCAAACCAACTGATTTAGATTATGGTTTTGATAGGCAATACCAATGACTCGGCAGCGCAGTGCCCAGCCCCTTGCAGGCTGGCTAGCAGCACCGTGCGCCTGGAAGGTTAGCACCCCAAGCGGCGTGCAATATCCCGACGAACGTCATGCCAACGTTCCCAAAGCGAGCCTAGAACCTGTGCGTGCAAAGCTGCGGGAGCGGTGGGGGATAGATCAGGGAAGCGCCGCTTTCTCAGGCTGAGCACATGGTTAGCGCACGACTTTGGCCTCCTCCCTGTGGGGCGAACAGGCGGCTGGATTCCACTCAACTGCGCAAGCTAGCTCAATCGCAACGGGCGTTTGAAGTGGTTGCTGGAGAAAGCCTTACCGGAGAGCAGTGTCACCTGTATGGTGCCGGTGGCCGAGCGCCCTATCTGTACCTCCACCGCCCCGGGGGGGATGCTCACAAACAGCCCGCCCCGACTGCAGTCCGGCTCCTTGCCCTCGGCCGTCACCTCGTCCGCCGCGCCCACGAACACGCGGCCCGTGGGTGCCAGCAGCCAGCCCTCTATCGCCGGTGCGGCCAGGGGCTCGAACTGGATATGCCCATCGTGGAAGCCATCCGCCCCCACGTCCACAAACAGCACATGGCCGTTGTTGGCCTCCTGCAGCTGGATCGCCACCGGCCAGCTCCACCAGTCCTCATCTGCATCCAGCCGGTGCTTGAGCATGCCAAGGTCGTAGATGCAGAGCGATGCGGTATCGGTACTGAACTGGAACGGCAAGATGCGCACAGTGTCTCCCCAGGCCACACGAGGCTGGCGGGGGACCCTCACGGCCCACGCCCCTCGCAGCCAGTATTGGCAGCAAAATCCGGTAGCGCCAAGGTGGGATGACGGGCGCAGCGCCGGCTACTTGGCAGCAACGCAACAGCGCCCGTGCCAAGTGCCCGCCATTCCCCGCCTTGCCCTCACACAACTGCCCGCAATGCGCCAGCTGAGCTAGGATGAAAGCTGGACCTATCCTGCGCACCGCGCCCAGCGCCATGACCCAAGCCCTGCTCGTTATCGACATCCAGCACGCCCTCTGCAACGGCGAGGAGGCCGCCCACGACATCGACGCCGTGGTCGAGCGCATCAACACGCTGTCGTGCAAGGCCCACGCGGCCGGCCTGCCTATCTTTCTGATCCAGCACGAGGAGCCAGAGGGCCCACTGCAATATGGCGCGCCCGGCTGGCAACTCGACGGCCGGCTCACGGTCTGGCCGGACGACCTGCACCTGCGCAAGACCGCCACCGACGCCTTCCACCAGACCGCCCTGCACGCGCAGCTGAAGGAGCGCAAGATCGACCGCGTCGTCATCTGCGGCCTGCAGAGCGAGTTCTGTATCGATTCGACCGTGCGCGGCGCCCTCGCCCACGGCTACCCGGTCACCCTGGTGGCCGACGCCCACTCGACCATAGACAACGGCGTGATCAGCGCCGCCCAGATCAGCGCCCACCACAATGCCACCCTGCGCAACCTGGGAGCTTATGGGCCGAGGGTGACGGTGCTGCCGGCGGCCGAGGTCAGCTTCGTGGGCTGACCGGCGTTCATAGGGGAATGGCCGATGGGCGCCAAAACCTGGATGTTGATCGCCAGCACGGGCGACGCCCGCGCCCAATTGGCCAAGCTGCCGGCGCTGGACCGCAGCGCCAGTACCAACCTCGCGCAGCGCCTCTTTCCGGCCGAGGCCCTCATCCCGCTGGACGACGGCGACCTATCCGAAGCCAACCCGGCCGACGACGAGATTCTGGTGGGCTGCTTTGCAGGGCTCCGCATCGTGGCCGCCCGCGAGTTCGCGCTCGACCACCCCTCCCGCCTGCCACGGCGCTTTCTGGATGTGCTGGACCTGCCCACGGTGGAGCTGCATGCCATGTATAGCGTGGTGGACTGGTTCGCCTATGCGCGCTGGCAAGGCGGCATCCTGATCCGCTCACTGAGCCTGGCACCCGATAGCGGCGTGATCGAGGACCAAGGTCCACACCTGCCCTTCGAGGCCCCCTACTGGGCCGGCGAACACCCCGCCCTGGGGCCGGAAGAAAACGGCGACGCCGACAGCTACCCCCTACCCTTCCACCCCCTGGACCTGGGCGAAGCCGCCCTGGCCGCCAGCCTGGGCTATGTGCTGGAGGGCCACCCGGCACCAGACCATATCGACCCGAGCTGCATTACCTTGCTGCGTTTCAAGCGGAGCGGGGCGAAGCCTTGGTGGAAGGTCTGGTAGGCCGACATGTAGGGCGCAATCCCCGCAGGGCATTGCGCCGTATTGCCCGTAGCGACCAAGCAATCTCCTGCTAGCCCGCGTAAGCCCGTATCTCCAAGAGGTGCTTGTCGGGGTCGAAGAAGTACACCGTCGGCGCCGCCCCGCGTGCGCCCACCTCCTCCCCAGGCCCGGTATTGCTGCCGACTGAATCGAAGGTCGGCCCGTAGGCGATCTCGCGGGCCTTGATTCGGCCAAAGATGGCGTCGAATTCGGCCGGGCTGACGGCAAAGGCATAGTGCTCAAAGCCTGGCGTGCCCCAGGGCGCCAGCTGCAGCTGGCAGCTTGGTCCCACCCGCAACACCGTAAACGGCCCGCTCTGCCCCTCGCTGGCAAAGCCCAGCACCTCGCTGTAGAAGCTCAGGCTGGTAGCAAGGTCGTTGACCTTGAGGATCAGGTGGTCGAGCTGGGCCATGACAGTCTCCTGGGAAATTAGGCTGGTTATAGACCAGCACGAGAGCAAGCAGACTTGGTCGACCGCCGGTACCTGTGTACATTGGTGCGCCCAAACAGCCTTTCTCGCCCATGCGCCCCACCCTCGCTCTGACGGTTCTTCTTTGCTGCGGCAGTGCTATGGCTGACATTATTGCCGTCCTGAATCGCCCACCCACGGCAGCCGAGAAAAAGGCCATTGCAAGCGCTCTGGCGAAAATCCGTACCAAGCACCAACTGGATGAAGCCACGCTGAAGGTAGAAGCCTTGCGTGACCGCCACCGTCATACCCGATTTGCTGCCACTGCAACCGTCTATGAGGTAGCTGCGTTGACGGGTGGCATCTGTCGCTCTCAGCGTTTCAACATTGCCACTCAGCCTTCAGGGAAGTACCAACTGGAATCCACCGACTACAGCGCATGGCTACCCTCTCAAGCCAGCTGTGCAATCCGGCCGGCCAATCAACTGACGTTTGAGAACACGCTGAGCGGCGAGACTGCGCGTTATGTACTGACAAACCAGGAAGCATTGGGTACTGCCGCCAAGAGAATGGGGCGCAGAACGCTGTCAGGTTCAAACGCGCTTACGGGCTGCCGCCTTGTTGCGGAGTACGTCAAATCACCCCACAGCGAAGGTAGCAACGCGGGCGCCTTCTCGCTGTATTTCTCGCTCAGCTCAAATGATGCTGGCAGCGCATGTGATTCCAGCGCACTGTTAGGCGTGACCTTCGAGCACCTGGGCGATAAGCGCTTCCCTATTTCTGCCAGCTACTTGATGCCCTGAGGACACTGCGATCAATATGGGGCCCTATATCGGCAAGCCCAATCGCCTCTACAAGGTGTTCAGAGACACCCGACCACTGAACCTGCAGATGCTCCGCAATCTGAACGCGGGGCTCAGCACCTCTGCTGAGGTGCTGATACAGCCCACGGGCGAAGCCGCACTGGTCGCTGAAGCTTGGATTTGGCGCCTAGAGCGCAAACCCCTCAAACCTCCACCGGGTCCATACTCGCCTTAAGCCGCCAGCCATCCAGGCTGAAGCGCAAATTCCGGTACTTCCGCAAATACTGCAGCCCCACCAAGGCGGCCGATGCCCCAGCGGCGGCGCCCACCATAAGTGACCA
>NZ_DATCSC010000003.1:0-36386 GCF_036568685.1 Chitinimonas sp.
ATGCGGTAAAGATCACCGCCAGCATCAACGGCACCGTGATCAACGGCGGCACTCCGCTGAGCCTGACGGTAGCCGGCCAGAGCGTATTTGTGCGCCTGGGTACCGGTAACACCATCACCGTGCTGAACTCGACCCAGTACCAGATCCCCTACGCGGTGCTGGTGACCGATGCTGCGGGCAACCCGGTGGTCGGTGCACAGGTACAGATCCAGCTGCAGCCCTACCAAGGTACCTGGGCGTACCGCAAGGGCTTTTGGTATGTCGACGCCATCACCAATCTGTGGACCCAGCAGATCAACGACCAGTGCCGTAACGAAGACCGCAACCTGAACGGCATTCTGGAAGCGGGTGAAGACGACAACAACAACGGCCTGCTGGAGCCCGGCACCGTCGCGGCCGCCTCGCCGGCCTCGGTCACTACCGACAACACCGGCTCTGCCTTTGTCGCAGTAACCTATGGCAAGAACTACGGCAACTGGACCATGGTCAGCCTGACCGCCAAGACCACCGTGCAAGGTTCGGAATACCAGAACTCGGCCGACTTCATCCTGCCGCTGCTGGGCGATGACCTGAAGGACACCAAGACTTCCCCCCCGGGCCAGACCAGTCCCTTCGGCGTGAACAAGTGTAACGTACCTAACTAAGGTATACGCACTACCGAAAAGAGCCGCAGACGCGGCTCTTTTTTATTGGTCACCCTGCAGCATGGCCTCGGCTCCCCAGCAGAAGCGACCCAAGCAGATGCCAAATAGCAAAAGGCCCGCACCAGGCGGGCCTTTGCTATTGCCGCTACCAGGCTGACTAGACCTGCGGATGCGCCCGGACGGTATCGAGCGTGATGCGGTTCAACGCCGAGAGATAGGCCTTGGCCGAGGCGACAATGATGTCGGTATCCGCCCCCTGACCATTGACCACCTTGCCATGCTGCTGCAGGCGCACGGTGACCTCGCCCTGGCTGTCGGTGCCGCTGGTGATGGCATTCACCGAATAGAGCTGCAGCTCGCTGCCGCTGGCCACCAGCGACTCGATGGCCTTGAAGGTGGCGTCCACAGGCCCAGAGCCCACCGACTCTCCATGGCATTCGCGTCCTTCGTCGCTCAGCACCAGCTGTGCCCGCGGCTGCTCGCCCGTCTCGGAGACCACCTTGAGCGAGACCAATTTGTAGCGTTCGGTGGCGACCGCGTCCCCGATCAGGGAAAAGAGGTCCTCGTCGTAGATCTCGCGCTTCTTGTCGGCCAGCTCCTTGAAACGGGCAAAGGCGGCATTGAGCGCTTCTTCACCGGCCGGCAGAATGCCGAGCTCCTGCAAGCGGCTACGGAAGGCATTACGGCCCGAGAGCTTGCCCAGCGTCAGCTTGTTGTGGGTCCAACCTACCGATTCGGCCGACATGATCTCGTAGGTTTCACGGTGCTTGAGCACGCCGTCCTGGTGGATGCCGGACTCATGCGCGAAGGCGTTGGCACCGACGATGGCCTTGTTGGGTTGCACCGGGTAACCGGTGACGGTGGAAACGAGCTTGGAAGTCGGCACGATCTGGGTGGTGTCGATGCGGGTCTCGAGATCAAACACATCGCGACGGGTACGCACCGCCATGACGATCTCTTCCAGCGCCGCATTGCCAGCGCGCTCGCCCAGACCGTTGATGGTGCACTCCACCTGACGGGCACCGCCCATGACGGCAGCCAGCGAGTTCGATACCGCCATGCCTAGGTCGTTATGACAGTGCGCCGACCAGATCACCTTGTCCGAGTCGGCGGTACCCTCGATCAGCCGGCGGAAGAAAGCGGTGGTCAGGTGCGGTACGGCATAGCCCACGGTATCGGGCACGTTGATGGTGCGGGCACCGGCCTGGATCACGGCGTCGAAGATGCGGCACAGGAAGTCCGGCTCGGAGCGCAGCGCATCCTCGGCCGAGAATTCCACATCGTCGGTGTATTCCCGCGCCAGCTTCACCGCTGCTACCGCAGCCTCCACCACCTGGTCGGGCTGCATGCGCAGCTTCTTTTCCATATGGATGGGGCTGGTGGCGATAAAGGTGTGGATACGCCCGCTGGCGGCCGGCTTGATTGCCTCGCCGGCAGCGCGGATATCGCGCTCGTTGGCCCGAGCCAGCGAACAGACCGTGGCGTCCTTGACCACCTCGGCGATGGCATGGATGGCCTCGGCATCACCCGGGCTTGCGGCGGCAAAGCCGGCCTCGATGATATCAACGCCCAGCTTCTCGAGCTGGCGGGCGATCAGGATCTTCTCCTCGCGCGTCATGGCCGCGCCGGGGCTTTGCTCGCCGTCGCGCAAGGTGGTGTCGAATAGATACAGCCGCTCGCTCATGTTGTCGTCTCCAGTAACGATGGGTACTAGCAAAACAGCCGCTCGGTCATAAGACCGGGCGGCTGTTCGATTGTTCTAATTTTGGCTGGCTACTATAGCGCCAGCGTTCAGGCAGCAGCCCGAGGGTATGCAGTGTGGCGACGTGTCATACACCCGCAAGCAGGTAGGATCTGACAGCGTAGGAGTCTGCCCCATAGCGGTCAAGCTTTCCTCGCCGGACTGAAGCGTCGCCAGATGGCCTGCACATAGCCAGACAGGCCATAGGCCACAAACAGGCCGAACAGTGCCACCGGTGGACTGGCCGCAATGGCCACCAGGGCCAGTACGATAGGCAGCAGCACCACGAAGGGCACGGTCTTGCGCACGTTCACTTCCTTGAAGCTGTAGTAGCGCACATTGCTGACCATGGTCAGGCCGGCGAAGGCGGTCACTGCCAGCGCCAGCCAGCGCAGGGCCTCGCCGCCCCACTCCATCTCTAGCGAAACCCACACGAAGCCCGCCACCAGGGCCGCGGCCGTCGGCGAGGGCATGCCCTGGAAGTAGCGCTTGTCGGCCACCTCCAGCTGGGTATTGAAGCGGGCCAGCCGCAGGGCTGCTCCGGCGCAATAGATAAAGGCCACGATCCAGCCCAGCTTGCCAAAACCGCGCAGCATCCATTCATAGGACACCAGGGCCGGCGCCACGCCAAAGGACACCATGTCCGACAGCGAATCGAACTCGGCACCAAAAGCACTCTGGGTGTGGGTCATACGCGCAACACGGCCGTCCAGACCGTCCAGCACCATGGCCACGAAGATGGCCACCGCAGCGTATTCGAAGCGGTGGTTCATGGCTTGGACAATGGCATAGAAGCCGGCGAACAAGGCTGCCAGCGTAACGCTGTTGGGCAGCAGGTAAATGCTCTGGCGGCGCAGATTCAGGGCGCGCTTGGCATTGGGATGCATGGATGGCCTCGTGCTTGGCCCCGCGCCTACGTGAGGCACAGCGGCAATATTGAACCGGGGCCGCAATTTTAAACTAGCCCTTGCGCAACTGTCTTTGCGAGCGGTCACTGCGTTAGAATGCCCAGCTTCACTTTATCGAGAGCAACCGTGTCCGAGCGGCTATTTGTCCTACTGCAACACGTGCTGCCCAAGCTGGCGCTGACCCAGCTGGCCGGCGCCTTTGCCAATCGGCCGCAAAGCCCCTTGGTGCTCTCGATCATCCGGTCCTTTATCCGTCGCTACAACGTCAACATGGCCGAGGCCGCCAATCCAGACCCGGCCAGCTACCAGAGCTTCAACGACTTCTTTACCCGCGCCCTCAAGCCTGGCGCTCGCCCTCTGGCCAGCGCTGACCTGGTCTGCCCGGTTGATGGTGCCATCAGCCAGTTCGGCCCCATTGCCCGTGACCAGATATTCCAGGCCAAGGGCCACCAATACAGCACCCTGGCGTTGGTCGGCGGCGATGCCGCACTGGCAAGCCAGTTCGAGGACGGTCACTTCGCCACCATCTACCTGAGCCCGCGCGACTACCACCGCATCCACATGCCGTGCGAAGGCCGCCTGACGCAGATGATCTATGTGCCGGGCGAACTCTTCTCGGTCAATCCGGCCACCGCCCGCGGCGTACCCGGCCTGTTCGCCCGCAATGAGCGGGTGGTGTGCGTATTCGAGACCGCGCGCGGCCCCTTCGTGCTGGCCCTGGTAGGCGCCACCATCGTCGGCAGCATGGCCACTGTCTGGCACGGCGTAGTCAACCCGCCACGCCGCAAGACCGTGGAAGTATGGGACTACCGCGACCAGAACATCGTCCTCAAGCAGGGCGAGGAGATGGGCCGCTTCCTGCTCGGCTCCACCGTGGTGATGCTATTCCCCAAGTCGCAGCTCGGCTTCAATCCGGGCTGGGTACCTGCCGGTGCCGTGCAACTGGGCGAGCGCATGGCCGACTGGCCGGCGGCACAATAGTCCGCACCCGCTATCTGCAAAGAAAAAGGCCGGCATAGCCGGCCTTTTTCATGCCTCGCAGCAGTACTCAGTTCTTGCTCTGGTCCACCAGTTTGTTGGCCTTGATCCAGGGCATCATGTCACGCAGCTGCTCACCCACAGTCTCAATCGGGTGGGCGGCGTTCAGGCGACGACGCGCAGTCATGGCCGGGTAGTTGGTCTTGCCTTCCAGGATGAACATCTTGGCGTATTCGCCGGTCTGGATGCGCTTGAGGGCATTGCGCATGGCGGCGCGCGACTGCTCGTTGATCACCTCGGTGCCGGTCACATACTCGCCGAACTCGGCATTGTTGGAGATCGAGTAGTTCATGTTCGCAATGCCACCTTCGTACATCAGGTCGACGATCAGCTTGAGCTCGTGCAGGCACTCGAAGTAGGCCATCTCGGGGGCGTAGCCGGCTTCGGTCAGGGTCTCGAAGCCCATCTTCACCAGCTCCACCGCGCCGCCACACAGCACGGCCTGCTCACCGAAGAGGTCGGTCTCGGTCTCTTCACGGAAGTTGGTCTCAATCACACCACCCTTGGTGCCGCCGTTGGCTGCGGCGTAGGACAGCGCCAGGTCACGAGCCTTGCCGGACTTGTCCTGGTAGACCGCGATCAGCGACGGCACACCGCCACCACGCTTGTATTCGGAGCGCACGGTGTGGCCAGGCCCCTTGGGGGCGACCATGATCACGTCGAGGTCAGCGCGCGGCACGATCTGGTTGTAGTGGATATTGAAGCCATGGGCGAAGGCCAGTGCAGCACCTTGCTTGATATTGGGCTCGACATCGCGCTTGTAGACCTCAGGCTGGCTCTCATCCGGCAGCAGGATCATGACCACGTCGGCGTTCTTCACCGCCTCGCCCACTTCCTTGACCGCGAGGCCAGCGTTCTCGGCCTTGCTCCAGGAGGCACCACCCTTGCGCAGGCCAATGGTCACGTTGACGCCGGAATCCTTCAGGTTCAGGGCGTGGGCATGGCCTTGCGAGCCGTAACCAACGATGGTGACCTGCTTGCCCTTGATCAGGGAGATGTCGGCGTCTTTGTCGTAGAAAACTTTCATTTCGTATTCCTTTATATGCTTGGGGAGGGCCAGCGGCCGGCACGGCCTGCCGGTCTGGTCGTCAGATTTTCAGTATGCGCTCACCGCGGCCGATGCCCGAAGCACCGGTACGGACGGTTTCGAGGATCAAGGTACGGTCCACGCCATCGATAAAGGCATCGAGCTTGGAGCTCTCACCAGTCAGTTCGATGGTGTAGGTCTTCTCGGTCACATCGAGGATGCGGCCGCGGAAAATGTCCGCCATCCGCTTCATCTCCTCGCGGTCCTTGCCGGTGGCTCTGACCTTGATCAGCATCAGTTCGCGCTCGACATGGTCGGACTCGTTGAGGTCGATCACCTTGACCACCTCGATCAGCTTGTTGAGCTGCTTGGTGATCTGCTCGATCACATCGTCCGAGCCGCTGGTGACGATGGTCATCCGTGACAAGGTCGGGTCTTCCGTGGTCGATACGGTCAGCGAATCGATGTTGTAACCGCGAGCCGAGAACAAGCCCACCACCCGGCTCAGCGCGCCGGCTTCGTTTTCCAGCAGGATGGAAAGAATATGTCGCATGTCTCTCTCCTCCTTAGCTCAGATTGCCATAGTCGCGCTCTTTGGCGACGGTGCCTTGTTGCAGTTGGCGCATATGCGGCGGCAGGTCCATCTGGCTCAGGCCGCGGTTGTTCTGCACCATGGGGAAGACGTTCTCGGTCTGGTCGGTGATGAAGTCCATGAACACGAGTCTGTCCTTGAGCCGCATCGCCTCGCGCAGGGCCGGTTCCACATCTGCCGGCCGCTCGATCTTCATGCCAACATGGCCGTAGGCCTCGGCCAGCTTCACGAAGTCAGGCAGCGCATCCATATAGGATTCGGCGTAGCGGTTGCCGTAGAAGAACTCCTGCCACTGCCGCACCATGCCCAGGTAGCGGTTGTTCAGGTTCACGATCTTGACCGGCACGTGGTACTGCTTGCAGGTCGAAAGCTCCTGGATATTCATCTGGATGGAGGCCTCGCCGGTGATGCAGGCGACGGTGTCGTGCGGGTTGGCCAGCTGCACACCCATGGCGGCCGGCAGGCCGAAGCCCATGGTGCCGAGACCACCGGAGTTGATCCAGCGGCGTGGCTTGTTGAACTTGTAGTACTGCGCCGCCCACATCTGGTGCTGACCCACGTCCGAGGTCACGAAGGCGTCACCGCCGGTCACCTCGAGCAGCTTCTGCACCACAAACTGCGGCTTGATGATGTCGCTGTCGGCGTTGAAGCGCAGGCAGTCATGGCTGCGCCACTCCTCGATCTGCTTCCACCAGCCGGCCAAGTGCTCGGCATTGGGCCGTGCGCCGCTCTGGCGCAGCAAGGAGAGCATCTCGTCCAGCACGTCGCGCACGTTGCCGACGATGGGAATGTCGACCTTGACCCGCTTGGCGATGGACGATGGGTCGATATCGATATGGACGATCTTCTTGGGGGACGACAAAAAGTGCGAGGGTACCGAGATCACCCGGTCGTCAAAGCGTGCGCCCACGGCAATCAGCACATCGCAGTGCTGCATGGCCATATTGGCTTCATACAGACCATGCATGCCCAGCATGCCGAGGTTCTGCGGGTCGGTACCCGGGAAGGCGCCCAGCGCCATCAGGGTATTGGTGGCCGGCACGCCCAGCATCTTCACGAGCTCGGTGACCTGGCTGGAGGCATTGGACAGCACCGCGCCGCCACCGACATAGATCAGCGGCCGCTTGGCCTCAGTCAGAAGGTTGACCGCCTTCTTGATCTGGCCTGGGTGACCCTTGGAGGGCGGGTTGTAGGAGCGCAGGCTGACCGACTGCGGGTACTGGAATTCAGCCTTGGCCAGCGTGACATCCTTGGGGATGTCGACGATCACCGGGCCGGGACGGCCGGTGGTGGCGATGTAGAAGGCCTTCTTCATGGCACTGGCGATATCGCGCACATCCTTCACGAGGATGTTGTGCTTCACGCAGGGCCGGGTTATGCCGACCATGTCGACTTCCTGGAAGGCGTCCAGGCCGATGGCCGGTGTGGGCACCTGGCCGGAGATCACCACCAGCGGGATGGAATCCATATAGGCGGTGGCAATGCCGGTAATGGCATTGGTCGCGCCGGGACCCGAGGTCACCAGCGCCACGCCCACCTTGTGGCTGGAACGGGAATAACCGTCCGCCGCATGCACGGCCGCCTGCTCGTGGCGTACCAGCACATGCTTGAATTTGTCTTGCTTGAAGATTGCGTCGTAGATTTCGAGGACAGCGCCACCCGGGTAGCCGAAGACGAATTCAACGCCTTCTTCCTGCAAACAGCGGGTAACGATTTCCGCACCGGAGATTTCCATAATGTCTTCCTTGGTAAAGGGGACACAAAACAAACCACGGGCCCGTGTGGCGGACGATCAGACTCGGAATCAACCCGCACATCCGTGCGGGCGGGTATGCGCACCTGACGCCTTGGAAAAGACGCCAAGCCGCCGTACCGTTACCGGGACGACCGCGAAGCAGGGTCAACTGCTTCATGCCAACTTGCAACGAAAACCGTGATCTGCAACCAATGCAGCAAAAAAGCCTGTAGGACTTTTAGAAACGGCACGCAGGAACGCGCACCAGAGCCAACCGGGCTGTCACCGCGCCTTGCTTGTGGCAGGCGGATGAACATCGAGACTTGCTGCCGATGTGGCACTTGCGAGCGAGTCTGGCTGCAAGCGCCTTCGGTGGCGGAGAGGATGCCGTGACCATAGCCGACCGGCCATCACCCGGTCAAGTGTCGCAATGCAACAAGCTGGGTAGCTTTGCTATCATTCGCGCGCACTAATGGACCTGGACCCATCTTGACCCAAGCGGAACACCTGTCTCAATTCCTTGCCGACGTCGAACGCCGCGCCTTTCGCCAGGCTATGTTCGCCGTGCAGAACGAGGATGCGGCACTGGACCTGGTGCAGGATGCCATGCTCAAACTGGCCGAGAATTACGCCGACCGGCCGGCCGACGAATGGCCCATGCTGTTCCAGCGCATACTGCAGAACGCCATCCGCGACCATTACCGTCGTAGCAAGGTCCGCTCCATGTGGGTCAGCCTGCTCTCGGCCCTGGCCCCTGCCAAGGAAGCCGACGAGGAAATCGACCCGCTCGACACCCTGCAGGTAGAGCCGGCCAGCGAAGCATTGCAGCCGCCTGATGAGCAAGCCGAACGGGCAAGCCTGAGGCGCGCAATCGACGAATGCATCGCAAAGTTGCCACTGCGTCAACGGCAAGCCTTCCTCCTGCGTTACATGGAGGAGCTGGACGTAGCCCAGACCGCAGCAGCCATGGGTTGTTCGGAAGGCAGCGTCAAAACACATTGCTCCCGCGCCTGCCATACTTTGGCAGAATGGCTGCGGGAAAGAGGGGTAGGACCATGACCCAACACATCGACCCAGAAGATCTCGGCCGCCAGGCCGGCCGCGAGCTGGCACAAGCGCCCCTGACGCTGCGCCAGCAAACCCGGCTGGCCGCCGGGCGCGAGAAGGCACTGGCAGCTTCCGCTGCGCAGAAGGCGCCGGTGCGCCTCCTGGCTGGCCTGCAGGGCTGGTCGGTGCGTCACCCTAGCGGTTCGCGCCGGCTGGGCCAGGCGGCCTGGGTCGCCATCATGCTGATGGCGGGTTTGGTGTGGTGGCATAACCAGCCTGATTCCTTCATCGACGATGACGTCGACACCCAACTCCTGGCCGACGAAGTGCCGATGGAAGCCTGGCTGCTTGATCAAGCCGACATGACCGGGCAGGGACAGTCCTGATGCGGTTGTTGCGACTCGCGGTCACGCTGGCCCTTGCGCTGCATGTCTGCGCCTGGGCGGCGCCGGAGCCGACGGCACCGGCCTGGAACGCCCTCACCCCGGCGCAACGCAGCGTGCTGGCACCACTGGCACAGGACTGGGAAAGCTATTCCGCCGGCCAGCGCAAGCATATGGTCCTCTTGGCCAACCGCTACCCTACCCTATCGCCCGACGAGCGCAGCCGTATCGATACGCGGCTCAAGGGCTGGGCCAGTCTCAGCAAGGCTGAACGGCAAAAAGCCCGCGAGAACTACAAGAAGGTGCAGAAATTGCCACCCGAGCAGCGTGCCGTAGTGAAGGAAAAGCTCAAGCAGGCCCAGGCCACGCCAGCACCGCAACCCGCAGCGCCGTCACCTGCGCCAACCCAGACCCCCTGAAGCACCGCCCGGCACTGGCGTAGTGCCGCCCAAAGCCGTATCGTGGCGGCCTTATCGTCGTAGGCCTCATCCCCATGCCGCATGAACACCCGCTGGCGCCCTTGTGGCGGCGCCTGGTCGCCTTGTGCTACGAATCCCTGCTGCTGTGCGCCGTGTTGATGGTCAGTGGCGGGGCCTTCCAGCTGCTGCTGGGCGGGGCCGGCATCGGTGCCACCCAGATCGCCGACAGCCCCGTTTGGCGCAATGTGCTGGGCGTCTACTTGCTGGCCGTGCTGTATGGCTACTTCGCCTGGTGTTGGGGTCGTGGCGGGCAGACCCTGGCCATGAAGACCTGGCGCCTGCAATTGCGGACCCAGGCCAACCAACTGCCTGGCGCTCGTGCCATCACCGTGCGCTTTCTGCTTGTCCTTGTGGCCTACGCCCCGCCGCTGCCCACCTATGTCTATGGCAAGCATATGCCGAACCTCAAATGGCTGTTCTGGACTTCCTGCGTCCTGGCCGCCCTGCCCTGGCTGTGGGCCTTGGTGGACAAGGAAAAGCAGACCCTGTTCGACCGGCTGGCCGGCACCCGGGTCGTGCTCCTGCCGGTTGCACGGGCAGACTGAACAAGCCCCGCGGAAACAGGGAGATATAGGCCCAAATAGTGAAAAAGCGCCGGGAAACCCCGGCGCTTTGCATTTGGCAGCCGCCAGCGCGTCTCAGTGGCGCCGTGCCATCCAGCGGGCCAGCACCAGACCTGCGCCAGCCAGGATGAGTGCGGCCACATTGCCCCAGCGCAGATAGGGCGTCTCGCCGGTGCGGCCCTGCACGGTGGCGTAGAGCACTCCCTCCACCCGCTCCGGCAGCTTGGCCAGGTAACGGCCGTGCGCGTCGATGGCGGCGGTGGTGCCGCTATTGGTGGCACGCAGCATGGGTCGACCGGTTTCCATGGCACGCGCCTGGCTGATCTGGCCGTGCTGGGCCAGCGCGGCCGAGCCGTCAAACCAGGCCAGGTTGGAAAGATTGAGCAGCAGGGTGGCCTGCCGCGCATTGGGCAGCAGTTCCTCGCCAAACACGTCCTCGTAGCAGATGTTGGCGGCGATGCGCTGGTCGCGCACGTTCAACGGCGTCTGCACCGGCCCGCCCGAGCTGAAGTCCGCCAGCGGCATCTGCAGGATATTGTCGTAGATCCAGGCAACCAGCGGCCGCATGGGCACGAACTCACCAAATGGCACTAGGTGGGCCTTGTAGTTGGCCGGACGACGTGGGTCGCTCAGCAGCACCGCGCCGTTGTAATAGCGCTGGCTCTGCGCATCCAGCCGGGGCGCACCGGCGATCAGGGCGGCATCCTGCTTCTTGGCCATGGCCAGCATGGCGGCAAGATAGTCCGGGTAGTACTGATCCATATCGTGCAAAAAGATCGGAAACGCCGTCTCCGGCAGCACGATCAGCTCGGCCTTGGCATCGCGCACCAGGCGGTAGTAGGTATCGAGGTTGTAGAGCAGATCCTCCATGCCCCATTTGCGGTTCTGTGGAATGGCGCCCTGCAAGAGGGCCACCTTGAGTGGCTTGCCGCTGGCTTGGGTCCACTCGATCTGCCCCAGGGGGTAACCTACGAGGCAGAGCAACAGGCCCGCACCCAGCACCAGCGCAGCGGCACGATCCAGCGGCCGCCCGACCAGCCAGGCCAACATGCCCGCCAGTAGCGCCAAGAGGCCTCCCACACCATAGATACCCAGAATGGGCACATAGCCCGCCAGCGGCCCTGACGGGACTTGGCTATAACCGACCGAGGCCCAGGGGAAGCCGGTAAACAGCCAGCCACGCAACCACTCGCCCAGCAACCAGCAGGCAGGCAAAGCCACCAGCAACAGGGCAGCACGAACCGTACCGGCCCAGCGGCGCGCGCCCCAGGCAACGACGGCCGGGTAGAGCCCGAGGAATGCCGCCAACCCCAGCACGGCAAGACCGGCCAGCAGGGCCGGCATGCCGCCATAAGTATGCAGGCTGATATAGATCCAGTGGATGGTGCCAGTGAAGTAGCCCAGGCCCCAGGCCCAAGCGATGACGGCGGCCTTTCTCGGCGTTGCCGCCACATCGACCAGGCCGAACAGCAGGGCCAGGGAAAGCAGCAGCAAAGGCCACACGCCGTAGGGCGCGAAGCCAAAGACCGCGGCAGCACCGATCAAAAAGGGCGGTAACAGGCCGGCAAGCAGACGCGTCGCCGCGCGGACGCGACTCACGCCGCTTCCGCCACGTGCGTGGCCTCGCGTTCGATCAACAGAGTGTGGATGCGCCGACTATCCGCCCGCAGCACCTGGAAGTGGTAGCCACCAAAGCTCACTGCGTCACCACGCTTGGGCACCCGGCCGAATTCCGCCACCACGAGGCCGCCAACGGTATCGATACCGTCATCGCTATAACTGGCACCGACCACGGCATTGAAGTCTGCCACCGGCGTAATGGCCTTGACCCGCCACCGGCCCTGCCGATCCTGCAGGATGTTGTCCTCGGTCTCGTCGAAGTCGTATTCGTCCTCGATATCGCCGACGATCTGCTCGACCACGTCTTCGATGGTGACAAGGCCCGCCACACCGCCGTACTCATCCACTACCACCGCCAAGTGGTTGCGGTTGGCGCGGAACTCCTTGAGCAGCACGTTGAGGCGTTTGGATTCGGGGATAAAGACCGCCGGGCGCAGCATATCGCGGACCTTGAAATCGTGGCCGGCGTAGTAGCGCAGCAGGTCCTTGGCCAGGAGGATGCCGAGGATATTGTCCTTGCTGCCCTCAAAGACCGGAAAGCGGGAGTGGCCGGTCTCGATGATGTAGGGGATGAACTGCTCGGGCGGATCGTTGACGTCAATGACGTCCATCTTGGAGCGGGGGATCATCACATCGCGCACCTGCAGATCGCCCACCTGCAGCACACCTTCGATCATGGCCAGTGCGTCGGCATCCAGCAGGTGTCGCTCGAAGGCGGAGTGCAGCAGCTCGACGAGCTCCTCACGGTCTTCCGGCTCGCGCAGCAGGAAGGCGGTCAGCCGTTCCAGCCAGTTGGGTTTGTGGGGGGGAGGGTTCTTGGTCGCGGTGCGACTAGAGGGCAAGTCCATGGCGATGGGTGGGAATGACAATGGGAAGATTATAGCCGCGCATCGTCACCGTCGCGTGACGGTGTGGCGGCTTCGTAAAACTCGATGGGCAGACCGTCTGGGTCGGCGCAGAAGGTAAAACGGGCGCCGGTGTATTCATCCACACGCACACCCTCATGGGCCACGCCGTGCGCCTCAAGCCGGCGCAGCACCGCGTCGAGGTCCGTCACCCGGAAGGCCAGGTGGCGCAAGCCCAGCGCCTCTGGCCGGCTGGGCCGTGGCGGTGCCGCGGGGAAGGTGAACAGCTCCAGTTGCCCGCCGTCCGGCAGGCGTACATCCACCTTCCACGAGTCGCGCGTGGTGCGGTAGTGCGCCGCCAGCTCCTGTCCCCCCAGCACGTCGAGGTAGAAGTGTCGCGCGGCAGCGAGGTCCGCCACAATGATGGCGACGTGATGGAAACCCGCGATCATGCCTCGGCGTCCGGCGCGCCCTTCTCCAGCAGGTAGGGGTCGGGGTAACCCAAGAGCTGCAGGATGGCGGTTTCCAGCGCCTCCATGGCCTCGGCCTCGATATCGTCCATATGATCGTAGCCCTGCAGGTGCAGCACGCCGTGCACCACCAGGTGGGCCCAGTGCGCTTCCGGGGTCTTGCCCTGTTCCTTGGCTTCGCGCTCGACCACCGGCGCGCACAGCACCAGGTCGCCCATCACTACGTCTTCCATGCCGGGCACCGGCTCACCCTCGTTGAAGGCAAAACTCAGCACATTGGTGGCATAGTCCTTACCGCGATAGTCGCGATTGAGGGTGCGCCCCTCCTCCTCGTCGACAATGCGCAGGGTGATCGAGGCATCCAGGCCCGCCTCAATGGCGGCAGCGGCCCAGTGCTTGAGCAGCTTCTTGGCCGGCACACCCTTGGGCTTGTGAGCATACTGCACGCTGATATCCAGCGCCGGCTCGGCGGCTTCGTCCGCCTCCAGCTCAAGCGGCTCCTCGTCACGCTCCACCACCACCCGCAGCGCATTGGCCGCACCAGGGCGCAGCACCAGCCGCGCCGGCAGGCCCTCCTCGGCCGGGGTGCCGATCAGCACGCCCTCGCCATCGGCCAGGAGCTGCAGCTCGCTGCCGTCACCCAGCACCAGGCGCAGGGCCTCGGCTTTGATCTTGCGTTGCTTGCCATCGGCGTCGACGGCGTATACCTCAAGCTTGCTCATTGCTGTTCCCACTCTGGCCCTGGGCCTTTTCACGCGCCAAAGCGCCATCGCGCTTTTCATAGGCGTCCACAATCTTCTGTACCAAGGGATGGCGCACCACGTCGTCGCTCTTGAAGAAGTGCAAGGCGATGCCGCGCACATTCTGCAGCACGGTCTGGGCATCGATCAGGCCGGACTTCTGGTTGCGCGCGAGGTCGATCTGCGTCACGTCGCCGGTCACCACCGCCTTGGAACCAAAGCCGATCCGGGTCAGGAACATCTTCATCTGCTCGGGGGTGGTGTTCTGCGCTTCATCCAGAATGATAAAGGCGTGGTTCAGCGTGCGGCCGCGCATAAAGGCCAGCGGCGCCACCTCGATGATGCCGCGCTCAAAGAGCTTGGTAACCTTGTCAAAACCCATCAGGTCGTAGAGGGCATCGTAGAGCGGGCGCAAATAGGGGTCGACCTTCTGCACTAGGTCGCCGGGCAGAAAGCCCAGCCGTTCACCGGCCTCGACCGCCGGGCGCACCAGCACCAGTCGCTTCACCAGGTCGCGCTCCAGCGCGTCCACCGCGCTGGCCACCGCCAGATAGGTCTTGCCAGTACCGGCCGGGCCGATGCCGAAGGTGATATCGTGCTCCTGAATGGCACGCAGATAGTGATTCTGCCGCGGGGTACGGCCACGCAGGTCGGCGCGCTTGGTCAAGAGCGCCGGCATACCGTCCTCGGTCACGGCATCGGTCGGGTGAGCCAGCTCGATCAGACCCAGCTGGATCTCCTCGACCTCGACCGGGCGGCGCGAAATGACATAGAAGCGCTCCAGCAATTCGGCCGCCAACTTGGTCTGGGCCACCCGGCCCGAAATACTGAAATGCTCGCCGCGGCGAGCGATATCGACCTCCAGGCCGGTCTCGATCTGGCGCAGGTTCTCGTCCAGCGCGCCACACAGGTTGGCCAGCCGGGCATTGTCGATGGGTTCAAAGCTGAGTTCGCGGGTCGCGTGGCGCGTGGTCATGTCATCCTTGATGGTGAAGAAGCCACTGCCGCACCGGCAATGGCTTAAAGGCGTTTTTCGTGGCTGCGCTGGGGATGGCCAATAATGCGACGATAGCCCAGGCTCTCGTAAAAATGCATGGCCGGGGTCGCATTGGTATAGAGCACCAGGCGCTTGAAGTGTTGCGCAGCGTGTGCCTCGATGGCTGCCAGCAGAGCATGGCCCACGCCATGGCTGCGGGCCTCGGGGTGCACGTAGACCCGCCGTACCCGCCCCAGGGTATCGTCGTCACAATCGCGGTTCAGGCCACCGATGCCGACCAGGCGATCGTCCAGCCAGACCACGAAGAAGGCTTCGCCTTCATGGTCGAAGCGGTTGTCGCCGCAGCACCAGTCCTGCCGCAGGCGAGTCAGGAAGCGGAAACCCTCGGCCTCGCCCAGCGCATACAGCGCCTCAACCTCGGCGGGCAAGGTCTCGCCCACCCGCTCGACACGCAGGCTGTCTGCACTGACCGCCTCCATCGTGCTCATCAGGCGGCCACCGTCTCGCGGGTGACGATCTCGCCGCGCAGGCTGTGCGGCATGGCTTCGGTGATCAGGACTTCCACAAACTGGTTCAGCAGCCGGTCGTTGCCAACGAAGTTGACGATGCGGTTGTTGTCAGTACGGCCAGCCAGTTCTCGTTCATCCTTGCGAGCCTTGCCCTCGACCAGTACGCGCTGGACGGTACCGACCATGCGGCGGTTTTCTTCCTGGGCGAATTCTTCGATGCGGGCCTGCAGGCGCATCAATCGCTTGACCTTGTCCTCGTGGCTCACATCATCGGGCAGGTCGGCGGCGGGCGTGCCGGGGCGGCGGCTATAGATAAAGCTGAAGCTGGCGTCGAAGCGCACATCCTCGATCAGCTTCATGGTGCGCTCGAAGTCCTCGTCGGTCTCGCCGGGGAAGCCAACGATAAAATCACTGGAGAGGCAGATATCCGGGCGCGCCTCGCGCAGCTTGCGGACGATGGCCTTGAATTCCAGCGTGGTGTAACCGCGCTTCATATTCACGAGCGTGCGGTCCGAGCCGGCCTGTACCGGCAGGTGCAGGTGCGATACCAGCTTGGGCAGGGTCTTGTAGCAGTCGATCAAACGCTGCGTCATTTCCTTGGGGTGGCTGGTGGTGTAGCGGATCCGCTCGATGCCGGGGATCTCGTGCACATATTCCAACAACAGGGCGAAGTCGGCGATCTCGCCGTCTTCCATCTTGCCCAGGTAGGCATTGACGTTCTGGCCAAGCAGGGTGACTTCCTTGACACCCTGCTGCGCCAGGCCGGCAATCTCTACCAGCACATCCTCGAAGGGGCGGCTGACTTCCTGGCCACGGGTATAGGGCACCACGCAGAAGGAACAGAACTTGGAGCAACCTTCCATGATGGAGACGAAGGCGGAACCACCCTCGACCCGCGCCGGTGGCAGATGGTCGAACTTTTCGATCTCCGGGAAGGAGATGTCGACCTGAGAAGAGCCAGTGGCACGCTTTTGCGCGATCAGTTCAGGCAGGCGGTGCAGGGTCTGCGGGCCGAATACCACGTCGACATAGGGGGCACGCTTGACGATGGCCTCGCCTTCCTGGGAGGCGACGCAACCACCGACGCCGATCACCAGGTTGGGGTTGAGCAGCTTGAGCTCGCGCACGCGACCCAGGTCGGAGAACACCTTCTCCTGCGCCTTTTCGCGCACCGAGCAGGTATTGAACAGGATGACGTCGGCCTCTTCCGGGTTGTCGGTCTTGGTCAGCCCTTCCGCTGCGTTCAACACGTCCACCATCTTGTCCGAGTCGTACTCGTTCATCTGGCAGCCAAAGGTCTTGATGAAGACTTTCTTGCTCACGCTAATCCACCCTGGAATCAAGGCCTTATATTACGCCCGCAACGGCAAAAGCGCATAAGGCAAAAGCCCGCCACCTTCCGGCGACGGGCTTTAAAAAACCTGGTGGCTATGACTGGACTTGAACCAGTGACCCCAGCATTATGAGTGCTGTGCTCTAACCAGCTGAGCTACATAGCCAACAAAGAGGGCGCGATTATCCCCATCACCCCGCCCTTCGTCAACACCTAAATACGCACGCCGGCAGAATCCACCTTCCATGAGGCAGCGATGCCACGCCGCAGCCCGCCCACCTAAAGCGCGCCAGAGCGGTCGTCACGGCGAAAGCCGGGCAGCAAGGCCGGCAATTCCAGCCCTTTGGAAAAGCCGATCACCTTGAAGAGCTCACCCATCTCGGCCGGCCCCAGCAGCTTCTGTACGGCAGCGGCCGCCTGGAAGTAGTCGCTAGCTGTCGGATCCAGCAGGGCCAACTCATCCAATAGACCCGCATCGATCAGGAAGGACGCCTGCGAGGTATAGCCCTCCAATTGCCAGCCGGCCTCAGTTGCCGCCTGGTAGATGGCGGAGAAGTCCACATGGGTGGTGATGTCTTCCAGCCCAGGCAGGTGGAAGGGATCGTCGTGGCTATGGTGGCGGTAGTGGCACATCAGGGTGCCCTGGTGGCGCTGCGGGTGGTAATACTCATCCCCCGCAAAACCGTAATCCGGCAGAATCAGCGCGCCCTGGCGGGTGGCTGCAGCCAGCGAGGCGACAAAACCCTGCGCCTCCCACTGGATCTCGGTCAGGTACCCCTCAGGCAGATCCCGCCCCGCCAAAACGCCGATCCGGCCAGGGTCCTTGATGGGCCGGTCCCGCCAGGCGAAACGCGCCTCCTCCAGCACCACGCCACGCTCCAGCCAGGCGCCATCGTGGCGATGTAAAAGCATGCAGGGCATGGCATCCAGCACCTCATTGCCGACCATGCAGCCGACAAAGTCCTGCGGCAAGGCGCTCAGCCACGCCACCCGCGGCAACAGCTCGGGCACCAATCTCGCGAGCGTCTCGCGCTGCCGTTCGGCCAGCTCGCCCGACAGCTCCAGTATCAGATAGCGCCGCGGCAGGCGCTCGAGCCTTTGCAATGCGCGCAGCAGGTCGGCCGCCAAGCGGCCACTGCCGGCACCGATCTCCAGTACATCGCCACCGGTCTGCGCCAGCACCTTGGCCACCGGTTGTGCCAAGCTGCTGGCAAACAAGGGACTGAGCTCGGGCGCGGTGACAAAGTCACCAGCGGCGCCGAACTTGCGGCTACCGCCGCTGTAGTAGCCCAGGCCCGGAGCATAGAGCGCCAGCCGCATATAGTCGGCAAAGGGCAGCCAGCCGCCGACGCGCTCGATCTCGGCGCGGATCAGCGCCTGCAAGTCCTCGCTCGCAGCAAGCTGCGTGGCATCAGGGGCCGGAAGGGATGTCATATGTTAGATTCGCAGCAATACATAGGCAGGCAGTTTAACGAGGGCCGCACATGCAAGGCAAAGTAGCACTGGTAACCGGGGGCGCCAAACGGGTGGGCGCCAGCATCGTGCGGCGGCTGCACGGCGCAGGCTGGAATGTGATGCTGCACTACCGCAGCTCCACCCAGGAGGCGCGCGCTCTGGCGGCCGAACTGAACCTGCAACGCCCCGGTTCAGTGGCCCTCACCCAGGCCGACCTGCTCAATATCGCCGGCCTGCCGGTACTGGTGCAGCAGACCCTGGCCCAGTTCGGCCGGCTCGACGCCCTGGTCAACAACGCTTCCAGCTTCTTCCCCACCCCACTCGGCGAGATCAACGAAGAGAGCTGGACCGACCTGATAGGCAGCAACGTCAAAGCCCCGCTGTTCCTGGCCCAGGCTGCCGCGCCAGAACTCAAGAAGACGCAGGGTTGCATCGTGAGCATCGCCGACATCCTGGTCGACCGCCCCATGCGCCAGCACGCGGTCTACACCATAGGCAAGGCTGGCATCGTGGCCATGACCCGCGCGCTGGCGCGCGATCTGGCACCGGAAGTCCGGGTGAACGCGGTGGCGCCGGGCGCCAATGTCTGGCCGGACGACGAGTCGGTATTCGACGAGGTGCACCGTCAACGCATCATCAGTAGCATCCCGCTCAAACGCGTAGGCGAGCCGGATGATCTGGCCCGTACCATCCAGTTCCTGATCGAGGACGCCCCCTATATCACCGGCCAGATCATCAACGTCGACGGCGGGCGTAGTGTCTATCTCTAGCTCCCTGGTGAAGGCCGACCACTCGCGTCAGCGAGTAAGGGGTGATTTCGAGGTGCACCAAAACCCCCAGACGAGCGAGGTCGTTGCCACCTTCAGGTAGCTTACTGCTTCGACCTCCTCCGCGCAGGGAACAATCGGGCGGCGGGGCGCCGTACGGCGCGATAACCGCTTGTAGAGCGCCCCAAGAAAAAACCCTGTAAAATCACGCCCTTTTCGCATTTCCGGGTGCCCCAGCCATGGACGCCGCAGTACAGAAACCTAGCCTGACCGAGGCCGAGCAAAAGGCCAAATACAATACTGACAAGCTGACCAAGCGCCTGCGCCATGCCGTTGGCGACGCCATCAACGACTTCAACATGATCGAGCAGGGTGACCGGATCATGGTCTGCATGTCGGGCGGCAAGGACAGCTACACCATGCTGGACATTCTGCTCAGCCTGCAAAAGAGCGCGCCCATCGACTTCGAACTGGTGGCGGTCAACCTGGACCAGAAGCAGCCGGGCTTTCCCGAGCACGTGCTGCCCGAATACCTGGCCGAGCAGGGGGTCGAGTACCGCATCATCGAGGAAGACACCTACTCCATCGTCAAGCGCGTGGTGCCCGACGGCAAAACCACCTGCGGCCTCTGTTCGCGCCTGCGCCGCGGCATCCTCTACCGGGTGGCGGATGAGCTCGGTTGCACCAAGATCGCCCTGGGCCACCATCGCGAGGACATCCTCGAGACCTTGTTCCTGAATATGTTCTACGGTGGCAAGCTCAAGGCCATGCCGCCCAAGCTGGTAAGCGACGATGGCAAGCACATGGTGATCCGCCCGCTGGCCTACTGCCGCGAGAAGGATATCGAGCGCTATGCTGCCGCCCGCGCCTTCCCCATCATCCCGTGCAATCTGTGTGGCTCGCAGCCCAATCTGCAGCGCGAGGCTGTCGGCCAGATGCTGAAGGACTGGGACAAGCGCTTCCCCGGCCGGCTGGAAAGCATGTTCCGCTCGCTGCAGAACGTGGTGCCCTCCCACCTTGCCGACACCCAGCGCTTCGACTTCAAGGGTTTAGTAACCCAAGACAGTCCCTACGAAGATGGTGACACCGCCTTCGATGCACCGGAGCTGCCCAGCCAGCCGGCCGACCATCCCTTCGCCGGCCTGAGCATTCTCGACAGCCGCGACAAACTGAATGGGTGCCACTGATGCGGCGCTTCGGCAAACGGGTCCACAAGGACTTCAACGACGACGTAGTGGTGGACGTCAGCGAAAAGGACGGTATCCGCTCGCTGCACCTCGGTTCGGAAGCGATTCAAAGCTCAATGCGGGTACGTGACCCCTATGAGCTGGTACTGGGCTACAGCCGCTGCATGTTCGCCTTTCTGCTGTTCCGCGACGTACCGCGCGAGGTGCTGCAGATCGGCCTGGGCGGTGGCTCGATCAGCAAGTTCATCCATCGCCACATGCCCACCACCCGTTCGGTGACGGTGGAGTTGCTGCCGCAGATCGTCAGCGTGGCGCGCTCCATGTTCTTTCTGCCGCCAGATGACGAGCGCCTCGAGGTTATCGTCGGCGACGGCGCCCAGCACATCGCCGCCATGAGCCACCAGGTGGATGTGATCCTGCTGGACGCCTTCGGCCCAACCGGCATTGCCGAATCGCTGTCGACCGAGGACTTCTTCGGTCGCTGCCGTGAGCAGCTGACCGACGATGGCGTACTGCTGGTCAATCTATGGGGCTCTGACCCGAAGTTCGGCGCCTACGTGGACCGGCTGACCCGCGCCTTCGACGGCCTGGTGCTGTGTCTACCGGCCCGCCAGCGCGGCAATGTGACCGCCCTCTGTTTCAAGCGCGGCTGCAACAGCCCAACCTGGGACTCGCTACGCGAGCGGGCCGCCGTGCTGGAAGCCCACTTCCCGCTCGAATTCGGCGAGTTCGTTGCAGATATGACCCGCATGAACACTCATAACGACCGCCGCCTGCTGATCTAGTCCCGCGCCCCGGGGCACTCGTCCAGACAGCCCGCGGTCTAAGACACACTGCAGCATGCGGATTGCTTTCAATCACCGTGCCAATGTGAAAAAATCGAAACAATTTAATGATTTTTGGTGATAACCATGCTCGACCGAGACGGCTATCGCCCCAACGTTGGCATCATCATTTGCAACGACAAGAACCAGGTTTTTTGGGGCAAACGCATACGCGAACACTCCTGGCAGTTTCCGCAAGGCGGGATCAAGTCTGGCGAGACGCCTGAACAGGCGATGTATCGTGAACTGATGGAAGAAACCGGCCTGAAGCCTGAGCATGTGCGCATACTGGGGCGCACCCGCGACTGGCTGCGCTACGACGTACCCACCAACTGGATACGGCGTGAGTTCAGGGGGACCTATAAAGGCCAGAAACAGATCTGGTTCCTGCTGCGTCTTGTTGGCCGGGAGTGCGATGTGTCGCTGCGAGCTTCCACTCATCCGGAATTTGACGCTTGGCGCTGGAACGAATACTGGGCTCCTTTGGAAGCGGTCATCGAGTTCAAGCGCGGCGTGTACGAGCAAGCACTGTCTGAGCTTGCGCGCTTTTTGACGCCCCATCCGCGTCCCCGGAACCGCCCCCGCCCGTCACCGCAGGAGTGAGCCGTTCAGCAACGGTTTATGCTAACTGACTATAGTGCGTACCTTATGGGGCAGCTACAATCTTGGTTGCACCGCACAATAACGGTAGCATTGGAAGATGCGTAGAAAAATACTTGTAACCGGAGGAGCCGGCTATATCGGCAGCCACACGTGCGTGGAGCTGCTGGCCGCGGATTATGACGTTGTCGTCATCGACAACTTTTCCAACAGCAAGCCGGCTGTACTCGACCGCATTGCTGCGATCGCCGGGCGTGCCATTAGCTGGCATGAGGGCGATCTGCGTGACCGCGCCCTGCTGCAACGTCTGTTCAGTCAGCACCATTTCGCCGGCGTGCTGCACTGCGCCGGGGTGAAGTCGATACCCGAAGCTCAGCAGTTCCCGCTCAAGTATTACCAGCACAACCTTGAAGCCAGCCTCACCCTCTTGGACGTGATGTCGCAGCATGGCGTGCACAAGCTGGTATTCAGCTCCTCTGCGACCGTCTATGGCGAAGCTGCCCGCCTGCCCTACCGGGAGGAGTCGCCGCTGGCGCCCAACACCGTATACGGCCGCAGCAAGATGATGGTGGAGGAACTGCTGCACGACCTCGTGCAGGCCGACGACAGCTGGCATATCGGCATCCTGCGCTACTTCAACCCGGTTGGCGCCCATCCCTCGGGCCTGATCGGTGAAGACCCCAACGGCCAGGTCAACAATCTGATGCCCCATCTGTGCCGGGTGGCGATCGGCCGGCAGGACGCCCTGTCGGTCTTCGGTCATGACTACCCCACCCCGGACGGTACCGGCGTACGCGACTATCTGCACGTGGTCGACGTGGCCGAGGGCCATGTGAAGGCGCTGCAGCACATCTCGGCTGAAAACGGCCTGATCACGCTCAATCTGGGCATGGGTCGCGGCTACAGCGTACTGGAAATGGTGCGTGCCTTTGAGCAGGTCTGCGGCAACCATATTCCGGTCCGCTTCGTGGCACGCCGCCAGGGCGATCTGGCAAGCTATTATGCAGATGCCAGTCGCGCTGCCGATATCCTGGGTTGGCGCGCCAAACGCGGCCTCCTGGAGATGTGCGCCGACGCCTGGCGCTGGCAGTCGAACAACCCCGATGGCTACCTGTAAGATACGTCAGGTCCATCTCTTCCCGTCGCGGAGTTCATCTTGATTCTCGTCACTGGCGGCGCCGGCTTTATCGGCGCCAATTTCGTATTGGATTGGCTCGCGCAAAGTGACGAGCCGGTAATCAACCTCGACAAGCTGACCTACGCAGGCAACCGGGACAACCTGAGCAGCCTGGAAGGCAATGATCGCCATCAGCTGGTAGTCGGTGATATCGGCGATACCGCCCTGCTGACACAGCTCTTGGAAACCCATCAGCCGCGGGCCGTGCTCAATTTCGCCGCCGAATCGCACGTCGACCGCTCCATCCATGGCCCAGCCGACTTTATCGAGACCAATGTGCTCGGCACCTTCCGCCTCTTGGAAGCCGTGCGCGCCTATTGGCAGGCCCTGCCCGAGCCACGCAAGTCGGCTTTCCGCTTCCTGCACGTCTCCACCGATGAGGTCTATGGCTCCTTGGATGCCGGTGCGCCGGCCTTTACCGAGCAGCACCAGTACCAGCCCAACAGCCCCTACTCTGCCTCCAAGGCGGCGTCGGACCACCTGGTTCGTGCCTGGCACCATACCTATGGCTTGCCGGTCGTCACCACCAATTGTTCCAACAATTACGGTCCCTACCAGTTCCCGGAAAAGCTGATCCCGCTAATGATCGCCAATGCCCTCGCTGGCAAGCCGCTGCCCATCTACGGCGACGGCATGAATATCCGCGACTGGCTGTTCGTCGGCGACCACTGCAGTGCAATCCGCCGGGTGCTGGACGCCGGTCAGCTGGGCGAGACCTACAATATTGGCGGTTGGAACGAGAAGCCCAACCTGGAGATCGTCCATCTGATCTGCGAGCTGCTGGATGAGCAGCGCCCGCGTAGTGACGGTGCCTCCTACCGCAGCCAGATCACCTATGTGAAGGACCGCCCCGGCCACGACCGTCGCTATGCGATCGACGCCCGTCGCATGGAGCAGGAGCTGGGCTGGCGCCCAGCGGAGACCTTCGAGACCGGCATCCGCAAGACCATCAGCTGGTACCTGGATAACCAGGACTGGGTCAGCCGCATCACCAGCGGCGCTTATCGAGAATGGATCGATGCCAACTACAGCCAGCGCGAAGGGCGGGCAGCATGAAGGGCATCATCCTCGCGGGTGGCTCCGGCACCCGTCTCTATCCGGCCACCCTGGCGGTGAGCAAACAGCTGCTGCCGGTCTACGACAAGCCCATGGTCTACTACCCCTTGACCACGCTGATGCTGGCCGGCATCAAGGACATTCTGCTGATCTCTACCCCGCAGGACCTGCCCCGTTTTGAACAATTGCTGGGCGATGGCAGCCAGTGGGGCATCCGCTTGCAGTACAAGGTACAGCCCAGCCCGGACGGGTTGGCGCAGGCCTTTATCCTGGGCGAGGAATTCATCGCCGGCGACAGCGTAGCGCTGGTGCTTGGCGACAATATCTTCTACGGCCACGACTTCCAAAAGCTGCTGCTGAACGCAGCTGCCCGGCCCAGCGGCGCCACCGTGTTCGCCTATGCCGTGCAGGACCCGGAACGCTACGGCGTGGTGGAATTCGATAACCAGGGCAAGGCCCGTAGCCTGGAAGAAAAGCCGGCCCAGCCCAAGTCGCGTTACGCCGTGACCGGTCTCTATTTCTACGACCACCGTGTGGTCGAGGTGGCCAAGTCCATCCAGCCGTCCGCCCGCGGCGAGCTGGAGATCACCGACGTCAATGCCCGCTATCTGGCCTGGGATGAATTGAATGTCGAGATCATGGGGCGCGGCTATGCCTGGCTAGACACCGGCACGCACGAGTCCATGCTGGAAGCCTCGCTGTTTATCCAGACCCTGGAAAAACGCCAGGGCCAGAAGATTGCCAGCCCCGAGGAGGTCGCCTTTCGGCAGGGCTGGATCGATGCCACCCAGCTGGAACATTTGGCGCGGCCCATGGCCAAGAATGGCTACGGCCAGTATCTGCTCAGCCTGCTGAGCGACGATCGCCCCTTCCGTTGAACACCCCCGGGCGGCCCCAAGGCCGCCCTGCCTTTCCATGCGCCTAGGCCTGCTCGTCCCCACCCTCAATGCCGGCCCCCGCTGGGCTGATTGGCTGGCCGCGCTCGCTCGCCAATCACGCCAACCGGAGCGAGTACTGGTTATCGATTCCCAGTCTGACGACGATACCGCGCGGCTGGCGCAGGAAGCCGGCCATGAGCTCTTGACCATACGCCGTGCCGATTTTGACCACGGTGCAACACGACAGCTCGGCCTCACCCAGCTGGCCGATTGCGAAGTAGTGGTCTGCCTGACCCAGGATGCCCTGCTGGCTGGACCGAACGCCTTGCAGGCCTTGCTGGCGACCTTTGCAGACCCCCTGGTCGCCGTCGCCTATGGCCGCCAGCTGCCGCACCAGGATGCGGACCCGACAGCAGCCCATGTGCGCACTTTCAACTACCCGCCGCAGTCACGCAGCTACAGTCTGGACGACCGTCGCCGTTATGGCCTCAAGACGGCTTTCTGCTCCAATTCCTTCGCCGCTTGGCGACGCGAGGCGCTGCTGGCGCAAGGCGGCTTTCCCAGCCGCACCCTGCTGGCCGAAGATATGCAGGCCACGGCCAGGCTGCTGATGGCAGGCTGGCGCTCGGCCTATGTCGCCGAAGCCCAGGTCTATCACTCCCACAACTACAGCCTGCAGGCGGAGTTCCGTCGCTATTTCGATACCGGAGCCCTGCACGCGCACGAACCTTGGCTGCTGGAGACCTTTGGCGGCGCAACCGGAGAGGGACTGCGCTATATCACCACCGAATGGCGGGCGCTAAGGGCGACGGGTTGGTATTGGCCACTACGAGGTCTGCTGGGCAGCGCAGCCAAATTCAGCGGCTACAAGTTTGGTCGGCTCTACCGCTATCTGCCGACGGGTTTGTGCCGCAGGCTCAGCATGCATCCCGCCTGGTGGCGGGAAGCCCATCCGCCAACTCGTCCCGTTCAATAGGCTCAGTAAGCGCCGCGACGCCCCAGCACCACGAACAGGGTACGCCAGAGGATGTGCCAGTCGAGCGACAGGCTCCAGTTCTGCACATACTGCGCATCCAGACGGACACGCTCTTCATAGGTCGTGTCATTGCGGCCGCTGACCTGCCACAGGCCAGTAATGCCGGGTCGTACCGAGGTATAGAGGCTGGCGCGATTGCCGTAGCGCAGCAACTCGGCCTCGACCACAGGCCGGGGCCCTACCAGGCTCATATCCCCCACCAGCACATTCCATAGTTGGGGCAACTCATCCAGGCTGGACTTGCGCAAGAATTCCCCGAACGGTGTCACCCGCGGATCATTGCGCAGCTTGAAGTCCTTTTCCCACTCCTGCCGAGCCTGCGCGTCTCGCGCCAGCAACTCCTGCAGGCGACGCTCTGCGTCGGGCAACATGGTGCGGAATTTATAGCAGCGGAAAGGCGCACCATGACGGCCTATCCGAACGTGGGCAAACAAGGCCGCCCCGCCTTGCAGACGCAAAGCCAATATCAAGCCCAGCAGCACCGGGGCCAGAATGAGCAGCAGGCACAAGGTCAATGCCACATCCAAAAACCGCTTGCAGACCTGCCCCAGCATCACCGCCATCCTTCTTAACTTCACGCCAGAACCTGGCGCAGTACCGCCTCATCAAGGTGACCGATATGGGCAGCCCCCAGGCGCCGCAGCAGGATAAAACGGATACGCCCTGCCTCGACCTTCTTGTCCTGCGCCATCAACGACAACCAACGCTCAAACGACAAGGTCGGGGCCTGAGTCGGCAGCCCGGCTGCTTGCAGCAACGCTGCAATCCGTGCGACATCCTGCACGCTCAGATCACCGAGCAATTGCGATGCCTTGGCGGCCACCAGCATGCCTGCAGCAACCGCCTCACCATGCAGCCAGACGCCGTAGCCAAGGCCCGCCTCAATGGCGTGGCCAAAAGTGTGACCTAGATTCAGCCAGGCACGCACGCCCTCTTCCTTCTCGTCCGCCATGACGATGCGCGCCTTGTTCTCGCAAGAGCGCCGCACCGCATAACCGAGCGCGGCCTCATCGCGCTGCATCAGCGCGGCCATATTGGCTTCCAGCCACTCGAAGAAAGGCAGATCGTCGATCAAACCGTACTTGATCACCTCGGCCAGGCCCGCCGAGTACTCGCGGGCCGGCAAGCTGCGCAGCGTACCCAGATCGGCCAATACCAGCTTGGGCTGGTAGAAGGCGCCGATCATATTTTTGCCCAAGGGGTGGTTGATGGCCGTCTTGCCCCCAACTGAAGAATCCACCTGGGCCAGCAAGGTGGTCGGGATCTGGATAAATGGCACGCCACGCTGGTAGATTGCTGCGGCAAAGCCGGTCATATCGCCGATCACCCCGCCACCCAAGGCCAAGAGGGTGCTCTTGCGCTCAAAGCGATGGGTCAGCAAGGCATCGAGAATCTGGTTAAGGGTCTCGCCCGTCTTGTATTGCTCACCATCGGCCAGCACGATGGGCAGCACTTCCACGCCAGCCGCCTCCAGAGCGGCCTGCAGGCGGGCAAGATAGAGCGGCGCCACCGTGGCATTGGTCACGATCGCAGCACGCTTCTGCGGCAGTACCGCCAAGAGCGGCCGCACATCGGCCAACAGATCGGCACCGATCAGAATATCGTAAGGCGCGTGGGCCAGTTCAACGCGGACGGTTTGCATGGATACGGGCAAGCTCATGGAGTATTTGTTGGGCCAACTGGTTGACGCTCTGGCGGCTGGTGTCGACCACCATATCGGCGACCTCCCGGTATAGCGGGTCGCGCTGCGCATACAGCGCTTCCAGCTTGGCGCGGGGATCGGCCGTCTGCAGCAGCGGGCGGTTCTTGTCCTGGCGGGTACGCTGATACAGCTCGTCGACCGAGGCTCGCAGATAGATCACATAGCCATGGCTGGCGAGCCGGGCCCGATTGTTCGGGTCCAGTACTGCACCACCGCCGGTAGCCAGTACGATGTCTTGCAGCGCCGTCAGTTCCCTGATCGTTTCCGCTTCGCGAGCCCGGAAACCGGCCTCGCCCTCGATCTCGAAGATGATCGGCACCCTGACGCCGGTACGCGCCTCGATCTCGTGATCGGCATCGTAGAAAGTCTTGTTGGCCAGTCGAGCGAGTGCGCGACCGATGGTCGTCTTACCCGCCCCCATGAGTCCTACGAGAAAAAAATTGCCCGGCAAATTCATGCCGGGCATTGTAACGGAATGCAGCTGGATCAACGCAGCGTCAGCGACTCGTCGAGGATGCGCGGCGTGATAAAGATCAGCAGTTCCTTCTTGGAGGACGACTTGCTCTTGGACTTGAACAGGTTACCCAGGTAGGGAATATCGCCCAGCCAAGGAATCTTGCTCTCGCCATCGGATTCCTGCATTTCATACACGCCACCCAGCACGGCGGTATCACCGCTGCCGACCAACACATTGGTCTCCACCACCTTGGTTTCCACCACCGGGAACTGGCCAGTCTGGGTCAGTACGTCATTGCTGACCTTGAGCTCCATGAACACACGACGGTCCGGAGTGATGCGCGGCGTTACTTCCAACTTGAGCGCCGCTTCCTTTTCCTGCGGTGCTGCACTGGCGCCCGAACCACCAGGCACAATGATGTAGTAACGACGGCCTTGCGAGATCGTTGCTTTCTGCTGGTCTGCGGTAATCACCCGTGGGCTGGACACGGTACGGCCACGACCTTCGGCTTCCAGTGCCTGCAGTTCCAGGCTCAACAGCACGCCGGAAGCTTCATTCAGCACCGAGATCCCGAAGTTGCCACCCGTCGACTTGCCGTTTGGCAGATTCACCTGCGCACCGGTCGAAGCCTTCACGCCGTTGTTGAGTACGGCGATCGAGTTGTCGATGGTATCGGCAAAGCCAACGCGGTTATTGCCTTGCGTACGATCACCACGGAAGCCCAGGCGCACACCCAAGTCACGGCTGAAGGAATCATCCGCCACCACGATACGCGCTTCGATCATCACCTGGCGGGCGGCGTTATCGGTCTTGAGCAGCAGCGCCCGTACTTCATCGAGCTTGCTCGGGATGTCATTGACGATCAGCGTGTTGGTGCGTGGTTCGACAATGGCGGTACCTTGCTTGCTCAGGAAGGGCTGCTTGTCGTTCATGAGCATGTTCCGTACTTCTTCCGCCTTCTGATAGTTCAGCTGGAAGGATTCGGTACGGGTCGGCTCAACATCGGCCAGCTTCTTCTTGGCTTCGGCGATCTGGGTCTCGCGCAGCGAGATCTCTTCACGCGGTGCCACCCACATCACATTACCGTTCTCACGCTTGTCGAGGCCCTTGCTTTGCAAGATCAGGTCCAGCGCCTGGTCCCAAGGCACATCCTTGAGGCGCAGGGTAAGGTTGCCGTTGACGGTGTCGCTGGTGATGATGTTCTTGCCGGTGAATTCGGCAATCACTTGCAGCACCGTCCGGACTTCCACGTTCTGGAAGTTCAGCGACAGCTTGTCACCCTTGTAGCTTGGCTTGTCGAGCTGAGCCAGACGCTTGGCCTGCTCGTCGACATTCTTGACCTCGACAATGAAGCGGTTCTCAGTCTGGTAAGCCGAATATTCCCAGCCACCCTTGGGATCGATCACCATCTTGACGGTATCGCCCTGGCTGTAGGTATCGATGGTCTGTACCGGTGTACCAAAGTCAGCCACGTCCATGCGGCGCTCAAGCTGGCGCGGCAGGGCGGTCTTGGCAAACTCCAGGATCAGGCTCTTGCCTTGCTGGCGAATATCGATACCGATAGTCGGGCTCGACAGATCAACCGTGATACGGCCCTCGCCCTGGGCACCACGGCGGAAGTCGACATCCTTGATCGATTCCTTCTTGACGTTCTGGGCGCTGGAGAATTGCGAAGTCGTATTGCTGACTGGCTGGCTGGCTGCGCTGCTTGCGGCCAGCGTAACCTTGAGCTTGTTGCCTTCAACGCGAGTCTCATAGGTCGCGCCTTGGGTCAAACCAAGCACCATACGGGTACGACCACCAGCCTCGGCCAAACTGATATTACGCAGATTGGCGCCGCTGACCGGCACACTGGATTTGCCGCTGTCATTAACCGTATTCACAAAGTCGAAGGCAATACGCGGTGGCGTATTGACGGCGAAGCTCGCCGGCACCTGCAAAGGCTTTTGCAAGACAACCGTGATCTCTTGTTTGTCAGCCGATTCTACTTTTACATCGATCGATTTGATGGCATTGGGTTCGTCCGCCTGGACCCCCAGTCCCACCAGAATCAAAAAGCCGGCACGCGCAAGCCAATTCAGCATGTGGCGCTTGATCATTTTTTCTGCTCCGTGTCTTCGAGCGCCAGCACGCTCGTTCTTTCTACCCAATCGCCGCCACTGTCTTCGACAATTTCCTTCAAGGTAACACCCGTCTCACTTATGGCGGTCACCATGCCGAAGTTCTGCCCCATATAGCTGCCCATCTTGACCCGATACAGGTTGCCGTCGGGCGTACGTATCAGCGCATTGATATCCTTGCCACGCTGCAACGTTCCGACCATGCGAAGCTTCTCCAGGTCGTAGGCCTCCAGCGTCTCCTTGGGCCGATTCATATTCGGCGCCAGCGCACCACTGGCCTTCTTGGCAATTTCCATCTTGCTGCGGTTGAAGGGGTCCACCAGGCTGAACGCATCGTAGACGTAAGGCTGGTAAGGCTTGACCTCGGGCAGCGGCTCCACCCGGCTCTTCAACTTCAGTTCATTGCTGCTTTCGTCCATCCAGGTCTTGAGATCACTGAACTGTTCACCCGAACAGCCCACCAATCCCAGACCCGCGGCCAAGCAGATACCCCATGACTTGTTCATGAAAGTGCCCTCTCTTAGCCTTTCTTCTTCTTATCGGCAGCGGCCTTGCGCATTTCCACCGCCTCTTCCGCATCCAGTGCCCGATAAGTCCGGGCAATGGCCTGCATAGTGAGCATGCCACCCGCGCCACTCTTCGCATCCGGCACGGAGATCTGCATATCGGTCAGCGTCACGATCCGCGACAGCTGGGCGATATCGCTCGCAAATGCCGCCAAGTCATGATATTGCCCGTTGATCTTCAGATCGATGGGGCGCTCGGCGAACTCGGCCGTCTTGATCTCGGCCGGCGTGGGCTTGAACAGATCAAACTGCAGACCACGGCCTACGCCGGATTGGTTGATCTCGGTAATCAAGGTTTCCATCTCGGCCTTGCTGGGCAACTGCTTGAGCAGCGCGCCAAACGACTCCTGAATCTCCGCCAACTGCTGGCGGTAAGCCTCAAGGTTGATCGCCTTGCCCTTCTTGTCGAGGAAAGCCGTTTTCAGCTCCTCCTCTTTTGCCCGGCCCTGGTCCAGCACATCCTGCTCGCTCGACAGCAGCAGGAAATAGCCGGCCACCACAACCAGCACGGTCAAGATGCTGAGGCAGACCAATTGGATGGCCGCCGGCCAGTTGGCGATATCCTTGGGATCCAGCCGCTTGAGGTCTTCCAGTGTCATGCTCATTTGGCGGCCTCCTTGCCCTTCTTGGCGCTCTTGGTATCCGCTTCCGGTTCTTCGCGGGTAATACGCACAGTCAGGTCGAATTCACTCAAACGCTGCGTGCCTACGTTTACCGCTTCAATCTTGATCAGATTAGGTTGCTCGAAGATCGGCGAATCATTCAGGCTGCGCATCAGGGTCGAAACCCGGGCACTGGACTGGGTGTAACCGACGATCTCGACCGCATCGGCCGTTTCCTTGATCGACTTCAGGTAGATACCCTCAGGTAGCTGCCGCACCAACTGGTCCAGGATCTGCACGGCGATCGAACGGTTGGACTGCAACCGCTCTACCACCTTCTTGCGATCCAGCAGGAGTTGCCGTTCTTTCTTCAGGGTCTCGATTTCAGCAATTTGCTTGTCGAGCTTGGCGTTTTCTTCTTCCAGGAAGGTATTGCGCTCGTCCTGGATCGCGATCTGCGCGCTGATAGCGGCATAGGCCGCACCCACGATGAATACACCACCGAGGGCGAAAACCGCCGCCATGACCGCGAAGCGACGAATCCGCGCCTTGCGTTTCTGCTCGCGGTGCGGAAGCAGGTTGATACGAATCATGCGTCAAACCTCCGCAATGCCAGGCCGCAGGCGATCAGCAGCGAAGGCGCATCGAGCAGCAGCTGGCGGGTCTTGATCCGGCTCGACTGGGTCATATTCAGGAATGGATTGGCGATCATGGTGCTGACCTGGGTACGGCTTGCCACCACTTCGTCCAGACCAGGAATCACGCTGCAACCACCTGCCAACAGGATATGGTCGACGCTGTTGTATTGCGTCGAAGTAAAGAAGAACTGCAAGGCCCGGGCGATTTCCATCGCCAGCGAATCCATGAAGGGCTGCAGTACTTCCGGCTCATAGTTGTCCGGCAGACCGCCATTACGCTTGGCCGCCTCGGCTTCTTCCGCCGACAGGCTGAACTTTCGCTGGATGTCCTGGGTCAACTGATTGCCACCAAATGCCTGCTCACGCGAGTAGATCTGCTGCCCATCGCGAAGGACATTGATATGCATCATCGACGCACCGATATCGACAATGGCTACGGTCTGGCCCTCGCCATTGTTCGGCAGCTGCCGCTCGATCAGCTCGTAGGCGGCCTGGGTCGCAAAGGATTCGACATCCATCACCAGCGCCTTGAGCCCGGCCGATTCCACCGCAGCGACGCGGTCTTCGACCTTTTCCTTGCGGGAAGCGGCGATCAGCACTTCGACCTCATCCGGTGTGGCGGCGGAGGGACCGACCACCTGGAAGTCGAGGTTGACCTCGTCCAGCGCAAACGGAATGTACTGGTTGGCCTCGGTCTCGACCTGCATCTCGAGTTCGAGCTCGGTCTGACCCGCCGGCACGGTGATCTTTTTGGTGATGACAGCCGCGGCCGGCAAGGCCAGCGCGGTGTTCTTCACCCGCGATCCCAGCACGCGCCAGGCTCGCTTGACGGCCTCACCCACCATCTCTAGATTGGCAATGTTCCCATCGACCACGGCCTCCTTAGGTAGGGGTTCGATGACGTAACGCTCGATGGTAAGGTGCTTACCAGCTTCAGACAGCTCCACCATCTTGATGGCAGAGGTGCTGATATCCACCCCGATCAATGGCGGTGTCTTCGGCTTTAGGAAATCGAGATTCAACTTGAATTTCCTTTATGAATTAGTTGTGTAGGCGGCTTTTATACGAATTTACGTTAAATCCTAGCAGTCCACCTACGGGGTGTAAAGTTGATTTATGCATTTATACTAAAACCCCGTCCAGCAAGCTATAGCAGCTGCCATAAACCTTAACCGCCCAGCCAGAAGGCATTTTTTCTATGAAGCATCGTTGGTTACTGCTCAGCGTCGGCCTTTTCTTTGCCTTGGTCGTCGCAGCAGTGGGTGCAGTGGCCATGGCCATCGCCATCACCTACCCCCGCCTGCCCTCCCTGGAAACACTGACTGACTACCGTCCCAAGATTCCATTGCGGGTCTATACCGCTGACGGTGTGCAAATCGGCGAATTCGGCGAAGAAAAGCGCGCATTTGTTCCCATCGGCCAAGTTCCATTGTTGATGAAGCAAGCCATATTGGCCGCCGAAGATGAGCGTTTCTATCAGCATGGCGGTATTGATTACATCGGTGTTGCGCGTGCAGCAGCTTCTAACCTGTTGACCGGGCACGCCCAATCGGGCGCCAGTACCATCACCATGCAGGTTGCACGCAATTTCTTCCTGAGCAGCGAAAAGACCTTCACTCGTAAATTCAACGAAGCCCTACTCTCTTTCAAAATCGAGCACAGCCTTAGTAAAGACCAAATTCTGGAGCTTTACTTCAATCAGATTTATTTGGGGCAACGTGCTTACGGTTTTGCTTCGGCAGCCCAGGTGTATTTCGGCAAGAGCCTGGCTCAACTGACCCCCGCAGAGATGGCCATGCTGGCCGGCCTGCCCAAGGCGCCGTCCAGCTATAACCCGGTGGTCAATCCCAACCGCGCCAAGCTGCGCCAGCAATATGTGCTGCGGCGCATGCGCGAGCTGCAGTTCATCAACGAACAGCAGTATCAGGCCGCCCTGGCTGAATCCCTGCACGTACGCCGCAGCAGCGAGTCCTTCCCGGTGCAGGCGGAATACGTCGCCGAGATGGCCCGCCAGGCGCTTTATGACAAATACAAGGAAGCCGCCTACACCCAGGGCTACAAGGTCTACACCACCCTCCTGGCCAGCCACCAGACCGCTGCCTACGAGGCAGCCCGCAAGGGGGTGCTGGACTACGACCGCCGCCATGGCTATCGCGGTCCCGAGGCCTATATCGAGCTGCCAGCTGCCGGTAGCGATCTGCAGGACAAACTCGAGGACCACCTTGCCGACGTCAAGGATGCCGGTGATCTGGTGCCTGCCGTGGTGTTGTCTACATCCAACACCATGGTCAAGGTCTATCTGCGTGGCGGTACCACCGCCGAGATCAGCGGCAAGGGCCTGCAGTTCGCCGCACGGGCCCTAAGCAGCAAGTTGCAACCCTCTCAGCAGTTGCGCCCAGGTGCCATCGTCCGCGTCCAGATGGGGGAGAACGGACCGCAAATCGTGCAGCTACCCCAGGCCGAGGTGGCCATGGTCTCCATCGATCCACAGAACGGTGCGATCCGTTCGCTGGTCGGCGGCTTCGACTTCAACCGCAACCACTTCAACCATGTCACCCAGGCCTGGCGCCAGCCCGGTTCGAGCTTCAAGCCCTTCATCTATTCGGCGGGCATCGAGCGCGGCTTCACCCCTGCGACCATGATCAATGACGCCCCCCTGGTGATCGACCCGGCCACCATAGGCGGGCAGCGCTGGGAGCCGAAGAACTTCGACGGCAAGTTCGCCGGCCTGATGACCATGCGCGACGCACTGACCAAATCCAAGAACCTGGTCTCCATCCGCATCCTGCAGGCGATCACGCCGGACTACGCCCAGGCTTACATCAGCAAGTTCGGCTTCGAGGCCCGTAACCATCCAGCCTATCTGACCATGGCATTGGGCGCCGGCAGCGTGACGGCCCTGCAGATGGCGGAGGGTTATTCGGTCTTTGCCAACACCGGCTACCGGGTACGGTCCTACTTTATCGACCGGATCGAAGACAGCCGTGGCCAACTGATTGCCCGCACCGAGCCCGAGGTTGCAGGCAAGAATGCCCCGCGCACGCTGGACCCGCGTAACGCCTTCATCATGACCAGCATGATGCAGGACGTGACCCGCTACGGCACTGCAGCCAAGGCCAATGTGCTCAACCGCAACGATCTGGCCGGCAAGACCGGCACCACCAACGATACGCACGATGCTTGGTTCGCCGGTTACCAGCCCGGCCTCGTCGCCATTGCCTGGCTGGGCTTCGATCAGCCGCGCTCGCTGGGAGGCTCCGAGACGGGCGGTGCGGCAGCGCTGCCGATCTGGATCAGCTATATGGGCAAGGCACTCAAGGGCGTACCCGAATACGCCTATCCAGTACCGGATGGTGTACTGACCCAGCCGGTGGAAACCAGCCGCGGTACGCGTAACGAATACTTCTACGCAGAATTCCCGCAGACCAATCCAGAACTGGGTCTGGATAATACGTCCACCGCTGCACCACAAACCATGGAGGAGGGCGTAAAGGACTTGTTGTTCTAGTCCCTGCTCCCGCCCTTCGAACCGGCTCCTTACGAGGGGCCGGTTTCTTTTTGTCTTCGCAATATGCGGTAGTAGCGCCACGCACTGTCTACACTGAGGACAAGCTGTCCTTTGCCGCCACCCATGCTGACATCAACCCCGCCGCTATTGACCGAAGAGCTACCACTCAAGGCTGAACCCGAAGAGTTGCAAGGGGCAGCACTATCGCGCCTGCACAATCCTGCCGAAGTGCACCAGGTGCTCGCGGGGCTGATCGCGAAGCGAGCCATCGTCAGCCTCTATCCTGAAAAACCCGGTGTCATCGCCAGCCTCCCGCTGCTCGGTATCGACGGTCACCAGCTGATCCTGGCGCTGCCCGAGGAAGCAGAACGGGCTGCCGTTTTCGATGCCCGGCAATTGCTGTGCGTTGGTTTGCAGGACAGGATCAAATTGCAGTTCGAGGTCGGTTATCCACGGCTCGTGGAATGGCAGCGCCAACCGGCCCTGGCCGTCACGGCACCGGCCAGCATCCTCAGGCTGCAGCGCCGCGATCACTATCGGCTGACCATACCGCTGAGCCAGCCACTCAGCGCCTTTGTGCCGCTGCAAGCGGATGGGGAGGAAGAGATCGAGGTTTCCATTATCGATCTCAGTCTCGGAGGCATGGGCATCCTGGCCTTTATTCCGGGCCTGCGGCTGGTGCCAGGTGCCCGCTACCACGGTATACGCGTCGAGCTACCACACATGGCCAGCGTCGCTGTCGATGCTCAAGTGCGTTCACGCTTCGAGCTGGTGTTACGCAACGGCATACGCACAGTCCGTACCGGCTTCGAATTCACCCCACTGCCACCGGCCAGCCGGCAGCAGATCCAGCACTACATCAATCGCATTGAGCACCCGCAACAGCCGGCGCGCTGAGGCGCACGGCGGGTACTTTGGCCACGACGTCAAGCTGATAACAAGAAGCCCCGCGGCAGCGCCGCGGGGCCAAGTTCTGGGTGTTGCCGTCGTCTTTGGGTGCCGCCTTGGGCGTTGTGCGTTCGGTCCGCGCAAAGCAAAACACCCCGATCATTGCTGATCGAGGTGTTTTAAGGGGAGCCTGGCGGTGACCTACTTTCACACGGGTAGTCCGCACTATCATCGGCGCGGCCTCGTTTCACGGT
>NZ_DATCSC010000004.1:0-12246 GCF_036568685.1 Chitinimonas sp.
TCCAGGAACAGTACCTGGGCACAACCCTCGCCGGCGTAGATCTTGGCTGGTAGCGGGGTGGTGTTGCTGAACTCCAGCGTCACATAGCCTTCCCATTCCGGCTCGAAGGGCGTGACGTTGACGATGATGCCGCAGCGCGCATAGGTCGACTTGCCCAGGCAGATGGTCAGCACATTGCGGGGGATGCGGAAGTACTCCACGGTACGGGCCAGCGCAAAGCTGTTGGGTGGGATGATGCAGTAACCCTTGCCAGAGACATCGACAAAGCTGTTCTGGTCAAAGTTCTTCGGGTCCACCACGGTGGAGTTGAGATTGGTGAACAGCTTGAATTCGTCGGCACAACGGATGTCGTAGCCGTAGCTGGAGGTGCCATAGGAGACGATGCGCTCGCCATTGAGCTGCTTGATCTGGCCCGGCTCATAGGGTTCGATCATGCCGTGCTCTTCCGCCATACGGCGTATCCAGCGGTCCGATTTGATGCTCATTGCTTACTCCGCAGGGTGGGTGGCGTAACGCCGCTCACGTATTTTGAATAACGATTTTCGGCAGCTTAGCCGAGAAATCCTTGGCCTTCTCGCCTACCTTCACCGCAACCTTGCGGGCGATGGCCTTGTAGAGCCCGGCAACCTTGCCGTCCGGGTCGGCGGCCACGCTGGGGCGGCCTTCATCGGTCGCCAGGCGGATAGACAACTCCAGTGGCAACTGCCCCAGCAGCTCCACACCGTACTCCGCGGCCATGCGGCCACCGCCACCTTCACCAAAGATCGCCTCCACGTGGCCGCAGTTGGAGCAGATATGCATGGCCATGTTCTCCACCACACCGGTGACCGGCACACCGACCTTCTCGAACATTTTCAAGCCCTTGCGGGCATCGAGCAAGGCAATGTCCTGCGGTGTGGTAACGATCACAGCCCCGGTCACCGGCACCTTTTGCGACAAGGTGAGCTGGATATCGCCGGTACCCGGCGGCAGGTCGATCAAGAGGTAATCGAGATCGTCCCAGCGGGTATCGTTCAGGAGCTGCATCAGTGCCTGGGTCACCATGGGGCCGCGCCAGACCATGGGCTGCTCGGCGTCGATCAGAAAGCCGATGGACATGGCCTGCAGGCCATGCGCGCGCATGGGCAGGATGGACTTGCCATCGGGCGACTCCGGCTTTTGCCCTTGCAGGCCCAGCATCAAGGGCTGGGAGGGGCCATAGATGTCGGCATCCAGGAGGCCCACCCGGGCACCCTCGGCTGCCAGCGCCAGCGCCAGGTTCACAGCCGTGGTGGACTTGCCCACCCCGCCCTTGCCACTGGCCACGGCGATCACGTTCTTCACGCCTGGCAGCGGGGTCAGGCCGCGCTGTACGGTGTGCGCCTCGATACGGGTTTCGATCTTTACCGCGGCGCGGTTCACGCCCGCAACACCCAGCAGGGCCGCCTCGATCTGGGCGGCGATGGCGCTATGCCGGCTCTGGGCCGGGAACGGCAGTGCAATCGTCACACTGGCGGTACCGTCGGCAAACTGCAGATCGCGCACGGCACGCATGGCCACATAGTCGCGGCCGGTGTCGGCATCCACCACACCTGCCAGTGCGGTATTGAGTTCAGGAAGGCTTGCCATGTTCTTGCTCCTTGGGCCACCCGGCGGGGTGTCCCGTTGAATTATTTGCGTACACCTAGCTCACGCAGGCGCTCGTCCAGGTAGCTGCCGGCGGTATGCCGCTCGGAGAGCACAACCTCATTGCGCGGGTGCAGAAACAGCGGCAAGGAGATACGCGACTGACGTGCAGCTTCACCCTCAGGGTTCACCACGCGGTGCGAGGTGGACGGCAGCCAGCCTCGGGTGGCCTCCTGCAGCATATCGCCCACGTTCACCACCATGGCACCCAGCTCGCAAGGCACGGCATGCCAGTTGCCCTGCCGGTCACGCACTTCCAGGCCGGGGCCGGTCGCTGCCGGCAACAAGGTGATCAGGTTGATGTCCTCGTGCTCGGCGGCACGCAGCGCACCAGGCGGCTCGTCGCCGGCCAGTGGCGGGTAGCGCAGCACGCGCAGGAGGGTCAGCGGGCTTTCGGCAATCATGCCCGACAATGGTTCGCTCAGACCGGTGGCGACCTCAGCCGGCAAGGCCGACTCGATCCAGCCCAGCAATTCGGCCGCCAAAGTATTGGCCGTGCGGTGGTAATTAAGCGCCGTAGCCTTCAGCTGGGGCGGGATCCGGCCCCAAGGGAAGACATGGTAGAACTCCTTCAGGTCGCGCTGCTTGCTGCCCTTGGCGGTCTCCGACACGTCCGGTGGGAACCAGCCGTCCTGCTGCTCAGGGTCATAGCGCCACGGGGCCTTGTCGTCACCATCGAAGAAAGCCAGCCACTCGCTGTAGATGCTCTCGATCAGGCTAAAAGGCAGCGGGTGGTGCTCCAGCACGGCAAAGCCGGTCTCGCGCAGCGAGGCCACGAAACGGCTCGGCGCATCCTCGGCGCGGTAGTCTATGGTCTGTACAAACATGGGCGGAAAGCGAATTCAATAAGCGGCAGGGCAGGCATTTTAAGCTGTTCGGCTATAATCAGCAGCTTCCGCATCCGTTTCACAGTCAGGATTCCATCGTGTCGGCCCGCAAAATCCTCGTAACCTCCGCCCTGCCCTACGCCAATTCCGCGTTGCACCTCGGTCACCTGCTCGAACACGTGCAGACCGATATCTGGGTCAGGTTCCAGAAAATGCGTGGCCACACCTGCTACTACGTCTGCGCCTCCGACACCCACGGCACGCCCATCATGATCAGTGCCGAGAAGCAGGGTATCTCGCCCAAGGAGCTGGTGGAGCGCTCGCACGCCGAGCAGCTGCGCGACTTCGAGGGCTTCCTGATCGGTTTTGACAATTACTATACGACCGACTCGGAAGAAACCCGCGAGCTCGCTTACGACATCTACCACAAGCTCAAGGCCGACAATAAGATCTCCCGTCGGGTGATCAACCAGCTCTATGACCCGGTCAAGCAGATGTTCCTGCCGGACCGCTTCGTCAAGGGCGAGTGCCCCAAGTGCGGCACCAAGGACCAGTACGGCGACAATTGCGAGTCCTGCGGCGCCACCTACGGCCCGACCGAGCTTAAGAACCCCTACTCGGTGGTATCCGGCGCGACCCCGGAAATGCGCGATTCCGAGCACTTCTTCTTCAAGCTGGGCGATTGCGAAGCTTTCCTCAAGGGTTGGACCCGAGAGGCCGGCCGTCTGCAGCCTGAAGCCGCCAACAAGATGGACGAATGGTTCGAGGCCGGCCTGCAGGACTGGGACATCAGCCGCGATGCGCCCTACTTCGGTTTCGAGATCCCGGATGCCCCCGGCAAGTACTTCTATGTCTGGCTGGACGCCCCGGTCGGCTATATGGGCTCGTGCAAGAACCTGTTCGACCGCATAGGCGAGGACTTCCACGCCTGGTGGAAGGCCGATTCCGATGCCGAGCTGTACCATTTTATCGGCAAGGACATCCTCTACTTCCACGCCCTGTTCTGGCCGGCCATGCTGAAATACAGCGGCTATCGCACCCCGACCGCAGTCAATGTGCATGGCTTTTTGACCGTGAACGGCCAGAAGATGTCCAAGTCGCGTGGTACCGGCATCACCATCCGTGAATACCTGGATGCCGGCCTGAACCCCGAATGGCTGCGCTATTACTACGCCGCCAAGCTCAACAGCAAGATCGAGGACGCCGATCTGGCGCTCGACGACTTCGTGGCGCGCGTCAACAGCGACCTCGTGGGCAAATACATCAATATCGCCAGCCGTGCGGCCGGCTTCATCAGCAAGAAGTTTGGCGGCCGCCTGGCGGCGACCCTGCCCGACAATACCCTGATCGCCCGCCTGCAAGGCGCATCCGAGGAAATCGCCAGCCTGCTGGAAGCCCGCGAGTACAGCCAGGCCCAGCGCCAGATCATGGCCCTGGCCGACGAGGTGAACCAGTACGTGGACGTGGTCAAGCCCTGGGAGCTGGCCAAGCAGGAAGAACGCGCTGCCGAGCTGCATGGTGCTTGTACCCTGCTGATCAACGCCTTCCGCCTGCTGTCCGTCTACCTCAAGCCGGTGCTGCCCAAGCTCGCCACCGACATCGAGGCCTTCCTCAATATCGCCCCGCTGACCTGGGCCGACAGCGCCACCGTGCTGCTGGACCACGAGATCAAGCCGTATTCGCACCTGATGACCCGTATCGACTCCAAGCAAGTAGACGCCATGGTAGAAGCCAACAAGCAAAGCGCCGCCCCGGTGGCCGCAGAACCCACCGGTCCCAAGATCGAGGCCATCGCCCCGACCATCAATATCGACGACTTCGGCAAGATCGATCTGCGCATCGCCAAGATCATCGATTGCAAACACGTGGAAGGCGCCGAGAAGCTGCTGCAGCTGACGCTGGACCTGGGCGACCACACCCGCAACGTGTTCTCGGGCATCAAGTCCGCCTACAAGCCAGAAGATCTGGTCGGTCGGCTGACCGTGATGGTGGCCAACCTGGCACCGCGCAAGATGAAGTTTGGCCTCAGCGAAGGCATGGTGCTTGCTGCCAGCGGCGATACCCCGGGCATCTACCTGCTGAGCCCCGATAGCGGCGCACAGCCTGGCATGCGCGTCAGCTGACTCACCTCATCTACGCTGTGGGCAGCCAAGCTGCCCACAGCCTGCCACCCAGGCTATGCCCTTCCCTACCCTGACCACGCCCCGGCTACAGCTGCGCGAACTCAAGGCGCGCGATGCAGACGCGCTGTTTGCCATCCATAGCGACCCGGAAACCATGCGCTGGTTCGGCGCCGACCCACTGGTTGATCGCCATCAGGCATTGCAACTGATCGAGATGTTCGCCGAATGGCGCAAGGCGCCCGCCCCAGGTACCCGCTGGGGCATCGTCCGCCAATCCGACGGTGAACTGCTGGGTAGTTGCGGTCTGTTCAAATGGAACCGCAGCTGGCGCAACTGCGTGCTGGGCTACGAGCTGGGCCGCCCCTACTGGGGTGAGGGCTGGATGAGCGAGGCCCTGCGCGCCGTGCTGGACTACGGCTTCGACAATATGAACCTGCACCGCGTGCAGGCAGAGATCCACCCCGACAACCTGGCCTCCATCCGCCTGGTCGAGCGCCTGGGCTTCCGCCTGGAAGGCCGGCATCGCCAACAGGGCCATTGGGGTGGACAATTCCATGATCTGGACTGCTATGGGCTGCTGGCCCACGAGTGGTTCGGCCAGCGTCGAGAGCCCCATGCAGATTGAATTCCGCCCCGCCGCCGTGCTGTTCGATATGGACGGCCTGATGATAGATAGCGAAAGCGCCGTCATGGCCTGCTGGCGTGAAGCCGGCCGGCTGCACGGAGCCGAGCTGGGCGAGGAGCTGCTGCACGCCATGGTGGGCCTGCATGAGAAGCTCTGTTACGAGCTGCTGCGTACACAACGGCCCGAGATCGATGCCATGGCCATCGCCCTGACCACCGACCGGCTCTACCACGAGAAGGTCGAGCAGGGTCTACCACTCAAACCCGGCATCGTTCCACTGCTCGAGTGGCTAAGTACCGTTGGCGTGCCGCGTGCCGTCGCCACGTCCACGCGGCGCGAGCGGGCCGAACAGAAACTCGGTCACAGTGGTTTGATCCGCTACTTTCCGGTGGTGGTGACCGGCAGCGACGTCACCCACCCCAAGCCGGCACCCGATATCTACCTCAAGGCCGCCGGCCTCCTCGGCGTAGCGCCTGCAGACTGCCTGGTCCTCGAGGATTCCGAACCGGGCGTGCGCGCCGCACTGGCAGCTGGCATGACGCCCATTCAAGTACCCGACATGAAGCCGCCCTCCCCCGAAGTGCGCGCGCTGGGGCATCGCATCGTTGCCACGCTGGATGAGGCCAGGGCACTGATGCAACCGCTCTGGCCCGAACGGCAGACCATAACGTGATCGCCCGCCACCTGCGCATCCATGGTCGAGTCCAGGGCGTAGGCTACCGCTACGCCTTTGAGAACATGGCAGAGCAGTTTGGCCTGCGCGGCTGGGTGCGCAACCGGATGGATGGCACGGTGGAAGCCCACATCGAGGGCGACCCCGCGGCGGCCGAGGCCATGGTGGTCTGGAGCCGGCGCGGCCCACCGGCGGCCTCGGTCAGCCAGGTGGAGGTTCAGGAAGTGGCACTCGAAGGGCACAGGACTTTCGAGCGTCGGCCCACAGCCTGAGCTTGCCTATCGGGTATCGCCGACCCAGTATTTTTCTGCCCCAACGGGGTCCGGTCGGCCTCCCTGGCAGGTAAAATCGGGGGATGACGTCCCCTGCTTTCATTCACCTCCGACTGCACTCCGAATATTCCGTCACCGATGGCATTGTGCGCATCGATGACGCCGTGAAGCGCGCCAAGAAATACAACATGCCGGCGCTGGGCATCAGCGACCTGATGAACCTGTTCGGCATGGTCAAACACTACAAGACTGCCCGCGGCAGCGGCCTCAAGCCCATTGCCGGCGTCGATATCTGGCTGGAGAACGAAGAAGACCGCGACAAGCCCTTCCGTGCCCTCCTGATCGCCAAGGACCGCGACGGCTACGGCCGGCTGTGCGAGCTGATCACCGAAGCCTTCCGCCAAAACCAGTACCGCGGCCGGGCCGAACTCAAGCGCGCCTGGCTGGAAAGCGGCGACAACAGCCATCTGATCGCGCTCTCCGGCGCCCATCTGGGCGACGTGGGCCAGGCGCTGTTGGCCGGCAACGAAGAACTAGCCCGCAGCCAGGCCCAGTGGTGGGCCAATCTGTTCCCGGACAGCTACTACCTTGAGTTGCAGCGTACTGGCGACAACAAGTGCGAGATCGCCAACCAGGGCGCGCTCGATATTGCTACCGAATTTGATCTGCCGGTGGTGGCTACCCACCCCATCCAGTTCCTGGACCCGGAAGACTTCAAGGCGCACGAAGCCCGTACCTGTATTGCCGAAGGCTATGTGCTGGCCGACAAACGCCGGCCCAAGCTTTACACCGAAGAACAGTACTTCAAGTCGCCCGACGAGATGGCCGAGCTCTTCAGCGACGTGCCCGAGGCGCTGGCCAATACGGTCGAGATCGCCCGCCGCTGTAATCTGACGGTGGTGCTCGGCAAGAACTACCTGCCGCTCTTCCCGGTGCCGGAAGGCATGACGTTGGACGACTTCCTGGTGCAGGAAGCCAAGGCCGGCCTGGAAGTCCGGCTTGCCCACCTCTACCCCGACCCGGCCGAGCGCGAGGCACGCCGACCCGAATACGAGGCCCGCCTGAAGTTCGAGTGCGACACCATCATCAAGATGGGCTTCCCCGGCTACTTCCTGATCGTGGCCGACTTTATCAACTGGGGTAAGAACAATGGTTGCCCGGTGGGCCCCGGCCGGGGTTCGGGTGCCGGCTCGCTGGTCGCCTATGTGCTCAATATTACCGACCTCGACCCGCTCAAATACGCCCTGCTGTTCGAGCGCTTCCTGAACCCGGAGCGGGTATCCATGCCCGACTTCGACGTGGACTTCTGCCAGGAAAACCGCTGGCGCGTGATCGAGTACACCCGCCGCAAGTACGGCGTGGAAGCCGTGAGCCAGATCGCCACCTTCGGCACCATGTCGTCCAAAGCCGTGGTGCGCGACGTCGGTCGGGTGCTGGACCTGCCCTTCGGCCTGTGCGACCGGCTCTCCAAGCTGATCCCGCTGGAGGCCAACAAGCCGGTGTCGCTCTCGCAAGCCATGGAAATGGAGCCGCAGATCAAGGAATTGATCGACGCGGAAGACGCTGGCGAATTACTGGAACTCGCCGAGAAGCTGGAAGACCTGACGCGCGGCATCGGCATGCACGCAGGGGGCGTGCTGATCGCCCCTGGCAAGCTGACCGACTTCTGCCCGCTCTATATCGCCAGCGGTGAGGATGCCTCGCCCGTGTCGCAGTACGACAAGGACGACGTGGAGCAGGTCGGCCTCGTGAAGTTCGACTTCCTGGGTCTGCGCAACCTGACCATCATCGAACTGGCGCAGAAGTACATCAAGCTGGTGAGCGGCGAAGACGTGGACGTCTCCAAGCTGCCACTCGACGATGCACCGGCCTACAAGATTTTTGCCACCGGCAATACCACCGCCGTGTTCCAGTTTGAATCCAGCGGCATGAAAAAGATGCTGGTGGATGCCAAGCCCAAGCAGTTCGAAGAAATTATCGCCTTCGTGGCGCTCTACCGTCCGGGCCCCATGGACCTGATCCCGGACTTCACCCGCCGTATGCACGGTGAGAAGTTCGAGTACCTGCACCCCTTGCTGGAGCCGGTGCTGGCACCGACCTACGGCATCATGGTGTACCAGGAGCAGGTGATGCAGGCCGCCCAGGTTTGTGGCGGCTACTCACTGGGCGGCGCCGACTTGCTGCGCCGTGCCATGGGTAAGAAGAAGCTCGAGGAAATGGTGGCCCAGCGGGCCATGTTCGTCGAGGGTGCGGCGAAGAACAATATTGATGAAGCGAAAGCCAACGAGATCTTCGACTACATGGAGAAGTTCGCAGGCTACGGCTTCAACAAGTCGCACGCGGCGGCCTACGCCCTGGTGGCCTACCATACCGCCTGGCTGAAGGCTCACCACTGCGCGGCCTATATGGCTGCCACCATGTCGACCGAACTCGACAACACCGACCAGCTGCAGTTCTTCTATGACGACTGCCTGGCCAACAAGCTCAAGTTCCTGCCGCCGGACGTCAACCACAGCGTCTACCGCTTCCTGCCGGTATCGCGCTCTGAAATCCGTTACGCCCTGGGTGCCATCAAGGGTACCGGCGAGGCCGCGGTTGAGCACCTGATTGCAGTCCGCGAGCAAGGTGGCCCATTCAAGGACCTGTTCGACTTCTGCCACCGTACCGACAAGCGTATCGTCAACCGCCGGGTGATCGAAGCCCTGATCCGCGGCGGCGCCTTCGATTCCTTGAGCGACCACCGCGCCAGCCTGATGGCCACCGTGGGTCTGGCGCTGGAAGCAGCCGAGCAGGCCAATGCCAACGCCAATCAAGGCGGCCTGTTCGACGCCTTCGAGCCGGAGCCGGAGCACACCTTGCAACTGGTGGAGGTGCCGCGCTGGGAAGAAGTGGTCAAGTTGGCGGAAGAGAAGACGGCCATCGGCTTCTTCCTCTCCGGCCACCCCTTTACGGCCCAGGCCAAGGCAGTGCGTCCGTTCGCCAAGACCGAGCTCTCGCGCCTGTCGCCACGCAAGGAGACCCAGTGGGTCACCGGGGTAGTCATGGAGATCCGCGTCAAGATCGGCCAACGCGGCAAGATGGCCTTCGTGACGCTGGACGACGCCACGGTCAAACGCGACGTAATGGTCTATGCCGAAGCCTATGAAGAGGCCCGTAACAAGCTGCGTGAAGATGCTCTCTTGATCATGGAGGTCAAGGCCAGCGAGGACAGCTATGGCGGTGGCGGCGGCATGCGCATCGTCGCCGAGCGCATACTTGACCTGGCCGAGGCCCGCAGCCGCTTTGCCCGCTCGCTGAACCTGGGCATCAACGGCAATGGCGACATCGCCAAGCTGCGCAAGCTGGTGGAACCCTTCGCCGGTGGGGCCTGCCCGGTCCGCATCAACTACCGCAATGACCGGGCCGCCTGTGCGTTGCAGCTCGGCCAGGACTGGGGGGTAACCCTGCGTGACGAATTGCTGGCCGACCTGCGCAGCTGGCTGGGTGAGGATGAGGTCAAGGTCCAGTTCTAGCCCCATCCGCACGACTGACCAACGAAAAACGCCGTGGCAATCCACGGCGTTTTTCTATTCCAAAGCGCTCACCGTCACTGTGTTAGCTGATGTACTGGAACAGCGTCAGGTTCTGGATCGACGAGAAGGACTTGCGGGCTGCATCCAGATAGGTCTGGGTCTGGGTAAAGTCGCTGATCGCCTTGACGTAGTCCAGATCCGTCAGCTTGGAGATCGTCCCCTTGAACTGCACGTTCAGGTCCTCATTCGTCGACTGGACCGAAGCGCCTTCCTTCTGACGCGAACCGATACCCGACTGCACGCTGAGGATATGGGTCAAGGCCCCGTCCAGGTTCGACAGTGCGTTATTGAGCTTGTTCTGGAATTCCGCGCCACCCAGCTCATTGTTGGTATAGCTGGTCAAGGCATTGGAAAAATCGCCCAAGGTGCTGAACAGATCCTTATCCACGCTCGGCTCTATGGTGAAGCTGTCGCCATCCTTGGGCACGCCGTCGACCGAAACCTTGCTACCGAAATCCCAGTTCGCATAGAGCGCGCTGTTCTCACCGGTCTGCTGCGCAAAGATGATATCGCCGCCCGGTGTATAGGTCCTCGGGAAGCTGTTGGGGTTGGCGGCGGAATCGGTCCGGCCACCCGCCGGTGTGTCGGTGTTGTAGTTGTACCCGTCGATCAAGGACCGGTTGTAGTTCGCCGAAGACTTGTCGTTGTCGATGATGTCGTATTTGGTGATGCTCTTGGTCTTATCGGTCGGGTCCGGCACCGAGTGGAACTGGATGCGGAAGTGATCGTTGTTATTGGCGTTGGCCCACTTGAGCGGGTCATTGACCACACCGGGGCTGACCACGCCGGTACCCAGGTTCTTGGTCATGGTCCCGTCGAACGTGGTGCTCGCGGTAGCGGCGGTAGGCGGGTTGCCCTGTGCCTTGATCACCAAGCCGCTGCCCGGCCAGGCAAGGCCGGGTGCAGCAGCGCCGGCCAAGGCCGCTGGCGTGACCGTGAGTGGTGCTACAGCCGGCAAGCCGGAACGGGAGAAGGTGTAATTGCCGGTAGCGGCGTTCCAGTCCACCTGATAGCTGCCGGGCACAACGCCGTTGGTCGCGGGATCGAGACTGATCTGGATCGGGCCACTGTCGCCTACGGTGACGGTCCGGGGGAAGCCCGACTTACCCATGGCGCTCTCGAAGGTGCCATTGCCGGTCTTGAGGTTGACGAATACATCGGTACCGGAATTGGACACCGGGATCTGCCGCGAGGGCGAAATCTGCACTGCGCGCTGGCCCTGGTCGCCGTCGTAGCGCACATTGCCAAAGGCCAGTTCGTTGAAGGGCTTGGTGTCGCCCTTGTAGCCCGAGAAGATATACATCCCATTGCCATCGGTGGTGTTGGCCAAGCCCAGCAGCTGCTGATACTTGCCCTTGATGTCGGCATCGATGGAACGCTTTTCCGCAGCGGTCAGCGCCGGGTTGCCAGACTGCACCGCCAGTTGCTGTATATCCTGGATAGCAGAGATCGCGTTCTGCAGATTGCTTTCGGTCAGCGCCAGCGCGTCATTGGCGTACTTGTTGTTCTCGATGTACTGGCCATTAAGGCTGACTGACTGTCCAAGGTCGAGCGAGCGCGCCGACGCGACCGGATCGTCGGAAGGCGTAAGGATGGCCCGGCCGGTAGACAACTGGTTCTGCAACTTGAACAGATCGCCCTGGCGATTGGTCATGTTGTAGACGCCCTGGCTGTAGATGGAACTGGTGGCGACGCGCATGGTACTGACTCCTGCTACTGATCAATGGCCGGCTTAGCGGCCGATGTTCAGGACTTCTTCAAAGGCTTTCTGGGCAATCTGGATCGTGCGGCTCGCAGCCAAATACGCCTGCTGGTAGATAAGCAGGTTTGATGCCTCCTCATCGAGGTTTACCCCCGAGGTCTCCGACATCTTGGTCTGGGCCTGCTGCAGCAAGGATGCCTGCGCCTTCTGATTGATATTGGCCTGGTTGGCCCGCACCCCAACATCCGAGACGATCTTGCTATAGGCGCCTTGGTAGTTGGTGGTGCCATTGGCCATGGTGCTGGCGGTCTGCAGTTGGCCTATGGCCAGGATGTTCCGCGCATCGGCCTTACCGGCGGTATTGGGGCCGATCTGGAAGGTATCGCCAGCGGCCGGAACACCGGTGATCTGGAAGGTCCAGCCGTTGAGGCTGATATTGGCCCCCGAGGTATAAGGCTGGTTGCTCATCGGCACGCCGGCCGCGTTGTTCAGCACCGTCCCGGTTGCCGGATCAACGATGTTAAAGGTGGTAGGCGGGTTATTGAACCGGACCGCCGCTGGCACCTTGAGGTTGAGATCAACCGGCACCGTTGTGACCGAACCCGCCGAGATGGTTGCGGTGCCAGTGTTCTTGCGCGGATCGACCGTAAAGCGGTCACCGGCAGCCGGCGCGGCGGCGATCTGCACCGTCCAACCGTTGTAGGAGATGTTGCCACCAGCGACATAGGCCTGGTTGGCTACCAAGGTGTTGCCGGTCGCAGTGTCGCGAATGTCGTAGGTACCCGCC
>NZ_DATCSC010000005.1:0-84861 GCF_036568685.1 Chitinimonas sp.
CGAATACCCGGATGGATTCGGCCTCTTGCGCGCCTCCAATACCACGCCGGTGCTGGTACTGCGGTTCGAAGGGGATGACGCCAAGGCGCTCAAGCGCATCCAGGCGACCTTCCGCAAGCTGCTGGCGGGTGAGATCGACGCCAAGCTACCCTTCTGACCAGTCTCCGACATACGCGCCCCCGTTGCTTGCAGGCAGCAAAACAAAAGACCCGCTCTCGAGCGGGTCTTTTGTTTTACAGGGCGGCAGGAGTGCTCTCCGACCGCACTGATTAAGGCTTACCAGAACTTGTAGCTCGCACCCAGGTTCAGGTATCGGCCGTACGGGTTGTGGAAGCCCGGGTTGTAGCCCAGGGTGGTGTTGTCCGGGTCATAGGGTGCCTTGCGATTGGCCACGTTACGCATCACCGCGGTCAAGGTTAGGTTTTTCACGCCCTTGTAGGTCAAACCGAGATCGACCGTGGTCCAGGAACCAACATGGCAACTAGCCCAGTTTTTGCCCAGCGCGGTACCCGGACTATTGTCCAAGGAACACTCACCGCTGTCGCCATACAACCAACCACCGGTGTAGTTCAGGCGGCCGGTCGTGGTCCAGGCGCCACGCTCCCAATCTGTGGAGACGGAGCTCTTGAAGCGCGGCAGTTCACCCGCCGGGCCGTAGGAGCCAGCATATTCGGTAAAGGGATCGCCAGCGAACTGGGCCTGCTTGTAGCTGAGCAGGTAAGTGGCATTCCAGGCCGTGGTCAAGCGGCCATATTCACCCAGGCTGCTCTTCAAACGCAGGTCCAGATCAATGCCCTTGGTACGGGTTTCACCCAGGTTGAAGAACTTGCGGGTAGTACTGGTGATCAAGCCAGAATTCGGAATCAGCTTGCCACTCTTGTCCTTCACCCAGGTATCCGGACTGGCGGAGCGCTGGATCTGATCGACATAGGCCATATTGTTCAGCTTGTAGACCTGGTTGATCAGGAACTGCGAACTCAGGCGGTCGATTTCATTGCGACGGCGAATCTCATACACGTCGACCGAACCGTTGAGATTGTTGGTCGGGGCGAACACGAAACCGAAGGTGTAGCTCTTCGATTTTTCGGGCTGCAGATCCGGATTGGCGGCAATGCGCGACGACAGGGTGATACCGGTGGTGCACTCAGTCGTGGTCGAGCGGGAGGCAGGGTCGACGTTGGCGGCGCAACGGATCGGATCGATGATGCCGCTGTTGAAGGACTGCACGCTGGACTTGGATATCTGGGTCAGACCTGGAGCCCGGAAGCCCTCGGCGTAGGTACCACGGACGGAGAACTTGCTGTCCGGCGTCCACTTGAAGCCGACCTTGGGCGTGGTGGAGTTGCCAAAATCACTGTAGTGGTCGTAACGCAGAGCAGCTTCCAGCGACAGCGCCTTCAGCACCGGTAGGCTCAGCTCGCCGAACACCGACTGCACATTGCGGCTGCCCGAGGCGGTCGAGGAGCCCAGACCGATGAACTCGGCATTTTGCAGATGCTGATCGGCCACCACGTCGATGGACTCGCGACGGGCTTCCACGCCGACGGCCACCCCTACGCTACCACCGGCCAGCTGGCCGAACTCGGTCGAACCGCGTAGGTCGCCGATGGTGACTTCGGTCTTGCCATTGTCAAGGCGCGTCGGGCTGATCTTGGCAAGGGTCGCGGCGCTGTTGTGGCCGGTCGGGCGATAGGACAGATCGTTGATCGCGTCCTGCAGTTCCTTGGCCAAGATGCGACCGGTTTCACTGGTCTCACGCTCCGCCTTGTTGTACAGCAGGCCGGCCTTCCAGTCCCAGTCGAAATGATTGCCTTCCAGGCCGAACACCGCGCGGGTGTTCTTGGTCGTAACATCGGTGAGAACCGGTACATCAGCCATGCGGTAACGGACCGCGACCTTGGCGGTATTGTTCGGATTGGCCTGGAACAGCGGATTGTCAGGGTGGTTGGCCGGCAGGATGAAGGTGAACTCCTTGCGCACACCGTCCACGGTGAACCAGGTATTCGCACTATTGCCGTTCATCGCCAGGCTGTTGCCCGGGTATTTGCTCTTGGTCTCGTTGTAGCTCAGTTCGCTAAAACCGCTGACTGAGTCCGAAAGACGGATTGCGCCTCGGGCAAACAGGTTGCCGGACTTCTGGTCGCTCTGTTCGATCACCTTGGGCCAGGTGTTGAACCAGCAGCTCTTGCCATTGGCGGCGGCGCTATTGGCGACAACCTGGTCAGCCGGGCAGCTGGCATCGGCACCGATCAGGCGGGTGAATGCACCGCTGCCCGGGGTGGCTTCACGATAGTAGTTGCCGGGGAAGGAGGCAGTCGAGAAGTGAGGATCCAGGCGCTGATTGATCTTGGCGTACAGGTCCTGGCTGATCCCATTGTCCTTGGTGGTGTCGGTCTCATGACGCTTGCGATAGTCCGCCGATACATAGACGTTCCAACGGTCTTCATCCAGGTTACCGACACCAAAGATGGCTGAAGCTGCGTCGGTCCGGTAACCACCCTGGGTGGCGCCAGTCGCGTTGGCCGACATTTCCAACCCTTGGTATTCCTTCTTCAGGATGAAGTTGATCACACCGGCGATTGCGTCGGAACCATAGACGGCAGAGGCGCCATCCTTGAATACTTCGATCCGCTCGATCACAGCCGGCGGGATGTTGTTCAAGTTGTACAGCGTCGACTGGCCGCTGTTCGGGTCGGCGTAGGCGGCGGGCGACATACGGCGACCATTGACGAGCACCAAGGTGGCGGAAGAACCCAAGCCACGCAGCGAGGCTGTCGCAGTACCCGAGGAAAAACCGCTGCCGGAACCCAGGTCATCCAGACCACCCGAGCTGATGGCGGGAATGAGCTTGAGGACTTCGGCGGTAGTCGTGGCGCCAGAGCGTTTGATTTCCTCGGCGCGGATCACCTGCACCGGCGAAGCGGTCTCGGTTGCAGTGCGCTTGATGTTGGAACCAGTGACTTCGATCCGTTCGACCTTCTTCACTTCATCCGCGGCATGGGCAGCGATATGGGCAAAGCCGGCGAAGCCCACCAGGACGAGGGCTTGGCTGAGTTGCTTCAACTTCATCTTGTAGTTTCTCCCGATTCTTAAATTCCGCGAGCACAGCCGGATCACAGCTACGGTCACGATTCAATCGCACACCCCGGCTCTGGCCGAAGTCCGCATACGTATCCCCCAAATGGGGGACGCATCGGGGAGGAATCCTACGGTGCCCTACGTGGCGCACGTTACAAATAAGCGGTATTTGTAAAAATATGTTGCAGACAAAACACAATTAAATATTTGTTTTCTCATATGAAAAAAGCATAAACCCAGGCCAGGCCTGGGTTATGCGGGAATTTGCTGCCAAGAAGGGGATCGCGCGTCAGCGTCGACGCATCCAGACCACACGTGGGATCTGGTCGCCATTGCGCTCCAGCATGGCCCTGTAGGCCACCGTCACGCGGCCGAAACGGGCATCTACATCCGCAAGAAAATAGCGGCTTTCATAGCCCAAGCGGGTGGGGTCGACCTCGGCCTGGACCTGTCCGGAGAGTTCGTCCTTGAACTCCGAGTCGTTGCTGAACGGCTTGGCATCCCGGCGCCGCGCCAGCGCCTGGGCGCTGGCCAGATCCAGGCTGGGCAACAAGGCAGACAATACCTCGGGCGGTGCAAAGTTGACGTTGACCTGGGTACCGGCCTGCGGCAAGGCAGAGACAAAGGGGGCGAGGCGGGCCACGATCTCGTCGCTATAGCCCTGTACCTGGCGCAACTCGTCGATATCGAACAGCGGCCGGTTGGCCGCACGGTGCGGCGGGTTGCCGGCCAGATATTCCCGGTCTTCCGCCCCGCCTGGGTAGCGGGGCTCACTGTCGGCATCCAGCCAGTCCAGCAGCGGTGGTACCAGCGTCTCCGGCGATAAGCCCAGCGCCTTCAGAAGCCGCTCGTAAGCCTCCTTGTCGAGCATGCTGACCTGGCCATTGCTGGCGATCAGATTGTTCAAGTTGAAGCGCCCTTGCAGATCGCTGATCTTGCCGCCGGCATTGCCCTGTTCCACCGGCAGGTTGGGGATGGGGATGGCCCAAGCTTCCTGCGCGTGGTCGACCTTGTTCTGGCGGGCGTCATCGCGCAGGGTGAGGCGGCTGAGATCGATGGCGGCCCGCGCCACCCCGCGTGCCTGCGCCAAGTCGTGTTGGTTCTCCACCTGGCGTAACCATAGGCTATGGCGGAAAGCCATAAAGCCTGCCAGCGCCGCGACCAGGGCGGCGACCGCAACAGCGGTGACGATGGCAATGCCGGACTGGCGGGGGAGAGAACGGTACATCATGGCAGGGCAAACAGGCGGGTGACGGTTTCGCCACTTTCCAGCGCCAGCGTCAGCTCAACACCACGTGGCAGCTGGGCAGCCTGACTGCCCTGCGGCCAGCTGAGTTGCCACTGACCGGCGGCATCGAGAAAACGCAGCGAGAAGGTCTTGACGTGATCCAGCATGGGCAAGGCGGTCGGACTGGTACGAGGGGCAAGGTCCAGCGCGCTCCAGAGCAACAATTCCAGATGCCCGTCCCGCAGGCGATACCCCAGGTGCGTCAGGCGCTCACCGTCATAGCGCACCAGTTCCAGCTGCGCGCCGTTGGCGTCCAAGGCCCCCGCCGCACCCCGTATGGCGGCCTGGGTGGTGCCACCTTCGTCACGCCAGGGGCGGTTGGCAACCTGGGAGAAATCGTCATCAAAGCGCGCCATCGCTACCGTGAGTTCGCGCCATTTGCGGTTGTCGGCATCCATCACCTGCTTGGCGGTCGCCAGGTTGGCCACGCCCTTGTAGGCGATCACCGCCATCACGCTGAACACCGCCAGCGCGATCAGGATCTCGATCAGGGTAAAGCCCTGCTGCTTACCGCGGCGCATTGGCGATATACCCGATCAGCACCGCGTCGGCATGGTCGCCAGACTCAGGCGCCGAGACGCGGACCTCGACCCGGCGGAAGGATTTGTTGGGGGTTTCCGAGACCGACTCGCGCCAGACGAATTCTGTACCCACCTGCGTCTCACGACCTTCCCGCGTACCGATATCGGGGAACTCGCTGCGGGCGAGGTAGCCGTTGAGACGGTTCTGTGCCACCCAACCACCCACCAGGTGGCGGCGCAGCGCGAGCGAGCCGTCGGCCACCGCCGTGCTGGCGCGCACCGCTGCCGCCAGGGCGATGCCGATCACGGCCAAGGCCACCAGTACCTCGATCAAGGTGAAGCCCTGCCGTCTCATGGCGCCGCCCCCGCCGCTTGCACCTGTGGATTGGCAACGGTGATACGACCCAACGCATCGGCCTGCAGCGTGCGGCGCTCGGCGCCGGCGTAGAGACTGAGGCTGAAAGGCGCGTTGACACCGGAGGGAGAAAACACGATACGCCCGCCCTCTGGCAAAGGCTGCAGATTGACGCGCAGGTTGGCCAAGCGCAGTGCCTGTGGCAATTCGCGCGGGCGCAACACCTCGGATTCGGCGACCGGCTGCCAGCTGGCGTCCGGCTGTTGCAGCCAGAAGCGGTAGCCCCCCGGCTCTGCCGAAAAGCCGGCAGCGGCACCGGTGGCAATCGCTTCGTCGCGCGCCGTCTCGAGCAGCAGCGACAGCCGCTCGCTCTCGCGCTGCAGGGTGTCGACATCGCTCTGGCCAAAACGCACTGCGGCCAGCACCACGATGATGCTGATGATCACCAGCACCACCAGGATCTCGACCAGGGTGAAGCCCTGTTGACGCCGCGGAGCGGCAGGCAAACGGGCAAGCACCTGCTTACAGCATCCAGGAGCCGATGTCGGCATCGTGCCCCTCGCCACCGGCCTGGCCGTCAGCGCCGTAGCTCATTACGTCGATATCACCCTTGATGCCCGGGTTCAGGTAGACATAGTCATGGCCCCAAGGGTCACGCGGCAGCTTATCGAGGTAGGATTTCCAGTTGTTCGGGATCTGGCCGGCGGTCGGTTTTTCCACCAGGGCCTTGAGGCCCTGCTCGGTGGACGGGTAGATACCGTTGTCGAGCTTGTAGAGCTTGAGCGCCTGCACCAGCGCACCGACGTCCTGCTTGGCCGCCACGACGCGGGCCTCGTCCGGCCGGCTCATGATCTTGGGTACGACCAGCGCCCCGAGAATGGCCAGGATGGCGATCACCACCAGGATCTCGATCAGGGTAAAGCCGCCTTGGCGTGCGCGTTGCTGCATAGGTTTCGCTCCGTTCTATCTCGTCTTTGTCATTCGTGCGGCTCGCCGCCCAAGGGCGGAAAGCGCCGTTCATTCTTGTCCAGCTTGGCGGTAACCGCTGCGGCCACGTCTATGCCTTGGCTATTGGCGAAGGCCAGCGCATAGATCAGCACGTCGGCCAATTCTTCGGCCACCTCGGCACGGTCCGCCACGGTAGTCGCTTCTGGTGTCCACTGGAAGTGCTCCATCAGCTCCGCCGCCTCGATGGCAATGCTCATCGCCAGGTTCTTACCATTGTGGAAGCGCTGCCATTCGCGCGCCGCGGCAAAGTCCGCAACCTTCTGCCGTAAGCTGGCCAGTGTAGTGTGCTCGTCCTGCAACATCATTTCACCAGCTGGTTCATTTCAAACACCGGCAAGAGGATGGCCAGCACGATCAGCAGAACCGCACCGCCCATCAACAACACCATCACCGGCCCCAGCAAGCTGGTGAAAGTCGCTACCTTCTGCTCCAGCTCGCCCGTCTGTTGCTGGGCAGCCTTGTCGAGCATGACTTCCAGCCGTCCGCTGGCCTCACCGCTGGCGATCAGATGGACCAGCACCGGCGGGAACAGTTTCTGTCGCTCCAGGGCCCGCGACAGGGTGGCCCCTTCGCGCACATCCTTGGCGGCATTCGCCACCGCCGCACGCAGCACCCGGTTACCGACTACGCCAGCCGCGGCCTCCATGGCCTTGAGCAATGGCACACCGCTACCCACGAGTATGGACAGGGTGCTGGCCAGGCGGGCCGTATTGCCGGCACGGTTGAGCCGGCCGAACAGGGGCAGGCGCAGCAAGAGGCCATCAAAACGAAGCCGGAAAGCCGGCTGCTTGAGCAACCTTGCGAAAATAAAGGCACCGCCGCCCAGCAGCACCAGCAGGATCAGACCGTATTCGCGCAGGCTACCGGAGATCGCCAGCAGCGCACGGGTCAGAAAAGGCAAGGTCTGTTTTGCGCCCTGGAACACCGTCACCATCTGCGGCACCACCCACCACAGCATGCCGACGATCACCAGCAGGGAAACCGTCAGCACCACCGCCGGGTAGACAAAGGCCAGGGCCACCTTGGCGGTCAACGCTTGGCGCGCCTCGATATAGTCGGCCAACCGCTGCATGACCCCCGCCGCCTTGCCGGATTCCTCACCGGCACGGACGATGGTGCGGTAGAGCTCGGGAAAGACCCGTGGGTGGCGGCTCAGCGCCAGGCTCATGGGCGCGCCGGCCAATACCTCGCTGCGCACGCTGGCCAGCACATCCCGGCTGCGTTGGTTCTCGGCCTGTTCGATCAGCACGGTCAGCGCCCGCTCCACCGTCAGGCCGGCATCCAGCAGGGTGGCGAACTGACGGGTGATCAGCGCCAGCTCGGCGCTGGAGACCCCGCCGCCACGACGCGGCTTGCCAGCCTGCGCCTCCGGCGCCAGCTCGCTCATGTCGACTACCCATAAGCCCTGCTCACGCAGATTGGCGCGAGCCAGGCGAGCGTTGTCCGCTTCGATCACCCCCTCGCTGCTGCGGCCACCGCCATCGAGGGCCTGGTAACGAAAGCCTGCCATGTCAGCCCACCACCTTGGGTGCACCGGCCGGCCGTGGCAGCAGCTGCTCCGGGTTTACACCGGCGACCGACAGCAGAATGCTTAGCAGCAGCATGACCACCAACAGCACCGGGATGGACAGGAGCGTACCCAGCGCTACCTGTTGTACCGTATTGCCAGTAGCGACGGCCAGCGCACGCAGTGCGAGGCCAAGCTGGTAGCCCTTGAGCACCAGTAGCATCAGGATGCCCACGCCCTGCGGCAGATTGGCCAGCAGCGGCAACAAAAGGTCGCTGCTGCCCAGCAGTACCAGCAAGGGGAACAGGCTGCCGCCAGCCAGGCGGGCCTGGCCGGCCGGGGTACGGCGCAGCCACCAGCCAAAGAAGAAGACGAAGAACAGTACCCGGAACCAGTTCATGCCGATCGCCAGCGCAAGATGCTGGCCCAGGCTGAAGCCCGGCAGGGAACCGCCCAGGACGGGCAGGACGCTGAGCAGCATCAACCAGCCTACCGGCTGCCACCAGTCGTAGGAGTAGTGTTCCAGTGGCTTGATCCGGAAGCGGGCCAGATCGAGGGCATCCTGCAGGAATGGTGGCATAGGCTAAAAAAAGAGCCGCCTTGTCGGCGGCCCCGGGTTTGTTGGGGGATCAGGCCTTTTGGCAATCGCCGCGATCCTCGACCTGCTGGACGATGAGTTCAAAGTCCTGTCGCAGGGGGTTCTCGCGTTTGGCGGCCAGATAGTAGCGCTTGCAGGCTTCCACGGTAAACGGCACGTCTTTTACGACAGGGTCATGAAAGCCCGCCACCGGCGCCGCACTGACCCGCAGCACGCGGTTGCCAGGCTCCACCCGGACCGGATTGACGTCGATGGTGTATTCCTTGTCGATGGCCAGCACCCGTACCGGATAGGTATTGAGTTCGGTACGTCCAAAGCGATGGCTGCCATCCAGGAAGCTGGTATTGGTGACCTTCATGCTGGCACAGGCGCCTAGTCCGAGCGCCAACAGGACCAGGCCGGTTATTGCGATACGCTTGTTCATTTCATGACTCCTCGGGCGTTGCGACCCTTTGATTATCCACCGCTACGCTGGCGGGGGCCGGGTGCCGGACACAGATGTTTACTGCTGAAGCAGTTATAACCAAATCCTGTCTGCCTGCATGGACCAAAGGACGGTGAGCGGAGTTCCTCCGTTCACCACCTCGGTCAAGCAACTGCAGTCCGGCATGGTTTAGCCAACCACGCTCCCCGCAGTGTTCAATCAAAAACAACGGTCTTGTGGCCGTAGACCAGCACGCGGTGATCCAGATGCCAGCGTACCGCTCGGGACAGCACCACCCGCTCCAGATCACGTCCCTTTTGCACCAGATCATCCACCGTCTCGCGGTGCGAGATGCGGGTCACGTCCTGCTCGATGATGGGGCCATCGTCCAATACCTCGGTTACATAGTGGCTGGTGGCGCCGATCAGCTTTACGCCCCGCGCATGGGCGCGGTGGTAGGGCTTGGCGCCCTCGAAGGCCGGCAGGAAGCTGTGGTGGATATTGATAATCCGGCGCGGGTAACGGGCGGTGAAGTCGTGCGACAGCACCTGCATATAGCGGGCAAGCACGATCAGGTCGATGCCTTGTTGCTGCAAGAGCGCGTGCTGCTCGGCCTCGGCCGCCTGCTTGTTGTCCTTACCGACCGAGATGACGTGATAGGCAATGCCATAGAACTCCGCCACGCGGCGGCAGTCCTCGTGGTTGGAAATGATGAGCGGAATGTCGCAGGCCAGTTCGCCGCTGTGCCAGCGATGCAACAGATCCACCAAGCAATGGTCGTACTTGGAGACGAAGATCGCGAGCCGAGGCTTCTGGGCCGAGCGCTTGAGCTTCCATTCCATGCCAAAGCGTTCGGCGATGGGTGCAAAGGCAGCGTCGAAGGCCCCCATATCGAGCGCAAAACCCTCCAGATCCCACTCGATACGCATCAGAAAGAGGCCGGCATCGTCGTCCTGATGCTGGTCGGCATGCAGGATGTTGGCGTTGTAGGTGTAGAGGAAGTTGGCGATCGCGGCGACAAGGCCTTTGCGGTCGGGGCAGGAGATCAGCAGGGTAGCGGTGTTTTTCATCGGTCGGCCAGGAGAAGCAGAGGCCCCTTGCAGAGAGGGGTTCGAGCAAATAAAGGCGCATCCTGCCACGTAATGAGGGTCCGTTGCAGATGACGCGCACGTAAATAAATCAAGCGCTTGCTCTGCAAACTCAACGATGCTAACTTGCAGGAAAACAAGCATGTAGCACGCACAAGGCAGACTACGGCTGCCATGACGGCGGTCCCCCGCCGGTGCTATGCTTCCTATCCTTTCCGTGCCGGGCCTGCCCGGGAACCCCGCCTTGCCACCAAGGCGGGGTGGCCCAGACAGCCCAACCGGCACGGGGACCCAATTCCAATCCGACCCCCAGCGGAGGCAGTTTTGAAGATCCTGGTCGCAGTGAAGCGCGTTGTTGATTACAACGTCAAAGTCCGTTGCAAGCCCGATGGCAGCGATGTCGACATCGCCAACGTCAAGATGTCCATGAACCCCTTCGACGAGATCGCCGTCGAAGAGGCTGTCCGCCTCAAGGAAGCCGGCAAGGCCAGCGAGATCGTGGTGGTCTCGCTCGGCGTGAAGCAGTGCGAAGAGACCCTGCGTACTGCCCTGGCCATGGGCGCCGACCGCGCCATCCACGTCGAGACCGACGCCGTGCTGCAGCCCCTGGCCGTGGCCAAGCTGCTCAAGGCCGTGGCCGACAAGGAACAGCCGCAGCTCTTGATCCTGGGCAAGCAGGCCATCGACGACGACGCCAACCAGACCGGCCAGATGCTGGCTGCGCTGCTGAACGTGCCGCAAGGCACCTTTGCCTCCAAGGTCGAACTGGCCGGCGACAAGGTACAGGTCACCCGCGAAATCGACGGCGGCCTCGAGACCGTCTCGCTGTCGCTGCCGGCCATCGTCACCACCGACCTGCGCCTCAATGAGCCGCGCTACGTCAAGCTGCCCAATATCATGGCCGCCAAGAAGAAGCCGCTGGACAAGACCACCCCGGCCGAGCTGGGCGTGGACCCGGCCCCCCGCCTGACCACGGTCAAGGTCTCGGAACCCCCGGTCCGCAAGGCCGGCATCAAGGTCGGCTCGGTCGCCGAACTGGTCGCCAAACTGAAGAACGAAGCAAAGGTGATCTGATCATGACGATCCTGGTTATTGCAGAACACGACAACGCTACCCTCAAGTCGTCCACGCTCAACACGGTAACCGCCGCTACCAAGCTGGGTGGCGACGTGCATGTGCTGGTGGCCGGCCATAACGCCCTGGCCGCTGCACAAGCCGCCGCCAAGGTCGCTGGCGTGGCCAAGGTGCTGCTCGCCGACGGTGCCCACCTGGGCCACGGCCTGGCCGAGAACCTGACCCCACTGGTGGTGGGCCTGGCCAAGGACTACAGCCATGTGCTGGCACCGGCCACCACCTATGGCAAGAACCTGCTGCCGCGCGTGGCCGCTCTCTTGGATGTGGCGCAGATCTCGGACGTGATCGGCATTGAAGGCGCCGACACCTTCGTGCGCCCGATCTACGCCGGTAACGTGATCGCCACCGTGCGCTCGGCCGACGCAATCAAGGTGCTGACCGTGCGTACCACCGCCTTCGACGCCGCTGCCGAAGGTGGCGCCGCCGCCGTCGAGAACATTACCGCCGGTAACGACGTGGGCCAATCGAGCTTTGTCTCGCAAGAGCTGACCAAGTCCAGCCGTCCTGAACTGGGTGCCGCCAAGGTGATCGTCTCCGGTGGTCGCGCGCTGGGCTCCAGCGAGCAGTTCCATGGCGTGCTTGAGCCGCTGGCCGACAAGCTGGGGGCCGCCATCGGTGCCTCGCGCGCCGCCGTGGACGCCGGCTACGCCCCGAACGACTACCAGGTCGGCCAGACCGGCAAGATCGTGGCGCCGCAGCTCTACATCGCCATCGGTATTTCCGGCGCCATCCAGCACCTGGCCGGTATGAAGGATTCCAAGGTGATTGTCGCGATCAACAAGGACGAAGAAGCCCCGATCTTCCAGGTGGCCGACTATGGTCTGGTAGCGGACCTCTTCACCGCCGTGCCAGAACTGATCAGCGAACTGAACAAGTAAGCACTAGAACGGTCACCGAGGTGGCCGTTTTTTCAGCAGCTTTTACCGAGCAAGCGCTCGAATAGGAGAATTCCATGAGCTACAAAGCCCCCATTGCCGACATGCGCTTCGTGCTGAACGAGCTGGCTGGCCTCAACGAAGTGGCCGCCCTGCCCGGCTTCGAGGACGTGAACCCGGAACTGGTCGATGCGATTCTGGAAGAGGCGGCCAAGCTGGCCGAGAACGTGCTCGCACCGCTGAACCGCGTGGGCGACCAGCACGGCAACAAGCTCAATGACGGCGTGGTCACCACCGCCCCCGGTTTCAAGGATGCCTATACCCAGTTCGTCGAGAACGGTTGGGTCGGCCTGCACGCCCCCGCCGAATTCGGTGGTCAGGGCATGCCCCACCTCGTCGCCACTGCGGTCGAAGAGATGTGGAAAGGCTCCAACATGGCCTTCTCGCTGTGTCCGCTCTTGACCCTGGGCGCCATTGCCGCCATCGAGCACCATGCCTCGCCCGAGCTGCAGGCGACCTACCTGCCCAAGATGGCAGAAGGCACCTGGACCGGCACCATGAACCTGACCGAACCGCAGGCCGGCTCCGACCTGGCCCAGGTCCGATCCAAGGCCGTGCCGGTCGGTGACGGTACCTACAAGATCAGCGGCCAGAAGATCTTCATCACCTATGGTGAGCACGATATGGCCGAGAACATCGTCCACCTCGTGCTGGCCCGCCTGCCCGATGCCCCGGCCGGCGTAAAGGGTATCTCGCTGTTCGTGGTGCCCAAGTTCCTGGTCAATGCGGACGGCTCGCTGGGTGCGCGCAACGATGTGAAGTGCGTGTCGATCGAACACAAGCTCGGCATCCACGGCTCGCCCACCTGCGTGATGAGCTACGGCGACAACGGCGGCGCCATCGGCTGGCTGGTCGGCGAAGCCAACCGCGGTCTGAGCTATATGTTCACCATGATGAACGCCGCCCGCCTGGGCGTGGGCGTGGAAGGCATGGCCCTGGCCGAGGCCGCGTACCAGAAGGCCGTGGCCTACGCCAAAGACCGCGTGCAGAGCCGCGAGCTGGGCTCGGAAAACCCGGCACCGGCCGCCATCATCCGCCATGCCGACATCCGCCGCATGCTGATGACCATGCGCGCCCTGACCGAAGCCGAACGCGCCCTGACCTATCTGGCCTGTGGCTCGCTGGACAAGGCCAACCGCCACCCGGACCGCGCCGAGCAGCAGAAGTGGAACGCCGTGGTCGGCTTCCTGACCCCCATCGTCAAGGGTTGGAACACCGAGAACGCCAGCCGCATCGCCAGCCTGGGGGTACAGGTACACGGTGGCATGGGCTTTATCGAAGAAACCGGCGCCGCCCAGTACCTGCGCGACGCCCGTATCAGCTCGATCTACGAAGGGACCACCGGCATCCAGGCCATGGACCTGGTCGGTCGCAAGACCGCTGCCGAAAAGGGCATGACTGCCCAGGCCCTGCTGGCCCAGGTGGAAGCCACCGTCGGCCAGCTACGCGCCGCCGGCCTGGAAGACATCGCCGCAGGCCTCGAAAAGTCGCTGGCACACGCCCGCAGTACCACCCGTTACGTGGTCGAGCAGTTCGACGCCCAACCCAAGGCCGTGGCCGCAGGCTCGGTACCCTTCCTGGAGCTGATGGGCCTGACCCTGGGTGGCTGGCAGCTGGGTCGTGCCGCGCTGATCGCCAAGCAGAAGCTGGCCGACGGCGAGGGCGACGCCGCCTTCTTCGAAGCCAAGCTGACCACCGCGCGCTTCTTTGCCGCCTACCTGCTGCCGCAGACCGCCAGCCTGGCGGAGGTGATCCTGCACGGCGCCGACAGCGTGCTGGCCCTGCCGGATGAAGCCTTCTAAGGCAGCCTTGTCGCCTTGTGAAGCAAGAAGCCACCCCTGGGGGTGGCTTTTTCTTCGCCCAGCGCCGCGTTCGTGTTTTGTCCCGAGTACTCAGGCTGCTGGGGCACAGATACCGGCCTCAAAATCGGCCAGCAGTACGCCATCAACCTCGATCAGCCGGTCCAGACGGATCAGTTCGCCATCGGCCAATGCCAGGTACTCGGCACCGCCACGGCTATAGACATCGGCCACACCGACGAGACGTTGCTGTGGCCGGCCATCCACGCCCACAAAACGCAGCGTGACGGGCTTTCGGCGGGTGGCATGTACTTCCAGCAGGTCGTGGAATTCGCAGTTGATGGGCACATAGTTGGCGGTATCGATGTCCACAGTCGGGCTCCAAATTAGTTAGCGTACTTTCCATGTGTGAAATTACGCCCCGCTACGCAAGCTGTCAATACATTGCGATTTAATCGTACTCGATATAAATTACCGCACAAGACCGGGGTTCTGCCCCGGCCGGCGGAGCAGGGCCATCGCAGTTGGGCGCGAGATGGGCGTCTTGATGCGCGCGGGCGGCTCGCCAATACTGAAAGCCTGTGGCAGGCGGTGGATAGCGCCGTCTGCAAGACAATGAGGGAAGCAGCCATGTCTCAACTGGTTTCCGAAGCGGAGGCCAAGCGCCTGGAAGCGCTCTACCGCTACCTGCAGCTAGACACCGTGCCGGACCCCGCCTTCGATCTGCTGGCAGAGGCGGCCGCCGAGATCTGCGATGTACCCTACGCCTCGGTGTCGCTGGTGGACCGGGACCGCGTCTGGCGCAAGGCGGGTTACGGCCTGGCCGGCGGCACCGAGACTTCCCGCGAGGAATCCTACTGCTCCCGCGCCATACAGCATGACTTTCTGGAAATCCCCGATCTGGCCAACGATGCCGCCACCGCCCATATGAGTCTGGTCAGACGCGATGTGGGTGCGCAGATGTATGCCGGTGCCAGCCTGGTAACCACCGACGGCTACCACATAGGCACGCTCTGCGTGCTCAATACCAAGACCGGCGTACTGAGCGAGCGGCAGAAGCATATCCTGCGCGGCCTGGCGGGCCAGGTGATGTCCCTGATCGAACTGCGCGCGCACGAGCGCAGCCTGCAGGAGGCACTGCAGCGCGCCGAATACCTGGCCGCGACCGATGTGCTGACCGGCCTCGCCAACCGCCGCGCCCTATTCGAGAAGCTGGAACATGAGCTGGCGCGCTGTCGTCGCTACGGCACGCCACTCTCGGCCGTGCTGATCGACCTGGACCACTTCAAGCGAGTCAACGACGAGCATGGCCACGACGCCGGCGACCTGGTACTACGCAATGTGGGGCAGTTGATCACCGCCTCCATACGCTCGGTCGATATCGCCGCCCGCTACGGTGGCGAGGAGCTCTGCGTGCTCTTGCCGCAGACCGCGCAGCAAGGCGCCCTGGCTTTTGCCGAGGCCCTGCGCGGCAAACTGGCCGCGCTACAGCACGAGCTGGGCAGCACGACGATCACAGTGACCGCCAGCCTTGGCGTGGCCAGCGTCGACCCTGCGCTGGATTGCGATGCAGCCCAGCTGATCAAGGCGGCCGACCAGGCCCTCTATGCGGCCAAGGACGGCGGCCGCAACCAGGTGGTGGCCCAGTCCTGCCGCCCATAGGCGGCTTGAGCACACCTTAACCCCCGCCCCCCCCCGGGCCCAGGCAGATCACCCGGCTCAGCTTGGCATACGGTAATGGCCTGCATCGAAGCGGTCTATGCCGCAGCTCAGCGCCTCTATCCAATCCAGAAAGGCCAGCAGCACGGTACGGCCGACGAAGTAACGGCCGTGCTGCGGCACCAGCATGATGATCTCGCCGCTCTGTACCTTGGGCCGAACCATGGCCGCCCACAGCCGGCAAACCTTGTTGGCGACCATATAGCGGCGATGAAAGCCTTCCATGGTGGCGATATGGCGGGTGAAGTCGCTGACCGACGAGACCGGCTCGGCCACGTCGCCACAGGCGACCATGGAAGCACCCATATCGCCGGTGAAGAGAATCTGCGCCAATGGGTCGAAGAACTGGAAATTGCCCTCGGCATGCAGGAAGTGGGCCGGCACCAGACCCAGCTTCTGCTTGCCCAGGCTGACCCAGCCACCTTCATCCGGCACGCCGATGATGCGGCCGGTGGCATTGCCCACATTGCAAAAGTGCGGCACAAAGCGCGCCCAGAGCTTGGAGACGACCAGCTGGCAGTCAGTACCGACCAGCCATTTGTTGAGTGAGGCGACGATGTCGGGGTCGGCGTGGGAGGCGAGGATGTACTTGAGCTCACGGGCCGGGAAGTAGCGTGCCATGGCCATGATCAGGGCGTTGTAGGTCATGTTACCGGCTGGGTCGATCAGCGCGCCCTCGCGACCGGAGACGATCAGGAACTGGTTGGCCTGCACGGCATGGTCGTCATCGTCGTCAACCAGGTCATTGAACATCAGACAACGGTGGTGGCCGTCGTCATAGAGTGAAATCGCCATGCGGGATCTCCGGAGGGGCAAACAGCGAACCCTACCCCATTCCCCAACCAGCAGCCTTGATCCCGATCAAGGATTGCTGCCGCCCGTCCCCGTGGGCCTATGCAGATTGATGGCGGCGTCGAGCCGCTGCAGCAGGGCATCATCCACCTGCCGGCTGCAATAGAAATACCGGTAGGCACCGGGCGGGCTATCGGCATAGTGCCGCATGATCAGCTTGGCGCGCTCCTCCGGCATTGAGGCCAACAAGGCCTCGGCCTCCTCACCCGACAGCAGCACCACGTCCAGCATGCGGCGGTAGACCATACGCACCAGGTTGGCATTGCTCTCTGGCAGACGCACCAAGCTAGCCCGGCTGGTGGCGATCCAGACATCCAGCACCTCGCCGTAGGCATAGCCCTCGCGAAAGCCGAAACGCAGCCCGGCCGTACCGAGCAAGGGCTGCAACTCGGTGACGGCACCAGCACGGCCATTGTCGCTACGCATGATCGCCACATAGGGTTGATCACGGTAGAAGGCTTGGCTGAACTTGCCGCGCCCCAGCCGCTGTTCGGTCTTATAGCGCCCTATGGCACAGGCGTATTCCAGATTCTTGTCGATCAGTGCCATATGCCGGTTGAACGGCGATTCACGTAAATCCAACTCAATGCCAAGCTGCTGCACCGCCTGCATGGCTGGCTTGCCAAGCAGGCCGGTGAGGGCACCGTCGCGGAACTCGGTATAGGGTGGACGCTGCTCATAGTAGAGCACCAGCCGCTCGGCCCAGGCGGGAGCCAGCCAGCAGGCCAAGCCCAGTGGCCATAGCCGGCATATCGCAGTCCTACACCCCCTGCCCCACCCAGCCACCACCGCCCGTCCCCTTCTTTTCTCGTCACGCGCCGTGCCTCTTCTATTCTTTCTAGCAGGCGGCAGGCCTTGCCACAGCAGCGATTACGTCCCGCCAAGGCCCGCCAAATCAAGCGATTGACCGGTGCACCGGCGTTGGCCGGCGGCGCTGGCGCGGCTACAATCGCCCATCGTTATGTACAGGAAGAGACCAAGATGGGCTTTCTCGCCGACAAGAAAATTCTGATCACCGGCCTGCTGTCGAATCGTTCGATCGCCTACGGCATCGCCAAAGCCTGCCAGCGCGAAGGCGCCACCCTGGCGTTTACCTACGTCAACGACAAGCTCAAGGACCGCGTGGTCGAGATGGCCAAGGAGCTGGGCAGCGAGATCGTGCTGCGCTGCGACGTGAGCTCGGATGAAGAGATCGCCGCCATGGCGGCTGACCTGGGCAAGGCCTGGGACAAGGTAGACGGTGTAGTGCATTCGATCGGCTTTGCGCCGCGCGAAGCGCTCTCCGGTGACTATCTGGATTCGGTCAGCCGCGAAGCCTTCCAGATCGCCCACGATATCAGCAGCTACAGCTTTGCCGCACTGGCCAAGGCCCTGCGCCCGCAGCTGAGCGACAACGCCGCCCTCCTGACTCTGAGCTACCTGGGTGCCGAGCGCGCGGTGGTGAACTACAACGTGATGGGCCTGGCCAAGGCCAGCCTGGAAGCGAATGTCCGCTATATGGCCTCCTCGCTGGGCGCGCAGGGCATCCGCGTGAACGGTATCTCGGCCGGCCCGATCAAGACCCTGGCCGCCGCCGGCATCGCCGGCTTTTCCAAGATCCTGCACCACGTCGAGCAGTCCGCGCCGCTCAAGCGCAACGTGACCATCGAGGAAGTGGGCAATGTGGCCGCCTTCCTGCTGTCCGACCTCTCCTCGGCAGTGACCGGTGAGATCATGCATGTGGACGGTGGTTACAGCACCGTCGCCGCAGGTATGGATGAATAAGCGGAGCGCCAACCGCCAATAAAACAGCCCGGTCTAGCCGGGCTGTTTCGCTTTGTAAGCCGCCACGCCAGCTATAAACCGGCGACAGACAAATACTGCGACAGCCCATACAAGTTCTGGGTGGTGGGCGAGTAGCTCTGGCCGCTACGTTGTGATCCCAGCTGATTCTGCAATTGCAGGGCCTGGCTGGCAAAACTGCCATCGCCCCCCAGGCCACGCAGCGCGGCATTGCCAACCCGCTGTACGCTGGACTGGGCATCTGCCCCCGCCGTTTCGAAGGCCTTAGCACTCTTGGCCAAGAGGCTGGTGACACCTTCGGCATCCTTGCTGAAGGCTTGTTGGAACTGCTTCTCGTCGAGCGCCAGCTTGCCGCTCGCATCACGCTTGAGGCCAACCTGTGCCAGCGTCAGCCGGTTCTGTCCGCTGCCAGTCTCGCTACTATCCACCACCTTGTCGACCTGGGCGCTGACCTTGCGGGTCAGGCCATCCTGCGCAATATCGTCCTGCTGCCCCTGGAAGATGTTGTAGGCGCTGGCCAGGGCCTTGGCGGCCTGGCTGGCCTGGCTCAGGTCACGGCCAATCTCGACCGTAGCCTTGCCGGTCGCGCTGAAGCTGAGGTTCACGCCCGGCACGGCTGCGCGCAGGCTGTTGGTACTGCTGGTACGCTGCTGCCCATCCACCGTAATGGCGGCATCCTGCGCACTGCGCTGCAGGCTGAGGTTACGCCCGGAACCTACCGCCCCGGCCGGGTCGTAAGCCAAGCGCGAGAGGCCCTGCGCGCTGTCGGTGTTATTACCATCATTGTCGCCAACCAGGACCTGGAAGACCTGGTCGGCGCCGGTGTTCTTGCCGGTGAACTCCAGCCGGTTGCCATTGCTGTCCTGTACCACCTTGGCGCTGATGCCCACATTGGCCCGGTTAACCGCAGAAGCGATGCCATTGAGCGTGCTATCCGCGGCACTGAGGGTGATGGTACGGCTGGCCTGGCCGGTGGGGGTGAAAGTGTCGCCGCCACCATTGAGGCGACCAAACTGGATGCGCAACGACCCACCGCCGAGCTGGGTGGTATCGGCATCGGCAAAGTTCTGGCTCTGTACGCGTTGCGACTGCGCCAGCTGGGTTACGTCCACCTCGAATTTGCTGGCCTTGCTGGGGGCGTTGGAGGTACCGGGCTTGTCGACGGTAGCGTTCAGGCCGGGCTGCTTGCTGCTGGCGCTGTAGCCGGCTACTTCGCTGGCAGTGTCGTATTTGCGCGCACTATCACCCAGTACCGACAGGGCGGATTGCAACCGACCATAACCCGAAAGCCGCACCTGCGAGGACGACAAGGCGCCATCGGTAACGTTGCCAAGCCCGGATAATTGGCCCAGTTGGCCATCCTGCAGGCGGATCTCGTTGCCGAACAGGCTATAGGTACGGCTGAGGTTGGAGGCGATGGAGGACAGATTCATGACAACCCCGCATTGACGGCGCGCGCAAGCTGAGCAACAGTCTCGCTTCAAGGATAGTCGCCACGGCCGATCAATCCAACGCCGCCCGGCCGATAAACCCTTGTTATTGCGGAAGTTCCAGGACTAGAACGATGTGCCAGCTACTGGGCATGAATTGCAATGTGCCCACCGATATCTGTTTTTCCTTTGATGGTTTCCGCCGCCGCGGCGGGGAGACTGACCACCATGCCGATGGCTGGGGCATAGGCTTCTTCGAGGGTCGCGGTTGCCGCACCTTCCTCGACTGGCAGTCCTCCTGCGTCTCGCCGATCGCCGAGTTGGTCCGCAATTATCCGATCAAGTCGACCAATGTAATCGCGCATATCCGCAAGGCCACGGTCGGACGGATCTCACTGGCCAACACCCACCCCTTTATGCGCGAGCTGTGGGGCCATTATTGGTTGTTTGCCCACAATGGCGACCTGAAGACGTTGCCTACACTGCAGAGCAACCGCTTTACGCCGGTGGGCGACACCGACAGCGAGCATGCCTTCTGCTGGCTGCTGGAATCCTTGCTGGCGCGCTTCCCCACCGAGCCCTCACCGCAGGAGCTACACGCTGCCATGAAGCCCTTGGTAGCGGAACTTGCCCAGCATGGTTCGCTCAACTTCCTGCTTTCCAATGGCCGTTGGCTGGCTGCGCACTGTGCCACCAAGCTACAGTACATCGTCCGTCAGGCGCCCTTTGGCCAGGCCCACCTGGTCGACCAGGACGTGAGCGTAGACTTCGATGCGCTGACCACCCCCAGTGACCGCGTTGCGCTGATCGCTACCGAGCCGCTGACCGACAACGAGCAATGGACCAAGATGGAAGCCGGTGAGTTGATCGTGTTCGCCGATGGTTTGCCTACGCTGATCTGAGCGCCGGAGCAGCTCACCCGGCAGCCGCCAAGTCGTCGCAATGAAAAACGCCCGGACAATCCGGGCGCTTTGTTTGGCAGCAATGCGGTCTCAGCCATCAATGGTGCACTGGAAGTCCTTGGGGTTGTTCTCCTTGCCCAGTACAGCTTCCGGCGGCTTGTTGAGACCCTTGTCGGTCGAGATCGGCACGCCATTGCCCTGAGGCATGACCACCGGAGGCTGGTTGTTACCGATAAAGCCGAACTGGCCAGGGCTGAAATGCTGGCTACCTTGCGGGTTGGTCACGATGATCTGGCCGCTGCTCACGTCGACATACAGGCCGGGCTGCGGGGTCCGGCCATTGTTGTTGACGTAACCGCCACAGTCATTCTCGCAATACAGCGCGCCCCAGTCGGTACCGCGAATGCCTATGGTCGCGGTCGGTGTGGCCATACGGTAGGCATCCAGGCTGTTGCGCTTGCCCACCAGCCCAGTGACCGCACGCAGACCACCCTTGATCAAGCGGAAGAAGGCATTGTCCTCTTGCGGGCGGGCCTGGTCGAAGTGGTAGTCATCGACCCGGAGCTGGGTATTGGGGCGCAGGGTCAGCTCTCCGCCATCGGTGAACTTGATGCGTGCATAGGTATTGCCGGCGGTACTGAGCAGATCGCCGCTATCCACGCCCGACATCAAGCCCAGGATCTTGGCCCCGCCATCGACCTTCTGTGCGGTGAGCACGCCGGCCAACTGGGTAACCGTGCCGGCTGGCGCCGCCTGTGCGGCCAGCGCCAAGCTGCCCAGCAAGGGCAGTATCAGCCGGCAGAGGCGACTGGCATCAGCACTTCTTGGGTTTCTTGTTCTTTGCATTGTCTTGTCCCTGCTCATTTGAGCCATTGCCGGTCGTACCTTGCTTGCTATCGCTTGCGGCCTTACCCTGGCCGCCAGCCGCGCCGCCCGTTGCGCCATCGCCCTGGCTGCCACCGGTATTGACGAGATTGGTGGTGGCATTGCCGGCACGGATCAGGATGCCGGCACTGTCCGGCGAATTGCTGAGCCCACCGGTGGATGTACCCGGTAGCGCATTACCCTGCCCATCGCTAATGACGACGATACCGACGGCGCTCTGCAGTTTCTGGCTCGCGGCTGGTACCGTGGTACGCAACACGATGCTGCCATCGGCACTGGCGGTGAGCGCGCCGCCATGGATATTCACGCTGCCAGGCACGGCCGAGAGGATGCTGCCTTGCGCGGCGGCCAGATCGACAGGACCGACACCGGCATCCAGCAGCGCCAATACCAGGTTGCCCCGGGCGTTGTAGCCAATGGCGCCACCGTTGGAGACGGAGGACGCACCGGGCGCCATGATCAGATCGCCGCCCAAGGCCGCCAGCTTGATGCTGCCGCCCTGGGTGCTGATATTGGCGTTCTGCATCACGCTGCCACCGGCCTGCACCTCACAATTGCCGCTGGCCACAGCCAGATCACCGTTGATGGTGACGTTGTCATTGCCGGAACTGCTACTATTGGCCAGCAGGCGGATGCCGTTGCCGGCACGGATGCCACCGGTACCAATCTGCAAGGGGCTATGGGTGATCAGGCTGGCACCACCGCCGACCTCGACCAGGCCAACCGTGGTCAGCCCGCCAAAGGTCTCGATGGACAGGTTCCCGCCCGCTGTAGCAGCCAGCAACTGGGTCGCCTTCTGGTTGCTCAGGGTGATATTGCCTGGCGCCTGCAGCGTCAGTTGATCCACGGCCAGGCTCAGGCCGCTGATATTGCCACCAGCCGCTATATTGGCGCTGCCGGCCTGCACGTGGGGGCCGGTACCGCTGCCCAGCACATTGCCGGCACCGACCAACTTGACGGCGCCACCACTGCTCACCTGCCCCAGCACCAGGTCGCCTACGTCGTCGTGCAGCTCCACCGCACCGGTTGCGCTGGTGGAGACGGTACCGAGATCATTGCCGGCCGAGGCCAACGTAATGGCAGCGCCACTGAATTTGCTCTGCCCGGTAAAGCGTACCGCGACACTCTGGCTGATATTGCCGGCTGCGGTCACATTGGCATTGGCGGCCTGGATATCACCCAGTAGCAGATCACCACTGGCCTGATTGACCGAGAACAAACCGGTAGGCACGCGGATGCTGCCGCCAGTCTGCAAGAAGGACTGCGTCACCGTCATATTGCCAGCCAGTACTGCGCCGCCGCTCTGCTGCCACTGGGCGGTACTGAGCGTGCCGCCAACATCAAGCTGGCCACCCGCCATGATCACGCGACCGGCAGAGTTGATGGCGTCGAGCTGTACATTCCCGGCCGCGCCGTCGAACAAGACGCTGGCACCGGCCGGCAGATTGACGCTGGCAACGTTGCCCAGATCGGGCAATACACCACCTGCCCAGTTGGCCGGATCGCTCCAGTTGCTCGAGGCCCCACCCACCCAGGTAGCGCTGGCCGCCCGGGTGATGTCGGCATGACCGCTCGCCCCGCCAGCCGCGAGTTGATAGTTACCAGCATCAAGGCCGCTGAGCTGCACACCGGTGATAGTGACCAGCTTGCCGGCTCCGACATTCTTATCGATAAACTGGCCGCTACCGCCTGCGCTCCGCACGTCATCACCGGCGATCAATCCGCCCAGACCATAGCTGTTGAGGGTGGCCTTGGTATTGCCGTCGTAGGCCTTGTTGGCCACTACCACATTGGAAAGCGTAAGTAGCGCCGGGGTAATGTCGCCAGTCAGGGTGCCGCCGGCCGTGGTCAGTGCATAGTTGCCCGCGTCCGCCCCCTGCAGTGCCAAGTTGGCTGTATTGATGGTCTTGCCGGTACCCACGTTCTTATCGAGGAAGCTACCGCTACCGGCTGCCTGCACCACATCGCCCGCCAGTATCCCGCTCAGCACGGTACCGGCCAGATTGAAGTTGGTCGTACCGTCGTAGACCTTGCTGCCGGCACTGCCACTGACGGTCAGCGAGACCGGGTTCACGGTCACGGTATTGCTGGTGGAAGCAAACCGATAGCCCAGGCTGGAAAGCAGCCCCCCCAGGTAATCCACGCCCCAGGTGCCAACCGCGATATTGCCGGAGCCGGATCTGCCGGCGTTGACTGCATCAAAGGTAGCCGTGCCGGAGAGACCGGCGGTGGTGAGCGTGTCGCTATCGATCAAGCCGGCCGGGTCGATGCTGTAGCCGGTAGGCAGGCCGCTGCCGTAGCTGACTGTGCCGCCGTTCGACTTCACCTGCAGCACCGGCGCGGTGCTGTAGAGGAACCAGTTGCCGCTGCTGGCATAGCTGGGCGTGGCGCCGGTAAAGCTGACATCGTAGTGCTTACCGTAGGTGCCGGCACCGTTACGATTGCTGGTGACAGGGTCAACGGTGTAGACCAGGTAGCGGCCACCGATACTCATATTGGCAACGGTGCTGTTGAAGGCGCTGGAGGCGACCATGATGGTGTCGCCACTACGGTTCAGCGTGCTATTGAGCGCCACATTGCTGCCCTGCAGGATCAGACTGGCAGTCGGGTCGATGCCGCCCAGGGTACCGGTGCTCAAGGTCAGGGTGCCACCGGCACCGCAGCCACCGATTTCAAGGCCAAAGCTCGCGCTATAGGGGTCGATTGCTACCGTCGGGGCGCTCACCAGCGCACCACAACCGCCGCTGATGACCAGACCATCTGCCTGCAGATGGACCTTGCCACCGGCGTTGACGTTGGCGGCGACATAAAGCGATGGCGCCTTGAGCGTCACGGCCGCTGGGGCGTAGATGGTGTTGTAGACATTGATGGAATTGCCCGCCTCCGCCGTCAGCGAAAGCCCCGCACCGGCAACGGAGACCGGGTCCCAGAAATTGATGCTATTGGTGGCCTGCAGGCTGACGTTGGTGGTGGCGGCACTGAGCGTGGCACCCAGGATGGTGGACGAACCAGACGGCAGATCACCGAAGTTGATGACCGGTAGGCTGAAGCCGCAGCTCGACATGCAGTTGATGACATCAAGATCGGTCGGGTCCAGCAGCAGGGTACCCATCTTGCCTTTGAGCGCCGTGGTATCGACCTGGCCGTAGAAGTCCAGGATCTCCTTGCCGGACACCTCGACAAAGCCCCCATCACCACCACTGTTGCCGCCACGCGCCGCGATGCTGCCCTGCGCAACAGTATGCTTGTCGGACCAAAGTATGACCTTACCACCGTCGCCCTGGCCGGTGGCGCTGGCATCGATACTGGCGCTGCTGGCGAGCACGGTCTGGCTGGCGTTGTGTGTTGCCGGGTTCTTGCCTTGATAGTCGCCACCAAGCAGCACGGTACCGCCGCCGTCGCGTCCGCGGGCATCCACCGTTGCACTACCGAACAAGCCCACCCGGCCACCCAGCAACTGGGCTTCGCCGCCCTTGCCCTGGGCGCTGGATACATCCAGGCTGCCATAGTGCAGCGTATCGCCGTTGCCGGCGTCCACCAGCACCTGGCCACCATGGGCCTCGGTCACGCTACCCACGGCCAGCGTGATGTCCCCGCCGCCGGCCTTGAACACAACACGGCCATCCGCTCCCTGCTCCACCCGGTTGGCGCTGACCAGGCCCTGCTGCCGGATGGCAGCCGCGAATACACCGATACGACCTTGCTCGGCGATCAACTGGCCGACATTGAGCACCTGCCCTGCAGGTGCCTGCAGTTTGACCCGGAGGCTGGTATCGACACCGTCCACCAGCTCCACGCTGCTGCCGGCAGCCAGCAGGATCTCGCCCTTGGGCGAGACCACTACGCCGCTGTTCCCGACCTCGGGGGCGATCAGATAGACAAAACCACCGCTGGGCGTGGTGATATGGGCGGCATTGCGGATACTACCGGCGCCCGCGCCATCGAAGCGCAGTTTGCCGGCTTTGAAGTCGTCGTCGCTGATATTGAGCGTGGAGGCCACGAGGCCGGCGGTATCGACCTGCGCCCCCTGGCCGAAGACGATGCCGTTGGGGTTGATCAGGAACACCCGGCCATTGGACTGCAGCGTACCCAGAATCTGTGACGGGTCCTGCCCAGTGACCCGGTTGAGCACGGCACTGGCGGCATGCTGCTGGATAAAGCGGGTAGTCTCGCCGGCACCGATGGAGAAAGCCGACCAATTGATGATGGCGCCTGGGGTATTGGTCACCACCAGGTTGTTACCCTGCTGCTGGATGCCGGCTGAGCCGGCCACCACCGTGGCCCCGCTGGGGTTGGCCAAGGCCTGCGATGCGTAGCAGGCTGCGATGGCGACAAACAAACCATTCAGGGCAAAACGCGAGGGCTGCGACGTCTTCATGCTCTCTCCTTCCACCCTGCTCGGGTGGCCGGGCGGTAATGCGGCCCGGAATACAAACAACGGTCAAATCAGTACGACAAGGTGGCCGAGAAGTGGACCTTGGTATCACCCTTGCTTTCGCCCCCGCCATCCTTCAAGGCCTGCGCCACATCCAGGCGCAAGCTGGCACGGCGGCCCCAGCCCAGGCGCAGGCCTAGACCCGCGCCGGCCAGGGTGGCGCCATTGTTCTCGCCCGGCAGGGCGTGGTTACGGCTTACATGCCCGTAGTCGACAAAGGCGACGCCACGCAGCAGCCCTTCTTTCCAACCCAGCAGGCTGCCTACATCGGGACTGAAAGCTTCCAGGCTGCCGAGTACGCCCTCATCGTCGGCCAATACCCGCTCGCCATAGCCGCGCACACTGGCTACGCCGCCCAATCCCAACTGCTCGGCCGGTGGCAGGGCATCGCCGGTGAACTGGGCACTGAGTGCAATATGGGTACTCCAGTCGCGCGGCAGGCTGTAATAGAGGTTGCCGCCCAGGCGGGCGACGGTATAGCGGTCCTTGGCGTTGCTGCGGCCCGAGACCAGGGCCAGATCCTCGCCGGTGGACAGGTTGTGGGCCAGGCTGGCATTCCAGTCCCAAGACCAGCCGCTGTCCTGCCGCTGCGCCTGGTAGCCCAGGCTGATGGGCCGCAAGGTGTAGCTGCTGCTCGGCAAGCTGGAGCCGAGGAATTCGCTGTCGGTATCGAAGCGACGCCAATCCAGGCCCCACAAGAGCTTTTGCTGGTAGGCACCCAAGCTCGGCAGCGCCTGTGCATAGCGGGCGCCGGCCACCTTGCCCTTGCCGCTGACGTTGAAGAGCCCCTGCAGCGCGCCGGAATCGACGCTGGAATAGCCGGCATAGAGGCTGAGGCTATCGCCCAAGTCGTAAAGGGGCAGCTTGTAGCCCAGACCAAACAGGCGGACCTTGCCGGGCTTCTCGGGCGAGGTGGTGAACTGGGCCGTGAGGACCTGGTCGCGATCAAACAGATTGGCGTGCTGATAACCCACCGCCAGGCGGGTCTTGCCCGTCTCCTCGCTGCCAGTGTTGTCCACGCTGGTAAAGACCCGCCAAGGCTTCTCGTCCTCGACCTTGATCGCGGCATCGACCGTTTGCGGTGCAGCACCGGCCTGCAATGTCGCCGCCACACGGCGGGAGGGGTTCTCATTGGCCAGCCGCAGGCTCTCTGCCATGGCGCCGGTATTGGGCACCTGACCCTCATGCAGCGCAGGCAAAGCGCGGCGGACATTGTCCGCACCAAAGTACTCGTTACCCTGAATATGAACCTGGCCCAAGCGGGGCTCGATCACCTTGATCTGCACCACCCCCTGCCGCAGTTCCTGTTCGGGTAGGTAGACCTGCATGGCACCGTAGCCGGCGCTGCGGTAAAGGCCCTCCAGGGTCTCCAGCGCATGCTGGACGTCCGAAAAATCACGGGATTCTCCGGTAAACGGCGCCAGCGCGGCCTGGATACGGGCTTCCGGCAATACCGTATTGCCCTCCACGCGGTACCGCCGCACCGGAAACTGCAGCGTGTCCTGGCCGTACGCCCATACAGCGGCGCACGCCAAGAGCGATACGATGACCGGGGATCTACTCATCCTGACCTCAAGAGCCTTTTAATATTTTACAAGCCGCGCGTTAGGGAGCAGCACATGCAGAAAGGAAACCCCGGCGCTCACCGTCAAAATAACCTCGGCGACGGCTCTCCCCTGATCCGGCCCCGCCGCCGGTCGGCGGAAAACCTCAACGCACTCGACAGAGCCCTGCAATAACCTCAGTTTTTCAATTACTTAGATTCGCTACACTGGCCAAAAGGGCGCGCTACACAGAACCACTTTAGATCGCTCTCCCTATCCGCACCAGATAAGAATTATCTAAAGCTCGAATGTAGGGCGATAAAAATACGCTAAGCCAGCTGAATACTAGATGCCACCGCCGCCGATGGACATGGATTGCAGCAGGTGCATCCCCTCTTCCGAGACGTAGTGACGGAAATTGAACTGCTTGAGCTGGCGTAACACGGTGCTGGCATCGAACTTGCCGGAAGAGATGGAATCGCGAATGCGCTTGAAGCGGCCACACTCCAAGAGCAGGGCCTGGCGTCGCTTGACCACCAACTGGGCATGGTGCTTCTCGATGATGACCGACAATTGCAGCCAGACCAGCAAGGCGCCAGCAGCGAACCACCACTCCATGAACAGCGCCACCACGCAGCACAGCACTAGCAGCAGGTACCAGACCAGGTCGGCATGCGGAAAGTCCGGCGCCCAGTTGCCCAGCTTGGGCCAATTGAGCTTGAGCTGGCTGATGATGCGCTCACGGTCGTTGGCATCGCGCTTAAGGCGGGCCCAGATGGCGTCGAATTCGAGCGCGATATACCACTTGTCGTACAGCCTGGACTGCAACCAGCCGGCGATACGGTAGTTCTCGATCTTGGTCCTGAGCAATTCGCGATATGCATCGCTCGCCAGCGCGGGCAGCAGCTCCCATTCCGGGTGCGCCAGCTGGCGCCGCACGATCAGCGGAAAGCCCAACACCTCGATCAGTTGGCCCTTGCGGGCTTCGATGGCGGCACGGTCCAGCCGCTCATCCATCTTTTCAAGATCGGCATATTCGTCGATCAGCGCATCCAGGCGGTCTAGCGAGGGCGAAACCAGCGGGTTCTTGGCCAGGGTACGACGCAGGCTGTTGAGCTCTTCCTGTATGCCCGGTACCAGGTACTGGGTCTCAGGCGGCCAGGGCATGCGCAAACAGCTCTCAACCTTGAAGAAGACCTCTTCATAGTGTGAGGCGAAGGCGCGCTTGTACTCCTCTGCGGCCGTCGCATCCTTGTCGCGTTCGTTGGTGCTGATCGGGGGCGAGGGTGGCCGGCGCTGCACGTCGAGCCGCAGGTTGTTGATCATCTGCGCGAACTCGGGCGCCACGCCGATGCGGGCGAACATGGGCGCGAGTTCCTTGTGGCGCTGGCGCAATTCGTCCAGCTCCTTCCAGATATCCCATTGCGGCTTGTTGGTTTCGGCCATGTTGGCGCCAGCCACTCCCTGTTATCGTCTTTATTCGATACGGCAGGCCGCGTCGAACGGCAGACGCGGGTTGCGGGCGTACACCCCGTCCTCGGCACCGTAGCCAAGGTTGATCAGGAAGTTCGACTTGACGGTAGTGCCGGCAAAGAAGGCCGCATCCACCTTGGCGTTGTCAAAACCCGACATCGGACCGCAGTCGAGGCCCAGGGCTCGCGCCGCCAGCATCAGGTAAGCGCCTTGCAGCGTACCGTTGCGGAAGGCAGTGGTCTGAATCAGTGCTTCGTTGCCGGCAAACCAGCTGCGGGCGTCGGAGTGCGGGAACAGGGTGGGTAGTTGATCGTAGAACGCCAGGTCATGCGCCACGATCACGGTCACCGGAGCCTTGAGGGTCTTGGCGCGATTACCTTCCGAGAGGGCCGGTTCCAGCTTGGCCTTGGCAGCGGCCGACTTCACGAACACGAAGCGGGCCGGGGAGGCATTGGCGCTGGTCGGTCCCCACTTGAGCAGGTCATACAAGGCAGTCAGGGTGGCATCTTCCACCGGCTGATCGGTAAAACCAGAGTAAGTGCGGGCGTTCAGGAACAGTTGCTCGAGTGCCGGGTTGGCCAAGGGGTGTTTCATGGTCGAAATGGTCGCAGGATCAAGATGGGGCCAAGGATAGCCGGCCATACGGCCGAATGCCAGCCTAAGCCCGCGTGCAGCAATGAAAACGCCCCGCAAGGCGGGGCGTTTGTGGTGCGAGCGCAAGTAGCTGGGCGCCGCTTATTCTCGATCACCGCTGAAGGCCATCAACAGATTCAGGAGGCTGATAAACACGTTGTAGATGTCGAGATAGAGCTGCAACGTAGCGGTGATGTAATTGGTCTGACCACCGTTCACGATCTGACTGACATCGTACAGGATGTAGGCCGAGAAGATCAGCGTGGCGATCACCGACACGGTCAGGCTCAGTGCCGGGATGGCCAGAAAGATGTTGGCCAGCGAAGCCAGCACCAGCAGCACGAGGCCCACGAACAGGAACTTGCCCATGAAGGAGAAATCCTTCTTGGTCACCGTTGCCACCGTCGCCAGGGTAAAGAAGATGGCCGCGGTCCCTGTTGCCGCCATGGCGATCATCTGCGGACCATTGGCAAAGCGCAGCGCGATCTGCAGGTATTGCGACAGCCACAGGCCCATGAAGCCGGTGTACGCCAGCAGCAGGCCCACGCCAACCGGACTATTCTTGGTCTTCTCGATGCCATAGAAGGCACCGAAGCTCACGCCCAGGAACAGCAGCGGACCGAGCCAGCCACGCAGCATGAAGTGCATGGACACGCCCGCCAGCGCGCCGATCGCCGTTGGAATCATGGACAGCGCCAGCAGCAGATAGGTATTGCGCAACACCTTGTTGCGGCTGGCGGCAAGGTCGTAACCCTGCTCATAGGTGGCGGTCTGCCAGTTCGATTGCATAATCGGCTCCTCGTATTGCACGTTCGTTATGGAGACCACAGCCACAATGCCGGGTGTCCCAGTGCATCAGATTACGGCAAAGGGGCAAAGTTTCAAACCGTGGCCGGCCGGGCATGGTCACAATGGGGTGCTCACGGCGCCATCCATGCATCCCGGTTTTCTCCCTAGCAGGTGGGTCCAGGGCCGGTGCCTTACCCTGGCCCAGTCATATGAACGCCTCTGCGGCTGTGTGCGTCGGCAACAACGCTACAAGCCCAGAGCGCTCGTCAGGAACGCCTTTACATCTGCCTCGGATTTCCTGCCTTGCTCCAAATTGGCCCCGGCAGAGACACCTCTGCTAGTACATTGCTTGTACTCGGCACTCATGGTCTGCAGGCTGTCGTATCGCTCCCCTGCGGGCAACCTGTAGTAGGTTTCATGCAGCACGTCGAGCATGGCCAGGGGGCATTCACGGAGCGTTGTTGCGCTTGGGAAGTACTGGAAGTAAACCTTTGTGTTATCGAAATCGTGATAGGCCCCCGGGTAGAGGTGTATCTCCACGGATTGCCCATCACGCCTCATGATGTCCGCAACATTGAGACAGTGCTGCGCTGGCGTGTAGTTGTCCTTCTCTCCCAAGGCCAACATCAAAGGGGCGCCCGCCAACGTGGGCCGCGGCACTTCCCACCAGATCTGCGCACATCCGGGATAGAAGCCGATCAGGGCGGCGAATCGCGTGTCATCGTCGAGGACGCCTTTGCGGAAAGCCTCAAGGACCATGTCCATGGCAACGTGTCCGCCACGTGAGAATCCAATCTGCCCGATCTTCTTCGGGTCGATACGCGGATCGGTGCTGAGCAGTTTCAAGGCAAACAGCGCATCGGCATCGTTGGCGGCGGGACTGAGCTGCAATTGGTCGTCGATGGTACTGCTGATGCCGCGGCCGCCAAACGAGTCCACCACGAACGCCGCGATGCCCATTTGGTTGAACAGGCGCGCCCAGCGATCGATATCCTTTTGTTGCACGCCAGCTGAGCCGTGAGAGATCACCATGGCAGGAACGCGGCCCTGGATAGTCTCGGGCATATATAGCGTTCCCCAAATCGTCGCCGGTTTCTTGTCATATTTCCTATGCACAAGCTCCCATTTGCTCCTGGGGGTGACGCTGTTGAAATAGATCTTTCCGATCGGCTTGGTCGAGAGGTTGTCGTAGATTTCCTGGCCGAGCACGGGCAGCGTCATTGCGACCACAGAGACCATATGGAATAGATGACGCAAAAAACCGACTTTCAAAGATCACCTCGCGAGGTCGTTGTACCGGCGGCACAGGGTCGAACTAGGCCAAAGTGTAATGCTGCTGTATGGACAAGCACGATACCTACGCCTCGTGACGCACGTCCGTTACGTAAGCTACAGCAAACATGCCGGCACCCCGCCCGTCAGACTGACGCAAAGTTCAAACCGTGACCGGCCTGGGCATGGTCAAAACGGAGCGCTTGCGGTACCATGCGCGACCTGATTTCCCTTGTACTGCAAGGGATGCTGCCGAGCGAGGGCTCCCTCCCGGCATCCCCAAAGGAAGCGTGGCCGAGTGGTTTAAGGCAGCGGTCTTGAAAACCGCCGTAGGTGTAAGCCTACCGTGAGTTCGAATCTCACCGCTTCCGCCAAGTTTCGAGAAAATTCCTTATCAATCAGAATTTTCACGCTTCATCAGTCTGAGCATGCCATTCATTTTGGCGCGAGATGACGCTCCATTTTCACCGAGCCAGTGTCGTACCTTGCTTTGGCAGTTCTCCGGCCTGCTCTGGTCGTCCGGTGTTGCCGTTTCCAGAGGCGGCTCTGTTCAAAATCCAACCATCTGGGGCTGCCGGATTGGCTGTTACCGAGTAATCCCTGCTTCCGTAGCCGTCAGGTAAAACCCCTTGTCCGGCGCATACCCCATCGGTTCGCCGAGTACCCTCCCCCATTTCTTCGCCAACTTGGCAGGCACGTCCGATGCCTGGAATTCCGCGAACGCCCGTTGCCATCGGTTGATGGTTGCTGCGGGCGTCCCTTTGGAGAAAGCGATAAAGGCCGGTGCTTCCGAGATCACGAAAGCCGGTGTCAGTTTGTCGGGCGACACCCCGGCCAGGGCCGCATCCACCTTCAGCTCCATATCCGATATTGCGATCAGATCAATACGCCCGCGCATCAACAGCTTCAAACTCGCCGCGTGGGTGACCGCCTCGTCGACCCGGGCGCCGTGGTCCTTCATCAGCTTGGTACGCCAGTCGCCACGCATGCCGCCGACGATAAGATTGTGCAGCGTAATATCCTCAAAGTTGTCTACTTTCAGGTAGCTGTCTGTTCGCTTGTAGACCATGTGCTTGCGGGTAGTGATGGGGCCGATGAAGGTCAGTCCCATGGCCACCCGCTCAGGGGTTCGGCCTAGCGTGAAGATCAGCACATTGGGCCGGAGTTGTGCGGTCTGCTGCACCCGCGACCACGGCTGGATCTCGATGGGGGTCTTCTCCCCAAGGCGTGCGCGAAGATCGTTGACCACGTCAGTGGTGATACCGGTGATCTCGTTGCCGACGGTGTAGTTGGCCGGCGGCTCTTCGGTAGTGAGTATCCGGAACTCGGCGTCCGCTGCCGGTGTTGGCAGGCTGATGAGGCCAAGACATACGCCAAGCAGCAGGGCGGCCATCTGCCGGTAGGTTGAGTACCGACAGTTCAGGTCGGCAAGCATCGCTGTGCGCATATTCTGTGCTTTCCTCAGCCTGCCCGGGCCGGCTGTTTGCCCTGGTTGACGGTGCCGGCCGAGCAGCAATCTCGGAAATGGCACTACCCCTGAATCAATGTGCGCTGTATGCTAATTTGATTAACATTGAATACCTAGCAAACCCGCTCGATGGAAAACAAGACCGCTCGCTTCACTGTACTGATAGATCCCGCCAAGAAAAAGGCCTTCGAGGATCTGTGCGCAGCGCAGGACCTGACCCCATCGCAAGTCGTCCGCCAGCTCATTCGAGACTACCTGTCCAAGCACGGCGTGAGCTATACCCCCTCCAAGAAGCCCACCAGCAATCCCAAGGTCAAGTGATCCGGCGGGCCTAGCGTTCTTCGTCACGCCCCGTTCCCATCGGCACCTTGAAGTAATCGCGACTGACCCGGATGACACCTTCCGCCGCTTCGCTGAGCAACATGGAGCGCGCTCGCGCCATTGTCGGGTCCTGCTCCGCCAGCTCCTGACACACAAGCAGCGCTTGGCGCAGGTCGGCGAAGTAGTTTTCGGCACCGATCAGATCCAGCAACCCCGCCTTCTGCAGCTTCTCCCGCACCCGGGCGTTGGCGCCGGTGAGCATCACCCTGACCTGGCGCGAATGCAGATCGAGCACCACTTCCTCCAGGGTCTGCAGCCCGGTAATGTCGATAAAGGGCACCCAGCGCAGCCGGATGATCAACACCCGCGGGTCGGTATGGGTACCGGCCAGCGCCCGCTCCAGATTCTCCACTGCCCCGAAGAAGAATGGTCCTTCAACTGCGAAGACCAGTACACCTGGCGGCAGGCGACTGATGCCCTGGTGGGTGAACTCTTGTTGCAGCTCCTGCTCCGTTGCCTGCCTGACCTCAACGCTCGAGGCCATGCGGCGCAGGAACTGCAGCGTGGCCAGAATGACGCCGATGTTTACCGCAACGACCAGATCGGCGAAGACGGTCAGCATAAAGGTGACCAGCAGGATGATCACATCCGCCCGCGGTGCGCGGCGGGCCATTTTCAGAAAATGCCGCGCCTCGCTCATGTTCCAGGCCACCACGAACAGGATGGCTGCCAGTGCGGCCAGGGGCACGCTGGCAGCCAGTGGCGCCAGAAACAATATAGTGAGCATCAGGGTCAGGGCATGGGTGATGCCCGACAGTGGGCTGGTACCCCCGTTGCGGATATTGGTGGCAGTACGGGCGATGGCGCCCGTGGCGGCAAAGCCGCCGAACAGCGGCGCCAGCACATTGGCGATGCCTTGTCCGACCAGCTCTTGATTGGAGTCATGGCGGGTACCGGCCATGCCGTCGGCGACCACGGCCGACAGCAAGGATTCAATCGCCCCCAGCATGGCGATGGTAAAGGCTGGCCCGATCAGTTCGATCACATGCCGGAAAGTCAGATCTGGTACCTGGAAGGACGGCAGCCCCTCAGGAATGCCACCGAAGGTACTGCCGATGGTACGGATACCCGGCAGCTGACACAGCGCTTGCAGAACGGTCACGGCCAGCAAGGCGATCAGCGGGCCGGGAATACGGCGCAATCCCGGCACCTTGGGCCCATGGAGCACCAGCAGCAGCGACAGGCAAGCCAGCAAGGTGGTAGGCCAGTGCAGCTCAGGTAGCACCAGCAAGGTATGCCATAGCTTCTCGTGAAAATGCTCGCCGGCCACCGCCGGCAGGCCCAGGAATTCCCGCCATTGCCCCACCCAGATGATCACCGCTATGCCGCTGGTGAAGCCCACGATCACCGGCGCCGGGATGAACTTGATGATCCCACCCATCTTGGCCAAGCCCAGCATCAACAGCATGGCCCCGGCCATGAGGGTAGCGGTCTGCAAGCCGGCAATACCGTATTTGGCGGTAATACCCGAAAGGATGACGATAAAGGCCCCCGTCGGGCCGGCGATCTGCAGTCGACTGCCACCGAAGGCCGACACCGCCAAGCCGGCGATGATCGCGGTGTAGATTCCCTGCTCAGGCTTGGCGCCAGACGCGATGGCGAAAGCCATGGCCAGCGGTAAGGCCACAACCCCGACGATCAGGCCGGAAACGACATTGGGTGCCCAATGCTGACGCCGCAGCAGGCCGGCACGGTAGGCATCAAGCAAGGCGATCACGGAGCTTCCCCAGGCGCATCGGATGTGCGTTCAATACGAATCAGATATGAATCTAGGTCATCCCTCATGTGCATGCCACGTCCGGGCACTAGCGCTTCTCCGGCACCTCTGGACGAACAGCGCGCAGGTAGCGCAGGTCGTCGACTGCCGGCACGCCTGCCAAGAGGCACAGCAAGAGCGCCAGGGGGATGGTTGCGCTGTAGCCCACATGCTTGAAGCCAAGGGCACCCACGACGCCGCCGCTAAGGAAGCAGACCCAGAGCGTGCTGTGGAGACGAAGCTTGGCCCGGTTGGCCGAGACTGTCGGTCGGAGGTTACGGCTGCGATTGACATAGAGCAGCTTGCCCAGCTCGATCCCGATATCCGTGGTCAGACCAGTGACATGGGTGGTACGGATGACGGCGCTGGAGATTTTGGTGATTACCGCATTCTGCAGGCCCATGATGAAGCAGAGCAGCAAGACCGTCGCCGGGACCAGCAATTCACGCAGCTCGGCCAGGTAGCTACCTGCCACACCAAACAGCAGGAGCAGCAGAGCCTCCAGCAGCAGGCTCAGCGCATAGCGGCTACGCAGGTGCCGGCGTGCCGCCCAGTTGGTCAGGATGGCGGTGGTGGCTGAACCACTGATAAAAGCCAGGATGGCGGCCAGCGCGGCCAACAGCGCAGCCAGGTCACCCAGTACCGCGGCGTCGGCCATGCTGGAGACCATCCCGGTCATGTGCGAGGTATAGCGTCCCACGGCCAGGAAGCCGCCGGCATTAACGGCACCGGCCACGAAGGCGAGCGCGTAGCCCAGATGACGGTCCGAGCGGCGGTTGCGCTCATGTCCGGTCAGATTGCGCAGGTAATCGACAGGCATCGCGTACCTCTCATGGCGAGGTCAGCACCCGGCGCCCGGCTGTGCCGGTGCTGGTTGTGGGATTTCGTCCAGCGGCCAAAGCTGCCGATGCAGGCCTGCCAGCACATGCTGGAAGGAAATGCCGCAGCGGCTCGCCATCACCTGTGCACGCTTGGCCAGTCGAGCCTTGCCCAAACGTGGCTTGTCGGCCTTGATCGCGAACACCACGACATTGGCACCACGCTCGGCATCGACGATCAGGACCAGGTTGCCAAAGACCCGCTGGATCCGGGCGATATACACCTCGCGCAGCAAATCGCTGCCGAGCAGGTTGACTACCATCACGCCGCCCACGCGCAAGGCGTCATGACAACCCTGATAGAAGGACGGTGCAGCGAGCTCGGGACATTGCCCCTCATGGTCGAACCCATCGACCAGCAGCACATCCACACTGGCGTCCTGCCGGCACACATAGTCCGCACCGTCCTCGCACACCACCCGAAAGCGCATATCGTCGTCTGGGATATGGAATTGCTGCCGCAGCGCAATCACCTCGGGATTGATCTCCACAACCGTGATGTCGGTTTCGGGCAGGTGCCGGAAGCAGAATTTTGGAAGAGAGCCACCGCCCAGCCCGATCATCACCATGGATTGGGGAATGTCGGTGAGCAACAGAAAGCCCATCATGGTCCGGGTGTAGCCCAGGCTGAGCTGGTAGGGATCATCCAGCCGCATCAGGCTCTGGGTGGCCTCGATGTCGAAGTGGAGGGAGATCGTGCCGGCTTCCTCATAGACAAACGGTTTGCCGATTGGCTTGCAGCGCAGCAGCAGATGATCGACAAAATTCTCGGCCGGGTCCGGCATCACGGTGTCGCCTTGCTCGACGGAGCCGTCGGCCAGGTGAAGGTGACGGCCACGCTGGCCGGCTTGAAGCCGAGAGCCCCCTCTTCCAGCTGATTGAGCAACAGGCCCAGTGCCACTGCGTCGCCCTTGATGGTCAAGGCCAATTGCTGCGCCGCTTCGCTATCCACGCTGTAGGTGATAGACAGGCTGGCGCACAGCCTTTGCAAGGCCAGTTGCCAGCCCTGAGCCGGGCGAGCGCCGCGGACGAGCAGTTGTCGGGTAAGGATGGGCGGCTTGCTCGACATCGCCGTTACTGCAGTATCGGTCGGCTGAGATCGGTGCTGAACAGAGTCACATCGTCGCGCTTGGTCCAGGCCTGGTCCATCAGAAACAACCCGCCCTTGGGGTTGTCATGGGCCACCAGGATGTGCGCCCGGGGGACGCCGAACTCTTCCAGCTGTGCGATCGCCCGGCTGACCAGCGCGGTCGCCAGGCCGCGTTTGCGACAGTGTTCGTCCACCGCCAGGTGGTAGAGGTAGCCGCGCCAGCCATCGCTGCCACAGAGCACGCTGCCCACGATCGCCTTGTCCTGTACCGCAACCCAGCTCATCTTGGGGTTACGGGCCAGGAACCGGCGGATCCCGCGCTCATCATCCCAATCCCGCATCACGGACCCTTCGTTACGCTGCCAAAGCTGCTGGCACTGCGCATAGTCGTCTGCATTCATCAGTCGCAGCGCGATCTTGTCTGCCATGGGGTTCCCTCACTTCCTTACCTTAACCAGAGACTTGCTCGCCTCCACCAGTTTCATTTCATTATAATGAAATTAACATTGAAGATGGTTCGAATGTGCCTACCATCACAATGAGAAGGTCTGCGCCCGGCATCCACCGGCCAGCCCTCATACATCTACAGCCAACACAGGTAAGAACATGTCTGCTTTGCCCAAATGCCCGAAATGCGGTTCGGAATTCACCTACGAGGACGGTGCCGTCTTTGTCTGCCCCGAATGTGCCCACGAATGGATCCATGTGCCGGCCGACGAGGCCGAAGTGAAGGTGGTGCGCGACGCCAATGGGAACGTTCTGCAGAACGGCGATGCCGTGGTGGTGATCAAGGACCTGAAGGTCAAGGGCTCCTCGCTGGTGGTGAAAGTTGGCACCAAGGTCAAGAACATCCGCCTGGTGGAGGGAGACCACGACATCGACTGCAAGATCGACGGCATCGGTGCCATGCAGCTGAAATCAGAGTTCGTGAAGAAAGCCTGAGCCGGCACGATCGCCGGTACTACACGCTAGGAAGAGAGGAACCATGCTGGCCAGGGATATCGTCAACAGCACAACCATCGGCGCCATGGGCACGATTTTGGTGTCGGGTACCGTTGTGAAGGTAGGTACGGCCGGCGGCGAGACCGAGATCGGCCCGGCGCAGCGCTTCGAACAGCTGGTAGCCGACCTGGAAGTCCTGTCCAGGGCGGGCGATATCGGCGAGATATGGAAGGAATACGAAGGCGGACCGGCGGATACGTCGGTGGTACGTGTGCGCTTCAAACGGCTGCGATAACGCGTCCATGCAAACGTCTGACGGGAACAGGGATGCCCTGTTCCCCCTCGGCGAAGCCAATGCGCTGGTGCTGAAGGCCAACACCAGACAGGCCCAGTGTCGCTTGGAAATATCCCAGATCCAACGCACGATCGATAGCCTGGGCGTCGAACTGCGGAATATGCGGGATCAGTTCCTGCTGCCGGCGCTACGGACCGAAACCACCTACCTGCTCGATGACGACGCCGTGCAGCACTCCCTGCACCGGGCCGAGCTGCGGCTGAATGGCCTGGCCTCCTGGTTTGCCGATGCGGAGACGACAAACCAGTTCCTGCAGCAATCGACCACCGAGATTCTGGGCAAATACCAAGGTATTGCCGAGCTCGTTTCCAAGGCGATCACCATGCTGCCGACTGAATCGGTCATCCCCTTTGCGGAGCTAGGTATCCACTGTGCCAATGCCGCCCAGGAATCCCGGGCACTATTGAGCTTGATCACAGCACAGAAGCAGGACCTGCTAGCCACTGCGGAGCTTGTTGCGGCCGTCTTGGCGGCGATCACGGCCATCCGCGAAGGGGATGTACCGCGCAGCGCCGTGGTGGAAATGCTCAATCATCTTGGGCGCGGGGAACGCAGGCGCTCACAGTAGCGGCAATCGGCAAGCCTATGGAAACCGCGCAGACACCCTGGTGGGAGCGGATGCCAAGCGGGTTGCAAGCGGTTTTCCAGGCCCTTGGCTCGGGCCCACCCACGTTTGCCGCCAAGGCCGGCCCGGTCGCAATACTCATGGGAGAGTTCTCACCTATCACCCCCAACCGCTGAAGTGCCTCGATGGTTGGCGAACAAAGCAACCCGCCCCGTACTTGAAGCCCTGCCAGCGCCACTGGCATTGCTGATGCCACTGGTCTAATGTGGTCGCTAGATAACAAGCATGGCGAAGCCTGGACGGCATTGGGGCAAATTACCCCTGCCTGAAGGCATTTGCGATGTATGGGTAGGAGGAAATATGCGCTGCAACGTCTTACCGATAGTGCTTATCGCAAATGGCGCCCCACCCCGTCCGGTGCCCGACGCGCCCCTTGTCGCCCAGACAGCACGCCTTTCCGCGCACCGCCGGGATACTGGGGCTGGCCCGGTTAACGCCAACCTTATGACGGCCGTCAACCGTTGCCTCGATATCCGTATGGAAGCGAGTTGGCCATGACGGGTAAATCGGCAGGGTTCATGCACAGCAAGCGCCTAGGCTGGGTGCTGGCCGCGGCCGTGGCCTTCGTCGGCGCGTTGCTGGCCGGGCACTTTCTATGGAATCCCCAGGCATCGCCCACTCTCCCCCCGGTGCAGATCACCATAGCCACCAATGTTGGCTATGCGGCCAGTTGCCCCGTTATCGCGGCCAAGGCCAAGGGCTATTTCGCCGATCAGGGCATCGCCATTACGATCCAGCCCCAGACCAGTGGCAAGGCCTCCATGGAAGCCCTGTTGCAAGACAAGGCCGCCTTGGCGACTGTGGCCGACATACCCGTCATGTTCGCCGGCTTGAACCGCCAACCCGTATCGGTCATCGCGACCGTATTCAGGACTGAAAAGGACCACGGCATCGTTGGCCGCAAAGACCGCGGCATTAACACGCTCGGGGACCTGAAAGGGAAACGAATCGGTGCCACCCTCAATACCTCGGGACACTTCGCCCTCAACGCCCTGTTGAACCGGCAGAAATTGGCCCCCAGCGACGTGACGATCCAGAACTACACCCCAGCCGAACTTGCGCCGGCCCTGCTCAACGGGGAAGTGGATGCCATTGCCACCTGGGAGCCTATCCTTGACACCTCGCTCAAGGAGCTGGGTAACAATGGCACGGCCTTCTATGGACAAGATGTCTATACCAGCCTGTACAACATCGCCGGGAAACGGGATTACATCACCGGCAACCCGGAGCTGATCAAGAAGGTACTGCATGCCTTGTCGCGCGGCACCCGACTCTGCAGCGAAGCCCCCGAGGAAGCCCGTACGCTGCTTGCCGCCGAGACCAAGAGTGACCCGGCAAAAATGAAGGCGGCCTGGTCTTCCTACCGATTCAACCTCACGCTGGACCAGGGCCTCATCATGGCATTGGAAGACGAGGCTCGCTGGGCGATGAAGAACAACCTGACCAGCGCGACCGAGATGCCGAACTATCTTGATTACATCTATCGAGACGGCCTGGAGGCCATTGCACCGACCGCGGTAACAATCATTCATTGAGCCAACACGCCTCTGCAACGGACCGCATAAATCCCGGCGTATGGGAAGGCGCCGTCCGAATGCCACTCGACAGCTACGCCCAAAGGTTCCGCCATGCCTTGCTGTCGCAGGTGACCGCCTGATACCACATTTGGCGGACAAGGCCCGCGGGTGGCCGCACGGCTCGATTTCCGGCGAGCAAGCAGTCCTCGCTACGATGGATGGCAATTTTGAGCGGAATGGCCGTCAGGCCGCTCAACATGAGGCGATGTTTATGAAGATCGCAACAAAACTGCTGCTTGCCGGTGTATTCGCAGCGTGCGCCATGGCCGTCACTGGCCTGGTATTGCTGTCCGCTGCCCAGCAAATGAAGCGGGAGCTGGCCAGGAATGAGGCTGCCGGAGAGATTCTCAATGCGGTGACTGCCGTTCGATATCTCACCCTCGAATATGTGGTGGGCCATGGGGAACGTACGCAATCACAACTGCAGCAGCGGCATGAGTCACTGTCCAAGCTATTGGCGGGTGCGACGGGGTTCGACGGCCAGGAGGAGCAGAAAATACTCGCTGACCTCCAGAATACCCAGCAGCAGGCCAAGTCCCTGTTCCTGGAGCTCGTCAACAATCGCAAGACCGGGCAGGCCAAGGACAAGCTGGCCATCATGGAGGAGCTTGAGGCCAGGCTGACAGGGCAGATCACGAACAAGGCGCAGGACATGATCGCCGTCTCGCTCGCCTTATCGGACCGTAGCCGGCAAGGGGTGCTGGATGCGCAGCGGCAGGCGAGCATCGCGATCATGATATTCGGAGGGGCGATACTGCTTGTCGGGGTTCTGATCTGGATATTGATACTGCATAGCGTGATCCGCCCTCTCGACACGCTGCGTGCCGGCATCACCCTGATCGGTAGTGGCAATCTGGAGCACCGGTTGGCCATCACCGCTCAGGACGAGATTGGCGATCTCGCGCGCGCCTTCGACGAGATGTCGGAGAAGCTGCAAGGGACAACGGTCTCGCGCGATGAGCTGGGTGCAAGCAACCAAGCCCTGCAAGCTGAAATCGCCGAGCGCCAGCGTACTGAAGCGCGCTTGTACCAACTGATGCAGGAGACCCAGGAAACGGTGGACATCCTGTTTACTTCAACCGAGGAAATCATGTCGGCAACAACCCAGGTAGCGGCTGGGTCGACCGAGACGGCCAGTGCCGTGAGTCAGACGGCCACAACGGTAGAGGAGGTGAAGCAGACCGCACATGCCGCAACAGAAAAGGCTCGCGCGGTCTCCGACGAAGTCCAGAGGACGGCTCAAATCTCGCAGGATGGACGGAGATCGGTCGAGGAGTCGATCGAATCCATGCACCGCATCCAGGAACATATGGAATCCGTAGCCGACAGCATCGCCCGCTTGAGCGAACAGAGCGTGGCCATCGGTGAAATCATCGCGACCGTCAACAATCTGGCAGAGCAGTCCAACATGCTCGCGGTCAACGCCTCCATCGAAGCGGCCAGGGCCGGCGACCATGGCAAGGGCTTTGCGGTGGTCGCCCAGGAGGTCAAGTATCTGTCCGATCAATCCAAGCGTGCCACATCCCAGATCAAGGGGATCATTCACGACGTCCAGAAGGCAACCACGCAAGCGGTACTGACCATAGAGCAGAGCAGCAAAGCGGTGGAGAAAGGTGTGCGGCTATCCGGGGAAGCCGGCGCCTCTATCCGCGACCTGAGCAACAGCCTTGACGAGGCCGCCTCGGCGGCCATTCATATCGCCACCTCGGCGCAGCAACAGCTGATCGGCATGGACCAAGCCGCCATCGCGATGCAAAGCATCAAGCTGGCCAGTGAACAGAACGTGGCGAGCACGCTGATGACCGAGGATGCCGCCCAGGCCTTACATGCGCTCGGGCAAAAACTTAAGCACCTGCTCGAGCAGTATCACTTGTCGATGAAAATGCACGCACCAACCACTGTTGAGCAAGAGTCGCCTTAGCGCGACCAAAACTACTGGCTAACGCGGCACCCAGCGCTGGGGGCGGCGCTGCCAGGAAAACGCTCAACGGACAGTGCCGAAATATCGTTACGGACCTTGGATTGAACGAGCATGTCGCAGCCCTTCAAAGTCGTGGCGTTTAAATTGGATACCCTCTTGCTGGCGCTCGCATTGCATGCGGTAGAGCGCGTCATTCCCATGCAATCAGTCACCATCCTGCCCGGCATGCCCAGCGGTGTCCTGGGCGTGATCGACGTACACGGCCAACTGGTCCCCATTTTTGACCTGCGTGGGCGCTTGGGCTTGGCGCACCGGAAGGTACATCTCAACGACCTCATCATCCTGGTGCACACAACACGCTACCTGGTCGGGATATATGCCGATAGCGTCGAAATCGTCACCAGCTACCCGGCAGAACAGCGGGTGGAAACGGGCGCCCATGTTCCAACGCTACCTTGCATCACCAGCCTGATACACCTGCAGGATGGATTGATCCTGATACCCGATCTGGACGAGTTCCTGTCCTTGAGCGAGGAACTCGCACTCGATACGGCAATGAAGCGCCAATCATGCGGCTCGCCAACCATCAACTAGTCGTCGACCAAGCACTGCTCGCCCAGTTTGCCGACTTCGTTGCCCGGCTGCTCGGCTTGTATTTCGCACCTCACCGCCAGGACGAATTACTGCGCAAGGTCTACGCCATCACTGCAGCGTGGGGTTACCGAGATGCCAATGACTGCATGCGGGACCTGATGGCAGGCGATGCCGATGGCCGTTGGATCGACGACCTGGCACAGTACCTCACCGTTGGTGAAACCTATTTCTTCAGGGAATCCGCTACCTTCGTTGTGTTGGAGCAGCAAGTCCTGCCGCAGCTGATCGCAGCGCGGCGTCAAGCCGGTTGCAACAGCCTGCGGTTCTGGTGCGCGGGCTGTAGCACCGGCGAGGAGCCCTACTCCTTGGCCATGCTGCTGCACCGGTTGTTACCGGATCTATCGGCGTGGCAAGTTTCCATACTCGCAACCGACGTCAACCCGCAGTTCCTGAAGCAGGCGGCCGCCGGTACCTACAAGCCTTGGTCCTTCCGCGGTGTCCAGCCTTCCTGGGTTGCCGACTACTTTGAGGCCAGCGGGCCGGACAAGCTACAACTTCAAGCCCGCATCCGGGACATGGTGTCGTTCTCCCAACTGAACCTGGTCAGTAATGACTACCCTGCCAGCGACAACGGCACCAGCGCCGTGGACCTCATCTTCTGCCGCAATGTGTTGATGTACTTCGATGAGACCGAAGCGCATCGTACCGTCGAAAGACTGCATCAGTCCTTGATCACCGGAGGATGGCTGGTGGTCGCGGCCACGGAAGTGGGACGATCTTACTTTGACCGCTTCCACTGTACGGATTTCGAAGGAATCAGCCTCTACAGCAAGCAGCCTGGCCGGCCAGTTAAGGTACGGGTGCCCACCCGTACTTCAAGCAAGCGGGAAGCCGGATACCGCCCACGCGCCATCGCATCGCCGGCCCGTCCACATGGCACCGGAACGGTAGCGGCAAGCCAGCCGGCGGCAGACAGCCCTTATGCACAAGCAATGTCCCTCTACGAGCAAGGTGACTACGCCCAGGTAGTAGCGGTCTTGTCAGCGCATTGCGCACATACCCAGGCCATGCTGCTGGTCGCCCGTGCCCATGCCAACCGGGGACAACTCACGGAAGCAGCCGAGTGGTGCAGGCAAGCCATCGCCCAGGACCGTTGCGATCCGGCGAGCCACTATCTTCTGTCCACCATACTGGACGAGCAAGGGCATGCTGAAGAGGCCCTGCAAACCCTCAAGCGTGTGCTCTATCTGCAACCAGATTTCGTCCTGGCGCACCTGTCCCTTGGCGCGCTGGGCAAGCGCCTGGGCCACGTCGACGCCGCACGGCATTTTGGCAATGCACTTCGATTGCTCGCCACTCATACCCCCGAGGCGATACTGCCCGAATCGGGTGGCATCACGGTGGCACAGCTGACGACGATCGCACGCATCGGATACGGAGGACCGCGCGATGGCAGGCAAACAGACTAGCGCAATCGACTGGGATGAGCTTCGCAGTCAGATGGCGCAGATCGAAGCCAAGCTACTGCATGACTTCGAGCCTACCGAGGAGGTCCAGCTAAGCATCTTGCAGCAGCGCGCACAATTGATGGCACAAAGGCAAGATGCGCCCAGAGCGGTCAAATACCTCGAGGTGGTGGAGTTTGAGCTAGCCGGTGAGCGATACGCCTTCGAAACCGCCTTCATCCGGGAGGTCCATCCGCTAAGGGAACTGACGTCACTGCCCGGTGCACCAGCTCATCTGCTGGGCGCGATCAACATTCGCGGGCAGATACTTAACGTGCTCGATATTCGCAGCTTCTTCAAACTGCCCATAAGTGGCCGTACAGATCAGGACAAGGTGATCGTCCTGAGTGACGACGGCATGGAGTTCTGTGTACAGGCCGATCGCATCTTGAGCGTACTCATGCTGCCGGAGACTGACATCCAACTGTCTGCAACCCTACTTCCCGGCAATGGTGCCGAATACCTGCACGGTATTACGTCAGACAGGCTGATGGTATTGGACGCGAGAAAGTTCATGCGCAGCCCGGCCATCGTCCTGAATGAAGAAGTGGACAACTAGGCGCCGCGTCGCCTAGTACACGGCACCCAAGAGGCATACGCGATGGCAGACAATGAAGAAAGCCTCTTCAAACGACTACTGGTTACCTTCAAGGCGGAGGCGGAGGAGCGTCTACGGGTAATGCAATCCTTGCTGCAGGCGCTTCAGGCCCCGGACTCGGTCGATCGGCACCCGGCACTGATCGAGGCCCTTTTCCGGGAAGCACATAGTTTGAAAGGGGCTGCGCGGGCCGTGCACCAGACCAACCTGGAGGCCAAGTGCGGCGTGTTGGAGAGCATGCTGGCGCGGCTGAACTACAGTAGCGTCAATGTGTCCGGCGCCTCACTGAACAAACTGTTCCAGAGCATCAATGCACTGGAGTACGCGTTGTCCGGCAAGCCGAGCCCGCGCCCAGGTGACTCGCCAGATGCCAAAGACAAGGCAGGGACGCGGCAAGCCGCCACTTCGCCCGAGCGCTCCACCAAGGACAGGGACCGGCCCACCGCGAGCCTGACGGAGTTGGTCACCAACGAAACTGTTCGCATTTCCACCACGCAGCTTACCCACCTCCTCAATCAGACTGAGGAGCTCTCCTCCTTGCGTTTCAAGGCCTCTCACCTTACGGAGCAGTTGGCCGCCCTGGGAACCGGTCTATCGAATTGGCGCAACGATTGGGGCAAGATCAGCGTTGAAGCCAGGTTGATCCGTCGTCGGCAGCAAAATCAACCGTCTAACAAGGGACAAGGTGAGGGCGAGCAGCGCTTCATCGAGCTGCTCGAAGCCGTCGAACGCGACGTCATGCAGCTCAAAGCGCTGGACGATAAGCTGCTGAAGATCATGCAGATCGTGGAGCAGGACCAGCGCCACACCGCCTCGGTGGTCGACAATCTGCTCGATAACATCAAACAAGCCCTGATTCTGCCGCTGACATCTTGGCTGGAACTCTTTCCCAAGCTGGTGCGCGATCAGGCGAAGGATCTGGGAAAGGACGTGGCCTTCCAGATAACGGGTACCACCGGCATTGAGATAGATCGCAGGATATTGGAGCAACTCAAGGATCCGTTGATCCACCTGGTGCGGAACTGCCTGGACCACGGCATCGAGACCAGTGCAGAGCGCACGCGATGGCAAAAGCCGCCGCAAGCCCAACTGACCATGACGGTACAGCCCAGGGACGGCAACATGATCGAACTCGTCGTCGCGGATGATGGCCGAGGGATTGATCTCGATGAGGTACGGAGCAAGGCGGTACGACTGGGCTTGTTGCAGGAAGAAAGTGCTCCCTCGGAGGCCGAGTTGCTGACGCTACTGTTCGAGTCCGGCTTCTCCACCAGCCCGCTGGTGACAGATATTTCCGGACGCGGCCTCGGACTGGCCATCGTTCGGCAGAAGGTAGAGGCACTGGGCGGGCGTATCGAGATCCAGTCCGAGAAATACGTCGGAACCGCCTTCCATGTCGTTCTCCCTACCTCATTTGCTACGTTTCGCGGGTTGTTGATCACCGTGGGCGAGCAGCAATTCGTCCTGCCATCGAGCAATGTAGCGCGGGTGGCAAGAATAGCGCGCGATACGATCCGGGCGGTCGAGCATCGTGAAACGATCGTGCTCGAAGGACAGGTCATTGCGGTGGCCTGGCTGGCAGATGTTCTGGAGCTGCCCCGGTCCGCCAAGGACGATAGCGACTACCTGGAAGTCGTACTGCTAGGTATGGGCGCGAAGAGCACTGCCTTTGTGGTCGATCATGTCGACGCAGAGTATGAGGTACTGGTCAAGCCACTTGGGCCGCCCATACAGCGCCTACGCAATATCGCCGCGGTGACCATATTGGGTACAGGCCGGATCGTTCCCATACTGAGTGTGACAGACTTGCTGAAATCCGCAGCCAAGGCAGCCAGGGCGGTTGCTGTACCGAATCCCCCGGCCGTCGAAGCAGGGGCCAAGTCGATCATGATCGTTGAAGATTCGATTACCTCACGCTCCCTGCTGCGAAACATATTCGAGATGGCGGGCTACGTCGTAAGTACCGCCTTCGATGGTATCGATGCCCTTACCTCCTTGCGTGCCCGCCACTTCGACCTAGTCATCTCGGACGTGGAAATGCCTCGCCTGGATGGGTTCGGGCTGACCCGCAAGATCCGGCAGGAGCCGAAGTTGAAGAACATGCCGGTGGTGCTCGTCACCACACTGGATTCCAGTGAAGATCGGGCACGGGGCATCGATGTTGGCGCCGACGCGTATATCGTCAAAAGCGGCTTCGACCAAAGCCACCTGCTGGACGTCGTGCAACGATTGCTTTGAAGGTCTGCTCCGGTCATTCGAGCCATCATGCTCAAGGCCGAACTTGGTACCAATAGCCACCGCCTACGGACCAGTCCTGGGCCTGGGCGGCGAGTTCGTCGTTCGCACAGGGACCGCCGATCTCGACGGTAGCATCGGCAATACCCGCAGAAAAAAAGCGACGCCGCCAGCTCGATACCCCCCTTCAGCTGCTGCAGTGACAAGCGTGACTCCTGCTCCACCCGCCTTGTGCCTCGGCGCGCCAATGCTCGCCTGGCCGATAGGCCAGGACGCACTCGCTCAGTTGGCCACGTCGGCCACTTGCGTGGATATCTATGTGCATCCCGGCTGTGGTCGCGGGTTCCGGGCTGCGGGGTAATATGCCACTGCGCCCGGCGTAGCAATTCGCCAGCCAGTTGCCTGTAGGGCTGGTGCCTTTGCCACTCGTCATGCAGCCTCTATAGGTCAGCCTGATCTGGTACCGCGGCCACGATGCCAACAGCAGTCTGCAATGGCTGCGCCAGTAGATAGCCGATGGTGACTTGACCGGGCAGGGTTGAGCCACCATTTATTGAAGATTTGCCCGGTCTGTACTACCCGGCGGCCAACCTTCCGATCTATAACGATGGAGCACCATGCGGGCCATAGAACTCAGACAACTGCGTTACTTCCAGCTACTGGCCAAGGAGCTGCACTTTGGTCGGGCGGCCGAGCGCGCCTTTGTCTCGCAACCCGCCCTGAGCCAGCAGATCGCCAGCCTGGAGGAGCGGCTGGGTGTGCAACTGTTCGTGCGTGAACGGCGCGGGGTCACCCTGACCTCGGCAGGGCAAGTGTTGCTCGACGGTGCCGAGCAGATCCTGGGCCTCTTGGAGCGCACCGTGCAGCAGACCCGGCAAGCGGCCGAGGGGCATGCCTTCCAGATCTCCATAGGCCTCGTGGAATACACCAACCTCGCCTTCGTGCCGCCGGCCATGATCAAACTGCAGCGGCTCTACCCAGGCATACGCATACTGCGCCACGAGATGAATGGCAGCCAGCAGGTGCAGGCGCTACGCAGTGGGCAGATCGACGTGGGCTTTGGCGTGGCATTGGGCTCACTGGAGGGGACCGGCGTATCGGGCTACACCCTGCTGGAATCGGGCTGGGCGCTGTTGATGCCGGAGGATCATCCGCTGGCTGCACAGGACGATGTCGCCGTGGCCGACCTGGCCGGTCTATCGCTGATCATCTTTGCACCACAGATCAACGAACCCTTGTACGAGGCCATCGTGGCGCAGTGCCGGCGCGAAGGTTTTACGCCGAATTTCGTCTACGAAACCATCCAGGCCCAGGTCGGCATCAACCTCACGGCCCAGGGCATGGGCCTGATGCTGGGTACCCCCTATGTCTTCAACACCCCGCCAGCCGGACTGACCTACCGGCGGGTGCGCGATATGGGTGCGCTGAATGTGAACGTATTCTGGCGGACCGACGAGAACTGCACACTGGTCCTCGACCTCGTGGACCTGGCCAAGGAAGAGAGCCTGCGCCTGGGTGCACCCGACGCCTGGCTCAGCAACTAGGCCGCCCTTCTCGATAAGAAAAACTTATCGATACGAGCCCTCATTCCGATTGGCCGGCGCCCCAGCTGCGCGCGCAAGCTTCGCCCTGTTCGATACGGCGGTCGCCGTATCCGGTCCGGGTGAGGCCAATAGGCAGCGCCGTACCGCAAGTCTTATCGCTACGGGAGCTAGTCATGTCCACCACCACTTCAACGCTTACCCCCAACCTCGCGCGGATATTGGCGCTGTGCTGCGGCATGGCCATTGCCAGCGCCTACTACGCCCAGCCACTACTGCCTGAGATCGGCCAATCGCTGGGCATGCCGATTGCCGACATGGGCCTGATCCCCATGCTCACGCAGATCGGCGTGGGCATGGGGGTACTGCTGTTCCTGCCGCTGGGCGACGTACTCGACAACCGCAAGCTGATCGTGGCCCTGCTCTCTGCCCATGCCGTCGCCCTGGCCCTGGTCGCCACCGCCAGCAGCGGTGCCATGCTCGCTATCGCCAGCGCCCTGCTAGGCCTCAGCACCGTGGTGCCCTATCTGCTACCGCCCATGGCGGCACGGTTGAGTGATGACAGCCGGCGGGGTCAGGTCACCGGTCTCTTGGCCAGCGGTATCTTCGGCGGCATCCTGCTGTCGCGCACCGTCAGCGGCTACCTCGGTTATGTGGCGGGCTGGCGCAGCATCTATTGGCTGGCAATCGGGCTGACCATCCTGATGGCCGGCCTGCTCTACCGCCGTCTCGGTAGCGTGAGCGGCATCGCCCCCAGCGGCCAGGGCCTGCGCTACCCGGACCTGCTGCGCTCCTTGGCGACGGTGTTCCGGCTGGAGCCTAGCCTGCGCCGGGCGGCCTTGACCCAAGGGCTGATCTTTGGCGGCTTCAATGCCTTCTGGGTGACACTGTCCTTCCACCTGCAATCGCCGGCCTTCCAGCTACCCAGCTATGTGGCAGGCCTCTTTGGCGTGATCGGTGTGGCGGGCGCCTTCGCCGCCCCACTCTTCGGCCGTCTTGCCGACCATAGGGGTCCCGTCTTTGCAGTACGGATGGGCACAGCCATGGCCGCCGCAGGCTGGCTGCTGTTCGCCGGTTTTGGTTACCACCTGGCTGGGCTGATCGTGGGCGTGGTGCTGCTGGACCTGGGCGTGACCGCCTCGCATGTGGCCAACCAGACCATCATCTATCGCCTGGCTCCTGCGCTACGTAGCCGCATCAGCACCCTCTACATCCTGGGTGCCTTCACGGGCGGTGCGTTGCTGTCGCGGCTGTCGACGGTGGTCTATGCGCATACCCACTGGCTAGGCGTTTCCATGCTGGGCCTGGCAGTCAGCGTAACGGCCCTGCTGGTCAACCTGATGCCGCTGACGCAGGCACGCGCCGAGCCCTGCCCGGCTTGCTAATGCCTGTCAGCGGGAACCTCAGGCGCTGTCTGTCGCAACCGGCAAACCCTCGATCTTCCAGCGCAGCATACCGCCAGCGAGGTTGGCCACCTTGCCAAAACCCGCCTTGCTGAGCAGTACGCAGGCCTGGGCCGAGCGCACGCCGGAGCGGCAGACAGCCACCACCGGACGCTCCCGGTCCAGTTGGTCCAGGCTGCCGGTGAGCTGGGATAGCGGCACCAGTCGGGCCCCCGGGAGATGGCCCAGGCGGTCGATGAATTCCGGTGCTTCGCGCACATCCAGGATCTGCAGGCCCGCCATATGCTCCAGCAGCGCCATGGGCTCGATCTCCCAGACGCCGCTGAAGCGCAAGGTGAGCGGCGCCCAGTCGGGCGTCTCCGGCAGTACGGCGTCGCCCTCAGGCTGGCCGCAGCGCAGGTTGGCCGGCACCGCCACGGCCATCTGCTTGGGATGTGGCAGGTTGAGGTTGTTCATATGACCGGTGAAGTCGCCCACATCGACATCACCACCCAAGCGCGGGTTGTAGCGGCGTTCCTCGGCCACGCTGGTGACGGTGATGCCCCGGTAGTCGTGCGCCGGGTAGAGCAGGCACTCCCCGGGCAAAGTCAGCAGTTGCTCGTGCACCGAGGCAAACAGCTGCTGCGGGCTGCCCTGCTGGAAGTCGGTACGGCCGCAGCCACGGATCAGGAGGCTGTCGCCGGTGAAGGCCATGCTTTGGTCATCCAGCACGTAGCTCAAGCAGCCATTGGTATGACCCGGCGTCGCGCGTACCGTCAGGTAGCGGCCGCCGAAATCGATACGATCACCATGACGCAGCGGCCGGTCCAGCCCGCTGGCACCGGCCACCTCGGCCAGGGCGATCTGGCTGCCGCAGCGCTGCTGTAGGCGCCAGGCTCCGGTCACATGATCGGCATGCACGTGCGTATCGAGCGTGGTCTTGAGCTTGAGACCCAGTTCCTGCAGCAGGGCCAGGTCACGGGGGACCTGCTCGTAGACTGGGTCAATCAGGATGGCCTCGCCGCCGTCACCAAGCAGATAGGTATAGGTGGACGAGGTGGGGTCAAAAAGCTGGCGGAAGATCATCGTCCAGAACTCCAAAATATAAGGGCAGACCGGCCCATGTCAGGCCTACCGCCAGTGTCGGACAAAGAGAGGCAGAGTCTCGGTGATAAACCTCACCAAGCCCGTAAAAAATCTGCCGTCTAAAGGTTCACGAATTTCTTCATCGCCTCGGCATCCAGCACATGCACCTGGCCACGCTCCAGCCGTACCCAGCCCTTGTGCTCAAAGTCCTTCAGCAGGCGGCTGACCAGCTCGCGAAAGCTGCCCAGCTCGTCGGCAAGGGCCTGGTGGGTCAATGCAACGGGGCTGGGTCGCGCAACCAGAAAGGCCGCCAGGCGCTGATCCAGCTTCTGGAAGGCGACGGCAGTGACCAGGTTCATGAGCTCGGTCAGCCGCTCAGAGAAGCGGTTGAACACCTGGTTGCGAAATACCTCCAGCTGCGAGAAAAGCTGCTTGAAGCTGCCAGGTGGCAGTACCACCAGTTCCGTGTCTTCCTGCGCCACGCCGCGTGCCTGATAGGGGGCATTGGACAAGAGGCAGCTGCTGGTGAGGATGCAGGTCTCGCCCGGCAGCACATGGTAGAGATACAAATCCCGCCCGCTTGGGGATGACTTGAGTACTCGTACGCTGCCCGAGATCAACAGGGGGAAGCCCATGCAGGGCTGGTTCTCGTCGAACATCAAGGCCCCGCGCGGCACCTTCATATAGCTGCTGTTGGCAAACAGCCTTGCCCGCTCTGCCTCGGGCAGCTCCGCCAGCAGCGGGTAGAGGGCCAGTACCCTGGTCTGGATAGCGGTATCAATCACAAGCGTCCTCCTTTTCTCGCATTGTTAAGGACGGCCTCCTTAGCCATACAGCGAGGCAAGCGCAGCACCCAATTTTTAGCCTGAAGCAAGCAATGTGTCCGTTTTTTTCATTTTGCCCCCGACACCTGTCACAAACCACAGCGCTCCCTCGTCTTATCAGCAAGGACGACCGCTTTGCGGTGACGTCCCTCAACCAGACTGTGGAAGGGAATCAATATGAAGATCGTCATCATTGGTGGTACCGGGCTGATCGGCAAGAAATTGCAGGCCCTGCTGGTGCAAGCCGGCCACGAGGTCGTGGCTGCATCGCCCTCGCGGGGCGTCAATGCCGTGACAGGCGAAGGCCTTGCGGCAGCGCTGGCCGGCGCGGACGTGGTGGTGGATGTATCGAACTCGCCCTCCTTCGAGGACGAGCCGGTGCTGCGTTTCTTTACCGATTCCACCCGTAATCTGACCGCAGCGGCCAAGGCGGCCGGCGTGCGGCATCTGATCGCTCTCTCGGTGGTCGGTGCAGAGCGGCTGCCAGCCAGCGGCTACCTACGTGCCAAGGTGGCGCAGGAAACGCTGTTGCGCGAGGGTGGTGTGCCCTACAGCATTGTGCGAGCCACACAGTTCTTCGAATTCCTCGGCGCCATCGCCGAATCCAGTGTAGTGGAGGGTGCCGTGCGGGTGACCTCGGCGCGGCTGCAACCCATCGCGGCCGACGACGTGGCGCAGGCGCTGGCCGACCGGGTCTCCCTGGTGCCGCTCAACGGTGTGTGTGAGATCGGCGGGCCACAGGCGCTTGGCCTGGACGAATGGATGCGCCGTTGGCTGGCTGCCAGCAACGATCATCGCGAGGTGGTGCGCGACGATGCCGCGCCCTACTTCGGTACCCCCTTGCAGCCGAGCTCGCTGGTGCCGGCCGGCGAGGCCTGGACCGGCAGTACCACCCTGGCCAGCTGGTTGGCACGGCAAGCGGCCTGAAGCCTGCAACATGGCAGGCTATGATCCTGTAACAAATAACAGGAACATCGCCCGCCATGGCCTTGCATATCGAAACCCCCTTGCTGGAGTCGCTGCCGCTCTCGGCACGGCTGGGCAAGGAAGTCTGGCTCAAGATGGAGGCGCTGCAACCCAGCGGCTCCTTCAAGACCCGCGGCATAGGTCACGCCTGCAGCGTGTACCGGGAGCGGGGAGCGCAGCGGTTTATCTGTTCATCCGGCGGCAATGCCGGCCTCGCGGCCGCCTATGCTGGGCGGCGGCTGGGGGTACCGGTATTGGTGGTGGTGCCTGAGACCACCAGCGCACGGGCCAAGGCGCTGATCGAGCAGGAAGGTGGCCAGGTGCTGGTGCACGGTCGCTCCTGGCAAGAAGCCAACGACTTTGCGCTGGCGCAGTTGGGCAGTAGCGACGCCTATATCCACCCCTTTGACGACCCCTTGCTGTGGGAAGGCCACGCCACCCTGGTGGACGAGCTGGCCAGCTCAGGCATGCAGCCGGACGCCATCGTGCTCTCGGTCGGTGGCGGTGGCCTGCTTTGCGGAGTGATCGAAGGCTTGCACCGCAACGGTTGGAGCGAGGTACCGGTGGTCGCGGTCGAGACGCTGGGGGCCGATTCACTCTCCCAGGCCCTGCGCGCGGGAGAACGGGTGACCCTGCCCGCGATCAGCAGCATCGCCACCTCGCTCGGTGCCCGACAGGTGGCGGAAGCGGCCTTGCTACGCGCGCAGCAGCACAAGGTGGAGAGCGTGGTGGTCACCGATGCCGCCGCCGTGGCCGGCTGCTTCACCTTGCTGGAAGAGCACAGGGTAGTGGTGGAACCCGCTTGCGGGGCATCGATCGCTGCTCTGAATGCGGGTAGCGCCGTACTGGCCGCGGCTGGGCGTATCCTGGTGGTGGTCTGCGGTGGCGTAGGCGCCAGCCTGGCGCAGCTCAACGCCTGGCGCGGGAGTTAGTGCCGCACTCCCCTTCCGGGGGTGGGTAAAACGTACGACTTGATCGAATGTTGCGGGCAAGGGGATGGCACGTCTGCCGAGGCAGCCAGGCCTAGCATGAGTCCCCATGAGGCCGGAAGTTAGAGCACGCCGTTGCTCCACTGGCCGACAGCCACCCCAACCGGAGATCACCATGCGCCGCAACCTTATCCTCACCGCGCTCGCCGCCATACTGACCGTGGGCGGTTTCAGCAGTCAGGCCGCCAGTACGCCCGCCGCAACCACTACCCAAACCGCCGGCAAGATCGAGGACGGCAAGCTGGAGGTCAATGGCGTGCGCTACCACTACCTCCTGGCCAAGGGCCAAGGCACGCCCATCGTGCTGTTGCACGGCTGGGCCTCAACTTCCTATATGTGGCGGCATGTGATGCCGCAGTTGGTGGCACGTGGCCATACCGTACTGGCGCCGGACATCCGCGGCCTGGGCGACACGGCCAAGCCGGCGACCGGCTACGAGAAGGCCATCGTGGCCGAAGACATCCACGCCCTGGTAGCCAAGCTGGGCCTGGGGCCCGAGGTCTACGTAGTCGGCCATGACCTGGGTGGTATGGTGGCCTATGCCTACGCGGCGCAGCACCGCAGCGAGGTTGCCCGGCTCGCCATCCTGGATGTACCGCTGCCCGGCATCGAGCCCTGGGAGCAGATCACCCGCTCGCCACGTACCTGGCACTTCCGCTTCTTTGCGGTGCAGGATGTGCCAGAGATGCTGATTGCTGGCCGCGAACGGGAATTCCTCAAGTGGTTCCACAATTCGGAGTCGGTCAACGCCAGCGCCTTCAGCAATGAGGTGGAAGAGGTCTACGCCCGCGAATATGCGGTACCCGGCGCGCTGCGCGCCGGCTTTGAGTACTACCGTGCCTTCCCGCTGGATGCCAAGACCAACCAGCAATTCGCCCAACAAAAGTTGACCATGCCGGTACTGGGTGTGGGGGGAGACCAGAGCTTTGGCCCCATCATCGGCGAGCACCTGAAGCAGGTGGCCGACCATGTCGAGGTGGTCCAGATCGCCAATTCTGGCCACTGGGTGGCGGAAGAACAACCCGCAGCCGTGGTGAGCGCCCTCACCCGCTTTATCCCCGCGCCGGGCAAGTAAGGCAGCGCAAACGACAAGGCCCCGCCTGAGCGGGGCCTTGTCCATTTGACCTCAAGCTAGCTTGCAGACTTCATGCTGCCGCGCTCGAGGAAGCGCTCGTGCCAGGACAACGCCTCACCCAAGAGATGGGGCGTGTGCTTGCCTTTGCTATCTCGGCATGCGCGCTCGAAATAGTCCTGCAGCAGGGGGCGGTAGTCCGGGTGGGCGCAGTTCTCTATCACCAGTTTGGCGCGCTGCTTGGGCGAGAGGCCGCGCAGGTCGGCGAGGCCCTGCTCGGTGACGATCACGCTGACATCGTGCTCGGTATGGTCGACATGGCTGACCATGGGTACGAGGCAGGAGATGGCGCCGTTCTTGGCCGTGCTGGGAGTGACGAAGCAGGACAAAAAGCCATTGCGGGCAAAGTCGCCCGAGCCACCGATGCCGTTGATGATGCTGGTGCCGGCTACATGGGTGGAATTGACGTTGCCGTAGAGGTCGGCCTCCACCATGCCGTTGATGGCAATACAGCCCAGCCGGCGCACCAGCTCGGCATGGTTGGAGATCTCCTGCGGCCTGAGCACGATACGACTGCGATAGTGCTCGATATTGCGACCGAACTCCACCACCCCGGCCGGGCTCAAGGACAGCGCGGTGGCCGAAGCCATGCGTATGGTGTCGGTGCGGATCAGGTCCAGCATGCCGTCCTGGATCACCTCGGTAAAGGCGGTCAGCTGCTCGAAGCCGCCCGCGCGCAGACCACCCAGTACGGCATTAGCGATATTGCCCACGCCAGACTGCAGCGGCAGCAGCTGCGGGCCCAGCCGGCCCTGGCGGATCTCGTGGCGCAGAAATTCCACCAGGTGGCCGGCGATCTGCAGGCTGGTTTCGTCCGGCGGGCTGAAGTTGCCCAGGCGGTCCGGGCCGTGATGCTCGACTACGGCCACGACCTTGGCCGGGTCTACCCGCAGATAGGGCTCGCCGATGCGGTCCCCGGGGTGCAGCAGGGGTATGGGCTTGCGGTCCGGCGGCAAGGCGGTGCCGTAGTAGATGTCATGCATGCCATCGAGCCCCATGGGCTGGGCACTGTTGACCTCGATGATCACCTTGTCGGCGAGGTCCAGCCAGGTCTTGTTGTTGCCGACCGAGGTGGAGGGAATCAGCCGGCCGTCCGGCAGAATGCCGGCGACCTCGACCACCGCCATATCGAGCTTGCCCAGAAAACCAAACCAGGTGTACTGCGCCACCTGGCCCAAGTGGATATCCATGTACTCGATCTCGCCGCGGTTGATGCGGACACGCAGCTCAGGGTCTGACTGGTAGGGCAGGCGGAAGTCGATACCGCCCACCTTGGCCAGCGCGCCATCGAGCTCGGGGGCGGTGGAAGCACCGGTCAGTATGCGCAGGGCAAACTGCTCGCCCTTGGCATGGGCCGCCTCGATCTGGCCAGCCAAGGCGAGCGGCACGGCCTTGGGGTAGCCGGAGCCGGTAAAGCCGCTCATGCCCACGGTCATGCCGGGGCGGATAAAGGCGGCCGCTTCGGCAGCGGGCATCAATTTGGCGGCGAGTTGCTGAGCTTGGATACGCGGGGACATCGGGTCTTACTTCTGCGGGTTGCCTGCCGGGGCATGCCTGGGATTGTAGACAGCGGCCAGCGGACATCAGGGAGACTGCGCCGGGCGGCAGCAGTTCAGATAAGTGCTTGTTTATATTGTTTTCGCCGAATACCACCCGACTGTAGTAGGCGGCGCAACAAAGGCCATAGCAAGCGGGTCCCACGATTGACGGCCCCTACGACCCAGGCGTTCACTAGCGCGCAAACCGGAGGGAAGCCATGCTTGAACCTGCGCAGCGCCCCGTGTTGTTCTCCACCGCCGTCCAGCACCACCTGGCCGGTGACCTCGCCGCCGCCGAGCCGCTCTACCGCCAATTGCTGGAGCACCAACCCGACGATGCTGCCAGCCGGCACTACCTGGGCTTTCTGCTCCAGCAGCGCGACCAGCTCGATGAAGCACGCGAACAACTGACCGCCGCCATTGCGCTCGATGGCAGCCACGCCGAATGGCACTTCAACCTCGGCATCGTGCTGGTCAAGCAGGGCGAGGGCGAAGCCGCCATTGCCGCCTTTACCCGGGCCATTGCGCTCGACAATCGACGCTACTTTTATTGGACCAATCTGGGCGCCGCCTTCGAGGCTGCCGACGAGCCCCAGCATGCCGAGCAGTGCTACGACATGGCCCTGCGGCTGGACCCGGAGTGTGGCGACGCCTACTTTCTGCTGGCCTCGCTCTACCTCAAGCTGGCCCGCTACCCCGAGGCCCGCCACTACAACTACCGCGGCATTGCCGCCTCGGCCGGGGCCGGTACCTCGCGCATCCTCCTGGGGCAGGCCTACCATGAGCTGGGCCGGCCGCAAGAAGCGGTGCAACTGTTCCAGCAATGGCTCGCAGAAGAGCCCGGCCACCCGGTGGCCAGCCATCTTTTGGCCGCCTACCAGGGTGGGCCAGTACCGGAACGCTGCAGCCCCGCCTATGTGGAGGCGACCTTCGATGCCTTCGCCGACAGCTTTGACGACATCCTGCAGCGGCTGGACTATGCCGGCCCTGGCCTCGTGGCCGACTATCTGGCAGCGCAGCCCAAAGGGCGTCGCTTCAGCGAGGCGCTGGACCTCGGCTGCGGCACCGGCCAGGTGGGCGAGGCCATCCGGCCCTATGTAGATCAATTGAGCGGCGTGGACCTGAGCCAGGCCATGCTGGCCCAGTCCAGGCAGCGCGGCGTGTACGACCAGTTGTTGCGGGCCGATATCGGCGACTTTCTGGCCGCCCTACCTGCGCGCTACGCGCTGATCACCTGTATGGATACCTTTATCTACCTAGGCCGGCTGGATGTGCTGCTGCCCCGGCTCCACGCCAGCCTGGAGCCAGGTGGCTTGCTGCTGTTCAGTACCGAGAAGCTGGAGGGGCAGGATGTGCCGCCCTACTGGCTCAATACCAGCGGCCGCTATAGCCACGCGCCGCAAGCGCTGGCCGAGCAGTTGCAGGCAGCCGGATTGCAGTTGCTGATCCGCCAGGAAGTGGTACTACGCAAGGAGGCAGGCTGCGCCATCGCCGGGCAATTTTACGCCGTGACCCGCCCGGCCTAGTCCCACTGTCGATTTGGCTCTATATTGCGCCGTCATAGGCTGCGCTCGCCCTTGTGCTAGCCCGGCCCTTCCCTTCTGACTGGAGCCCTCGATGTCTCTGTTGCTTGTGCTGTTGATACTCGCCGTCCTGGCGGCCGTTGCCGCCGGTGCCTATGCATTCTCACTCAAGCAGGAACTGGAGACAGCGCAGCGGCGCCTAAGCGCAGCCCCGACTGAAGACCGCAAGGGCGATGCCGAGCGCAGCGCCCTGGTGCGCCAGCTGGAACAGGCCAGCGGCGGCATGCGCAAGTCGGTGGGCCTTGCCCAGGGCGCGATCAGCGGCCAGCAACAACAGGTCAAACAGATCCGCGAGGCGATCGAGCGGCTGGCAGCAGAAATGGATAGCGCCGCTGGCTTTGCCGAGCAGACCGAACAACTGGGCCAGCACTCTCGTAGCGCGGCCCGCGAGGGGGTGCAACTGACCGGACAAGCCAGTACACGTATAGGCGAATTGGATCAGCGCATACGGCAGATGGGCGAGGAGCTGGGTACCTTGTTCGACGCCACCCGCGAGATCGGCCAGGCGCTCAATGTGATCGAAGACGTGGCCAAGCAGACCAATCTCCTGGCGCTCAACGCCGCCATCGAGGCCGCCCGAGCTGGCGAGCAGGGCCGTGGCTTTGCCGTTGTGGCGGACGAAGTGCGCATCCTGGCCTCGCGCGTACAGAACGTGACCAAGGAGATCGGCGGGATGATGGAGGGCCTCAACACGGTAACCAGCCGCGCCCGCCAAGCGCTGACCGAGACCAATACCATCACCCAGGAGGTCAAGCAGCTCTCTGAAGCATCCGGCCTCTGTTTGGAGAAGATCAGCGGCGCGGCCGACTCGGTCGGTGAATCGACCGGCGCCATCTCTGCATCGCTCAAGCAGCAGAGCCGGCTATCGGGCGATATTTCGGCCGCCAGTGGCCAGCTCGACACCATCACCGCACAGATCATGCAGGGCGTGCGCGCCGACCAAGCCGCGATCGAAAGCTTGCACCAGACGGTGGAGAGCCTGCAGCGGCTGGCCCGCAACTAAGGCCCGGCTCTGGCAATAGCCCACGGCGGCTGTGCATAAGTCGGTGGATTGCACTGTATGGCCACGCTTAGTGGCAGATTTGTAAGGCAAAGCGACGGTTTGCCCAAAAAACAGGCAGGCGCCTACCCCCTGGTGAGCGCCTGCCTGTTTTACCTTGGCGCCCGCCCCTTCCCATCCGCTTCCGATGGACTACCAAGCTAGACAGCAAACCCGCCACCCCGCTGTGGGCAAATGCACGCCTGACCCAGGCATCTAGAGCATGTAGTCCAGCACTACGAAACTACTGGATTCGACCAGTGGCACGCCGTAGCTGCGCTGCAGCACGATTTTCAGCATGCCATTGTATGCATTGAATTTATTGCCGTTTCGCGCCGCAACATCTTACTCGGCGCCGTCGCAAATCCCGCCTTGTAGCGCCAAAAACCCATTTGACAACCGTTGTCCGTGTCACCACACTACGCCGCGCAAACGATTGCGCAATCGGTTGCCACCGTTGCGCCCGTGCATGCAGACAAATCCAAAACGGAGACATGAGACATGAACCAACGTCGCACCACGTTCAAGCTGCTGGCCCTCTCGGCCGCCCTATTCGCCTTCCCCTCGGTTGACGCGCTGGCTGCGCAGAAGCCCAAGGTGGCACTGGTGATGAAATCGCTGGCCAACGAATTCTTCCAGACCATGGAAGACGGTGCGCGTGCCCACCAAAAGCAGAACGCCGCAAGCTACGACCTGATCGCCAACGGCATCAAGGACGAGACCGATACCGCCAACCAGATCAAGATCGTTGAACAGATGATCGCCAACCACGTGGACGCCATTGTGCTGGCCCCGGCGGATTCCAAGGCCCTGGTGCCGGTGGTGAAGCAGGCGATCGACAAAGGCATCCTGGTGATCAATATCGACAATAAGCTGGCCGATGCCGTGCTGACCGAGAAGAAGATCAACGTGCCCTTTATCGGCCCGAGCAACCGCGCCGGCGCCAAGCTGGCCGGTGACTACCTGGCCAAACAGCTGAAGAGCGGCGACAAGGTCGGCATCATCGAAGGTGTTTCCACCACCCAGAACGCGCAGGACCGCACTGCCGGCTTCCAGGACGCCATGAAGGCTGCAGGCATCACTGTGGTGGGCGTACAGTCGGGCTCGTGGGAGATCGACAAGGGCAACACCGTGGCGGCCGCCATGCTGCGTGAAAACCCTGATCTGAAGGCCCTGCTGGCCGGTAACGACAATATGGCCCTCGGCGCCGTGTCGGCCATCAAGTCCGCCGGCAAGACCGGCAAGGTCAAGGTCATCGGCTACGACAATATCTCGGCCATCAAGCCCATGCTGGCCGACGGCCGTGTGCTGGCCACCGTGGACCAATACGCCGCCAAGCAGGCTGTGTTCGGCATCGAGCTGGCACTGAAGTCGCTGGCCGCCAAGACCCCGCAGGCCAACCTGCCCAAGGTCGTCGAGACCCAGGTCACGCTGATCACCAAGTAATCACGTAGTACGCATCACGCAAAGAAAGATGGCCTAACGGCCCACCTGGAAGCCCGTGCTACGGGCTTCCAGGTCCTCCTCGCATATCTGGAGTCCTCATGGCGGCCCCAATCCCTCCCCTGCTGCGCCTGCGTGGCATGGGCAAGACTTATGTAACCCCCGTGTTGGCAGATGTCGATCTGGACCTCGCAGCCGGTGAGGTGCTGGCCCTGACCGGAGAGAATGGCGCCGGCAAGAGTACGCTTTCCAAATTGATCGCCGGCCTTGTGAGCCCGACTCACGGCGAGATGCAGCTCAACGGGCAAGCCTATGCGCCAGCCTCACGCACCGCTGCCGAAGCCCTGGGCGTGCGCATGGTGATGCAGGAGTTGAGCCTGATCCCCACCCTCACGGTGGCCGAGAACCTGCTGCTGGAGCGCCTGCCCCATCGGGCCGGGCTGATCCGCCGCAAGGAACTGCATGCCCTGGCCGAGCGGCAGATGGCCGCAATCGGCCTGACCGACATCCGTCCCGACACACTGGTGGGTGAGCTGGGCGTGGGCCACCAGCAGATGGTGGAGATTGCCCGCAATCTGGTGGGCGACTGCAAGCTGCTGATCCTGGACGAGCCCACCGCCATGCTGACCGACCGCGAGGTCGAGCGCCTGTTCGAGCAGATTGTCCTGCTCAAGGCCCGCGGTGTGGGTCTGATCTACATTTCCCACCGGCTCGACGAGCTGCAACGGATCGCCGACCGCGTGACCGTGCTGCGCGACGGCCGGCATATCGATACCCAACCCATGGCCAGCCTGAGCCAGGACGACATCGTCCGCCGCATGGTGGGCCGTGATGTGCAGGAAGGCCTGGCCCGCCAAGGGCAACTGGGCCAGCCGGTACTGCGGGTGGAAAACCTTAGCCGCGCCGAGGCGGTACAACAGGTCTCGTTGACCGTGCATGCCGGCGAGATCGTCGGCGTGGCGGGTCTCGTAGGTGCAGGCCGCACCGAGCTGCTGCGGCTCATTTTTGGTGCAGACCGCAAGGATGGCGGCGACGTCTACCTCAACAACAGTTCAAGTCCGGCCCGTATCGGCTCGCCTAAGCAGGCGATTGCCCAGGGCATAGGCCTGATCACCGAAGACCGTAAGCGCGAGGGTCTGCTGCTGGGCCTGCCCATCGCCCTCAACACCACTCTCGCCTACCTGCGCTCGGTCTCACGGCGCGGCTGGCTCAGTACTGGTGGCGAGACACAGATTGCCCGCCGCTATATCGACGAACTGGGCGTGCGTTGCCAGTCCCCCGCCCAGGCGGTAGGGGAACTCTCCGGCGGCAACCAGCAGAAGGTGGTGCTGGCGCGCTGGTTGCACCGCGACTGCCAGGTGCTGTTGCTGGATGAGCCCACCCGTGGCGTCGATATCGGTGCACGCGAGGACATCTACCAGCGCATGGCGCAGGAAGCTGATGCCGGCAAGGGCCTCCTGGTGGTATCGAGCGATCTGCGCGAGCTGATGCAGATCTGTGACCGCATTGTGGTGATGAGCGCCGGCCGGCTGGCTGGTGACTTCCGCCGCGGCGAATGGAGCCAGCAGGCGCTGCTGGATGCCGCCTTCAGCGGCTACCGCGACCCGCAGGCCGCCGCTGCGCACTGAGCGCCGCTGCGTAACGTTCGCCCCATGGACTCTCGTAAAGAACTGAAGCGATGACCAAGACCCAACCCAACTGGCTACGTGCCACCTTCGGCAGCTATATCGGCTTTGTGCTGGCGATCGCCGCCATGATCGTGCTGTTCGGCTCGCTGAGCGAATACTTCCTGACCACCAGCACCTTCACCACCATCGCCAACGACATCCCGGCCATCGCGGTGATGGCGGTGGGGATGACCTTTGTGCTTATCATCGCCGGCATCGACCTCTCGGTCGGTTCGGTCATGGCGCTGGCCGGTGCCACCATAGGCATCGCCATGACGCAATGGGGCTGGTCGCTCTTACCCGCCATGTTCCTGGCCATGCTGGTCGGTGTGGGCTGCGGTTTTCTGACCGGCATGGTCAGCGTAGCCTGGCGCTTGCCGACCTTTATCGTCTCTCTGGGCATGCTGGAGATCGCCCGCGGTGGCGCCTATATCGCCACGAACTCGCGTACCCAGTACATCGGCGGCGCCATCGACTGGCTCAGCGCCCCCTTGCTGGGCGGCATCTCACCGGCCTTTATGCTGGCCTTTCTGATCGTGATCGCCGGCCAGCTGCTGCTGACCCGAACCGTGCTGGGCCGCTACATGATAGGCATAGGCACCAATGAGGAAGCCATGCGCCTAGCCGGCATCGACCCGCGCCCGATCAAGGTGCTGGTGTTCGCGCTGACCGGCGCGCTGGCGGGCCTTGCCGGCGTGTTCCAGACCTCGCGGCTGGAAGCGGCCGACCCCAATACCGGCGCCGGCATCGAGCTGCAGGTGATCGCCGCGGTGGTGATCGGCGGCACCAGCCTGATGGGTGGCCGTGGCTCGGTGGTCAACACCTTCTTCGGCGTGCTGATCATCTCGCTCCTGGAGGCTGGCCTTGCCCAGATCGGCGCCAGTGACCCGGCCAAGCGCATCGTCACCGGCTGCGTGATCATCGCCGCCGTCGTGCTCGATGGCTACCGCAGCCGCCAGGCCCGCCGCGCATGAGCACCATGAAGGAAGTCGCCGAACGGGCCAGGGTATCGGTCAGCTCGGTCTCACACGTCATCAACAATACCCGCTTCGTGAGCCCAGACGCCCGGGCGCGGATCGAAGCGGCCATTGCCGAGCTGGCCTATGTGCCGAGCGCAGTGGCGCGCAGCCTGCGCCATGATGTGACCCACACCATAGGCATGCTGCTGCCCAACAGCTCCAACCCCTACTTCGCCGAGGTGCTGCGCGAGATCGAATCGCGCTGCTTCGCAGCTGGCTTCAATCTGATCCTCTGCAACACCGACGACGACCCGCGCAAGCAAGCGAGCTATCTGCGCGTACTGGTGGAAAAGCGGGTGGATGGCATCATCCTGGTCACGGCCGGCGAAGATGCCGACCTGCGCAAGCTCTTGACCGGCTTCAACCGACCGTTGGTGATCGTGGACCGGGAGATCCTCGGTGTGGATAGCGACCTCGTGGAAGTTGACCATGCCAATGGCGCTGCACTCGCTACCCGCCACCTGACCGAGCTGGGCCATCGCCGCATTGCCTGCATCGCCGGCCCCTTGGGTCTGGCGCCCAGCGACGAGCGTATCGCCGGCTGGCAGCGCGCCTGCCACGAGGCCAAGCTGAGTGAGATCGACTGCCCGCTGCTGCATGCCGACTTCGCCAGCCAGGGCGGTTATGCGGCCATGCGTGAATTGCTGGCCAAGCCGGTGCGCCCCAGCGCCGTGTTCGTGGCCAACGACCTGATGGCCATCGGCGCACTGTGTGCCGTGCACGAAGCCAATTTGCGGGTCCCCGAAGACATTTCGGTGATCGGTTTTGACGATATCGAGCTGGCGGCCTTCAGTAGCCCGCCGCTCACCACGGTGGCACAGCCCAAGTCGTCCTTGGGCCAAGCCACCACCGAACTCCTGCTCGAGCGCATCCAGTCCCGGCGGCGCTCACCGGCCCGGCGTATCCTGCAGGCGGAGCTGAAGCTGCGTCAGTCCACCGCCCGCTACCACCCTGCAAAGTAAGCACTATGAATCAGCCATCAAACAAGACCGTCTGCGTACTGGGCAGCCTGAACATGGACCTGGTCATGCGCCTGCCGCGCGTGCCGGACGCTGGCGAGACCTTGATCGGCCACCAGTTCAACACCTACGGTGGCGGCAAGGGGGCCAACCAGGCCATGGCCTGTGCCAAGCTCGGCGGTCAGGCCGCCATGATGGGCCGGGTGGGTGACGATGACTTCGGCCGGGCGCTGCATGGTGCCCTGCAAGAAGCCGGCGTCGACACCCAGGAACTGAAGCTGCTCAAGACGGTGGAGACCGGCGTGGCCATGATCATGGTCGACGATGCAGCGCAGAACCGCATCGTGCTGGCCCAGGGTGCCAATCTGCACATCCTGCCGGCCGATATCGACCAGCGTGCCGATCTGATCGGTGAGGCGAGACTCCTGATCTGTCAGCTGGAAATCCCGCTGGAGACCAACCGTCGCGCCATTGCCCTGGCCCACACCCGCGGTGTACCGGTGCTGCTGAACCCGGCCCCGGCCGCCAGCCTGCCGGCGGACATGCTGGCCCAAGTGAGTTATCTGGTCCCCAACGAGACCGAGGCCAGCCTTTTGACCGGCACCACGGTCAGCGACCTTGCCAGTGCCGCCGTAGCCGCCCGCCAGCTGCGCGCTATGGGCTGCCGGCATGTGCTGATCACCCTGGGCGCGCAGGGCGTGCTGATCGCCGACGATAAAGGCATACGCCACTGGCCGGCGCTGCAGGTCAAGGCGGTGGATACCACCGCTGCCGGAGACACCTTTATCGGCGGCCTGGCTACCGGTCTGGCCGAGGGCCTGACGCTGGATGAAGCCACCCAGTTGGGCATGTGTGCCGCCGCAGTCAGCGTGACCCGCCCTGGTGCCCAGCCCGCCCTGCCCTACCGGCAGGAGCTGGCCCCCTACCCCCATCAAGCCACTTGGCTGGAGCAGACCCCATGAAGCGCACGCCCTTGCTCAACAGCGCCCTGTCGGAAGTGATCGCCACCCTGGGCCACGGCGACATGCTGGTTATCGGCGATGCCGGTCTACCCATTCCGGCCGGGCCGCAGCGTATCGACCTGGCCATCACGCGCGATCTGCCGCGCTTTGTGGATGTACTGGAGGTGGTGCTCAGCGAGATGCAGGTGGAGAATGTGGTGGTGGCGAGCGAATTGGCCGGCCGCAATCCGGCAGTGGCCGAGCGCATCCCAACGCTGCTGGGCACGACGCCGGTGACGGCGATATCGCACGAGGAATTCAAGCTCTTGACCCGCTCGGCGCGGGCTGTGGTGCGGACGGGCGAGTGTTCGCCGTACGCGAACATCATCTTGCGGGCCGGGGTGGTGTTTTAAGCCCTTCAAGAAGGCCAAGCTTCAGATCTGCGACGGCTGCACTTACTAGAAGGTGTTGCCGTTTAGCGGCGATAGCCGCTGAACCGATGAAGTGCAGCGACTCCGCCCAGCCCCGTTTACCTCCTAAACCGCTCGAAGCGGCGGCGGGTCTCCGCCTCGTCACGCTGGCCAAAGGCATAGTGCGCCTCCAGCCACATCACGTTGATGACACCGAAGGCCAGCGCGAGGCCCAGGCCGAGTATCCAGGTGAAGTACCACATGAGGGTGTCCTTTCAGTAAGCGGTATGGGTGTCGCGGCGGATCTGCTCGACCGTGACCGGGCCGCGCATGACTCGGTAGACCCAGGCGGTGTAGCTCACCACGATGGGCAGGAAGACGGCCACCACGGCCAGCATGACGCCCAGGGTCTTGTGGCTGGAAACGGCGTCCCAGGCGGTCAGGCTGCTCTGTGGGTCGAGGCTGGAGGGCAGTACGAAGGGGAACAGCGAGAGCCCGGCCGTGAGCAGGATGCCGACGATGGTGGCAGCGCTGGCGAGGAAGCTGGGCCAGCGCCAGCCGCGCCAGGCGGAGAAGCTGGTCAGCAGCGCCGCCGTTACGCCCAGAGTGGGCGCCAGCCACAGCCAAGACCAGTGGCCGTAGTTGGCCAGCCAACCGCCCGGGGCGTATGTGACGGTCTTCTGGAACGGCGACAGCGCGGTGTTCACATCGGCCACCTGGGCCAGTACCAGGCCATCCATGCGGCTAAGCCACACGCCGCCCAGCGCAAACAGCGCTGCCAGTACCACACCCAGCCCCATGGCAAAACGGCGGGCGCGCTGCCAGACAGCATCTTCGGTACGCAGTACCAAGAGCGCAGCACCGTGCAACGCCAGCATCAGAGCCGATACCAAGCCGCAGTAGAGGGCGAAGGGGTTGAGTTGTTGCCAGAGGCCGCCACCGTAGCTGACCCGCATGCTGTCGTCGAAGCGGAAGGGCACGCCCATGAAGAGGTTGCCGATGGCCACGCCGAACACCAGCGCCGGTACCAGGCCGCCGACAAACAGGCCCCAGTCCCAAAAACCGCGCCAACGCGGGTTGGGCAGCTTGCTGCGGTAGTCAAAGCCGACCGGACGCAGAAATAGCGCCGCCAGGGTCAGCACCAGCGCAAGGTAGAACACCGAGAAACCGGCGGCATAGACCAGGGGCCAGGCGGCGAATACCGCGCCCGCCCCTAGCACCAGCCAGACCTGATTACCTTCCCAGGTCGGACCGACCACATTGATGGCAACACGCCGCTCTTCGTCAGTCCGGCCGACAAAGGGCAAGAGCATGGCCACGCCCATATCGAAGCCATCCATCAGCGCAAAGCCGATCAGCAGCACCGCCACCAGGCCCCACCAGATCAGTTTGAGGGTTGCATAGTCGAGCATGTCAGCCTCCTCAGGCGGGCGTATGGGCAGGGGTTTCGCCGTGGTAGCGGCCGGTGGCAAGACTGGCGGGGCCGAGCCGGATGTACTTGAGCATCAGGAACATCTCCACCACGAAGAGTGCGAGGTAGATGCTGCAGATGCCGACCAGGCTGAACCAGACCTGGCCGGGGTCCAGGCTGGAGGCGGACATGGCGGTAGGCAAGATGCCGCTGATGCTCCAGGGCTGGCGGCCATGCTCGGCCACGAACCAGCCCATCTCGATCGCCACCCAGGGCAAGGGAATGGCACAGACACACAGCCGCAGCAGCCAGCGCTGCGGCGCCAGACGCTGGCGGATCAGGAACCAGAAGCTGGCGGCGAAGATAAACAGGAACAGCATGCCCAGCCCGACCATGATGCGGAAGGACCAGAACAGCGGTGCAACGTTGGGGATGGTGTCTTCGACCGCCTGGGCGATCTGCGCCTCGGAAGCATCGATCACCTTGACGGTGTATTTCTTGAGCAGCAGACCAAAACCAAGGTCGGCCTTATGGGCCTCGAACTGCTGCTTGGTAGCGTCCGATGTATCGCCCTGCTTGAGCCGGGTCAACGCCTCGTAGGCCAGTATGCCGCTGCGTATGCGCAACGCGTGCTCTTCCTTCAGGTCCTTGATGCCGGTCACCTGCTTATCGACGCTGCGAGTAGCGATCAGACCCAGTACATAGGGGATCTTGACCGCGTAGTCGGTTCTTTCTTCCTTCTGATTGGGCCAGCCGAATACCGTGATGCCAGCCGGCGCCGGTTGGGTCTCCCATTCGGCCTCGATGGCGGCCAGTTTGACCTTCTGTACTTCACCTGTGGTGTAACCCGACTCGTCACCCAGCACGATGACCGAAAGCGAGGAGGCGAGACCAAAGCCCGCCGCCACGGCGAAGGAGCGGATGGCAAAGCCGGTGTCGCGCGCCTTGAGCAGGTAGAAGGCCGAGATACCGAGCACGAACATGGCGCCGCAGACATAACCCGCGGCCACGGTATGGACGAACTTGGCCTGCGCCACCGGGTTGAAGAAGACTTCAGCCAGGCTGGTCAGCTCCATGCGCATGGTGTGGTAGTTGAACTCGGCACCGACCGGGTTCTGCATCCAGCCGTTGGCGATCAATATCCACAGTGCCGAGAGATTGGTACCCAAGGCCAGCAGGAAGGTGACCATCAGGTGCTTGACCTTGGAGAGCCGCTCCCAGCCAAAGAAGAACATGCCGACGAAGGTGGATTCGAGGAAGAAGGCCATGATGCCCTCGATGGCCAGCGGCACGCCGAAGATGTCGCCCACATAGTGCGAGTAGTAGGCCCAATTGGTGCCGAACTGGAATTCCAAGGTCAGGCCGGTGGCCACACCCATGGCGAAATTGATGCCGAAGAGCTTGCCCCAGAAGCGGGTCATGTCCTTGTAGACCTGCTGGCCGGTCATGACATAGACCGTCTCGCAGATCACCAGGATCCAGCTCAGCCCGAGGGTAAGCGGCACGAACAGGAAGTGGAACATGGCCGTCAACGCGAACTGCAGGCGTGACAAGGCCACCACGTCATCGGGGGAGATCATTGTGTTGCTCCGGGGAAGGTGAAACTGGAGTGGCTGCTTGGCCGAAGAACTGCTGCTCGATGCGCTCGGGCGCGACCCGCATATGCGGCGCCAGGGGCTGGCTGAACCAGAGCTGCTTGGCGATATAGAGCAGCAGAACCTTGAGGATGACGATCAGACTGAGCTCCAACCACAGCCGGGGCCGGCTGCGCAGCCGGCGCCAGAAGCCCTGGGGAGATGGCCTGGGGATGGTAGGTGGCTCGGACATACTAAGCGGCTCCCTCACTGTCGCGGCTGCCGAACTTGAGCTTATCGGCAAGCTCCAGCACCTTCTGTACCTTGGCACCGAGCTGCATCAGCTTGATTACAGTCTCGGGCGAGAGCCGCTGCACATCGTCCAGCCAGCCGGTAGTAAGCTCGATCAGCTCATGCATCTCCCGCATGCGGCCCTGGGCAATACGATCAGCCTCGCTCTCCGGCTTTTCCAAGAGGGCCTCGCGCAACATGGACAGGGTCGGCTCGATCTCGCGCCGACGGCGCTCTTCCATCAGCACACGGAAGATGTCCCAGACATCCTTGGGCGGCTCGAAGTAGTCGCGCCTGTCGCCCGGCAGATGTACTAGCTTTACGAGCCGCCAGGCCTGCAACTCCTTGATGCCGATGCCGACATTGGAGCGCGAGAAGGCCAGCGTCTCGCCAATATCGTCGGCGCACAACGGGCGACCGCTGATGTAGAGCAGCGCATAGATCTGCCCCACGGTACGGTTCACGCCCCAACGGGAGCCCATTTCTCCAAAGTGCAGTACAAAGCGTTCGGCCAGCGGGGTCAGGTTCATACTTCAATTTCCAGAATTTTCTGGAAATTTAAACATTCCTGATATTGGTGGCAATACCGTTCGTGAAAAAGCCGACCCAGAAGTCGGCTTAGTCGTTGATTAAAAAGGATATTGTGCGGCGCCTATTTTTGCAGCCGCAGGCAGTAGCGATCGTAGTCCTCGGCAATCTTCTGCTGCTTCTTCTCCATCTTTTCCTTGTCCCAGTTCTGCACCATGCCCATACGCTTGCGCTTTTCCATCATGGTCAGTTCCCCGACATACTTCTCGCAACGCTCTTTCTCCTTGCCTTGCAGGTGTTCGTAGAAGATAGGGGCGTACTTGTCCGGTAGGACGATGGGCTCCTCCTTGGGTGCCGGCTTGCTGGCGGCAAGCACGGTCAGTGGCAACAGGCAGAGCAGAATCAGGCGGCCGTACATGGCAGGGACTCCTTGAGCGATTGCAAAACCACGGCCGTACGCAATTGTTGCGCCAGGGTAAAGTTCTGCCAGCGGCGCTCACCCAGGCAGGCCACCGGCACAATGCCGGCCAGGCTGTTGCTGAGTAGCACCGCATCGGCCGCCAAGAGGCGCTGGGTGTCGAAACTTGTCAGTTCCTGCCGTAGACCGAGCGTTGCGGCGGCTTCCAGCAGCATGCTGCGCACGACCCCGGCCACCCCGCAGTCGGCCAGCGGATGCGTCAGCAGCCGGTCGCCCTCGACGATGAAGAGGTTGGTCATGACTCCCTCCACTACCTCGCCGCGCGGATTGCACATCAGGCCGTCAAAGATGGCGGGGTCGGACCACTCCCGCCGCGCCAGCACCTGTTCCAGCCGGTTGAGGTGCTTGAGGCCAGCCAAGGCCGGCTGTATGCCCAGCACGGTGCTGCAGAGTCGTACTGTCACGCCCTGCTCGCGCAGAGCATCGGCATAGGGAGGCAAAGGGCCAGTCTGGCTGATACGGGTGACCGATGCGGCGGGATCGACGGCATAGCCACGGGCGCTGCGGCCACGGGTGACGGTGAGCTTGATCGCCGCATCTACAGGCGCCAGCTCCGCCAGATCGGCCAACCAGGCCTCCTCGGCCGGGCAAGCCAGGCCCAAGGCCGCACAGTCGGCTTGCAGCTTGGCGTAATGGCGCTGCCAGGCCAAGAGGCGGCCGGCCTCGCAGCGGATCGTACGGAACACGCCGTCGCCATAGGCCAGACCACGGTCGGCAACGGCGATCCGGTCATCCATCCGGCCATTGATCAGAACGCGCGGCTCGCTCACGGCTTGAGTGCCGTCACGACAAAGTCGGTCGCCAATTGCACCGCCAGGTCGATATTGCGCGCACTCTGCGCATCGACTTCCGGCTCACCGGGCGGCCCGGCCTTGAAGCTGTGGTCACCACCGATCAGGCTGACCCGCACGCTACGGCCGGCGCTACCGGCAAACTGATACAGGAGCGGCGCATCGCAGTAAGGGTCGCGCTCTCCGGCTATCCAGGCCAACGGCCGGTCTTCCTGTTCCAGGCCGGGGTAGTTGCGGGCCAGCTCACCAACCACCACCCCGCCAGGCTCCTGTCGGCTGCATACCGGGGTCAGCAGCAGACCGGCCTTGAGCCCGCCTTCCTGCTGCAGCAAGCGCCAGCCAACCAGGCTACCCAACGACTTGCCACCGGCCATGATGCGCTTGGGATCGATGCGGGCATGCTGACGGGCATGGGCGAGCACGGTCGCCATATCCTCCAGTTCCGGCACCAGATCCGCGGAGACTTCACCACGCTGGGGCTGTTGGGTATAGAAGGCCCAGTCAAAGCGCAGCACCGCCACGCCACGCCCGCGTAACGCTGTCGAGAGCTTGGCCAGCAACGGCATCTGCATGTGGTAGCCCTGACCCGGAGCAAGCACCAAGGCCGGGAAGGGCCCCTCCCCTTCCGGCAGGTCCGCCAGTATCGAGATCGTCGCGCCGCGGGGTGTGGTCAGGGTCTGCGGCTCGGCGATAGCGGCCAGGCTCAGGCCCGCTGCCAGCACGCCGGCCAGCCAGCTCGGCGAAGACGAATGCAAGGACATTGGGCACTCCTGGGGACGCAAAACCCCACTTTATTGCGTCACACCCAAAGCCCGCAACAGGCCGCGCGCCTTGGCGCGGGTTTCGTTGAGTTCGCGCTCGGGATCGCTGTCCGCAACAATGCCGGCACCAGCCCGGAAATACAGCTGCTGGCCATCCTGCATAAAGGTGCGGATCAGGATATTGAGATCCAGCGAGCCATCGCGGTTGATATAGCCCAGGCTGCCGGTATAGGCACGCCGCGGGCGTTCCTCCAGCTCGCGGATGATCTGCATGCAGCGCACCTTGGGGCAGCCGGTGATGGTACCGCCCGGAAACAGCGCCCGCGCCACCTCGGCCACATTGAGGCCGGGCCGGATCTGGCAGCTGACGGTGGATTCGATGTGGTGCACATAGGTGTAGCTGGTCACATCCATCAGCGCGTCCACCTTGACCGTACCGGGCACGGCGATGCGACCCAGGTCATTGCGCTCCAGGTCGATCAGCATGATGTGCTCGGCCCGCTCCTTGGTCGATTCGATCAGCCGCTGCTTCTGACGCGCATCCTCGGCCGGGTCGGGCGAACGTGGGTGGGTACCGGCGATAGGCCGGGTCTCCACCCTGCCGGTGCGGTCTATGCGCACCAGCCGCTCGGGCGAGGAGCTGACGATGGCCTGACCGCCCCCCAGGTCCACATAGGCCGAGAACGGCGCCGGGTTGGCACCGCGCAGGCGGGCAAACAAATCCAGCGGGCCGGCGCCGTCGGCCAGGGTGGCATCCCAACCGCGCGAGAGATTGACCTGGAAGACGTCACCCTCGCGGATATAGTCCTTGCAGCGCAAGGTGCCCGCCAGGAAGGCCCCCGGCTCGTCCTCGCTCAAGCCGGCGAGCTTGATCTCCCGCCAGGCAGGCGCAGGGATCGCCGCCAGCCGCGCCTGCAGCCGCTGCAGCTGCGCCTCGCTCTCCGCCACCAACACGCTCTGGCCGCTATCGCGCGCCACCAGGATGGCCGCCGGTACGCGGGCCAGCAGGCCCAGCGGAAAGTCCTGGTCATGTCGTGCCGCCACGCTGGGCTCCAGCGTCTCCAGCCATTCGTAACCCAGGTAGGTAAACCAGCCGCCGCTGAAAGGCAGGCCAGTGGGTTCCCGCTCGGGTACAACCGGGATCGCCGCCAGGTCCTCGTAAAGGGCATGGCCTTCGGTCGCACCGTAGACCCGCACCGATTCGGGCAAGGCAAAAAGGATGTCCCAGCCGGTATCGCCGGCCGATTGCAGCAGGTAGGGAAAGTCAGCCGGGTAGGCTGAGGCCAGCGCCAACAGGTCGGGCGCCGCGGCAAGCGACAGGGTAGGCATCGCAATCTAGGCAAAATAAAACGCCGCGCAGTCTCCCGCGCGGCGTCTTGCTTGGCAAGCCCGGATATCAGACGCGCTTGAACACCAGCGTGCCGTTGGTGCCGCCAAAGCCGAAGGAATTGGAGATCGCCACGTCGATCTTCATATCCCGCGCGGTATTGGCCACGTAGTCCAGATCACAACCCGCCTCGATATCCTGCTCGAAGATATTGATGGTCGGCGGGCTCTTCTGGTCACGGATGGCAAGCACGGTGTACACCGCCTCCACGCCACCGGCACCACCCAGCAGGTGGCCGGTCATGGACTTGGTGGAATTCACCGCCAGCTTGTAGGCATGGTCGCCAAACGCAAGCTTGAGGGCATTGGTTTCGTTGGCATCGCCCAGCGGGGTGGAGGTGCCATGAGCGTTGACATACTGCACCTGGTCGGCATTGATGCCGGCATCGCGCAGCGCGTTGGTCACGCCACGGGCGGGGCCTTCGGCGCTTGGCGCAGTAATGTGGTACGCATCCGAGCTCATGCCAAAACCAATCAGCTCGGCGTAGATCTTGGCGCCGCGCTTGACCGCGTGTTCGTACTCTTCGAGCACTAGCACGCCGGCGCCCTCGCCCATCACGAAGCCGTCACGGCCCTTATCCCAGGGGCGCGAGGAAGTGGCCGGGTCGTCGTTGCGGGTCGACAAGGCCTTCATGGCGGCAAAGCCACCGATGCCCAGGCGGGCAATGGCACCCTCGGCACCACCAGCCACGATCACATCAGCGTCGCCATACTGGATCATGCGGGCGCCGTCACCAATGCAGTGCGCACCGGTGGTACAGGCGGAGACGATGCCGTAGGTCGGTCCCTGGTAGCCCTTGATGATGGAAACATGGCCGGCGATCAGGTTGATCAGCGAGCCGGGAATAAAGAAGGGACCGATCTTGCGCGGACCACCTTCCATCAGATCCACACCGGTTTCTTCGATCAGCGGCAGACCGCCAATACCGGAACCGATATTGACGCCCACGCGGGTCTTGTCGAGGCCGGGCACGTCGTCGAGGCCGGAATCCTTGATTGCATCGAGGGCGGCGGCGATGCCGTAGTGGATGAAGCGGTCCATGCGCCGCGCATCCTTGGCCGAAATGTACTGGGTGATATCGAAATCGCGCACCTCACCGGCGATCTGGCAAGCCAGGTCGTTCGCATCGAAGCGGGTGATGGTGGTGATGCCGCTCTTGCCGGCCAGCAAGTTGGCCCAGCCCGTGGTGACGTCGTTGCCGACGGGGGACACATGGCCCAGGCCGGTGACGACAACTCTGCGTTTGGACATGAAAGTTCCTAATCAAGGCAAGCGGTGCACAGCCTGGCACGCCCGCATGACAACACTGCCATTTGCAACTCAAACAAGCAACCGATCAAATCGACCGGCAGATACAACAAGACCCCGCCACGATGCCATCGTGTCGGGGTCCTGCATACCAGAGAGCCTTGCCAGCAAGGTCAGGCTCGCTGCGACTTACTTGCCCAGGTGACCCTTGACGTAGTCGATAGCCAGCTGAACAGTGGTGATCTTTTCGGCTTCTTCATCCGGAATCTCGCACTCGAATTCTTCTTCGAGGGCCATCACGAGTTCAACGGTGTCGAGCGAGTCGGCGCCCAGGTCTTCAACAAAAGACGATTCGGCCTTGATATCGGCTTCGTTGACGCCCAGTTGCTCGGCGACGATCTTCTTCACGCGTTGTTCGATATTTTCCATTCTTGAACCCAAACCTTTCGTGTTGGATGGTCAAAAGCGCCCGCATTTTAGCAAAAAACGCGCTGCACAAGTTAAAGGGTAAAATCCCCAATCAATTCATGAACATACCGCCGTTTACGTGCAGGGTATTGCCCGTCACGTAGGCGGATTTGTCGCCAGCCAGGAAGGCGACCGCATCGGCGATCTCCTGCGGTTGGCCCAAGCGTTCCAGCGGAATCTGGCTCAGCAGCTTCTGCTTGTAGTCCTCGGCGAGGTCACGGGTCATATCGGTATCGATAAAGCCCGGTGCCACGCAGTTGACGGTGATATTGCGGCTGCCCACCTCACGCGCCAGCGAGCGGGTGAAGCCCATCATGCCGGCCTTGGCGGCGGCGTAGTTGGTCTGACCTGCCGAACCGGACGCGCCCACTACCGAAGCGATGCTGATGATGCGCCCCCAACGGGCTTTCATCATGCCGCGCAACACGGCCTTGGACAGACGGTAGACCGAGCGCAGATTGGTATCCATGACGGCATCCCAATCTTCTTCCTTCATGCGCATCAGCAACTGGTCGCGGGTGATGCCGGCATTGTTGACCAGCACCGCGATCGCGCCGTGCTGCTTTTCAATGTCGGCCAAGGCGGCGTCCACGGCAGCGCTGTCGTTCACATTCAGCGCAAGACCGGTACCGCTGAGGCCTTGCTCCTTGAGATAGGCGCTGATGGCTTCCGCACCAGCTGCGCTGGTGGCGGTACCGATCACGGTCGCCCCATCACGCGCCAGCGTCTCGGCAATCGCCCGGCCTATGCCGCGCGATGCACCGGTTACCAAAGCTACTTTGCCCTGCAGGGACATAGGCGTCTCCCTTACAAAAAAACGTTTTACAGCGCAGCCGAGAGCGCCTCGAAGGCAGCCGGTTCGGTCAGGGCAACGGCCTGCAGGCCATCGACAATACGCTTGTTGAGGCCGGCCAGCACCTTGCCCGGGCCGCACTCCGCCACCACGGTCACGCCGTCAGCGGCCAGCTTCTGCACCGTTTCCACCCAGCGCACCGGGCTGTAGAGCTGGCGGGCCAGCGCATCCTTGATCTGGGCCGGGTTGGTATAGGCCGCCACGTCGGCATTGTGGATCACGGCGATGGCCGGGGTCTTGATCTCGATCTGGGCCAGTGCTGCCGCCAGTTTTTCCGCTGCCGGCTTCATCAGTGCGCAGTGCGAGGGGACCGATACCGGCAACGGCAGGGCACGCTTGGCGCCGCGGGCCTTGCAGGCCTCACAGGCGCGGGCTACGGCATCCTTGCTACCGGCGATCACCACCTGGCCGGGGGAGTTGAAATTCACCGCCTCGACCACCTCGCCCTGTGCCGCCTCGGCACAGGCAGCGCGAATGGCATCGTCGTCCAGACCCAGGATGGCGGCCATGCCGCCCTGCCCTTCCGGCACGGCAGCCTGCATGGCTTCAGCACGCAGTCGCACCAGCTTGATCGCGTCCTTGAAATCCAGTGCACCGGCTGCCACCAAGGCGGCGTACTCGCCCAGACTGTGGCCGGCCAGCACGTCCGGCTGGCGACCGCCTTGTGCCAACCAGGCGCGATAGGTGGCAATACCGGCAGCCAGCATGGCCGGCTGGGTGTTGACGGTGGCGTTGAGCGCCTCGACCGGGCCTGCGGCGATCATGGCCGCCAGGTCAAAGCCCAATGCATCGCTGGCCTCAGCCAGGGTCTGCTGCACCACCGGCAGATCGGCAAAGGCATTGAGCATGCCAACGGCTTGCGAGCCCTGGCCTGGAAATACAAAGGCGAGTGTCATCGTTTGGGATTCCTCTTTAGCGTCCGCGCGCAGCACGGGCTGCGTCTTGATCAGCACGCACCCGAGCATAGGCCGGACGGTGTTGCAATTGTTCGAGATAGGCGGCCACCGGCAAGTCGGCGAACCAGTCGCGGCCATAGACCTGGGCAGTAATGTGCTGCACCACCGGGATATGCACGGCCGCCGCGCAATCCGCCAGGGTAAACTGCTCACCCGCAATCCAGGGTGCAAAGCGCACCACCCGGCTCAGCGATGCCAAGCCTCGATCGAGCTGCCGGGATACTTCTTCGCGCACTCCATCGGCCACCGGTGCACCGAACAGCACATGCGGCAGCAGGCGGCGGGCCGCCAGTTCCACATCCTGCTCCAGTATCTGGATCAGCTCCCGCACCCTGGCACGAGCCAAGGCATCCTTAGGCAGCAGCGCAACCAGGGGGTAACATTCCTCCAGGTACTCCAGCGCAGCCTGCGATTCGCAAAAGCGCCCGGCGTCGGTCTCGAAGTAAGGCACCTTACCGGTCGGGCACAGTGCCAGATAGTCCGCCGCCTGCGAGGGCGCAGCAGGCAGCTCCTCGAAGGCGACGCCCTTCTCCAGCAAGGCCAACTTGACCTTGTTGTGGTAGTTCGAGAACGGCGTACCGTACAGTTTGAACATGCCGGCCTTCCGTAGTTCGACGACGTTGCAGACAAATGCGCGCGGATAGTACCCGTCATGTGCGCCCACCGCTAGCAAGCAGGCGCTTGTTTGACTGAACGCCCCTGCCCGAAACTACCAGCGCAGCAGCGCCGACCCCCAGGCAAAACCGCCGCCTATGCCTTCCAGCATCATCAATTCGCCCTTCTTGAAGCGGCCGGCACGGGCAGCTTCGTCGAGCGCCAGGGGGATGGAAGCGGCCGAGGTATTGCCATGCCGATCGAGCGTGATCACCACCTTGTCCATGCTGAGCCCCAGGTGCTTGGCGGTGGATTCGATAATGCGCAGATTGGCCTGGTGCGGCACCAACCAGCTCAGCTCGCTCTGCGGGAGGCCAGCTGCCACCAGGGTTTCGGAAGCAAGCTCAGCCAGCGCCTTGACGGCGAACTTGAATACCGCCGGGCCATCCATATGCAGGAAGGGCTTACCCTGCACATCGCCATGCATGATGCTGGCCGGCGTAGTCAGGATGTTGCGGTAGCGACCGTCGGCCTTGAGCTTGGTGGTCAGGATGCCGGGCTCATCCGAGGCCTTCAGCACCACAGCACCGGCACCGTCGCCAAACAGCACGCAGGTGGCGCGATCTTCCCAGTCGAGGATGCGGGAGAAGACTTCCGCCCCGACGACCAGTGCCGTCTTGGCCATGCCACCGCGCACAAACTGATCGGCCGTGGCCAATGCATAGACAAAGCCCGCGCAGACCGCCTGCACATCAAAGGCCGGGCAGCCGTGGATGCCCAGCTTGTCTTGCAGGATACAGGCGGTACCAGGGAAGACCACGTCAGGCGTGGTGGTGGCGACAATGATCAGGTCGATCTCGTCAGCCGTCACACCGGCCATTTCCATGGCCTTCAGGCTGGCCTGCAGCGCCAGGTCGCTGGTCAGCTCATCCGGCGCAGCAATGCGACGCTCGCGGATGCCGGTACGGGAAACAATCCATTCGTCGCTGGTCTCGACCTGCTCGGCCAACTGGGCGTTGGTGAGGATACGGGCCGGCAGGTAGCTGCCAGTCCCGGCGATGCGGGAATACTGCACTTCGGTCTCTCCATCCGCCGCAGCCTGCGGCGGTACGCTAGGGTCTCGCCGGGGCGGGACATGGCCACCCCGGTCAAAAATCCGGCAGGAGGATCACCCCTGCCGCAACAGATACAGCTGAGTATCAGGCCTCGGCCGTCTCGCTTTGCGAGACGTGGTCGGCCATGCTCTCGGTGATACGGTGCAGTACACCGGAACGCGCTTCCTCCAGCGCCTGTTCCAATGCACAGTAGAAGGCGTAGCGGTCAGCGCCGCCATGGCTCTTTACCACGATGCCACGCAGGCCCAGCAGGCTGGCGCCGTTGTAGCGCCGTGGATCCATGCGATGACGAAAGCTCATCAGCACCGGCATGGCCACCACGGCGATCAGCTTGCGCCACCAGCTCTTGAAGAACTCCTCCTTGAGGAAGGCAGTCAGCATCTTGGCGAGGCCTTCCGAGGTCTTCAACGCCACATTGCCGGTAAAACCGTCGCAGACCACCACATCCACTGTGCCCTTGTAGATGTCGTTGCCCTCCACGTTGCCGTGGAAGTTGAGCTTGGAGGCCTTGAGCAGCTCGGCAGCCTCCTTGACGGTGTCGTTGCCTTTGATCTCTTCAGATCCGATATTGAGCAGGCCGACCGAGGGCTTGTCCTTATGCTGTAGCGCGCCGTAGAGCATGGCACCCATGACACCGAACTGGTACAGCTGCTCGGGAGTGCAATCGACATTGGCCCCCAGGTCCAGCACGCAGCTGGCGCCACGGGTGGTCGGCAGCATCTTGGCGATGGCCGGGCGCTCAATGCCGGGCAACATCTTGAGCACGAAGCGGGCGGTCGCCATCAAGGCGCCGGTATTCCCCGCCGACACGCAGGCATGCGCCTCCCCGGTCTTGACCAGGTTGATCGCCACGCGCATCGACGAGTCTTTCTTGTTCTTGAGAGCGAGTTGCGGCGCCTCGTCCATGGCCACGACCTCGCCGGCATGATGAATGCGCAGGCGGGGGCCGGGTTTGGCATGGCGGGCACGCAGCTCGGCCTCGATGGCATCCTGCAGACCCACCAGCACCACGTTGACGTCGGGATGAGCCTTGAGGAACTTGAGCGCGGCCGGCACGGTGACGTGCGCACCGTGGTCGCCGCCCATAGCATCGATAGAGACAGTGATTTCCATGCAGGGAGCTTACGAGCTACAGCGATTAGCGCCAAGCGCTAGCTTGAAACAAAAAGGCGCGCCCCGTTGGGAGCGCGCCTTTGGCATTGCTTGCCGAAGCAAAGGACAATTACTCGCCCTTGGCCTTGACCACGCGACGACCACGGTAGAAGCCGTTCGGGCTGATGTGGTGACGCAGGTGGGCTTCGCCAGTGCTCGGCTCAACGGCCAGCGCGGGGGCGGTCAGGAAGTCGTGGGCGCGATGCATGCCGCGCTTGGACGGGGATTTTTTGTTCTGTTGAACGGCCATGGTTGTGCTCCTGAATCAAACTCGAAAATAACAAAAACTAGTGTTCGCCGCGCTGCAACTTGCCTTTGAGATCCGCCAGCACGGCAAACGGGTTCGGCTTCTTCGGCACATCGGCCGGTTCTGCCGCCACCTGGGCCTCGCATGCTTCATGCACGGCCGCATAGGGCAACGACAGCAGAATCTCGTCCTCCAGCAGGCTCAAGAGGTCGAACTGTTGTTCGAACAGCAGGCCTTCCAGCTCGTCATCCTCGGCATCGGCCGTCTCCAGGCGGGCTTCATCGGCAAACAGCGTGAAGTGCGTGGCCACGTCCAGATCGAAGTCCACCGCCTTGAGGCAGCGCTGGCACCTGAGCGCCAGATGGCCGGTCAGCCCGAGGTCCAGCGTATAACGCTGGTACTTGTCGGTGCCGCCTACCAGTACATACTCGATCACTTCGCCAGACAGCACTTCTGAAGCGACGCGGGGCAGTTGGGCCAAGGCCAGCTCACCACGCAGGGTACGTTTCAGCCGCGCAAATTCGGCGTTGTCGAAGATGAGGTCGGACATAAACGGTGAATGATATACTCCATCCCCTTGAAACGTCAAAACATATCTACCTTTGCGTGACCGTTCAGCAACGTGACGCACAGGCAGGAAGCTACGCCTCATGTCCACTCCCAAGCTGATCCTCGGTTCCACCTCACGCTACCGCCACGAGCTCTTGAGCCGGCTGGGCCTGCCCTTCGAGGCCGCCGCGCCGGACTGCGACGAAACCCCGCTGCCTGGCGAAACGGCCGCTGAAACCGCCAGCCGCCTGGCTCGCCTAAAAGCCATCTCGCTGGCCGGACGCTATCCCGACGCACTGATCATCGGCTCCGACCAGGTCGCACTCCTCGACGGCCAGCAACTGGGCAAGCCCGGCAACTACGAGCGCGCCTTTGCGCAGCTCGGCGCCATGCGCGGCCGGACCATTGTCTTCCATACCGCCCTGGCGCTGCATAACAGTGCCAGTGGCCGTACCCAGGAGCGCGTCGTGCCCTGGCAGGTGCGCATGCGCAACTACAGCGTAGCTGAAATCGACACCTATCTGCGACGTGAAGAACCCTATGACTGTGCCGGTAGCGCCAAGACCGAGGGCCTGGGGGTGGCCATGATAGACGCCATGGAAGGCAGCGACCCGGCCGCCATCATCGGCCTGCCGCTGATCGAGCTATGCCATATGTTGCGTGCCGAAGGCTGGAGCCTGCCATGAGCCACGGCACCCTCTACCTGGTCCCCGCTCCACTGGGCGACGACAGCCCACTCGACGCCATCCTGCCCGCCGACGTGCGCAGCACCGCCAACCGGATCGGTCATTGGATAGTCGAGAACGCCAAGACGGCGCGGCGCTTTCTGAAGCTGTACGGGCCGGAGCGCATGATGGCCGAGCTCGCCATGCAGGAACTGAACGAGCACACCAAGGATGCGGAACTGAAGGCCCTGCTGGCGCCTTTGCTCGCCGGCCAGGACGTGGGCCTGATCTCGGAGGCCGGCTGCCCCGGCGTGGCGGACCCCGGCGCCAATCTTGTGCGCCTGGCCCACCAGCAAGGCATACGCGTGGTCCCCCTGGTCGGCCCCTCTTCCATCCTGCTTGCGCTGATGGCCTCAGGCGCCAGCGGACAGCGCTTCCGCTTTCATGGCTATCTGCCGGTTGAAGCCGGGCCGCGCCTGGAACGGCTGCGGGAGCTGGAGCGCGACTCCGCCAAGCTGGACGAAGCGCAGCTATTTATCGAAACACCCTACCGCAACGACGCCATGGTCGACGCTGTGCTGCAAGCCTGCCGCCCCACTACCCAGCTGACCGTGGCGCGCGACCTGAGCTGCAACGATGAACTGGTCGTCTCCCAACCACTATCACGTTGGAAGAGCCAGCCACGACCGGAGCTCAAGAAACGCCCGGCCATGTTTGTGCTCTATGCTGGTAAGTAACACTACCCTTATATAGATAAGAGAAGCTGCAAACTCCCATGCCCCTGCTTATCCTGCTCGCCATTCTTGTCCTGGCCCTGGTCTATCTGGTCATGCTCTACAACCAGTTGGTCGCACTCAAGCACAATGTGGTCAAGTCCTGGTCCAATATCGACGTACTGCTCAAGCAGCGGCATGAGGAACTGCCCAAGCTGGTCGAGACTTGCAAGCAATACGCCCAGTTCGAGCAAGCCACCCTGACCCGGGTGATGGAAGCACGTGCCGCCGTGGCCAGCGCCCGTGAGCTGCACGACCTGGGCCAGCTCGGCCAGGCCGAAACCCGTCTGCGCGCCAGCCTGGGCAACCTGATCGCTACCGTCGAGGCCTACCCAGAGCTCAAGACCAATGAGCACTACCAGCATCTGATCCAGCGCATCACCGGGCTGGAAGACGCGATTGCCGACCGCCGCGAGTTCTACAACGAGGCAGTGAATATCAACAATGTGCGCATCGAGCAGTTCCCGGACGTGCTCCTGGCCAAAGTATTCACGTTCCCGAGCGCACAACCCTTGCAGTTCGCCAGTGAAGAGAAGCGCGACGTCGATATGAAGGCCCTGTTCCATTGATTGTTCGGTGGCCGTCCAAGCCGGTCACCTCGCCACCATGTCGCACCACTTCCTGATTGCACACTGGCGTCGCCTGCTAACCGCCGCGGCCTGGCTACCCCTGCTGTACCTGACCCACCGGCTGGAGCACTGGACCTTCAAGGCCATGCTGGCACTGACCACTCTCTTGAGCCTGTGGGCCTGGATGCGCGACTGGCGACGCTATCGCACCATAGCCGGCACACCCACCTCGCGCATCGCCTCGGCCGCACAGGGCTATGTGGAGCTGTTCGGCCGCGGCCGTCATGCAGGCCAGCCGGTGTACTCGCCGCTGACCGGTCTGCCCTGCCTGTGGTACCGGGTGGAGCGATTGGGCAAGACGCGCCAAGGCCAGCTGATTGAGCTTGGCAAGCCCGCTCGCCGTGGCCAGCACTACCAGTTGCAGCACCAAGGGTATAGCTGGCTCAAGCAGCGCAGCCAGAGCGATGCGCCCTTCCTGCTGGAGGATGGCAGCGGCAGTGCATTGATCGACCCGGCGCACGCCGAGATCATCACCAGCCGCTATAGCGAGCATGTGCAGGAAGGCTACCGCTACGGCGAGTGGCTATTGCTCGAGCATGACCAGCTCTACACCCTAGGCGAGCTCGCCAGTCTGCGCGCCAGTGAGCAGGCGCCTGCCCTACGGGCCGCGGTGGCCGCCCGGCTGGCAGAATGGAAGCTCGACCCGACCGCCTTGCTGGCCCGCTACGACCGGGACGGCAATGGCGAGATCGACGCCGTCGAATGGGAAGCCGTGCGCGCCGATGCCGAACGCGAGGTGCTGGCCGAGCGCCGCCAGCAGACACTGGAGCCCGCCCGCCATACGCTGCGCCGGCCAGGTGATGGCCGCCCCTTTCTGATTGCCAACCAGCCACCGGAGCGATTGGCCAAACGCCACCGGCACTGGGCCTGGCTGCAGCTGCTGCTGGCACTGGGCGCGCTGATTGCCTTGCTATGGCTCAGTCTCAACCCACCCCATCCGGCGCCCGCTCCTACCGAGTTCGAGACCCAGGCGCCGGACGACGAGTAGAATCCGCTCCCAAGACAGACCCCAGCGGCCATGCCGCACCCGCACCAGGCTCAGACCATGATGAAAATAGCCGTCGCCCAATTCAACGCCACCGTCGGTGACCTTGCCGGCAATACCGACCAGGTCATCAAACTGATCGCCGAGGCCCGTGCCGCGCGCGCCGACATCCTGCTGGTGCCGGAACTCACCATCGCCGGCTACCCACCCGAGGATCTGCTGCTACGCCCCAGCTTCTACCAAGCCTGCAACGAGCAGATGGATCGCTTGCTGGATGCCGCCGATGACGTGACCCTGGTGGTCGGCCACCCCATGCAGATCGGCCAGGAACGCTTCAATATGGTCACCGTGATGCGCGATGGAAACATCGTGGCGCGTGGTCAGAAGATGGTCCTGCCCAATAACGAAGTTTTCGACGAATGCCGCTACTTCACCCCCGGCGCCACGCCTTGCGTCTATGAGCAGCGCTGCCATGACGGCAGCGTGGTGACCGTGGGCGTGCCGATCTGCGAGGACATCTGGCATGTGGAGCCGGCCTCGGAAGCCGCCGAGATGGGCGCTCAGATCCTGCTGGTACCCAATGCCTCGCCCTACCATATGGGCAAGGAAGGCGTACGTCAGGAGATCGTACGTCAGCGCATAGAAGAGACCGGCCTGCCGGTGGTCTATTGCAACTGGGTGGGCGGCCAGGACGAACTGGTCTTCGACGGCGGCAGCTTTGCCATGAACCGCGAAGGCGAGCTGGTCGCCCAGCTACCCAGCTTCGAGGTCGCCACCGGCTACCTCGAATTTGCCGAAGGCGACATCCTGCCCGGCGAGATTGCACCACAGCCCAACCTGGAGGCGGCGGTCTACCAGGCCCTGACGCTGGCGACCCGAGATTACATCCAGAAGAATGGCTTCCCCGGCGCCATCATCGGCCTCTCTGGCGGAGTGGACTCCGCCCTGACCCTGGCGATCGCCGTCGACGCGCTCGGCGCCGACAAGGTACGTGCGGTGATGATGCCCACCCGCTTTACCGCCCAGATCAGCCTCGACGACTCGCGCGAGATGATCCGCCGGCTGGGTGTGCAGTACGACGAGATCAGCATCGAACCGCTGTTCGAGCAATTCACCAACACCCTGGCACCGCAGTTCGCCGGCCTGCCGGTGGACGCGACCGAAGAAAATCTGCAGAGCCGCATCCGCGGCGTGATCCTGATGGCGCTCTCCAACAAGAGCGGCCGGCTGGTGCTGACCACCGGTAACAAGTCGGAGATGACCACCGGCTACGCCACACTCTATGGCGATATGGCCGGCGGTTATGCCGTACTGAAGGACATTGCCAAGACCCTGGTCTACCGACTCGGCCTCTACCGCAACAGCCTCGCCGAGATCATTCCCGAGCGCATCATCACTCGCCCGCCTTCGGCCGAATTGCGCGATAACCAGGTGGACCAGGACAGCCTGCCGCCCTATGACATCCTCGACGCCATCATGGAACGCTACGTGGAACGCAACGAGTCCATGGC
>NZ_DATCSC010000006.1:0-46891 GCF_036568685.1 Chitinimonas sp.
CTTGCCCACATCGCTGCCCGTTCCATGGTCGTAGCTGCTGCAGGTTTCGATGGCCTTTTCCAGGCCTGAGACAAATTTCCAGCCACCGTCGCCAAAATTTTCCCGAGAATGGTCATCGGTCCCGTATTTGAAGTGCATTACGCCGCCCACATCGTGGATATGGTAGGCGGCGGGATCACCTAGGAACTTGCCTTTCTGTGATACATGTTTCGTGAAGGTGGTATAGAGCACGCCCTGCATCACCGATCCCGAGAGCGATATGGGCTCATGTTTTGCGGGCGCGGGCAAGCCGCCCTGCAGCGCCTTCGCCCCCATCACGTCGGCTTCGCGCTCCAGCCCGATGTCGTCGTTTACCGGCACGCCGGTTTTCATCTGCATGGTCGGTTTGACCCGGCCCTGGGCCTGCTGCACCACGTGCCAAGCCTCGTGCGGCAGATGCTTTTCCTGGCCGGGGGCGAGGTGGATGTCGGTACCCTGGGCATAGGCGTGGGCGTTCAATTGGGCCGGCTGGGATGAGTTGTAGTGCACGCGTACGTTGTCCAGCGACATGCCGGAGAGTGACTCCACGCCGGATTTGAGCTGGTCCGGCAGGCCGGTTCGATTGGGCGTGCGTGCACCATGCGATACGGTGTTGGCATCGTTGGCCATCTCTGCCATCTGGGTCAGATTCCGTACCTGCGAACTCCGTTTTGCGATGGTGGCGAGCTGTGCCGATTTTTCGACCTGTGAGCTGCGTTCGGCCATGGCGGTCAACTGGGCTAGCGGCAAGTGGACCGCTGCCGCGAGCTGGCCATTTTTGCGCTGTGCCACTTGAGTGGGTGGGGTGATGTGACGATGCTGCAATGGCGCTTTGGGCATGACACGCTCCTGACCCGAAGTTGCCGGGGCAATATGGGATGATTTGAGAGCAGATTAGGATGCAATGCGCTATTCCGCCTCCTTGGATCCCACGCAGTCCGATGCTTGGACAATGCACCGTTCAATCAGCCAGGCGCCCGGCAGGGGTATGTCGGCAGGGAAGCAAGGGAGGCTACCAGGCTACAGCCTGCCTTGAATGGCAAAACTCTGTCATCACCCAAACGGATGAAGGCCGGTTCTTTATTCTATTTCCGCTGTCCAGTTGGCCGCGGCACGGTTCAGTCCTGTTGCACTACCCGCATTACCGTGTACTGCAGGATGCGCGCGTCGTTGCTGGCGCGGTGGCGGGAGAGTTGCAGCTCTTCGGTCACGGCCTGGCGGGCAGCATCCCAGTGGCTGGTATCGGTGCGCGCCAGCAGTAGGCGCAGGTCCTGCAGATTGAAGTGGGGCGAGGTGTCGGCGGCGTCGAAGAGGCGGCTGAGCCAGGTGTAGTCGTGGTACCAGGAATCGGTATAGACCGTGCGCCCGAGTAGTTTGTCGTTGAGCGCCTGGGCCACCGTCTGAGGGCTGCGGCCGCAGCGCAGCAGCAGGTCGCGCTGGATGCCGTGCAGCGCCTCGGCACGGTCGTCCCAATATTGCCAGCCGGGTTCGGGCTGGATCAGGGTGCAGTAGCTCTCGCCGTCGGGCAACACACAGCCCACCTCGATAGGGTAGCTGGCGGGGCCGAAGCCGGAAGCTTCGATATCGATGATGGTCGGTGGCAGGCTGTCCATCGCTTTCCCTCTTTTAATGCTGGGCGGGGTACTGCACCAGGCCCGGCAAGCAAGTTCCGCACCCTGTCCTTGCAACCGAGCCAGTGCATGCCGCTCGGGTATTACACCGCGCTCTTTGCACCGCCTTTGCGCACATCGCTCACCGGGCGCACCAGGTTTGCGTCGTGTGAAGGCGGTGCATTTCGTCGCCCTTTGCTGCGTTTGGTGCCATTGGCGGTCCATTCTGTCGCGGCCTTGGTTGTGGCTTGGGAAACCGTTTCCTAGACTGGCCGTCACAGTCTGGCTGTATCTATCCCACTATCGACCATAAAGGTGTGACGTGTTGCCCATTCGCCTCTCGCTGTCCCTACCTGCCGCTAGCCTTTTGCTGTGCGCTTCGCTGACCAGCCATGCCGATGGCCTGGCCGACCTCAAGGGTGCCTTGGCCCGCCTGCAGGGGCAGGCCCCGGTGAGCGGGGCTTTGGAGGTGAAATCCTGGCGCAAGACGGGCGACGGTAAGGACGCGCAGGAGAAGCAGGGCCAGGCCAACTTCAATATTGAAGAAAGCGCCCGCGGTCTGCAGGTGCTGTACGGCAAGGAGCTCCTGGCGCGGGCGGATGCCGAGGACCGCGCCAAGAGCAAGGACAAGAAGGCCAAGACACCGACCCTGTATGCCTTGGGTGAGGTAGGCAACAGAGAGCTGCGCAATATGACCACCGCGGCGGCGGCGCTGAGCCGCGAGCTGGAAGACGCGGTGTTCAAGACCGAGGCTGCCGATAGCTACAACGGCAAGCCGGCCCGCAAGCTGAGTTTTGAGATGCCGCTGGAAAAGCTCTCTGAAGAGGCACGTAAATACGTGCGCAAGTTCGATACCACCCTGGATATCTGGATTGCCAACGATGGCACCCCTTTGGCCAGCAGTCTGCACGTGAATGCATCGGGCCGGGCCTTTGTGGTGATCAGCTTCGAGCAGCGCTCGGACGAGGAGCGCCGTTACGCCGTTGTGGGCGACCGCCTGGTGCTGCTGCGCAAGGACGAGAAGGGGTCGTCCTCCGGTGCGGGTGAGAAGCAGGAATACAAGACCACCACGACACTGCAATTGGCATCCTGAGCCGCTTGAGCGGCCGCAAGAGGGGGAGTGGACATGAGGAAATGGATGTGGGGACAGACCCGTGTGCTGCTGGGCCTGGCAGTGGCGGCCGGCCTGCTGGCGGGAAATGTGGCGCAGGCGGCAGCCGCCGCGCAGCGGCTGGATGCTGCCGATCTCGGCGCTTTTGTCGACGGTTATCTGCCGATCGAGATGGAGCGGGCCGATATTGCCGGTATGGCGGTGGCCGTGGTCAAGGACGGCAAGCTGCTTCTGGCGCGCGGCTATGGTTACGCCGACCGTGAACGCAAGACGCCGGTGGTGGCGGATGAGACGCTGTTCCGCATTGGCTCCATCTCCAAGCTCTTTGTCTGGACTGCGGTGCTGCAACTGGTGGAGCAGGGGCAACTGGACCTGGACACCGACGTACAGGGCTACCTCGACTTCCCCTTGCCCAAGCGCGACGACAAGCCATTGACCCTGCGCCAGCTGATGACGCATACGGCCGGCTTTGAGGAGACGCTGCAGGACATGTGGGCCATGCCTGGCTCCAGCCTGGATCTGCGCGACTACGTGGTCAATCATGTGCCGCTGCAGCGTTACCCGGCCGGCAGCACCGTGGCGTATTCCAACTACGGCGCCACGCTGGCGGCCTATATCGTTGCCCGGCGCAGCGGGCTGAGTTTTGACGACTACGTGGCCCAGCGCCTACTCAACCCCTTGGGCATGCACCACACCAGCCTTCGCCAGCCCTTGCCCCATGAACTGGCAGCTGCCATGGCCAGCGGTTACGGCATGGGTAGCGAGGCAGCCCAGCCCTTCGAGCTTATCCGGGTGGCGCCGGCCGGCAGTGCGTCGGCCACCGCCGGCGATATTGCGCGCTTCATGCAGGCGGAACTGAGCGGTGGGCTGACTGCGGGGCCACGTATTCTGCAGCCGGCCTCGCTGGTGCAGATGCAGGCGCCTACCTGGCACTTGCACCCGCAAGGGCCGGCCATGACACTGGGCTACTGGGAGGTGGCGGGGTTTGGGCAGCGGGTGATCAGCCACGGTGGCGATACCATGTGGTTCCACAGTGGGCTCTACCTCTTGCCCGAGCAGCGAGTGGGCGTATTCATCGTGCAGAACAGCAATGGCGAGCGGGTGTTGCGCGATGCGTTCTTCCGTCGCTTTATGGCGCGCTACTTTCCATCCGCGCCGACGGCGGTGAAGGCGGATACCGGACCCATGCCCTGGTTGGCCGGCAACTACCTCGACACCCGCCGCAATGAGCACAGCCCCATGTATCTCTTGAGCTTGTTGAGCCAGGTGCAGGTGAGCCAGGCGGCAGACGGTACGCTGACCATGGACCAAGCACGCTGGCCCAATGGCAAGCCCATCGTCTTCCGCCCACGCGGTGCAGGCGTATGGCAGAACGGCGACGACAGTTCGCGCCAGCTTTACTTCCAGCAGGACGGGCAGGGACGTTGGCGCATGGGTGGGACGGTAGGGATGCAGGTGCTGGAGCGCGTGCTGTGGTACCAGGATATGGCCTTGTGGCGCTGGGTCCTGGGTGGGGCGATGGCGGTGGCCTTGCTGGCTCTGCTGGGCTGGCCCGCCGGGGCTGCCCTGCGCCGTTATGCAGGCCGCAGCCGGGTATTGCCGCCGGATCTGCGGCAGGCACAGTGGTTGGCGCGCGGTTCGGCACTGCTTACGGTGCTCCCGTGGGCCATCCTGGCGGTGGGCGGGCTCTGCTGGCAGAGCGCCGGCCTGCTGCAGGACTCCCGTCTGCAGCTGGTGCTCAGGGCCATGCAGCTGGCGGCTTGGCTGGCACTCCTGATGCTGCTGCCGCTGGCTCGTGCGCAACTGGCGGTCTGGCGTACCGCGGGTACCGGCTGGCAACGTGCCCATCATGCACTGGTGTGGCTGGCAGGGCTTGCCGCGGCAATCTTGGCCTGGCAGGGGCAGCTCTTGTTCTGGGCCGGCAAATACTGATGCCTGCCTGGCTTGCAATTATGCAAAGCACCACCACGTAAGCAGGATAGGCCCGCCGCTAAAGCGGGCCCGGTGCCTACCCAGCCAAGGAAACCCCATGACCCAGCTCGCCGACTTCCCTATCCACCAGAAATGGCCCGCCCAGCACCCCGAGCGGCTGCAACTGTATTCGTTGCCCACGCCCAATGGCGTGAAGGTATCCATCGCGCTGGAAGAACTGGGCCTCGCGTATGAGCCGCACTTGGTGAGCTTTGGTACCAACGACCAGCTCAGCCCCGAATTCCTGTCACTGAACCCGAACAACAAGATCCCCGCCATCATCGACCCGAACGGCCCTGGTGGCCAGCCGCTGCCGCTGTTCGAATCGGGCGCCATCCTGATCTATCTGGCCGAGAAGACCGGCAAGCTCATCCCTTCCGACGCCGCCAAGCGTTACGAAACCATACAGTGGGTGATGTTCCAGATGGGTGGCATCGGCCCCATGTTCGGCCAGGTGGGCTTCTTCCATAAGTTCGCCGGCAAGGAATACGAGGACAAGCGCCCGCTGCAGCGCTACCTCGATGAATCCAAGCGCCTGCTGGCCGTACTGGACCAACGCCTGGAAGGCCGCAACTGGGTGATGGGCGACGAATACACCATCGCCGACATCGCCATCTTCCCCTGGGTGCGCAATCTGGTGGGCTTCTACGAAGCCGGCGAGCTGGTGGAGTTCAGCAAGTTCAAGAACGTGAACCGCGTGCTGGAGGCTTTCGTGGCACGACCGGCGGTGGTGAAGGGCCTGGATATACCCAAGCGCGGTTAAGCTGCTGCTGCCTTGATACGGCCCCTGCCTCCATGCTGGAGGCGGGGGCCGTTTTCATTCAGAAGCACTCGTCAAGGCACAGATGAAAAGTCAGCTTGCCTTCGTCCGGCTCGGCCAGGCCGTAGGCCTTGAAGAAGGTCTGCTGTAGCTCGGGGCCGAATTCGGCCAGGCAGTTCCAGAGGATGGCCAGGTCCTGGTAGCGGTCCGCCACCCCCAGGCGACCCAGGTCGATCAGGCCGGTGATCTGGCCGTGTTCATCGAGCAGGATATTGTCCAGCGAATAGTCGCCGTGGCTGACTACCGGGTCCGGGATCAGCGGCAGGTACTGGGTCATGGCCTGCCAGACTTGCTCGGCTGTCCAGCCGGCGCGTTCCTCGTCGAAGTCGTCGACATCCACCTCTTCCGCATCGATACGGCGGCGCGCCTCGGCCAGCCGGCCGCTATGGTGGGCATGGTAGGGGCATTGTTCAGGCGGCAGCAGATGCAGGCTTTGCAGGCACTGGGCCAGGGCGGTGACGACCGCCTCGCTGCGCTCTGGTGCCTCGGTCAGCCATTGGTAGGCGGTACGGCCCGGTAGGGCACGGGTGGGCAGCCACGCCTCGTTGTCCGTCCATTCGAAGTACTCCAGCATCGCGGCCGGTAGCAAACCGGATAACCAGCGCAGCCGGGTCATCTCGTCGATCAGCTGGCTGACGGATTCAGCTGAAGCGTACTTGAGATAAAGATCGGCCTCGCCCGCTTTGGCAAGGCGGTAGACCGTTGCACCAGCCTGCCCTACCAGATTGCGCGTCCATCGAAAACCAGCCAGGCGCTGCAGCAGTCCATGGGGGAGCGGTGGGGCATCGGCCGGGACTTCGCGGACGGGGAGGGCGAGGCTGTTGGCGGACATGGGTCTATAGCATTGCGTCAGGTATCTACTTTAGGTGGCTGGCGGCGAGGGAGTTCCCCTGATACTCAACGGTAGGCAAGATGGTGGCAAGACGCCAATTCCGGCGGGATATTCTGGCCAGGCAGGAGCAAGCATGAGCGTAGGCAACCTCTTTGATGACGCGGGTGTACCCGTAAACGGCGAACGCTTTGACGTGCTGCTTGCGCATCGCAATCTGGTGGTGGAGCGCATCATCAGCTCCAGCGATATCACCCCCAGCCAGTATGTGCAGGAACAGGACGAGTGGGTGCTGCTGGTGCAGGGTGAAGCGGTGCTCGATATTGCGGGTGAGCAGAAAGCGCTCAAGGCCGGAGACTATGTCTTTCTGCCCGCGAAAACGCCGCACATGGTGCTCAGTACTTCACACGGCGCGATGTGGCTGGCGCTGCATTTGCACCCGGATGCAGCCCGGTAAGTAGCAAGCAGGCGATGCCCTATGCGGCAATTTGACCACGCCTGCTACCTTGCTGTGCACACGGCTTCCCTCTGACGGTGTGGTCCGCTATGGTGCCGGCTCGCCAATAAAAGCACGCAAGAGGGGGAGTCGATGCAAGGAATTCGAGTTGCCATGCTGGGTCTGGCGGCGCTGGTCGCCGCTGCGGCAGACAATCTGCCACAGCGGGGGGCGCAGCCGGTGCCGGTGCTGGAGGTCAAGAAGCTGGCACGGCAGTTTGTCGATCTTTGGGATGCGAGCAAGGATCTCCCCAGCGAGCAGCGGGTAGCGCGCTTCAAGACCGACATTGCCGTTCGCTTTCCCGAGTTCTACGGGGTAGAGCGCTATGCGGGAGCGGTCACCGAGGCTGAGCAGGACAAGCGTATCGCCAATGCTATCGAGAAGTTCGGCCCACTGCGGGAGGCCTACCTTGCCAAGCTGACCCAGTTTGACCAGGACCTGCCACGGCATATCGCCAGCTTTACCGCCGCCTTCCCGGACTACCGGCCCAGTGGGGAGACCTGGTTGCTGCACTCGCTGGGTGAGATGGACGGCGGCACGCGCGAATTCAAGGGTAAGCAATACCTGATCTTTGGTGTGGACGGGATGGTGCGCTACCACGGTACCAGCAACGAGGCGGCCTTCTTTCACCATGAGCTCTTCCATACCTACCATCAGAAGTCCTTTGGAGATTGCGCCCAGAGTGGTGTGTGGGAGCCGCTTTGGATTGAAGGGCTGGCGGTGCATGTTTCCAAGGTGTTGAACCCGGATGCCAGCCTGAAGGAGATGCTGCTGGATATGCCGGAGGGCCTGGTTGCCCGGACGGATGAGAAGCTGGCGGCATCGTTCGCTCAACTTGAATCGATTTTGGCCAGTACCGATGTCAAATACGCCGCGCCGCTATTTCAGTTCGGCAAGGATGACACCGGCCTGATCCCGCGGCGAGGTTATTACCTGGGCTATCTGGTTGCTCGTGAGCTTGGCAAGACGCGGGATATCCAGGCCCTGGGCAAACTGAGCTGCGAAGAGGCCAGGCCGCTGGTGTTTGCCACGGTGCACCAGCTCCGGCTGGAAGCAGAGCAGCGCCAGGCGGCGGGTAAGGCGCAGTAAAGAACGGGTAGTCCCAACTGGCCTGCAATGAAAACGGCGCAAACTCTTGCGGGCTTGCGCCGTTTGCTTGCCTAGGCGTCGATCAACCGGCGATAGGCAGCGGTGCGGCGGGGTGGACCAGCTCGGCGGCGCGCAGCTCGCGCCAGAAGTCGGCCGGGACCAGCTCGTTCAGCGCGGCGCGGTCCTCGGCAATGCGGCCGGGCTTGCTGGCACCGGGGATGACCGCGGCCACGGCCGGGTTGGCCAGGGCGAACTGCAGGCCTGCGGCCTTCATGCTGATGCCGTAGCGGTCGGCAATCGCCTTGATCTTGGCGACCTTGGCCAGGATCTGCGGTGTGGCCGGGGCGTACTCGAAATTGGGGCCGCCCACCAGGGCGCCGGAGCTGTAGGGGCCGCCGACGACGATGCCCAGGCCACGCTCGGCCACAGCCGGCATAACACGCTGCAGGGCGCGCTCGTGGTCCAGCAGGGTGTAACGGCCGGCGAGGAGGAAGCCGTCCGGGCGGTTGTTTTCCAGCGCCAGCAGGGTCTCGATCGGCTCGACGCGATTCACGCCCAAACCCCAGGCCTTGATCACGCCTTCGTCGCGCAGCTGGTCCAGCACCTTGAAGGCACCCTTGCGGGCGCTTTCGAACACGCTGAGCCATTCGTCACCGTAGAAGTCCTGCGCCACATCGTGCACCCAGACAATCTCGATATGGTCGGTCTTGAGCCGCTTGAGACTGTCCTCGATCGAGCGCAGGGTGGCGTCGGCCGAGTAGTCGTTGACGATCTTGTTAGGGCGGCCGTACTTGAACACGTCGCCCTTTTCCCCGAGGTCGCGGGCGCTGACATCCTCGACCTCATCGAGGATCAGTCGGCCGACCTTGGTGCTGATCACATAGTCGCTACGTGGCTTGCTGGCCAGCGCCTCACCCATGCGGATCTCGGCGAGGCCGGCGCCATAGAAGGGGGCGTTGTCGAAGTAGCGGATGCCGTCGTTCCAGGCGGCTTCTACCGTGGCCAAGGCTTCGGCCTCGGGGATGTCGCGGAACATATTGCCCAGAGGGGCGGTACCGAAGCCGAGCTTGCCGGGGAGAAGGTCTTTGAGTGCCATGATGGGTTCCTTTTAATGGTTGATTCGCCAGGGAGGAGCGGTGTCTTGCCGTTCTCGATAGCGAGATCATGCGCGCCCAGGGTGCCATTCCTGTAATTTATTCAATGGATTCAAGACATTCGTGTTATGAATGTCTGGTGAATAGAATTCACGCCACGCCGTATTTGCCTGCCCCCTACAGAGAGCACCCCCATGCGGTACGACCTGAACCTGCTACCTGTCTTTGTTGCCCTGATGGAAGAGCGCAATGTGACCCGTGCGGCCGAGCGGCTGGGCATCACCCAGCCGGCGCTGTCCAACTCGTTGGCCCGCTTGCGTACCGTGATGCGCGACCCGCTGTTCATACGCGAGCGCTATGGCATGCAGCCCACGCAAAAGGCCGAGGAGCTGGCGCCGGTGATTGCCGAGGCGCTGGCGAGGCTGGATGAGGTGGTGCTGGGGCAACAGGAGTTCGACCCGGCGCAGGCCAAGCTGCTAGTCACCATTGCGGTGAACAGCTATGTGGAATTTGTGATGGTGCCGGCCATCGTGGCCAGGCTGCGCGAGCTGGCACCTGGCATACGGCTCAGGCTTACACCCTTTGCCACCGATCTGGCCGAGACCGGCGTGATATCGGGCACCACCGCCATGGTGCTGGGCCGCATTAGCGACCCGCCGGATAACCTGGTGGTACAGCACGTGATGGACGACAGCCTGGCCTGCGTGGTGCGCGCCGACCACCCCACGGTGGGCAAGCGCATGAGCAAGCAGCAGTTCGAGCAGCTCAAGCATGTGAATGTGCTGCCGGCAGGGCGGCTACGGGTAGGCCTGGCGCAGACCCTAGCGCGGCACGGCTTGCGGCGCGAAGTGGCAGTGTCGGTCACGCACTTTTTGGCCACGCCGGAGCTGGTGGCGGCAACCGACTACTGCGCCACCTTGCCCTGCCTGATCTGCCGGCGGCTGGCGGGCGACACCCGGCTCAAGATCGTGCCCTCGCCGGTGGAGCTGGGCACCTTCCCGGTAGAGATGGCCTGGCATGTGCGCTACCGCACCGACCCGGTACATATGTGGCTGCGGGGGCTGGTGGCGGAGGTGGCGAAGGAAGTGTCGGGCGGGTGAGCGCCAGACGATAGAGATACAAAACGGCGCAATACCCCAAGAGGTATTGCGCCGCTAGTTCAGACTCAACGGCCCGTGAACTGCGTGTAGCCCTCGGCGCCGCCACCGAAGAAGCCGGCCATCGGGGCTTCAAACAAGGGGGCTTCGGTGCGCAGGCGTTCCACCAGGTCCGGGTTGCCGATAAAGGGCTTGCCGAAGGCCACCATGCTGGCGTGGCCTGAGCCGGTTGCATCAATAGCGCGTTCACGGTTATAGCCATTGTTGGCGATATAGGCGCCGGTAAAGCGTTCGCGCAGGGCCTTCACATCGAAGAGGTCGGTGCCGTCGCTGTCATGCAGCTGGCCTTCCACCACGTGCAGGTAAGCGAGGCCCATCTCGCTCAGCTTCTTCACCAGGTAGCCGTGGGTCTCCATGGGCGTGCTGTCGAGTGGGGTATCGCCAATCGCGGTGGAGAGCGGCGAGAGGCGCAGGCCCACGTGGTCAGCACCCCAGACCTCGATCACCGCCTCGGTCACTTCCAGCGTCAGCCGGGCACGGTTGGCGATGGAGCCGCCGTATTGGTCGGTGCGCTGGTTGGTGCTGTCGCGCAAGAACTGCTCCAAGAGGTAGCCGTTGGCGGCATGGACTTCTACCCCATCAAAACCGGCCTGCTTGGCGCGGATAGCGGCCTGGCGGTAGTCATCGATGATGCCGGCGATCTCCCCGGTCTCCAGCGCACGCGGCATGGAGGGCGCTTCGAAGCCTTGCTCGGTAAAGACATTGCCGCCGGCGCGGATGGCAGACGGTGCCACCGGGGCGATACCGTCTGCCTGCATGCTCACATGCGACATACGGCCCACATGCCAGAGCTGCAGCACGATCTTGCCGCCTTTGGCATGCACGGCGTCAGTCACGCGCTTCCAGGCAGCCACATGTTCATCGGTATAGATGCCCGGCGTGTAGGCATAGCCACGACCCTGGCGGGAGATATTGGTGGCCTCGGCAATGATCAGGCCGGCAGTGGCACGCTGGCTGTAGTACTCCACGGCCAGGGGCGTCTGCACGCCTTCCATATCGGCCCGCGAACGGGTGAGCGGGGCCATGGCAATGCGGTTCTGCACTTCGATAGCGCCGATCTTGGTGGGGGCGAAGAGGTTCATGATTTGCTCCAGTAGGTTGATTTTAAATACGAAGATCAATTCCATCGAGCCGTTCAATGGTGGCTCGGTAGCTGGAGCGAAGCATGCGCTGACGGGGTTAATTCATGAAATTTATTAGATGGATTTCAGAAATTTCTCGAGTGAATGTCTCAGTGGCGGGGGGTTTGAACAGGGATTACATCGAATTCCCTGGCGCACATATGGCGCAATGCCCTTAAGGGATTGGCCCTGCGAGCGGGCATGTGCGTTGCCGGCACGGTTCGATGCATATGTGGCCGCGGACCTTAACGGCGGATGTTGCGAGGGAAATGACCGGCGGGTCAGCCTACGGGGACCAGGGAGGCTTGATATGTCTGGGCCGTGTTTCAGTCCGGCAAGACAACCCGTATGGGTCGGCTTCCAATCTCCGCCCCGGTCACCTTATCGATGGCTAGCGGCTGAATCTCGGTCCCGGTTTCGGCATCGAAGAAGCGGGTGAGTTTTCCTTCCCCCCGGTGTTTGCGACCCCAGGCGCCGATCATGAAGAGTGCTGGCAGGAAGTCCTTTCCCGCGCTTGTCAGCACGTACTCGTCACGGGGTGGTCGCTGCGAGTAGCGGCGTTTGTCGAGTAGCCCTTCCTCCGTAAGCGTAGCCAGCCGTTTGGTCAAGATCGTGGGGGCAATGCCCAGACTTTGGCGGAACTGGTCAAAGCGGGTGAGCCCTGCATGGGCATCCCTAAGAATCAGCATGCTCCAGGCATCGCCCAAGAAAGCAAGGGTGCGCGCGATGGGACAGGCCGCGGCAGAAGATTTTTCGTCGTCCATATCATTTAAGTAGTGACTTACTACTCATTTAGTAGTAACGTTGATATCGAATTGATAGTAACACTTTCATGCTGAATCAGCCACTACAGATAGGAAACGAGATCCATGACTAAGATCGGAATGGGCGTAGCGCTCGTAACGGGAGCGTCGTCAGGAATTGGACGTGCAACGACCCAGGCTTTGTTGCAGGCGGGTTATCGTGTTTTTGGTACCAGCCGCAAGGAAGTTGTCGAGGGTGTCGACGGAGTCACCATGCTGAATTGCGATGTGACGGACGATGCGTCGGTCCAGAGCATGATGGCAGAGGTGCTGCATCAAGCCGGGCGTATCGACCTGCTGGTCAACAATGCGGGCGTAGGCCTGCTTGGTGGTGCTGAAGAGTCATCTACGCAGCAGGCTCAAGCCTTGTTTAATGTGAACGTGTTTGGTGTTATCCGGGTAAGCAACGCAGTGCTGCCATTGATGCGCCAGCAGGGACAAGGCCGGATCGTCAACGTCAGTTCAATATTGGGCCTGATTCCCGCCCCTTTCAACGCCCTCTACGCCGCCACCAAGCACGCCGTCGAAGGCTACTCTGAGTCGCTTGACCATGAGCTGCGAACCCAAGGGATTCGGGTTGTGTTGATCGAGCCTGGTGTTACCCGGACTTCATTTGAAGAAAACATCATTCGGCCAGACCGCCAAATCCCCGTCTACGACGTGGTACGCGATCGTATGGAGCAGTTGATGCGGAAATGGGTGGATGCGGGAGATGCGCCAGAAATCGTTGCGGACGCTGTGGTTTTGGCTGCCACGGCCGCGATGCCAAGAAGGCGTTACACCGCAGGCAAACAGGCCAGCCAGGTCCGTGCATTGCGACGATTCCTTCCTGAATCCGTCGTCGACAGGAGCTTGCGAAAGTTCAACGAACTCCCCGTCTGACCATCCCGATGTGTACGCATCAAGCGCCCCTGGTCGCGTGCCAGCCGCTACATTCAATTTGGAGATAAGCATGGTTATCTTTGCCGCTCCCGTCTTTGCCCTCGTGCTATCGGTATTTGGGTATGGCGTGATTCACGAACATGGCGCCTCATCGAAGAAACCGCAGTCCTCGGTCGTCCTTGACAGCACGCTACCTCCCCGTCCAGGCAGTAGCGTGGTGGCTGTCGAACTGGCCTGCCTGGATCAGGGGCAGGGGTGCCGGCAAATCGATGCATCCCCGGCAGCAACGACTGCTTCAACCCACCATGAAGGCATGGAGCAGACACAATGAAGGCTTACGTTGTAGCGCAGTACGGAAAAGGTAAACCTCTGCAGCTGCGTGAGATGCCTGACCCGGAGCCAGGTCCGCACGAGGTCTTGGTCCAAGTCCATGCCACGAGTGTAAATATGCTGGACTCCAAGATCAGGGATGGTGAGTTCAAAATGCTTCTACCATACCGTTTGCCGCTGATTCTCGGGAACGATGTGGCGGGTGTCGTGATGCGTGTTGGTGTAAACGTGCGTGGATTCAAGCCTGGCGACGAGGTTTACGCGAGACCGGATAAAAGCAAGATCGGTACCTTTGCAGAGCTCATTGCGGTCAACGAAGCGGACCTGGCAATCAAACCCAAGACCTTGTCCATGGAAGAGGCTGCATCCATACCTCTGGTTGGCTTGACTGCATGGCAAGTTCTGGTCGAGAGAGCGAATTTGCAAAAGGGGCAGAAAGTACTGATCCATGCGGGCTCAGGGGGCGTGGGCACCTTCGCCATCCAATTGGCAAAACATCTGGGTGCCAAGGTTGCCGTAACGACCAGCACAAAGAACCAGGCGCTTGTACGTGCCCTCGGCGCCGACGTTGTTATCGACTACACGAAGGAGGACTTCTCGACGGTTCTCCGAGACTACGATGTGGTGTTGAATAGTCTTGGCGCGGAAGTGCTCGAAAAATCGGTCCAAGTGCTCAAGCCAGGGGGACGTCTGATCTCGATCTCCGGGCCTCCGGATCCTGACTTTGCGAGAGAGTTGGGGTTGCCATGGCTGCTGGGGCTGGTCATGCGTATGTTGAGCTATCGCATCCGCAAGAAGGCAAAGTCCCACGGTGCCAGCTATTCATTCGTCTTCATGAGGGCAGAAGGAACGCAATTGCGCGAAATCAGCCACCTTATCGATACCGGCGCGATCCGACCTGTCATTGACAACGTCCTACCTTTCGAGTCGACCAACGAAGCGATCACCTATGTCGAAAGCGGCCGTGCAAAAGGCAAGGTTGTCATTAAATTGCGATAGTGCCGCGTTTCGTTGTTACCGGATTTCAGCCACAGCCCAGCAGGGTTTAGATGGCACCTAACATGGCAAGCGCGCCACCGAATCCCGCATCCGCAAGCTCAGCTCAAAGCTGCGCTCCACCGGCAAATTCATGCCATAGCAGCGGTTGAGCAGCCAGTTGAGGCTGCCTTGCACCAGCTCCGGTAGTGGAGCGTGGATGGTGCTCAGGCGGGGGGAGGCGTAGGCGGCCATGTCGATATCGTCGTAGCCGACCACCGAGATATCGCCGGGTACCTGCAGGCCCACGCCCTGCAGGCAGGAGATGGCTGCCAGGGCCATTTCGTCGTTGGCGGCGAAGAGGCCGGTGAAGGGTTTGTCCATGGCCAATAGCTGCTGGGCGCACTGCCAGCCGCTGGGCATGGAAAAGTCGCCGGTCACATGCAGGACTGACTCGCGTGCGATGCCTTGCTCGGCCAGCTCGGCGTAGAAGCCTTCCAGACGCTCGCGGTTATCGGTGGCGCGGTCCGGGCCGGCGATCACCGCCAGCTTGCGGTGGCCGTGTTCCAGAAGGGCGCGGGCAGCCAGTCGACCGCCGCCGCGGTGGTCCATGAAAAAGCAGCCTTCCTCGAGCAGCGGTACCTCGCGGTTGACCACGGCGAGGTTGGGCTGGCGGCGCTTGAATTCGCCCAGCTCGGCGTCGCTGATCTCGTGGCTGAACACCAGGATGCCATCGCACTGGCGCTGGATCAGGAAGTCCACGCCCTCAAGTGCCTCCTCGTGCGGGCCGCCGTGGCCACAACCGTTGACCGCCACCATATGGCGGTCCACCTTGCGCAGCTCGGTGTCCAGTACGCGCAGGATGGGGCCGTAGTAGGCGCCGCCAAAGTCGGGTACGAATACGCCGATGGTGCCCAAGGAGCGGGCCGAGAGGGCACGGCCGATATGGGAGGGGCGGAAGTCCAGCTCGGCAATGGCACTACGTACCTTGTCGGTGGCGCGGGCTGATACCGCACCCTTGCCCGAGAGGACGCGCGAGACGGTGCCTACGCCCACGCCGGCGAGCTTTGCTACATCCTTGATGGTGGCCACTGCCGTTTCCCCTAGCCCTGAAAGCGCATTCTGAATTGTGAAAAGGTTTAGTTAATTCAACACAATGACGAGCGTCAGCGAGGTTCCCCGCGACGGCGGGGCGGAGGGGGGGATTAAAACAGGAAAGAGCCGACTGTCTCAGGCTTCTCTGCTGCGTAGCGCCAGGGTCACCCTGGCGCCTGCACAACCCTCCAGCATCAATCAATGACTTACGATTTATACCAGGCTCAGAGTCGTTGTCCGTTGTCGCCCGAGAACAGCGAGATGCGGGTCTGGTCTATGCCGAAGTCTACCCGGCTGTCGGCACTGACTGGCAAGTCCTCTGCCAGCATGGCGGCCAATTGGCTCTGGCCCTGTTGCAACCAGACCACCTGATGGTTGCCCATGGGCTCGACCAGGGTCACCTGGGCCTGGTAGCCGGCACCGGGACGCAGTTGCAGGTGCTCGGGCCGCACACCCAGGGTAACGGGCATGCCGTGCTGTGGTGTGCCCTGGAAGGCGTAGCCGGCCAGCGGCAGGGCCAGCCCAGGGGCATGGAAGTGCCAGCTGTCGCCTTGCTGCTGCAGCTGGCCCTCGATGAAGTTCATGCCCGGCGAGCCCAGAAAGCCGGCCACGAAGCGGTTGGCCGGGCGGGCGTAGACCTCGCCGGGGGCGCCGATCTGCTGGATGCGGCCGTCCTTCATGACCGCGATGCGGTTCGCCAGGGTCATGGCCTCCACCTGGTCGTGGGTGACGTAGATCATGGTGGAGCGCAGCTGCTTGTGCAGTTGCTTGATCTCGCGCCGCAGTTCGCCACGCAGCTTGGCGTCGAGGTTGGAGAGCGGTTCGTCGAACAGGAAGACCCGTGCCTGCCGCACCAGGGCCCGGCCGATGGCCACGCGCTGGCGTTGGCCGCCTGATAGCTGTGCAGGCTTGCGCTTCAGTAGCGGGCCCAGCTGCAATATCTCCGCCGCGCGGTCTACCCGGCGTTGGATCTCGGCCTTGTCGGTGCCATTGATGCGCAGGCCGAAGGCAAGGTTGCGTTCCACATTCATGGTCGGGTAGAGGGCGTAGGACTGGAACACCATGCCGATATGGCGGTCCTTGGGGTCGGCCCAGGTCATGTCCTCGCCGCCGATCTCGATACGGCCGTCGCTGACGTCGATCAGGCCGGCGATGCTGTGCAAGAGGGTGGATTTGCCACAGCCCGAGGGGCCGAGCAGGACCAGGAACTCGCCCTCGGCGACTTCCAGGTCCAGCGCCGGGATGATGGCATTGCCGGAGAGGGTGATCTGCAGTTGCTGGATGGATACCTTGGACATGGGTCAACCCTTGACGGCGCCGGCGGCGATGCCCCGCACGAACCAGCGGCCGGATACGAGATAGATGGACAGTGGCACCAGCGAGGTAAGGATGGTGGCGGCCATGTTCACGTTGTAGAGCCGCTCGCCAGTGGTGGTGTTGATGATGTTGTTGAGCTGTACCGTCATGGGTAGGTTGTCGCGGCCGGCGAACACGAGGCCCAGGATGTAGTCGTTCCAGATGCCGGTGACCTGCATGATGACCGCCACGATCAGCATGGGCGTGGACATGGGCAACATGAGCTGCAGGAAGATGCGCCAGAAGCCGCCGCCGTCGATGCGCGCCGCCTTGAAGAGCTCGAGCGGGATGGAGGCATAGTAGTTGCGGAACAAGAGGGTCATGACCGGCATGCCGAACATGGTGTGGATGAGCACGATGCCGGGCAGGGAGCTGAAGAGGCCCACGCTGGCCAGCACCCGCACCAGCGGGAACATCATGACCTGCACCGGGATAAAGGCGCCGAGCATGAGGACGCCGAACAGGAGGTTGGCCCCGCGCGCGCGCCAGAAGGAGAGCGCATAGCCATTGAGCGCGCCCAGGAAGATGGACAGCACGGTGCTGGGCAGCACGATCTTGATGGAATTCCAGAAGCCGCCCTGTATGCCCTCGCAGGCGAGGCCGGTGCAGGCCGAGGACCAGGCGATGCGCCAGGCGTCGAGATTGAGGCTGCCGGGCAGACCGAAGAGATGGCCCAGGCGGATCTCGTCCATGCTCTTGAAGGAGGTGATGAGCATGACGTAGAGCGGCATCAGGAAGAAGATCGCCGCGCTCAAGAGGAAGGCATAGGTACCGAGCCGGACTGGCGAGTAGTGGCGGCGCTTGCGCGCAGCGGCGGCGGGCGTGGCAAGGGTGGTGGCGGTGGCGTTCATGCCCGCTCCTTGGCGTGGTTGCGCGCATAGGCAATGGGGGCCAGCAGGGCCAGTACCGAGAGCAGCAATACGATGGAACCGGCGGAGGCCAGGCCGATATTCGCGCGGCCGAAGAGGTGGTCCATGATGAACTTGGCCGGTACCTCGCTGGCGTCCCCCGGGCCGCCCTGGGTCATGGCGACCACGGCGTCGTAGAGCTTGATCACCGCTACCCACAAGAGCACAAAGACGGTGGCGAAAGTGGGTGCCAGCATGGGCAGGACGATGGAGAAATACACCCGCCAGCGCGGGATGCCGTCGATGCGGGCGGCCTTCCAGATGTCTTCATCCACGCCGCGCAGGCCGGCCAGGAAGAGCGCCATGACGACGCCGGAAGCCTGCCAGACACTGGCGATGACCACGGTGTAGATCACCTTGTCCTGGTTCACCAACCAGTCGAACTCGAAATTGGGAAAACCGAGCTGGCGTACCGTCTCCTGCAGGCCCAGGGTGGGGTTGAGCATCCATTGCCACACGAGGCCGGTGGCCACGAAGGAGAGGGCGTAGGGGTAGAGGAAGATGGCCCTGAGGATGCCCTCGCCGCGCACGTTCTGGTCGATAAAGACTGCGAGCAGAAAGCCGATGACCAGGCAGGCGATGATGAACAGCAGGCCGAACACGGCGAGGTGCTCCAGCGAGACCTGCCAGCGTTCATTGGCGAACAGCCGCACGTACTGCGCCAAGCCGACGAACTGGTCGGACGGGAAGGTGCGCGAGGCGGTGAGCGAAATCTTGAGCGACCAGGCGATGGTGCCCAGATAGGCGAACACCACCGTCAGCAGCATGGGCAGGAGCGCTGTATAGAGCGTGAACCCCTGCCGCCAGCCGCGTTTGGCTTTGGACATGTTGATAACCCCAGGGACGGCCGTTTACACACCACCGGGTGACAACCCGGCGGTGCCTAGAGTACGCCAGCACCCGCAGTGCCGCTATGGGCGGCGCGGACGGGCGGCAGGGAAGGTCAACCCTTCAGCGCGGAGGCAAAGGCCTTTTGTGCGTCTTCGACCGACTGGTTGGTGTTCCAGAACTTGCTGACGGCGTCCTGCAGTGCGCCCACCATATCGGGGGAGGTCAGCATTTCCGGGTTGGGGATCTGGCGGCTCTTGTCCTTCATGATCTCCACGCCCTGCTTGGCGCAGATATCGAGTTCGCCAAGGTTCACGTCGGTACGGATGGGGATGGAGCCCTTCTTGTTGTTGAAGGCCACCTGGGTAGTGGGCGAGGTCATCACGGTGGCCAGCAGCTTTTGCGCCTTCACGATGTCGGCCTTGTCGGTCTTGGGGAAGACGAACACGTCACCGGCGATGATGTAGGGCGAACGTGGGCCGAAGCCGGCAAAGCAGCCGAACTCCTTGCCGGCGGTCTGCTTGGCGGCGGCGAATTCACCCTTGGCCCAGTCGCCCATGATCTGCACGCCACCCTTGCCGGAGATCAGCATGGCGGTGGCGTCGTTCCAGTTGCGGCCGGGAGAGCCGGCGTCCACATAGTTGTGCAGGCGCTTGAAGTCGCTCAGTACCTTCTTGAAGGCAGCCGAGTTGACGGTGGCCACGTCACGGTCGCGGTAGATCTTCATATAGAGGTCGGCACCGCCCGCGTGGGCCAGCCAGGCGTCGAAGGTGATCTTCTCTTGCCAGCCCTGGCCACCGAGGGCCAGCGGAGTGACGCCGGCAGCCTTGAGCTTGTCGAGCGCGGCGAAGAATTCGTCCGGGGTCTTGGGTTCGGCCTTGATGCCGGCCTTGGCGAAGGCGGCCTTGGAATACCAGAACCAGGCCGGCATGTGGATGTTCACGGGGGCTGCGTAGTAGTGGCCCTTGACCTTGATGGCGTTGAGGATGGGCGCCGGCAGGATCTTGTCCCAGCCTTCCTTGGTGGCCACGTCGTCCACATTGTTGAGCAGGCCCTCGGCGATCACGTCGTGGAACTGCTGCGAGGTGTTGAACTGGGCCGCGGCCGGCGGGTTGCCGCCGACAATGCGGTTGATGGCGGCCGCGCGGGCCTGCTCGCCACCGGCGACGGCGCTGTCCACCCATTCGCCGCCTGCCGCCTTGTAGGCATTGGCCATTTCCTTGATGGCGGCTGATTCACCACCCGAGGTCCACCAGTGGATCACCTCCGCACGGGTACCCGCGGCTTGCGCGGAAAGGCCGGCACCGAGGAAGGCCAGGGCCAGGGCGAGCTTGAGTTGCTTCTGTTTCATCGGGTATGTCTCCTCTTTCGGGACTCCGAGCTGTGCTCATGTCCCTGTGGGTTTATGAGGCTGCCCGCCTCAAGGGCTACTGCAGTATGACAACTGCCCGTTACAGGGTGTTGCGACGCTTGCGCGCCGCCGTGAATGCGGCCAGCGCGTGGGCACTGTTCTTGGGCGTGCGGAACTGGGTGGCGTAGTCCACGTGGACGAGGCCGAAGCGGCGCTCATAGCCATAGGCCCACTCGAAGTTATCGAGCAGCGACCAGACAAAGTAGCCGCGTACGTCTACTCCGGCTTTCATCGCCTCCGAGACGGCATTGAAGTGCCGTTTGAGGAAACTGATGCGCTGGGCGTCGTCCACCACGCCGTCCACCACCTTGTCGTCCGAGGCCATGCCATTCTCGGTGATATAGATCGGGGGCAGGGTGGGGTAATCGCGGCGAAAACCGATCAAGAGGTCGCGCAGACCGTTGGGATAGACCTCCCAGCCCATCTGGGTTCGCTCCACACCGGGTAGCGGCACTTCCGTATAGCCATGCTTACCGTCGCTCTCCACATTGCTGCGGAAATAGTAGTTGATGCCAAGGTAGTCGAGGCGGCTGGCGATGACGGCCATGTCACCTTCAAGTATCAAGGGCTCGGTGCCAGGGTAAAGCTCGAACATCGCGGCGGGGTAGCTACCCTTGAGCAGCGGGTCCAGCACCCAGGCGTTGTGTTGCACTTCAAAGAGCTCGGCAGCGCGGCGGTCGGCCGGACTGTCGGTCTGTGGCGAGGATTTGCCCACATTGGCGACAATACCGACCTGCGCGCCAGGATCGTTACGGCGCAGCAGCGGCACGGCCAGGCCGTGGCCCAACAGCAGATGGTGCATGGCCTGCAGGGCATAGCGGCGGTTCTTGCGGCCGGGGGCGTGGGCGCCTTCGGCATAGCCCAGCATGGCTGAGCACCAGGGCTCGTTGAGGGTGGACCAGGCGGTCACGCGGCCTGACAGCTCTCGGCTCATCAGATCGGCGTATTCGGCAAAGCGGTAGGCGGTATCGCGGTTCAGCCAGCCGCCGCGGTCTTCCAGGTATTGCGGCAGGTCCCAGTGGTAGAGGGTGACAAAGCGCTGCAGACCCTGCTCCTGCAGGCGGTCGAGCAGGCGCTTGTAGAAGTCTATGCCCTTGGGGTTGGGGCGGCCTTGCGCGTCCATCACCCGCGGCCAGGCAATGGAGAGGCGGTAGCCATCCAGCCCCAGCTGGCTCAAGAGCTCGAAGTCGGATTCCCAGCGGTGGTAGTGGTCACAGGCGACATCGCCGTTGTCACCGTTGAGTACCTTGCCCGGAGTGTGGGAATAGGTATCCCAGATGGAAGGCAGGCGGCCATCGGCATGGGCCGCGCCTTCGATCTGATAGGAGGCGGTAGCGGCCCCGAGCAGGAAGTCGGGCTGCCAGAAACCAGAGTCGGCAGACGGAAAGAGGCTCTCGGCCAGTGGCGAGTTCATGGTGTTGTCTCCAATATCGTTATGGTGTGGACCGACCTCTATGGAACCGGTTCCACTCCTTCTGCGGCGCAATGTAGCACCGGCTTTTTTGTCATGTCAATCAATGCCTTTGCCGCATTGCAGCGTAGTCGATGCCGCTGTTGCTACATGCCATGTCGGGCTGGGCCCCGGGGGGAGGGCAGAGGCAAAAAAAGGGCGACCCCACGGGGTCGCCCTGCATGGGCTGCAGCTCGCGCTTTAGCGGCTGGCTTGTTTGGCCGTAGTGCGCTGGGTGGGGATGAAGTCCTGCATCACCGCTTCGCGCATCTGGCGTGGAGGAAGCAGGCCCTGGCCCAGGATGAAGTCATTGAATGACTTCAAGTTGAATTGAGCACCTAGCGCGATCTCGGTCTGGGTACGAAGGCTGCGCATATTGAGATAGCCGTAGTAGTAGGAAGTGGCCTGGCCCGGTGAGTTGAAGGCGTAGCGGTCGGCCTCCTGCTGGGCCATGGGTTCGGACAGCAGTACCTCGTCCATCAGGAAGCGCTTGGCCTCGTCGGGGCTGATGCGGCCGGTATTGACCATGGGGTCGAGGAAGGCACGGGCCATGCGCATCATGCGGGTCTGCAAGGTGAAGAGCTGGCCGTCCTCCGGGATATAGGGAAAGACCAGGGCCTCGCAATACAGCGCCCAACCCTCGACATTGGCGCTGTTCATGGCGAACAGCACGCGCGGCAGCGAGGTGCCGCGCTCCACCATGGAGGCGAACTGCAGCTCGTGGCCAGGGCGCGCCTCATGGGCGGCCAGCGCCCAGGTGATGGCATCGTGGCTGAAGTCGTCCATCACCGCCTTGGACTTGGCGTGCGGGTTGGTCAGCGGCAGTACGAATTCGCCATATTCACCGGTATTGCCGATCAGCCGCGGTGGCTGCATATGCGGTGCGGGGATCTGTGCCGATTCGGCCTCGCTGGCGAGGCGGATATTGGCCTGACGGTCCGGCAGGGTCAGCAATTGCTCGCGTCGGACGATAGCCTCGATCTCGCGCAGGCGCTGCCAGTAGAGCGGCAATAGGGCGGTGGGTTCAATCTGCGATTTCTTGAGTTCGCGGATCACGTCGCGATAGTCGCTGGATGGCAGCTTGCGCTGCTGGGCGATGCGGGCTGCAATGGTCTGCATCTGATCGCGTACTTCCTGGTAGTCGGCAGTGGCGCGTTCGATCAGCTCGTCGGGGCCGATATCCACGCCCATCTGGCGCAGCGTATCGGCATAGATCGCGACCGGCTGGCGGGCCTCCTTGCGGGTACGGGGCAGTACTTCCTTACGTACCCAGTCGTCGTAGCTATGCAGTTGCTGGCCCAGGGTGGCGAGCGGCTGCTCCCAACCGGTCAAATTAGCCTTCTTGAACAGCTCGGCCAGACCCTTGAGGTAGTAGTCGGTGTTGTCGAGCTGCTGCTGGACTTCATCCACATAGGGGCCGATCAGGCCAGGGCGCTGCAGCTCGGCCTGCTGGTAGACGCGGGCCTGCTCGGCCAGCGGCATGTAGCCGGTTTCCAGCCCGGCATAGCGCTTGAGGCGGATCAGCGCGCGCGCCTGCCGCTCGGGCTTGTTGCGGGCATCCAGCAGGCTCCGCAGGCCGCCAAAGACAATCTGCGAGACATCCACCGAGGCCAGCATCTGATCGTGATTGAGTTTTTCGCTCTGCAACTTGCGCTGCAGGGTGTCGATCATGATGTCGAGGTCCTGCTGCACATGGCGGTCGGTCTCGACCTGCCGCTCCTTGCGCAGGTCGGCCAGCAAGCCCTCGGTCACCTTCTGCTGGCGCTCAAATAGCTTGGGCCCCATGTCCACCACATTGGTGTCGAACTGTTCCTGGCCGCTGCCGCTGGCTCCTTCCGGGTCGAAGCGGGCGATGGCCGCGAGCACCGGTTCGGCCAGCTGGTTGCTGCGCGTCACCCAGGCTGGCGTGGCGGCGAAGGCGGCGGGGATCAGGGTGGCGAGCAGCAAGAGGCGGGGTAGATGGAGGCGCGACATGGGGATTCCTCACTGGGCGTATAGATTGGGTTGGCCGGATCGCGGCCATTGTGTTGAATGTATAACATACTGATTGGTATTTTTATACCAAGATCACGCAAAACAGGGCTGCTTTGCGGCCTTTGCAACACCGGGGGGCGATCAGGCCGGGAGATTGCCGGCAGACAGTACGGCGGGGGTGATCAGGCCTTCGAACTGCTCGGCTGGCATGGGGCGGCCGAACAGATAGCCCTGGTAGGCCAGGCAGCCGTTGGCGGCCAGGAACTGGCGCTGGCCTTCGTCCTCCACGCCCTCGGCAATCACCATCAGGCCGAGCTTGTCGGCCAGGGTGATGATGATGCGGGCAATGGTGGCGTCGTTTGGGTCAGACAGCACATCGCGCACAAAGGACTGGTCGATCTTGAGCTGATCCAGTGGCAGGCGCTTGAGGTAGCCCAGGGAGGAATAACCGGTACCGAAGTCGTCCAGCGAGAAGCCCACGCCGTGGTGCTTGAGCGCTGCCATCTTGGTGATGATGTCGTCGATGTTCTCGGCCAGCAGGCTCTCGGTCAGTTCCAGCTTGAGTCGGGTCGGGTTGGCGCCGGTCTCGGCCAGGATAGTGAGTACCTGGTCGACGAAGTCAGGCTCGTGGAACTGCTGGGCGCTCACATTCACCGCCAGTGAGAGCGGGGCCAAGCCGGGCTCGTGCGCCCAGCCGGCCAGCCGCTCGCAAGCGCTGCGCAACACCCATCGGCCCAGGGGCAGGATCAGTCGGGTGGCCTCGGCCAGCGGGATGAATTCGCCCGGCGATACCATGCCGCGGCGCGGGTGCTGCCAGCGCAGCAGTACTTCGGCGCCAATGACCTGGCCACTCTCGTCCACCTGGGGCTGGTAGTGCAGCCGCATCTCGTTGTGCTCCAGGCCATCGCGCAGGTCGTTTTCCAGTGCTACCCGGTGGTCGATCGCGGCCTGCATGCTGGCGTCGAAAAAGCGCAGGGTATTGCCGCCCGCGCCTTTTGCCTGGTACATGGCGAGGTCGGCATGCTTGAGCAGGCCATCCACGCCGCGGGTTTCTTCATCGAACAGGGCCACGCCTATGCTGGGCGTGCTGCGTTGCTCGCGCTGGCCCAGCACATAGGGCTGGCCCAGCGCCAGGAGGATCTTCTGCCCCAGGGCTTCTGCCGCCTGCGCAGCACGGTGTGGCTCTGTGCCCAGGTCATCGAGCAGGACCACGAACTCGTCGCCACCCAACCGGAACAACGCCGGGCTGCCGGCCGAGCAGTCGTAGAGACGCGCCGCCACCTGGCGCAGCAGCTGGTCGCCCTTGTCGTGGCCCAGGGTATCGTTGAGCGCCTTGAAATTGTCGAGGTCGATAAACAGCAGCGCGCCCTGCAGGCGGTTGCGGCGGCAGGCCTGCAGCGCCTGCTGCAACTGGTCGATCAAGCGGCGGCGGTTGGGCAGGCCGGTCAGCGGGTCGTAGTAGGCCAGCTGGTGGATGCGTTCCTCGGTGAGCTTGCGCTCGGTGAGGTCGGTATTGGTGCCCGAGACGCGTAGTGGCCGGCCTTCGGCGTCGCGCAGGATAAAACCGCGCGCAAGCAGCGGCACGTAGTGGCCCTGCTTGTGGCGCATGCGGAATTCGAGCTCGTAGGACCTTGCGCCGCTGCTGAGCGCCTTGCCGAACACGTTTTCCACCCGGGCAACGTCGTCCGGGTGGGTGACGCTGCGCCAGAGCGAGGAATCGACCGGCAAGGAGTCGACTTCGTAACCTATCATCTCCCACCAGCGTGGCGAGTAGTAGACCAGGTCGGTTGCCATGTCCCAGTCCCAGGGGGCGTCGCGTGAACCCTCCAACACCAGCCGCAGCCGTTCCTCCGACTTTTGCAGCGCCTGCTCGGCCTGTTTGAGTCCGGTTACGTCGGTGAAGCTGACGATGGCCTCGCTCAAAGTGCCGGCGTCGTCAAAGCGCGGGTAGCCGTTGCAGATCACCCACTGAATGCCACTCTGGTCCGGCCGCTGTATGCCCACCATCTGGTGCTGGATGACGGCGCGGCTGGCCAGCACACGGCTGACTGGAAATTCCTCGGGCCGCATGCCGCGGCCGTTCTCATGAAAGAAGCGCCACTCGCTGTCGGCGGCACCCTTGCCGTGCATCTCATCCACGGTGATGCCCAGGAGCTCGGCTGCGCGGGTATTGGCCAGCAGGATCTCAGACTGTGGGCCGTGTACCACCACGCCGGCCGGAATGTGCTCGATCAGCTCACGGTAGCGTTGCTCGCTGGCCGCCAGTGCGGCCTCGGCCTGACGGCGCTCGGTGGCGTCGCGCAGGATGCCGATGAAATGGGTGAGCCGGCCGCGCTCGTCGCGGGCCGGGCTGATGGTCAACTCGTTCCAGAAGGGCGTGCCGTCCTTGCGGTAGTTGAGCACCATGCCATCGAAGGCCTCACCGGTAGTGAGCGCGGCGCGGATGGCGGCGGCGGTGGCAGGATCGGTGCCCGGCCCCTGCAGAAAACCGCAGCTGAGGCCCAGGACCTCGTCGGCGCTGTATCCGCTGATGCGACTGAAGGCGGCATTGGCCGAGACGATGCGGCGGTCCGGCCCCGCCAGCAACACCCCCTGGGTGACGGCGTCGAGCGCACGCGCCAGCACCGCGTCGGCCTGGGGAGGCAGCGCGGGCACTGGAAAGCGGCGCAGGGACTGCACTGCGCGCTTGAGCAAGGCGGCGAAAGACATGGCTGGCACGGGTTTCCGGAAGGTCGGCAATGAGCTTGCCGGCCGCGCCCTGCCTGGAATGCAGGGTCGTCAGTGCGGCATATTAGAACAGACTAACATTGAAGCGCCATGACGGGTATCAAACCACTTAATGAGGTGCCGTGGCTATGCTCTGGGCGCGCCGGGCCAGATAGCGTTGCAGCGATGGTAAATGCCGCATGCCCTCTTCGCCCGCCTTGATAGCGGTATCGACCTGTTCCTCGGTGAGCGTCAGCCGGGTGGGAATGGCGTCGAGCCGCTTCCGGGTGGCCGGGTCGAAGCTGGCGAAGGACAGTAGCTCGACCTCGAACTTCACATCGTCACAACGCCAGCCATCCAGGGTGCCGCGCAAGCGCAACACTTCGGTGGCCGGCAGCTGGCAGCGGAAGGCAATGGTGTCGCGCTGCATGTCCTGCACCATGCGGGCGAAGGAATCGGCGGCAAAGCGGCTGGAGGCATCGATGGCGGCATCGGTGGACGAGAGCGCATAGTCCACCCCGTCCGGTCCGTTGGGCTGCCAGGTCCAGTCGCCGCGCGGGCCCAGGCCGGAATCGACCACCACGAACAGCATCTGCCGGATGCGTACCGCGTCGCGCTCGGTCAGTGGCGCGTGCGGCGTGCCGAGGAGGGCGCGGGTGATCAAAAGCGTGGAGAGGCCCAGGTTGTCGGTGATGCCACCATCCACCAGCTTGATATAGCGGGTACGGTTGGGGTCGCGATAGCTGGCGATGCCGTTGGCGGCGGCCGCGAACAGGCGCGGTGCATGCGGGTCGTTGCGGGTCTGTTCTATCCAGGCCGGCGGCGGCTCTATGCAGTGGTCCGAATAGCTCTGCAACACCACAGGGGCGAAGACCAGCGGCACCGCCATGGAGGCGGCCACCGCATCGGCCACCTTGTAGGGGCGGATGTCGCTGCACAAGAGCGAGAACACCCGTGGGATAAAGGGGAAGCTGATGCGGTGGTAGAGGTCGGTGGCGTTGATGCGCACGTCGGCGCGCGAATGTTGGTAGATGTCGCTGAAGGTGGCGCCCTTGAACACCTTGTCGTCGAGCACCGCGGAGAAGTTGGAGCGGTCGTTCAGTCCGCCACCCAGCAGGCGCATAAAGTTGCGCGGATTGAGGATGGACAACCGCATATCGCGCTCATAGTCGCGCAGCAGTACCTCCTGGCGGAAGTCGGCGAGGCCATCGCGGCCGTAGACGCCCCAGTAGGCCGAGACCAGGGAGCCACCCGAGACGCTGGAGAGCAGGGTGATATCGTCCAGCAGGTCGCCGTCCGCGGTGCGGGTTTCTTGCAGCGCCCGCAAGGCGCCGTGAGCGAAGGCGGCGGCGCGCAGACCGCCACCGGAGAAGGAGAGGGCGATCACATCCGGCCCGACGATATCCGTATGCGAGCCCATGTCGGGCGAGACATCGCCTTTGAGCGGTACGTTGGAGACCGGGTTGAACACCGAGGTGGCGCAGCCGCCCAGACATAGCGCAGTAAGCAAGAGGGCATGGCGCCCGTGGCGGGCGACGATCTGGTTCACACCTTGCAGGCCTGCCATGCGCGCTTCCTTGATTTGCCGGATGGCCGGCATTCTGGAGGGGGCCGTGCCTGGCCGTCTAGTCGCCTAGCGGCATCAAACACTCGCCGATCAACCACTGCAGGCCCTCGTCCTGTTCGCCGCGCTGGTGCCAGATAGCTTCCAGTCGGCCGATCAAGGGTTCGAAGGGGATATCCAGCACCGCTACCCGGCCTTGCTCGGCCGCTGCCTGCACATAGCGTCGCGGCAGGGTGGCGACCATGTCGCTGGCCTCGATCAAGGGCAGTACCGACGCGTAGTGCGGTACCGAGACAGCGGCCCGGCCGACCAGGCCTTCGGCGTCGCCGCCGCCCAACTCCAGCAGCAGCCGCTCCACCCAGACCCGGCGCGAGACACCCAGGTCCTGCAGAAAACCGTCCTGGGTGGGCTCGTTGCTGCCGGTCAGCTCCACCACCACGTGCGGGTAGGCCAGCAGGCGCTCGCGGCTCAGTTCACCGCTGGCCAGCGGGTGGCCGCGGCGCACCACCAGCGCCTCGTTGTCTTCGCAGATCAGTTTGCGGTGCATGCGTTGCGGCAGGTCGTTGAACCAGCCGATCACGATATCGATGCGGCCATCGTCGAGCTGGCGGATGGTGTCGAGCCGGCTGAAGGGAAAGACCCGGATGTCGATCTGCGGTGCGCTGCGTGCCACCTGGGCCACCAGCTGCGGCAACACGACTGAGCAGGCGTAGTCCGAGGCGGCGATGCGGAAGGTGCGCATGGACTGCGCCGGCTCGAACGATGCCGAGCGCAGGGCTGCGTCGATGCGCTCCAGCCCGCCGCGCACATGGGGTGCCAGTTCCAAAGCCCGGGCGGTAGGCTCCATGCCGGTCTCGCTGGCGACGAAGAGGTTGTCACCCAGCGAGACGCGCAGGCGCGAGAGGGCGTGGCTCACCGCCGAAGGGGTGATGTGCAGCTCGCGGCTGGCGGCGCGGATGCTGCGGTGGCGCATGACGGCCTCGAAGACGCGGAAGAGGTTGAGATCGACTCTGCGTAGTGCCACGAAGATTCCTTGTTGTGCGACGGCAATAAATAAGCGGCGGCGCATGATTCCCGAGCCGGTACCCTGCTGCCAAGCCTTGGGTGCTGAAGTTTATTCATCGCCGCGTTGCGTACCGTTCACTTTGGCATGAAGGTTGTTCAGTTGCTGGCTGAGGATTCTTCAATTGCCCGGCAAGCCGCACTTTATCTAGCATCCGCTGCGTTTGTCCCCGACCGGCGGCAACAAGGTGATGTGCCAGGGGAGGTTGGTTGGGCTCCCTCGAAAGGGGCATTCCTGCCCGGCAGTTGCTGACTATGATGAAGAGCGGTGTAGCGGTGCCCTGCGTGCCGGCCTACGCTGCGCCACAGGAGAGACGGAACCCGCTTCGATGCAGACCGCCCCAGAGCCCCACCGCTTTGCAGCTGACGAGCAGCCGCTCTTCCCTGGCTCGCCCTATTCGCCGCGCCACCCGCAGTTGCGCCGGCTGGGCTACGGGCTGATCGCGCTGTTGATGGGTATCAGCGCCACACTGGGCAATGCGCTGGTGACGGTGAACGTGCCCAACCTCGCCGGCGCCTTGGGCGTCTACGTGGTCGAGGCCAGCCTCTTGCCCGCGGTCTACGTGGCCTTCAATGCCTGCGCCAACCTGATGTTGATCAAGGCACGCGCACAGTTTGGCATTCCGGCGGTAACCACCAGTCTCTTGCTGGCCTACATGCTGGCCACCTTGGTACAGATTCTCTTGCCCGGCTACCACTCCGCCATCCTGGTGCGGGCGGCCAGCGGCCTGGCGGCGGCCGGCCTGACCACCATGACCATCTACAACCTGCTGCAGGCCCTGCCGCCCAAGGTGCGACCGGTGGCGTTGGCGGTGGGCATCGTCATTCCGCAGTTCGGCACCCCCATCGCGCGGCTGTTCCCGGTCGAGATGCTGGCGCTGAGTGCCTGGCAGGGGCTGCATTTCATCGAGATGGGCATTGCGCTGCTGGCACTGGCGGTCATGCACCTGGTCCCGCTACCCCCGAGCGACCGGCTCAAGGTCTTCCAACCGCTGGACTTCCTGACCTTTTCCTTGCTGCTGCCGGCCACGCTGCTCTTGTGCGCCGTGCTGAGCATGGGGCGCTACCTGTGGTGGACCGATACGCCCTGGCTGGGCTGGGCCCTGGTGGCCTCCATCATTCTGGTGGTGGCGGCGGTGTTGATCGAGCACCGGCGGGCCAAGCCCTTGCTGCAGATCAGTTGGGTGGCAAGCAAGGACATCCTGCGTTTTGCCGGTGTGGCGGTGCTGGTGCGGCTGGCGCTGGCCGAGCAGACCTATGGCGCGGTGGGTTTATTGTCTTCTTCAGGCCTGACCAACGACCAGTTGCGCTGGTTGTTCTTCTGGGTCCTGCTGGCCATGGTGCTGGGGGCGGTGATCGTGGTGCTGCTGCTCAACCCCACGCGCCTGCCCGTGCTGGTGGTGTCGGCGGCGCTGGCGATCGCGCTCGGCGCCTGGCTCGACAGCCAGTCCAACAACCTGACCCGGCCCGAGCAGCTCTACTGGAGCCAGGCCTTGTTGGGCCTGGGCACCGCGCTATTCATCGGCCCCTCACTGCTCTATGGCTTTGGTCGGATGATGCAGCGCGGGCCGGACTACCAGATCACCTTTCTGGTGCTGTTTAGCGTGACCCAGAACCTGGGTGGCCTGGCGGGCTCTGCCATGTTGGGCAGCTACCAGGTGATCGCCACCCGTGCCCATGCGTTGGCGTTGTCGGAAAAAGTACTGGCGGCGGACCCGCAGGCCGCCGCCCGTTTGCAAGGCGGTGCCGGCCGGTTGGCCGGCGTGATCGCCGATCCGGTCTTGCGCAGCGCGCAGGGCAACGGCCTCCTGGGGGCAGCCCTGCAGCGTGAGGCGGCTGCGCTCGCCTTCAACGATGTCTTTCAACTGGTGGCTGCGCTGGCATTGCTGACAGCAGCCTACGTGGCCATAGCCAACCTTCGCAGGGCGCTCATTCAGCGCCGCCAGGCGGCGAGGGAGGCCGCCCCAGCATGACCGAGAAACGTATGCTCCGGCCGCGCGGGCTGGTGGAGGGCGATGCCTTGGGGCCGCTGGACGGCCCCATGGGTGAAAGACGTCGCCAGTGGCGCCTGCTGGCGCTGCTGTTTGCCATGGCGGCGCTGTGCTACTACGGGTGGCTGTTGATGCGCGCGCGCTGGGCACGTGGGAGGGGTGGTCGATGAGCGAGCAACAGGCAGTCGCACCCGCCGCGGCACCGGCACCGGCACCGGCGCCAGTCGCCGAGGAAGCCAGACCGCACTGGCAGCCGCCGCCACGCAGTTGGCGCAATACCATCATCTTCGTGGTACTGGCCCTGATCGGCATCTTGCTGATCCTGGCCGGTTGGGGCCTGCCGCCCTTCGACAGCGGCATCGAGGCGACCGAGAACGCTTACGTACGTGGCCGTACCACGGTGATCGCACCGCAGGTGAGTGGCTATGTGGTCGAGGTCAAGGTCAAGGACTACCAGCAGGTGAAGGCGGGCGATGTGCTGGCGCGTATCGACGACCGCATCTACCGCGCCCGGGTCGCGCAGGCACATGCCAATCTTGAAGCCCAGCAGGCGGCCCTGGCCAATAGCCGCCAGGCGCACGCCTCGCGTACCGCCGGGCTGGCCGCCCAGCAGGCGAGCCATACCAATGCCGAGGCGCAGCTTTTGCGCGCCCAGGCGGACATGGTGCGGGTGGAGGAGCTGGTCAAGGATGGTTCGGTATCGGTGCGCGAGCGTGACCAGACATTGGCGGCGCTGCGCCAGGCGCAGGCGGCGGTACGGCAGACGCAGGCCGGGCAAGAGATCGCCCGTCAGGATATCCGTACCGTGGACGTGGGGCAGGGCGGGCTGGAGGCGCAGGTGAAGGCGGCGCAGGCACAGCTGCAACTGGCCGAGATCGACCTTGGCAATACCGTGATCGTGGCGCCCGAGGATGGCCAACTGGGTGAGGTCGGGGTGCGGCTGGGGCAGTACGTGACCAATGGCAGCCAGCTGATGTCGCTGGTGCCACCGGACCGCTGGATCATTGCCAACTACAAGGAGGCCCAGACCGCCCGCATGGTGGCGGGGCAGAAGGTGACCTTCACTGTCGATGCACTTGGGGGCGACAAGCTCAGTGGCAAAGTGGAACGGCTCTCGCCGGCGGCAGGGTCGGAATTCGCCGTGCTCAAGCCCGACAACGCCACCGGCAATTTTGTGAAAGTGCCGCAGCGCATAGGCGTGCGCATACAGATCGACCCTGACCAGCCCATGTTGGGTTGGCTGCGGCCGGGTATGTCGGTCGAAGTACGGGTGGATACGCGGAGCAAATCATGAGGCGCACGCTGGCAGGCGGCTTGTTGCTGGCGCTGGCGGCCTGTGCCGGCCCCCGGCCCAGCATACCGGCCGATGCGCTGCCCGATCCGCAGCCGAGCTGGCGCGGCCAGGTACAGGCCGAGGGCGGGCTGGACGCGCAATGGTGGCGTGGCCTGGGTGACCCGGTACTGGCGGCGGTGGTGGAACAGGCACTGGCCAACAATGTGGACATTGCCATTGCCGCGCGGCGGGTGGAGGAGGCGAGGGCGCAGTTCCGGCTGGCCCGTGGGCAGGAGCAGCCTGAGCTGGTCGGCGTACTCCAGCCATCCAAGAGCCGCACCGTGAGTGCCTTCGGCAAGCCGCTGACGCAGGAGGGCGGGGTGGCCCAGTTGAGCTTTTCCTACGACCTGGACCTGTTCGGTCGCTTGTCTTCGGCTACTGAGGCAGCACGGGCCGGTCTGCTGGCCAGCCAGGCGGCGCACGACACGGTAAGGCTGGCTGTCGCCGCCGCCGCCGCCAGCGGCTACGTGACGCTGCGCTCGCTCGATGCGCGCTTGAGCCTCTTGCGTGAGACGGTTGCCGCACGGGCGGAGTCGTTACGGGTAGCCACGCGGCGGGCCGACAATGGCTATGCGCCCTCCTTGGAGAGGCAGCAGGCGGAGGCCGAGTTCCGCGCTGCCGAGCAACTGATACCGGGCACCGAGCTGGCCATACGCCGGCAGGAAGATGCGCTCAGCCTGCTCCTGGGCGAGCCGCCGCGGGGCATTGCACGCGGGCAGGTGCTGGACGCCCTGCCGCTGCAGCGGGTGCCGGTCAGCATGCCGTCCGAGCTGTTGCGGCGCCGGCCGGATATAGCCCAGGCCGAGCAACAGCTGGTAGCGGCCGACCATGCGCTGGATTCGGCCCGCGCCGCCTTCATGCCCAAGGTGCAGCTGGGGATCTCGGGCGGCGTGGCTACCGCCGATATCCTGGCCGAACCCATACGTATCTTCTCGGTCGGTGGCAGCATATTGGCGCCCATCTTTGAAGGGGACCGCCTGCATGCGCAGGCCGACGCTGCCGCCATGCGTCGTGACCAGGCGGCCTACGCCTACCGCAAGGCAGCGCTGACTGCATTCCGCGAGGTGGAGGATGCACTTGCCACGGTGCAGTACAGCGAGGCGCAGGAGCAGGCGCTGGACAGCCAGCGCGAAGCACTGGCACAGACGCTGGTCTATGCCACCAAGCGTTACAAGGCGGGTTATTCGCCCTATCTGGAACAGATCGACGCGCAGCGCTTGCTGCTCTCTGCCGACCTCGCGCTGGTGCAGTCCCGCGCCGACCGGCTCAATGCCATGATCGCGCTCTACCAGAGCCTGGGTGGCGGCTGGCAGGCTGCTTCACATTGAAGGTAGGTTGGGTTCAAGTACCGTTCAGGTATTCACCCATGCCGGTTACCAACGCGTCGAACACCAACCGGTAACGGCGGCTGGCGCGCAGGTCGGCGTGCATGACGATCCAGGTATCGAAACCGATCTCGATGTCCTGCGGCAGCACGGCCTGCAGGTCCGGATTGCGCCGCGCCAGGCCGTGCTGGCAAAAGCCTACGCCCAAGCCGGCCCGCACTGCCGCCAGCTGCACCAGGCTGTTGTCGGTACGCAGTGCCAGCCGCTCGGGCCGGAAGGCCTCGCTCCAGTCCCCCAGACCACGCATATAGGCCGCCAACCTGTCGTAGCCGATCAGATGGTGGTGGGCCAGATCGGCCAGCTGCCGCGGGATGCCGTATTGCGCCAGATAGTCGCGGTGGGCGTAGCAACCCACGCTGATGCGGCCGACCTTTTGCGCCAGCAGGGCACCCTGCTCGGGTTGGGTCATGCGTACGGCAATATCGGCGTCCCGCTGCAAGAGGTTCCGGGTGCGGTCGGAGGCGACCAGCTCCACCGCCAGGGCCGGGTGGGCATGTCGCAAAGGGGTGAGGATGGCGGGCAGCACCTCGGCGCTGACCACCTCTGAGGCGGTGATGCGCACTGCACCGCTGATGGCTTCTGCCTCACTCCTGACGGTCCGCGCCAGCGCGGCGCTGGTGGCGCGCAGAGTCTCGGCATAGGGGCGCAGGGCCTGGGCGGCATCGGTAGGGGTGAGGCCGAGCTGGGAACGGCTGAACAGGGCGACCCCAAGCTGCGCTTCGAGGGCCTCGATCTGCCGGCCTACTGTGGGCTGGGTCAGCCCCAGCGCGCGGGCTGCACCCGATAGTGAACCTTCTTCCAGCACCGCCAGGGCGGTGCGGTACAAATCCCAACTGGGTTCCAGATCGGCATTCATACGAAAATGTATAGCTGATATGTAAATTGCGTCAATTGTGTTTGGTCAGGCCGTCGCGCACAGTGTGCTCATCACAACGCAAGGAGTAGGGCGATGGCACAGCAACTGGCATTGGTACTGGGCGCCACTGGCGGCATAGGCGGCGAGGTTGCACGTAAGCTGCTGGTACGCGGCTGGCGGGTACGGGCCTTGAACCGCAAGGCGATGGTGGACCGCAATGACGGCATCGAGTGGGTACAGGGTGATGCCATGCAGCGTGCCGATGTGGTGCAGGCCGCCCAGGGCGCGACCCTGATCGTACACGCCGTCAACCCGCCGGGTTACCAGCGCTGGGCCGAGCTGGTGCTGCCCATGCTGGACAACACCATTGCCGCGGCACGGGCCAGCGGGGCACGCATCCTCTTGCCGGGTACGGTCTACAACTACGGGCCGGACGCTTTCGCGCACCTGGACGAGTCCGCACCGCAGCAGCCGCTGACCCGCAAGGGCAAGATCCGGGTGGAGCTGGAGCGACGGCTCAAGGCCGCCAGCCAGCAAGGGGTGCGTACGCTGATCGTCAGGGCGGGCGACTTCTTTGGTCCACAGGTGGGCAACAGCTGGTTTGCCCAAGGCCTGGTCAAGGCCGGCCAGCCGGTGAGAGCGGTGGGTCGGCCCGGGCCGGAAGGCGTCGGCCACCAGTGGGCCTATGTGCCGGACGTGGCCGAGACCATGTTGCGCTTGGTCGAATGTGGTGACCGGCTGGGCGCCTTCGAGACCTTCCATATGGATGGACACTGGGATAAGGATGGCCTGCAGATGGCCGGCGCCATCGGCCGGGCGGTGGACGACCCGGTGATCACGGTGCGCCCCATCCCCTGGTGGCTGTTCACCCTGGCCTCGCCCTTTGTGACCGTGTTCCGCGAGCTGCGCGAGATGCGCTACCTCTGGCAGCAGCCGGTGCGCATGCGTAACGACAAGCTGGTGGCCCTGCTGGGGAGTGAGCCGCATACCCCGCTTGATGAAGCGGTGCGCACGACCTTGCAGGGCTTGGGCTGCTTGCCCGAGGCGGCGCTGGCTGCGGTTTGAAACGGCAACGGCCCGTGAGGGCCGTCGAAACGCGTGAACCGGACGGGACCCCTCTCTGCTACGAGCGCCGGCGAGGGCGGAGGAGTGGGATGTATGAAGGGGAGGGGCGCGTTGGGTGCGCGGCCCTTAAACGTCCAGCTGTGCCGGGCAATGGGTTGCTGGCCGAGCTTTAACTGCGCATAGTCTGGACTCAGACCCGACTAGCACCATTCTTGTCGATGGCGACCCGGTCGCCTACGCGCAGGCTGCCGATGGTGTCCTGGTCGAGGCGCTTGATGCCACCATTATCGAGCTTGACCGTCACACGCCAGAAGCGCTTGGGCTTGTTCTGCGACTTCTGGATCTCGTTCCCGACCACGGCACCGCCGACTGCACCGGCCACGGTCATGGCGGCCTTGCCCTTGCCTTTGCCGAACTGGTTGCCGACCACACCGCCCACCACGCCACCGATGATGGCGCCCTCCGGGCCGGTCTCCTTGGTCACCTCAATCCGGTCGATCTGCACCACCTTGCCGTGGGTGGCACGGTAGGCTTCCTCGCGGGCCTCCTCGCGGCGGGCTTCTTCACGGCGCTGTTCCTCGCGGCGCGCCTCGGCCCGGCGGGCCTCTTCACGACGGGCTTCTTCGCGCCGGTAGGCGTCGTCACGGTCGGTGTAGACCACCTTGGTGGTGGTACGGGCAGGGCGCTGGCTGGCGCAGCCGGTGGCGAACAGCACCAGGGTGCCGGTGGCGATGATGACGGCGGAACGAAACACGGGGGGATGCCTCTCGAAAACGCAAGGATGCGGCGGAGCAGGGGCGCCGCTGAAAGCGCGTAAGGATACCCTAATATTTCGGCGGCACGTCGCTTGGTTGGGGTCGCGGGGAAGGGGCGCTGCTTAATCTTTGTCGCTGCGGGCGATGGCGTAGAGCCGTTCCAGCTCGGCCCGGTGGGTCATGGTATTGCGGCTGTGCCAAGCCATGACAGCGGCCATGGTGGCGGCGACCAGGAGGCCAAAGGTGGCGACCGTACCGGTGACCGGCATGCCGGCATGGGTCATGCCGACATAGATGCCACCCAGGCCCAGGACGCTGGCCTGTTCAAAGAAATTCTGTACTGCGATGGAACGGCCTGCCCCCATGAGCTTGTGGCCGCGGTGCTGCAGAAGGGCGTTCATGGGTACGACCAGGTAACCGGCCAGTGCACCGAGGATGATGAGGAAGGGCACGGCGATCCAAACGCTGTGCACCAGCACCATGGCCATGACCAAGAGGCCCATGATGATCCCCAGCGGAATGACGCGGGTGGCCTGATCAAGCCGGGTACGGGCTGAGGCCAGTACCGCACCGCCGGCAAGGCCGATGGCGACCACGCCGCTGAGGGTGGTGGCCTGGGTGGTATCAAAGGTCAACACCGCGGCGGCCCAGGCCAGCACAATGTATTTGAGGTTGGCCGAAGCGCCCCAGAACAGGGTGGTGGTGGCCAGCGAGATCTGCCCCAGCTTGTCTGCCCACAACTTGGCGTTGCAGCGCGAGAAGTCGTTGACCAGGATGCGCAGGTTGTTGGTAAGCGGCTGCAGCGGCGCAGTGGTACGCGGTATACGCAGATTGAACAGCGCGGCCAACAGATAGACCGCCATCAGCACGCAGATGGCGGCCTGCGGCGGGGTATCGATGCCGGTATTGATGAGCGGCACATCGATCGCCAGCAGGAGGCTGGAGATCGGTACGCCCACGAGCTGCCCGCCGAGCACCACGCCCAGGATGATGGACAGCATGGTCAGCCCCTCCATCCAGCCATTGGCCTTCACCAGCTGCGAGCAGGGCAGCATCTCAGTCAGGATGCCGTACTTGGCCGGCGAGTAGGCGGCTGCACCCAGACCCACGACAGCGAAGGAGAGCAGCGGGTGCACGCCCAGCAGCATCATCAAACAGCCAATGATTTTGATGGCGTTGGACCAGAACATGACCTGGCCCTTGGGCAGGGAATCGGCAAAGGCACCCAGAAAGGGGGCCAGTACAACGTAAAAGAGGGCAAAGATGGGAACCAGGGCGGCGCTCTGCCACTCGGGTGCATCGTTCAAACGCAGCCAGGCGACGGCGGCGGGGAAGAGGGCATTGTCGGCCAGCGAGCTGAAGAACTGCGCCGCCATGACGGTGTGAAAGCCGCGTTTCATGTACTACCTGTAGCGGTGTGACCGGGCGGAGTGTGCACCTATTCCTGAGGGAAGCCAATCGCTCGCTTGGTGTTGCGCGTCGCCCTGCATGGGCGTGATAGAGTCGGCCGATCTAGATGCGGGCCTGCTGTGACGGCGCGCCTTTAAATACCGAACGGAGCTTGGCAATGCAGGTATGTGGTGTAGAGATCAAAGGCAGTGAGGCGGTCTTCGCCCTGGTGGCGCTGGCGGATGGCGTGGTTAGCCATGTGCCGCTCGCGGTAAAGAAGCTGGCGCTGGAGGACGATGACGAGCAGGCCCATGTGCGGGCCTTTGCGGAGCAGTTGGCAGCTTTTGCGAAGGGCAATGGCCTTACGCGTATCGCCATCAAGAAGCGCGGCAAGAAGGGCGACTTTGCCGGTGGGCCGACCACCTTCAAGATCGAGGGCGTGTTTCAGCTCTTGGTCGATTGCGAGGTCACGCTGATCTCCGCCCAGACCATGAGCGCGCAGGAGCGCAAACATGGCTATGTGCTGCCGGATAGCCTGAACAAGTACCAGCACGAGGCCTATCGCGCGGCGTGTGCCCTGCTGCTTAAGGGCGTTAAATAAGCCTTGTTAACGGCCAGCCAGATATTGCGTAGGCGCGACCCCGAGCGCCTTGCGGAACATCGCCGAGAAGGCGCTGGGGCTGGCGTAGCCCAGGGCGGCCGCGATGCGGGCGATGGGCTCGCCCTGGTCCAGCCGGCATAGCGCGTCCGCCAGGTGCACCTGCTGCAGCCATTGCCGGTAGTGCAGGCCGGTCTCCTTGGGGAAGAGCCGGATCAGGGTGCGGCTGCTGGCGCCGGCGCTGGCGGCCCAGTCCTCGATGCCATGCTGGCTGCCGGGTTGGTCCATGATGGCCTGGCAGACGGCCAAGAGGCGTCGGTCGCGCGGCCAGGGGATGGCGATGGGCACGGAGGGGGCCCTGGCGATCTCGGCCAGGATGAGCGCGGCCATGTGCTCGCCACGGCCGGGGATGGGGTACTCGACCGGTTCGGCCAAAAGGCTCAGGATCAATTCACGCAGCAGGGCGCTCACGCCCAGCACGCGGCAGTCCGGGCCGGGCAGGGTGGCGGCTTCGGGCGCGATATACACGGTGCGGAGGGCGACCGTGTTCATCATGGTCAGGCGGTGCTCCACGCCGGGTGGTACCCACAGCGCCCGCTGCGGCGGGATGGTCCAGACCCGGCCGGGCGTGTGCACCCGCATGACGCCCTGCACCGCATACAGTAGCTGGGCGCGCGGGTGGCTGTGGGCCGGGACCTCGGTGCCGTGCGGGTAATCCTTGGCCATGGCGGCTAAGGGGCGCGGCACGTGCTGGTAGTCGGCGGCATTGCGGCTGCGCTCGGGCATGGTTGGCAGTTACTCGACGAACAATGGCATGGGGCCTGATGGGTGACATCGTAGACTAGGCTGGCCCTATCTACCCTGCTTGCCGCCATGTCCAGCCTTGAGAACACCCTCGCTTCCCCCGTACCGCTTACCCAGCCGGCGCCCAGCGCGGCCAACCAGGCTGGCCACTTTCTGCTGCCGGTGGTGGGGGCGGTCAGCTTTGTGCACCTGCTCAACGACCTGATCCAGGCCATCCTGCCCTCCATCTACCCCATGCTGAAGGCCAGCTACGGCCTGAGCTTTGCCCAGGTAGGGCTGATCACGCTGGTCTTCCAGATCACCGCTTCGCTGTTGCAGCCGGGCGTGGGTTTCTATACCGACAAGCACCCCAAGCCCTACTTGCTGCCCATCGGCATGGTATTCACGCTGTGCGGCTTGTTGATGCTCTCCCTGGTGCACTCCTTCCCGCTGCTGCTGGTCGCCTCGGGCTTGGTTGGCCTCGGTTCCTCGGTGTTTCACCCGGAAGCCTCGCGGGTGGCGCGCATGGGTTCGGGCGGGCGCTTTGGCCTGGCGCAGTCTTTCTTCCAGGTCGGCGGCAATGCCGGCTCGGCCCTGGGGCCGCTGCTTGCAGCTATCATCATCATCCCGCGCGGGCAGGGGGCGGTGGCGTGGTTCTGCCTGTTTGCCATGCTCGGGATCGCGGTACTGTGCCGGGTGAGCCGCTGGGTGGTGGAGAGCCATGCCAGCACCAAGGCCCGTGCCGGCGGCGCGGTGCGGCAGGACCTCACCCCGCGGCAGGTGAAGCGCGCGCTGCTGGTGCTGGGTGTGCTGGTGTTCTCCAAATACTTCTACATGGCCAGCCTCAGCAACTACTACATCTTCTACCTGGTAGAGCGCTTTGCCCTGCCGGTGCAGGAGGCACAGATGTTCCTGTTCCTCTTCCTCGCCGCCGTGGCGCTGGGTACCTTTGCCGGCGGCCCCATAGGCGACCGTATAGGCCGCAAATACGTGATCTGGGCTTCCATCCTTGGCGTGGCTCCCTTCACCCTGCTGCTGCCACATGCCAACCTCGTTGGTACCGGTGTGCTGAGCGTGCTGATCGGCCTGATTCTGTCTTCCGCCTTCTCGGCCATCATCGTCTACGCCCAGGAACTGGTGCCGGGCAAGGTGGGCATGATCGCCGGGGTGTTCTTCGGCCTGATGTTCGGCTTCTCGGGCATCGCGGCAGCCGCCTTGGGCCAGTTGGCGGACATGACCAGCGTGACCCATGTCTACCAGCTGTGCGCCTATCTGCCGCTGCTTGGAGTGATTACGGCGTTGTTGCCCAATCTGGAACGCAAGGCTGGCTAGCGCCAGGCGGGCTTGCCCTGGCGGTGCTCGATCGGCTATCAAACAGGGGTCGGCGGTGCATTGCACGGGCCGGCCCCGTCGGTGCACCTGGGCGCATGGCGGGTGGGGAATGATGGCTCGCATGCAGGAGTGGATATGCCTGGTCTCAGCCGCCTGGCGCCTTGGTTGGCCGCCGTCTTGTCCTGCTTGCTGCCCACGTTGGCGCAGGCCCAGCTTCCCCGTGTGATCCAAGTCTGCAGCAAGGCCAGCGAATGGCCGCCGTATGTCTATTTTGTGCGCAAGGATGGACTGCCTACCCCTGAAGTGCAGGGTTATTCGGTGCAGTACCTCAAGGCTGTTCTGGCTGCGCAGGGCGTGCAGGCCCATATCGAGCTGCTGCCCTGGCGGCGCTGCCAGCAGGACGTGGCAGCCGGCCGTGTCGACATGCTGCTCGATGCCTCGCTCAACGAAGAGCGGCGCGATACCTTTCTGGTGAGCCGGGTCTACTACCAGATGACCGATGTCTATTTCTACGCCAAGGACAAGCCGCCACCGGCCATTGCCAGCGTGGCCGATCTGCACCGGCAAGCAGTGTGCGGGCTGACAGGAGCCAACTTTGGCAACTACGGCCTGCGCGAGGCGGAGGTCGATGCCTCGACCGCCTCGTTGCCCCTGGCCATGGAAAAGCTCAAGGCCGGCCGCTGCACCGTGGTGCTGGCACGGCTTGAGATCGCTGCCGGCCATCGCCTGATCAACGGTGTGGACTACAGCCGCAATCCGAACTTCGGCTGGGGGCAGATACCTGGGACAGCCCCGGCAGCCTTCCATATGCTGGTTAGCAAGCGTGTGCCCTACGCGCAGGAACTGCTGACCGTGCTGGACCAGGGCATAGCCGGCATGGCGGGCAGCAGGCAGGAAGAGGTGCTGGTACGCGAGTTCCTGATGCGCTAGCTTCGCATACGCGATCGGCCGCTTTTATGGCTTAATGCCGGGTTAAGGCTAGTCCGATCCAATCCGGCCGGATCAAATCCCGTCTCTACGCCTCGTATTGGCCCGAACCCGCGGTCGGTACGGGGCTGTGCCTCTTTCCAGGATGCTTCACGTGCAGCGCATTTTCTCCGCTACGCCCCGTTCTTCCCTTGTCGACCGCTTGCGTAATCGTCCCGAGCTACGGGTCGAGACCCTGGTCGCGCTGCTGAGCGTTTATTTCATTCTGTTCTGCAACAGCGCCTTCTGGCAGAACGCGCTGGCCGGCCGCGATGCCGCCTCGGCCAGCAGTTGGCTGTTTGCCGCCATGGTGGGTGTGGCCCTTGCCGCGCTGCACTTCTTCTGCCTGGTCCTGGTGAGCAACCGCTGGACGATCAAGCCCCTGATGACGGTGCTGATCCTCGCCACCGGCGCGGCCAGCTATTTCACTGCCAAGTACCACGTCTATTACGACACCTCCATGGTGCGCAATGTGCTCAAGACCGACCCCAAGGAGGCCAGCGAACTTCTGACCATGGGGCTGTTCCTCCACCTCTTGCTGGTGACCAGCCTGCCGCTGGTGGTGCTGTGGCGCAGCCGGATCAAGCGCGTACCAATTGTACGTGCCGTGTTGCAGCGCCTGGGCTGGATGCTGGTGGCACTGTTGGCGGCGGTATGTGCGCTGCTGCTGGTGTTCCAGAGCTTCTCTGCCCTGATGCGCAACAACCCGGCGCTACGCCATTTGATCACCCCGGGTAATTTTGTCGTATCCCTGATCAAGGTGGTTGCGGCCGATCAGCAGCGGCCAGCCGGCCCCAAGACGGTGGTGGGGGCGGATGCCAAGCTGGGCGCCAGTTGGGCCGAGCGCAAGCGGCCGACGGTGCTGGTGCTGGTGGTGGGCGAGACTGCCCGCGCGGCCAACTGGGGCCTCAATGGCTACAGCCGGCAGACTACGCCGGAGCTGGCGGCGTTGAACGTGCTCAACTTCAGCCAGGTGACCTCCTGCGGCACCAATACCGAGGTCTCGGTGCCCTGCATGTTCTCGCCCTTTGGCCGGCACGACTACGACGAGACCAAGATCAAGACGCACGAGTCCCTCCTGCATGTGCTGAACCGCGCCAAGCTCGACGTGACCTGGCGCGACAACCAGTCCGGCTGCAAGGGTGTGTGCAGCGACCTCAAGACCGACCAGCTCGACAACGACAAGGACCCCAAGCTCTGCGCCGATGGCCGCTGCCTGGACGAGATCCTGCTCAAGGACCTGGACCAGCGCATTGCCGCCAACCCGGGCAGCATGGTGGTGGTGCTGCACCAGTTGGGCAACCATGGCCCGGCCTACTACGAGCGCTACCCGGCGGCGCAGAAGGCCTATACGCCGGTATGCGAGACCTCCGAGCTGGGCAAGTGCCAGCGGCAGGAGATCGTGAATGGCTACGACAACGCCATCCGCTATACCGACCACTTCCTGGCCCAGGCCATCCGTCTGCTGCAAACGCAGACCAGCCACGATGCGGCCCTGGTCTATGTCTCTGACCATGGCGAATCGCTGGGTGAAAACGGCGTCTACCTGCACGGCCTGCCGCGTGCCATTGCCCCGGCCGAGCAGACCCATGTGCCCATGATCATGTGGCTGAGCCAGGGCTATGCCGAGAGCTTCAAGCTCAAACCCGAGTGCCTGCGCCAGAAGTCGGCCGAGCCGCTGAGCCACGACAATCTCTTCCACACCCTCTTGGGCATGCTGGATGTGAGTACTCAGGTCTACGACCGGGGCTATGACTTCACTGCTAGCTGCAGGCAGTAAGATTTAGCGCTGTAAAACAAACGCCCCCCGCCAATTGGCGGGGGCGTTTGTTTTGGTTTGTTGGTGCTAACAAACAGGTTCTGCGACTGCCGCCTGCTGCTCTACGGGTAGGGCAGCGATGTACTGGTGGATCTGCGCCACCACGGCCGCACCTTCACCTACTGCCGCAGCTACCCGCTTGGTCGAGCCGGAGCGCACGTCACCGATGGCGTAGACGCCGGGGACCGAGGTCTCCAGGGAGACACAGCTGCGATCAAGGCCGATGCCGGCCTTCTCGCCGGTGAGCACGAAGCCGTTCTCGTCGGTGGTGACAGCGCAGTCCTTGAGCCAGCTGGTATTGGGGTCGGCACCGGTAAACAGGAAGAGGTTGCGGATGGCGTGCTCGGTCGGCTCTTCCTCGCCACGCTTGCGCCAATGCACCGTCTTGAGGCCGGTCTCGTCGCCATCCACGCCGGTCACCTCGGTATGGGCGTGCAGGGTGACGTTGGGCAGGCTGGCGATGCGGTCGATCAGGTACTTGGACATGGAGGCGGCAAGGCTGGGGCCGCGGATCAAGAGATGCACATGGCGGGCGTGGCTGGCGAGGAAGACCACCGCCTGGCCGGCCGAGTTGCCGCCGCCGACGATGGCGACCTCCTCGCGGGCGCAGAGTCGGGCCTCGACCGGGGATGCCCAGTAGTAGATGCCCTTGCCCTCGTAGGTGCAGAGGTTGCGAAAGCGCGGCCGGCGGTAGGTTGCGCCACAGGCGATCACGACGGTGCGGGCGCGGACGCGGGTGCCATCCGAGAAGGTCAGCACCGGTGGGGTGGTACTGCAATCGAGGTGGCTGACCTGGATGGGGATCGCGAGTTGGGCACCGAACTTCTCGGCCTGTACCAGCGCCCGACCGGCCAGCGCCATGCCGGAGATACCGGTGGGAAAGCCGAGGTAGTTCTCGATCCGGGCGCTGGCGCCGGCTTGGCCACCGGGGGCGCGGCAGTCCAGGGTGAGCACCGAGAGGCCTTCGGACGCGGCATACACCGAGGCGGCAAGGCCACCGGGGCCGGCGCCGACCACGGCCACGTCGTAGATGTCGTTCTCGTTGAAGCTGGGTAGGAGGCCCAGGGTATTGGCCAGCTGGGCCTCGGTCGGGTCATGCAGGATGGTGCCGTCCGGGCAGACGACCAGCGGCATTTCGGCCACGTCGGGCGAGACGCGCACCACCAGCGCGATGGCCTCGGGCGCGGAAGAACAATCGAGTGTGGTATGCGGGTGGCCGTTGCGGTGCAGGAAGTTCTGCAGCGAGATCAGCTTGGGGTGGTTGACCCTGCCCACCAGCACCGGACCGCCGCCACCGGTCTCGATCAGACCCACCCGGCGCAAGATCAGTGCGCGCATGATGCGCTCGCCGGCCTCGGCCTCCGCCACCATGACAGCGCGCAGGCCCTCAGGGGAAATGACGATACCTTCCACGTCGGAGGTGGCCAGGGCATTTACCAGGGCGCGCTGGCCGCTGAGCTGGCCAACCTCACCAATAAAGTGGCCGGGCGTGTGGTCGACGATCTTGTGGCGCTTGCCGTGGGCGTCGAGGTAGGACATTTCCACCTGGCCGCCGGTGATGATGATCATGCCAGGGCCGACCTTGCCCGATTCGACCAGCAATTGCCCCTCGCTCCAGCTCTGCACCTGGCCAAAGCGGCGCATGCGCTCGATCTCGTGATCCTTGAGCTGCGGGAACATCTGGTGGCCGCGGGTGGCGATCAGGCTGTGGGGCGCGTCGGACTCGTCCGACGGGGTGACGATCTGGGTGCTCATGCTGCGTGCTCCGGTGGGGTGACGGCGCGTATAGGGCTGCCTGCCTGTGATAGGCCGCGGTGCAAGGCAAGTCAATGTGACCGCCTGGACAGGCGATGGGTTAGCTTGCGCTCCGAGTATTACGGATAGTGTGGACCCGACGAGCGGTCGCGCCTATCCCTCTAAAGGGGGAGTGACATAGAACCGACAGACAAACGCTAGGTTCCATGGCTGATGCGCTGGCGCGCGACACGATGCTTCCAGCTCAATAGGCCTACGGCATAGCAGACGTAGTAGCCGGCCAGGGTGCCAAAGATCACCAGCGTGAGCGGGCTCAGCATGTCTTGCGGGTCTTGCCGGCTGTTGCCGAGCTCGCCGGCAAAATAGAGATGGGCCAGGCGATAGAGCACGCGGCCTACCAGCAGCAGCGAGAGGGCGATGCCGAGGTGGGCGTTGGGGGTGTAGTAGAGCCCGGCCGCGGTTGCCTCGAAGCGGGTGGTGCGCAGCCCATAGATGCCCAGGCCGACGCCCAGTGCGGCGCCGCCGGCCAGGGCGGCCAGATTGAGCGGATGGCTTAGCGAAAACAGTACCAGCACACTCAGCAGCAAAGGCAGCAGCGTGACTGTGAGCCACGGACGGATGGGCGAGAGCTTTTGCTGTCCCACCAGGCGCCGCACCCGACTGTAGATGCGCCACGCGACCAAGGGAACGACCGCGAGCAGGACGAAACCGGGAGCGGCGTGGACGGCCATGGTGTGTATCCGGGTGGAGGCAAAGCAGGCATGGTAGCGCAAGCCCAGGGCAGAACTGTGACGGCGCTGTAAATGCGCGGCTGCCTGTACCATGGAAGACACGGCTGTCGCCCCGGCTTGCCGCAGGCCCTGGCTAGCTGCTATCGATTCCAGTAAACGCCTCGCTCAGGAACCCACCATGCATACCCGCAAGACCGCTCCCTATGGTACCTGGGCCTCGCCCATCTCGGCCGCCTGGCTGGCCGCCGGGGTGCTGCCATTGGCCTCGCCCAGGCTCGATGGCGGTACCGCCTATTGGCAGCAAGGGCTGCCGGCCGAGGGCGGCAGGCAGACGGTGGTAGGCGGCAAGCCGCACGATGTGCCGCGCCAACGTGTGCCAGCGCCGTACAACGTGCGCACCCGCGTGCACGAGTACGGCGGTGGGGCCTATCTACCGGCTGGCGGCGCGCTGTATTTCTCCAACTTTACCGACAACCTGGTCTACGTCAGCGAAGCTGACGGCAACATCCGCGCGCTGACCCAGGATGGCCAGCAGCGGCATGCGGACTTTGTGCTGGACCGCTTGCGTGGCCGCTTGATTGCGGTGCGCGAGGATCACGGCATGGGTGGCGAGGAGCCGGTCAACAGCCTGGTGGCGCTGGGGCTGGATGGCCGCCAGCAACTGCTGACCAGTGGTTACGACTTCTATGCAGCGCCGCGGCTCTCGCCCGACGGCCGCCACCTGGCCTGGCTGTGCTGGAACCATCCGGCCATGCCCTGGAACGAGACCGAGCTGTGGCTGGCCGATGTGGATTCGGACGGCGCGTTGCAGCGGGTGCGCAAGCTCGCGGGTGGCAGTGGGGAATCGCTGTGCCAGCCGGTCTGGTCGCCCGATGGCGTACTCTACGTGGTGTCGGACCGCAGCGGCTGGTGGAATATCCACCGCGTGGCCGAGCAGGTTCTGGTGCCGGTTTGCCCCATGGCGGCGGAATTTGGCCGGCCGCAGTGGGTGTTTGGCCAGAGCATGTACGGCTTTGCCAGCGCGCATGAGATCGTGGCCAGCTATATCGAGCAGGGCGAGGGCAAGCTCTTGCGGTTGGACCTGCGCAAGGGCGAATGGCAGGCCATCGCCACGCCCTACACGGACTTTCAGGATATTGCCGTGGGCAGCGGCTGCGTGGTGGTGGTGGCGGCATCGCCCACCCAGGCGGCCCAGGTGGTGCATATCCAGCTTGCGACCGGGGAAATGACCGTGCTGGCCCGCAGCTTGGCCGAGCCACCGGCGGTCGAACATCTTTCAGTCCCGCAGTCGTTGCACTACCCCAGTGGGGAGGGGCGTAGCGCGCATGCCTTCTACTATCCGCCACAGCATGCCGGCTACCAGGCCCCGGCGGCCGAGCTGCCGCCCCTGATCGTCACCAGTCATGGTGGGCCGACCTCCATGGCCAGCAACAGCCTCAAGCTGGGCATACAGTACTGGACCAGCCGCGGCTT
>NZ_DATCSC010000007.1:0-32472 GCF_036568685.1 Chitinimonas sp.
GGGTTTTTGTTTTGTTCAACCAGGAGTTCGCGATGCGTACCTACGACAAGCTGATCGCCACCATTTGCACCGGCCAGGGGAACGGAGACTTGCGTCCGTCCCTTGGCCCGGTAGCGGTGTGCGGCGCGGGCGTATCGCCGCTCCGCCGCACCCTTCCGCAAGACACCGCATAGGCAACCACACGCGTAACCCGCGTCCTGGTGGCCCGTTTTGCGCCGCCAGGCAGATAAACCCCTGGCAGGCGCGCCCCTGACAGGGGTTTTGTCTTTTTGGGTGCTTACACCATGGAAACCAGAAAACTTCGCAATATCGGCATCATCGCGCACGTGGACGCTGGCAAGACCACGCTCTCCGAACGCATCCTGTATTACACCGGCGAAAACCATCGGCTGGGTGAGGTGCATGACGGCGCCGCCACCATGGATTTCGATCCGCAGGAGCAGGCGCGTGGCATCACCATCAATAGTGCGGCGACCACGGTGTTCTGGGACGACCATCAGATCAACCTGATCGACACGCCCGGCCACATCGATTTCAACATCGAGGTGAACCGCTCGCTGCGCGTGCTCGACGGCGCGGTGGTGGTGTTCGATGGCGTAGCCGGCGTCGAGCCGCAGACGGAGACCAACTGGCGCCTGGCGGACAGGTACCGGGTGCCGCGGCTGGCCTTTGTCAACAAGCTGGACCGTACGGGGGCCGATTTCTACCGCGTGGTGGACATGATCCGCGAGCGGCTGGGTGTCGCGCCGCTGGTACTGCAGTTGCCCATAGGCATAGAAGGTGACTTCAACGGCCTTGTGGACCTGGTCGATATGGTGGCTTTGCAATGGCCCGTTGGCGGGGAGCCGGCACCCTATGTGCGCGGCGATATCCCGAGCGAGCTCTTGGCGGCTGCGCAACGCTACCGCAAACAGCTGGTCGAGACGGCGGTAGAGCAGGATGACGCCCTGCTCGGTGCCTATCTCGATGGCCAGGAGCCTTCGAGTGAAGCGCTGCACGCGGCCATCCGCAAGGGCACCATCGCCGGCGCCTTCGTGCCGGTCGTGCTGGGTGCCGCCTTCAAGAACAAGGGGGTGGAGCCGCTCTTGGACGCTGCCATCGCCTACCTGCCAGCACCGGGCGAGGTGGAAGTGGCTGGGGAGCACGACATCGCGGTGGACCCTGACGGTCCGCTCGCCGCCCTGGCCTTCAAGGTGATCCATGACGACCACGGTACCCTGACCTTCCTGCGGCTGTACCGCGGCAAGCTGGCGGTAGGTGATGCGGTACTCAATGCCAACAACGGCAAGCGTGAACGGGTGGCGCGGCTGTATGAGATGCACGCCGACCGCAAGCAGGAGAAAACGCTGGCCGTGGCCGGTGACATCGTCGCGGTAGCCGGGCTCAAGCAGACGGTGACGGGTGACACGCTGACCGCGCAGGACCATGCCCTGGTACTGGAACGCATCGAGGCACCTGAGCCGGTGATCGACGTGGCGGTAGAGCCGCGCACGCAGGCTGACCAGCAGAACTTGCTCAAGGGCTTGCAGGCCCTGCTGCAGGAAGATCCCAGCCTGCATCTGCGGCAGGATCACGACTCGGGCCAGACGGTCTTGTCCGGCATGGGTGAGCTGCAGCTGGAGGTGACGCTGGAAAAGCTGCGCAGCCGCTTCAAGGTCGAGGTCAACGTGGGCCAGCCCCAGGTGGCCTTCCGTGAATCGATCAGCCGCGCGGTGGAAGTGCGCCATGTGCACAAGAAGCAGTCCGGCGGCCCCGGCCAGTTCGCCGAGGTCGTGCTGCGGGTGGAGCCGCTGGAACGTGGCGCGGGCGTGCAGTTCGAGAGCGTGGTGGTGGGCGGTTCGGTGCCGCGCGAATACCTGCCTGGTGTAGAGGCTGGTGTACGCAACACGGCCAAGGTCGGCGTGGTGGCCGGCTATCCGGTGGTGGACTTCAAGGTCACCCTCTTGGATGGCAGCTACCACGAGCGCGACTCCTCGCCGCTGGCTTTTGAGCTGGCGACGGCGGCTGCACTGCGGCAGGCCTTCAACCAGGCCGGCCCGGTGTTGCTCGAGCCGGTGATGGCGGTAGAGGTGATCACACCCATGGACTACCTGGGCGACGTGATCGGCGACATCAATCGTCGTCGTGGCTTGGTGCGCAAGCAGGAGATGCGCGGCAATGCCTCGGTGGTGGATGCCCATGTGCCGCTGAAGGAGATGTTCGGCTACATCGGGCACCTGCGCGCCATGAGCAGTGGACGCGCCAGCTTCACGATGCAGTTTGACCACTATGAAGTGGTACCGGCGCAGATTGCTGCAGCCATCGCGGCCTGATCGGCAACTCAAAGGGCGGACCTGATAGGTTCGCCCTTTTTCTTACTCGCTCACCGACGGGCAAGGCGTTCTAAACTGGTACGGTGAACTTGCCGGCGACTGATACTGCCCGTTTGCCACCTTAGGTCAGACACTGGCGAGTGGCCGGCAAGACGGCAAACCAAGGAGGCGGAATGAGCAGATTCTGGCACAGCATAGCGGTTGGGCTAGTGGGCATGCTGTCGGTCGGCACTGTAGCGGCTGTACCTGATACGCTGGCGCAAAGGCTGCAGGCCTGTACCGCCTGCCATGGCGCGCAAGGCAAGGCTACCAGCGATGGCTACTACCCGCGCATCGCTGGTAAACCGGCCGACTACCTCTACAACCAGTTGATCCACTTCCGCGATGGTAGGCGCAACCACCCCGCCATGGTCTATATGGTGCGCAACCAACCCGAGGCCTATCTGCGGGAAATTGCGCAGTACTTCTCCGACCAGCATCTGCCCTACCCCGCCCCGCAAGCCGGCGACCTTGATGCACGCGCCAGCGCCCGCGGTGAGCAGCTGGTACGCAAGGGGGATGCAGCACAGGGCCTGCCGGCCTGCATGCAGTGCCATGGCCCCCGCCTGACCGGGATGCTGCCCGCAGCACCGGGCCTTTTGGGCCTGCCGCGCGACTATCTCTACGCCCAGCTCAGCAACTGGCGTAACGGCCGCCGACAAGCCGCCACGCCGGACTGCATGGCCCGTGTCGCCAAAGCCCTGAGCCAGGATGATCTGGTCACCGTCGCCAGTTGGCTCTCGACCCAACCAGTGCCGGTCGAATCGCAACCCGCCGTCGCGGCGAGCAAGCCGCTACCGCTGGCCTGCGGGAGCTTGCCACAATGAGCCACGCCATCTTCCGCCCCCGTCTGATCGTTCCCTTGCTGATCCTGCTGCTGGCCGGTGTCTGGTTCTGGCTACCTGGCTGGCAGGAAGAGGTGTCGACCGCCACAGCTGGGAACGTGGCAGACCCCGTCGCCCGCGGCCGTTACCTGGCCACGGCTGGCGACTGCCTGGCCTGCCATACCGCACGCGGGGGGGCACCTTATGCCGGTGGTCGTGTGCTGCAGACGGCCTATGGTGACTTCGTCACGCCCAATATCACGCCAGCCACAGGTGCAGGCCTGGGCAGCTGGAGCGCCGATGACTTCTGGCGCGCGCTGCACTACGGCCGCGGCAAGGATGGGCGCTTCCTCTACCCTGCCTTCCCCTACCCCAACTACACCAAGATCAATCGCGCCGATTCGGACGCGCTATATGCCTATCTGCGTACCATCGCGCCGGTTGAGCAGCGGCCAGCCGAGCATCAGCTGGACTTCCCCTACAACCAGCGCAGCCTCTTGCGACTGTGGCAGGCCCTCTACTTCAAGCCGGGTGTCTACCAAGCCGATGCCGGGCAAAATGCAGAGTGGAACCGCGGCGCCTACCTGGTACAGGGCCTGGGCCACTGCGGCGCCTGCCATACCAGCCGCGACCGCCTGGGAGGCCCCAACCTGAGGTTGGAGTTGGGGGGCAGCCTGCTGGCCGTACAGGACTGGTACGCCCCTTCCTTGACCGACCGGCAGGAGGCACACCTGGCGCAAGACAGCCGCGAGGATTTGGTTGCCCTGCTCAGTACCGGCGTATCGCACCGCCATGCGGTATTTGGGCCCATGGCTGAGGTGGTGTACCGCAGCCTGCAACACCTCGATGAGCCGGACGTGCACGCCATGGCGCTCTACCTGCAATCACTGCCGCCGACCAGCGCACCGGTCGCCTCGGACAACCCGGTCCTGCCCGAGCACGAAAAGTTGGCCATGCAGATACGGGGCAAGCGGCTATACCAGGACCTGTGCATCAATTGCCATGGGAAAAATGGTGAAGGCGCACCACCGGCCTACCCACCCTTGGCCGGCAACCGCTCGCTGCTGCAAGCCAACCCGGTGAACGTGGTCCGCATGGTGCTCAACGGCGGCTTTCCGCCTGGTACCCGCGGCAACCCACGGCCCTATGGCATGCCACCGTTCGGTCCCAGCCTGAACGACCGGGAGGTGGCGGCGGTCGCCTCGTATATCCGCACCGCCTGGGGCAACCGGGGTGAGATGGTGGCGCCACAGGCAGTAGAGCGGTACCGGACGGTACCGGCGGACTGAGCCACCAGGATCAGCGCGGCCAGAGGAAGGCCGCCTTTTCCTCGATGGCGAGGCCGGGCAGGTCCTCGGCCGCGATCTTCAGCAGAAAGTGGCTGCTGCGCGCAGTGGCATGGCCTACCGGCGCGCGCACCCGCAGTGCCAGTTTGCGGGTCTGCAGACCTTCCACCGCCAACAGACGTGCATCGTCGACGCGAACTTCAATACCCTCGATGCCGGAGGCCGACAGCTGGTAGCGGTGCGGCTTGTCGTCGGCATTGTCGAGCTGCAGCAAGTAGACGTTCTCGATCAGGCCATCCTCCGCCTCACGCGCCATCACCCCGCGGTCGCGGCTGAGGCTGGCGAACAGGGGTTGGCGCTGCGCAAAGGCCGTGCCGACCACGGCGACCACCGCGGCCAGCGCCAGGCCATAGAGCACCACTCTCGGTCGCCGCAGGCGTGACCAGAAGGCTCGTTCAGGGTAGGCGCCATCCAGCGCATTCTGGGTGGTATAGCGGATCAGACCACGCGGGTAGTCCATCTTGTCCATGATGTCGTCACAGGCATCGATGCAGGCGCCACAGGCGATGCATTCGTACTGCAGGCCGTTGCGGATATCGATGCCGACCGGACAGACCTGTACGCAGACCTGGCAGTCTATGCAGTCACCCAGGCCCTTGGCGCGTGGATCGTCATGCCGGCCACGGCGGCCACGCGGGTCGCCGCGCTGGGCGTCGTAGCTGATGACCAGGGTGTCGGCGTCGAACATGGCACTCTGAAAGCGCGCATAGGGGCACATGTATTTGCAGACCTGCTCGCGCAGCCAGCCAGCGTTGCCATAGGTGGCAAAGGCGTAGAACAGCATCCAGAAGTAGACCCAGCCATTGACCTCACCCAGCAGGGTCGCCTGTGACAAACCCTGCATGGGCACGAAATAGCCTACGAAGGTAAAGCCGGTCCACAGTGAAATGGCGATCCACAACGTGTGCTTGAGGCCCTTGCGCGCCAGCTTATGGGCGCTCATGCCCTGCTGGTCGAGCTTGATGCGCTGCGGTCGGTCACCCTCCGCCCAGCGTTCCACCCACAGGAAGATCTCGGTGTAGACCGTTTGCGGACAGCTGTAGCCGCACCACAGGCGGCCGCCCACGGTGGTCCAGAGAAATAGGCCGAAGGCGCAGATCACCAGCAGTGCGGTGAGGTACACGAGGTCTTGCGGCAGCAATACCAGACCGAAGATGAAGAACTTGCGCTCAGCCAGATCGAACAGCAGGGCTTGGCGGCCATCGATCTTGAGCCAGGGCACGCCGTAGAAGAAGAGCTGGGTAGCCAGCACGAAGAAGATGCGCCAGTTGTTGAAGTAGCCCGTCACCCAGCGCGGGTAAAGCTTCTTTTGTTTCTCGTACAGCGAGGTTTCTTCCAGGTCGATGGGATCGGCCGCGACCAGCTTGAGGGGGATGACCTTGGGTTTGGGGCTCATGGGCAGCACAAGACAGGAAAGGGATGGTCGAGAGCATCGCCCAGCATGCCGATAGGTAACAGAAGCAGTAGAATGAAGTTTTACGGTATCAGTTTGCCGGGAGCTGGAGCTATGAAGCGCTACGAGGCCATCGCCGAGCTGATCGCGGCTGACATCCGCAGCGGGCAATTGCCCCCGGGTACACGCCTGCCCTCCATCCGCAAGGTCATGGCACAGCACCGGGTCAGCCCAGCCACCGCCTTTCAGGCCTACTACCGGCTGGAGGAGCGCGGCCTGGTGCGGGCGCGCGAGCGTTCGGGCTACTACGTCGCGGGGCTGGGTGCCGCCAGCCAGCCCGAGCCTGCCCATGTGGCGCAGCCCATGCTCTCCAGCACTGTCGACGTGAGCGAGCTGGTGTTCTCGGTACTTGGTGCGGTCAAGGACCGCGACATACTGCCCTTGGGTTCAGCCTTCCCCTCGCCACGGCTCTTTCCGCTACCGCGGCTGGCTCGCTCGCTGACCGCCACCGCCCGCTTTATCGACCCGCAGGACACGGTAGCCAGCCTGCCACCGGGCAACCCGGCATTGCGGCAACAGATCGCGCTGCGCTACCTGGGCCAGGGGCTGTCGGTGCCGTCTGAACAGATCATCATCACCAATGGCGCCTTGGAAGCGCTCAACCTCTGCCTCGCCGCCGTGGCCAAGCCCGGCGATCTGGTCGCCATCGAATCCCCCGGCTTTTACGCCGCATCGCAAGCGCTGGAGCGGCTGGGCATGCGGGCACTGGAGATCCCGGTCCACCCCAAGGAGGGGCTGGATCTGGAAACGCTGGCGGCGGCGCTGGAGACCCACCCGGTCAAGGCCTGCTGGTTCATGACCTCGTTCCAGAACCCCATGGGCGTGAGCATGCCGGAAGCGCGCAAGCGCGAGCTGGTCGCGCTGCTGGCGCGTCATGAGATCCCCTTGATCGAGGACGACGTCTACGGCGAGCTCTACTTTGGCCAACACCCACCGCTGCCGGCCAAGGCCTTCGACAAGCAGGGGCTGGTGATGCACTGCAGCTCGTTCTCCAAGACCCTGGCGCCGGGCTACCGCATAGGCTGGGTGGCACCGGGCCGCTATGCGCGCGAGATAGAGCGGCTCAAGCTGATGACCACGCTTTCGGCCAGCGTGCCGGCCCAGGTGGCGATAGCCGACTATCTGCACAAGGGTGGATATGACAAGCACCTGCGCAAGCTGCGGCACGCGCTGGAGGGCCAGCTGCTGCAGTTGGGTGAAGCGCTGGTGCAGCACTTCCCGGCCGATATCCGGGTATCGCGCCCCAGCGGCGGTTATTTCCTGTGGGTGGAGTTCCCGGCGGGCTTCGATACCCTGCGCCTGCACGCCCTGGCTGCCGAGGCCGGCATCGGCATCGCGCCCGGCCCCATCTTCTCGGCCAGCCACCAGTACCGCCACTGCCTGAGGCTCAACTACGGTTCACCCTGGAGCCCGGCCTTTGCGGAAGGCATGGCGAAGCTGGGGCAACTCGCCAAGCAATTACTTTAAATACTAGCGCGATGCGACGAGCGCCAGCGAGGCTCCACCCCCGCAAACGGGACGCCGTGATTGTAAGCCCCTAAAGGGGCAACAACCACGCAGTCGCGGCGGCGAGGCTGCCAGAATTCTTGGCGCTTTAGCGCCTAGAACCTGTGCGTGCAAAGCTCGGGGGGCCGTGGGGGCCCGGACTATATGAACGCGAAAGCGCGTAAGAGCATCAAATGCCAATGAACGCCCGGCTATGCCGGGCGATGAGGAGATGTATCTGCGATAACGATCGGCGGAGAGAGGCCTAAATCCAACCCTTGTCGATGGCGTACTTCACGAGGCCTGCAGGGGTGTCGATATCGAGCTTGCGCCGCAGATTGAGGCGATGGGTCTCCACCGTGCGTACGCCCACGTCCAGCTCCTGGGCAATGCGCTTGTTGCTGTAGCCCTTGGCCAGCAGTACCAGCACCTCATGTTCGCGCTGGGTCAGGGTCTGCTCCACGGCCGGCTCGTGGATCAGCAGCCGGGCGATGGAGGCGCTGTAGTAGGCGCCACCCTTGGTCACCGCGTCGATGGCGGCGATGATCTCGGGCAGACCCGCGTCCTTGAGCACATAGCCATGCGCGCCGGCGCGCATGGCGCTGATCACGTATTCGCTGTCGTCGTGCATGGTCAGGATCACGATCTTGGTCCCGGGCGATAACTCACGTAGCCGCGCGGTCAGCCGTATGCCACCGAACTCCTTGTCCTTGAGGCTGATGTCGACCAGGGCCACGTCCGGCCGCAAGCGCTCGGCCAGGGCCGCGCCCTCCTCGCCACCGCCTGCCTCGCCGATGATCTGAAAGCCAGGCACCGAGCCCAGCCCGCCACGCAGGCCGTCGCGTACCAAGGGGTGATCGTCCACCAGGATGATGCGGATGGCTTCCGCCTCGGCGGGGTTATGCGTGTATTCCATGTTTCCTCCTGCTCAGCCTGCCTCGCTCAGGGGCAAGGTCGCCAGCAGCACGGTGTGGCCCGGCTGGGACACGATGTGCAGGCTGCCGCCTTCCAGCTCGGCCCGCTCGCGCATATTGCGCAGGCCAATGCCACCCGATTGGGCATAGGTCTCGGCCTCGGGTGCAAAACCCCGGCCGTCATCGGTAATGGTCAGCGCCACACTGCGGCGGTCGCTGCTGAGGAGCAGGTCCACCTGCCGTGCGGCTGCGTGCTTGACGATATTGGTCAGCGCTTCCTGCGCAATGCGGAACAGCGTGATGGCCGGGGTATCAGGCAGCTTGTGCTGGCAGCGCGAGACATCGACCCTGACTTCCAGCCCGGTATGGGCTGCGACGTCGTTGGCCAGTTGGCCCAGAGCGGCCGGCAAGCCCAGGTTGTCGAGTAGCGATGAGCGCAGATCGTGGGAGATGCGGCGTATCTCGGCGATGGTGTCGCCAAGGCCGTCCAGACCCTTCTCCAGTGCTTGCTGGGCGGCACGGTTCTCATCACTCTCGGGCAGCTGGAACTGGGCCAGTTCGATCTGGTATTTGGTCGAGACGAGCTGCTGGCTGATGCCGTCGTGCAGCTCGCGGGCGATACGGGTGCGTTCATCTTCCTGCGAGGTGACCACACGGCGGGCCATGGCGGTGAGCTTGGCGTCAGCCGAGCGCTGCTCACTGAGATTGACCGCCACCGCACAGGCTACCACGATCAATATGGCCAGCACCGCCGTCACCGCCAGGCTGCGCATCACGCCATGGATGCGCTTGTCGCTCTCCTGGCTGATCTTGGCCTTGGCGGCGGCCACGTCATCGAGATAGATGCCGGTGCCCATCATCCAGCCCCAGCGGTCCAGCAGCACGGCGTAAGCGAGCTTGTCGGTCTCCTTGCCGCTGGTGGGCTTGATCCAGAGATAGCGCTGAAAGCCACCGCCCTGCTGGGCTGCTTCGATCAGCTTCTGGATCACCGGAAAACCGGTCGGGTCGCGCTTGTCCCACATCTGCCGGCCCTCAAGCTCGGTCTGGCGCGGGTGGACCAGGCACAGGCCCTGGGTGTCGTAGACAAAGAAATAGCCATCCTGACCAAAATTCATGGTCCGCAGGATGGCCTTGACCTGTTCCTTGGTGGCCTCGTCGTTGCGGCCCGAGGAGTACAGGAGGTCGATGGAAGTCCGCGCCAGCGAGACATAGTCCATGATCTCGGCACGCTTGGATTCAAGCAGGCTCTCTTCCAGTACGAGGGTCTGCTGGGCGGCAAGCTGCTTTTCCTGGACAAAGACGATGGCGGCGATGGCACCGATCACCACCAGCATGGGCAGCAGGATCAGCAGGACCATCTTGTATTTGATGCGCATGCGCTAATGCCTGGCAGAAGGATAAGGCGCAGCGGGAGCAGTCCATACAGACCGCTCCCGGACCAGGGATCAAGTTCCCAGGTAGGCGTCGACGATGGCCTTATTCTCGCGCACTTCCGCCGCCTTGCCTTCCAGCGCAATGCTGCCGCGCTCGACCACATAGGCGTAGTCGGCCAGCGAGAGCGCCGTCTGGGCGAACTGCTCGACCAGCACCATGGTCACGCCCTGCTGGCGCAGGGTGCGGATGGCGTCCACCACCACGTCCACCATGACTGGCGCGAGACCCATGGAAGGCTCGTCCAGCAGTAGCACCTTGGGGTCGGACATCAGCGCCCGGCCGATGGCCAGCATCTGCTGCTCGCCCCCTGACAGCGTGCCCGCGGTCTGCAGGCGGCGCTCCTTCAGGCGCGGGAACAGTTCGTAGATACGGCCGAGCGAGACAGCGGCCTTCTTCTTGTAGCCAAACAGGCCAGGCAGGGTACGGTAGGCACCCAGCAGCAGATTGTCTTCCACCGTCAGCGGGGCAAATACGCGCCGCCCTTCCGGGCAGTGCGCCAGACCCTGCTTGACGATGCGTGGCGCCGTCTCGGCCTGGATCTCGCGGTTACCGAGCTTCACGCTGCCTGCCGTAGGCCGCAACATGCCGGAGATGGCACGCATCAAGGTGGTCTTGCCGGCGCCGTTGGCACCGATCAGGGTAACGAGCTGGCCTTCATGCACCTTGAGCGAGATGCCATGCAGCACTTCGGCCCGTCCATAGCCGGCCTTAACGCCGTCCAGTTGCAATGCGATGTTCATGCCTCGGCCTCCGCCAGATGATTTGCCGATGTACCGAGATAGGCCTCGATGACCTGCGGGTTGCGGCGTACTTCGGCCGCCGTACCACCGGCGATCTGCTTGCCTCCGTCGAGCACGATGACGCGGTCGGCGAGCTCCGCCACCACGTCCAGATGGTGCTCGATCAGGATGATGCTGATACCACGCGCCTTGATGGCACCGATCACCACCTTGAGCCGCTCCACGTCGGGCTTGGACATGCCGGCAGCGGGTTCATCGAGGATCAGTACTTCAGGCTTGGCCGCCAGTGCGCGGGCAATCTCCATAAAGCGCTGGTCGCTATAGGTCAGGTCGCTGGCGAGGATGCCGGCCTTCTCTTGCAGACCCACCAGTTGCAACAGCGCCTGCGCGTCTTCCATGGCCTTCTGGTCTTCGCGCCGGGCCAGGCCCAGGGCCACCAGCAGCCAGTTCTTGCGGTAGGCGCCCTTCATGGCAATGGCCACGTTCTCGATGGCGCTGAGGTCGGCGAAGATCTGCAGGTTCTGGAAGGTGCGGCTGATGCCATGCTGGCTGGCCGCCAAAAGACCCTTGCCCGAGATACGGCTGTGACGCAGCCAGACTTCACCGGCAGTAGGTTTGTAGAGACCGGAGATCACGTTGATCAACGAGGACTTGCCCGAGCCATTGGGGCCGATCAAGGCCAGCGCCTCGCCCTGTTGCAGCGAGAGCGTCACGCCGTCGACGGCCTTCACACCACCGAAGTGCAGCTTGGCGTCCTTGACCTCGACTACGGCACCCGCTTGGGCCTGCCGTACCGGTAAGACCTGGTCGAGCGCGGTTGGCGCGGCACCGGGTGCGGCAGCCAGGCGCAGCAGACGGGCCAGCTGGTGGCCGATAAAGCCCATCAGGCCATCCGGCAGGCCCACCACCACGGCAAACAGCATCAGCGCGAAGAGGCCCTTGCGCCAATCCTCGAGGTTGTGGGTAAACACGCCTATGCCCAGCAGCAAGGCCATGGCGGCGAGCGGTGCACTGTTCTGGAAGGTGATTTCCCGGCGCATGACCGATTGCACGAAGTGCACCAGGGCCAGCAAAGCGCCCAGACCCGCGATGGTCAGGAAGATAGGTTTGTTGGACAGCAGATTGGGCAGCAGCACCACCAGGATGGCACCGACCAACGCTCCCCAGACCGACTTGCGGCCGCCCAGCACGGTTCCCAGCAGCAGGGTCACGCTCAGGTCATAGCCAAAGGCCTGCGGCTGCAGAAAGCCCAGATTGAAGGCATACAGACCACCGGCAAAGCCGCCCAGGGCGGAGCCGAAGGCAAAGGCCAGCACCTTGTGCTTGAGCGCACCGATGCCCAACGCATCGGTGGCGATCGGGCTGTTGCGCAGCGCCGCAATGGCACGCCCCCAACGGCCTTCCATCAGTTGCCGGGAGGCAAACCAGAGCAGTGCCAGCAAGGCCAGGGTCACCCAATAGAAGGTGGTGGCGGTCAGCGCAATACCGCCAGGCAGCGGCGGCCGGTTGACCGACAAGCCCTGCGCCCCCATGGTCACGGATTCCATCTCATTGAGGCAGAGCACCGCCAGCGAACCGAAGGACAAGGTCGCCAAGGCAAACTGCGGCCCCTCCAGGCGCAAGGCCGGGAAGGCCAGCAGCGCCCCCAGCACGAGACCCGCCACACCAGCGGCCAACAAGGCCGGGAGAATGCCAAGGCCGGTGTGCGCCACCACGAGGCCGGCCACATAGGCGCCTATGCCTATCATGCCGGCATGGGCCAGGTTGACCTGGCCGAGGTAGCCCACGGTGGCGTCGAGCCCGATCAGGGCGATGGCATAGATGGTCAAGAGCGTGATCAGGCCCATGCCGTAGCCTGATTTGCCGATCACGAACGGCAGCGCGGCCATCACCAGCAGCGCAACGATTTCTGCAATGCGGGCGGCCGACTGATTGGTCATCTTCGTGGCCATGGTTACACCTTCCGGATGGTGGCTTTGCCGAACAGGCCATTGGGCCGCAGGGCAAGCACAGCAATAAGCAGCACGATGCCGGGCGCTTCACGCCAGCCCGAGCCCAAGTAGATGCTGGAAAGGCTTTCCAGCGCGCCCAGCACCACACCCGCCACGATCACGCCAAAGCCCGACTCCAGCCCGGCGACCACGGCCACGCTGAAGGACTTGAGGATAAGGCCGGCCGCCATGGTCGGGCCCACGGTGGTGATGGGGGCGATCAGGATGCCGGCGAAGGCCGCGGTGGCGCCCGAGAGGCCATAGGCCAGGGCCACGGCACGTTGTGAATGGATGCCCATCAGCTCGGCCACGCCAGGGTCGGCAGCGACGGCGTCCACGGCCTTGCCCATCAGGGTCTTGCGGCGGAACAGCTCGATGCCGGCCATCAGCACCAGAGCGCCGACCACGATGGAGACTTCAAACCAGGTGACCGAAATCGAGCCCAGGGCTATCGGGTCGGTCGGGATAGGGGTGGGCAGCGGCTTGTCGTCGCGACCCCAGATATTCTCGGCCACCGAGCTGCCAAAGAGCCCGAGGATGATGGTGAGCAGAATCCAGCCTTCGTTCTTCTGCTGCAGCGCCAGGCGCACGCCAAAACGCTCGACTGCGAGGCCCAGCAAGGCACCAAAGCCCAGGGTCAGCAGCAGTGCCAAGCCATAGGGCATGCCGGTGCCGATCAGGGAAAGGGCCACGAAGGCAGAGATCATCACCGCTTCCGCCTGGCCGAAGTTCAGGCTGCGGGAGGGCGCGTAAGTCAGTTGAAACCCGTAGGCGATCAGGGCGTAGGCCATACCCATGGCCGCGCCGGAGACCGACATCTGGGCAATAATCATGCTATCCACGATGGATCCTTTTCCAGGGTACGCCCCGCCGCCACCTGGCGGGCTTGCCAAGCGGCGGAGGGAATCCCCATTGCACGATGCAGCGGCCCGAAACGGGGCCAGCCGCATCCATCAAGACAGGCGCTTATTTATCGAGTTGCTCGAGGCGCTTCTTGTCTTCGGCATTGGCAAAGGTCACGCGGCCATCCTTGACCACACCGACCACCACGCGATCCTTGCGGAAGGCTTCGTGGCTTTCAGGGCGGGCCGGGTCCCAGGTGCTGTAGGGCTTCACCCACTTGGCGATGGCGCCTTCAACCGGCTTTTGCAGGTTCTCGAGCGCATCCTTCACCGCCTTGCTGTCGGTGCTGCCAGCCTGCTCGATGGCAGCAGCCAGCAGCTTGACGCTGTCGTAGCCCTGGGCGGCCGAAACCGGCGAGGGGATGCGGTCAACCTTGTAGGCGGCCTGGTAGTTCTTGATAAAGGCCTTGGCGCGCGGGGTGTAGTCTTCCTGGATAAAGGTCTGCGGCATCATCGCGCCATTGGCGGCGGCACCAGCGTTGTCTAGGAAGTTGCCCATGGAGAGGGTCCAGGAGCCCAGCATCGGTACCTTGAAGCCCAGTTTGGTCATGCCGGTGGCAATGGCAGCCAGCTCAGGGCCGATGCCGACCACGAAGAGGCCCTGTGCGCCGGCCATCTTGGCCTTGAGCAGCTGGGCGGTCATATCCTTGGAGCCGATGGAGAACTTCTCCACGGTCACCACTTCCACGCCCGGCATGTTCTTGAGGCGCGACATCAGGTCGTCACGGCCCGATACACCATAGTTGGTGTCGTCGGCCAGGATGGCGACCTTCTTCAGACCACGGCGCTTGATGGCTTCCTCGAGGATGGTCTCGGACTGTACGCCGTCGTTGGCCGAGAAGCGGAACATATAGAGCTCGCCCTTGGGTACGACGTTGCCCTCCTTGATCCACTGGCCCATGGCGGCGCTACCGGCCGCCACCGAGATGATGCGCAGCTTCTTGGCCTGCTGGTAGAACTTGTCGCCGGCCAGCACCACGCCGGTATTGGCGGTGCCGACCACGGCCACCACGTCGTCCATGGAGGCGATTTCCTGAGCGACCAGCGCGCCGCGCTCGTTCTTGGCCTCATCGTCACGCTCGACGATCTCGATCGGATGCTTCTTGCCGCCAAAGTTCACGCCACCTGCAGCGTTGATCTCCTGGATCGCCAGCTTGGCACCGTCGCGGGTGGACACACCCATGGGGGCGGAGCCACCACTGAAGGGGCCGGTCAGGGCGATCTTGATGCTGTCTGCGGCAAAGGCGCTACCGGTGAGAGCAATGGCGGCGGCAAGCAACTTGACTTGGAATTTCACGGAAAAGCTCCTTCTTTGGATGGTGGTGGTCATGGCCGTTCCCGGCGGCGAGGCCGGTAAGGCGCCCTACCCTGCCTGCAGCGGAGGCTTCCGCAACACGCCGGTGGGGCGTCGCCCGCTTGTAGTTATATGGCTGGGCCAGCTTTCGATGCGACGCTGCGCATCTTTATGCTTACGCGCACCGGTGGCTATCCACAACAGTACGCGCCGTCTCCTACGCAGAACTACTTAGAGTATTTGCTCCGCACCCACAGTTTGGCCCAGAAGCCACAATATTTCCTCTCTTTAGCATCGCCGGGCGGCACACTGGGCCCCGGCGCCGCACGCCCGCGAACCGGGCTCAGCGCCGCACCATCCCGTACAAACAAAGACCAAGAGGGGTAACAGGCATGGCAAGACGTAGCTACGCACTTTTGTTTTCGCTGATCGCCCTGCTTGGCTGGGCCGAGCCAGCCAAGCCCATCCTGCTGCGGGCAGGGCAGATGCTGGACGTGAAGAGCGGGCAGTTGATCCAGCAGCCGAGGCTCTTGATCGTGGACGGCAAGATCAAGACCCTGGCACCGGATGAGACCGCCACGCAGGGGGCCGAGGTGATCGACCTGGGCAATTTGACCCTCTTGCCGGGTTTGATCGACATGCACACTCACCTGACCTTCTCGCCAGAGGACATCGGTTATTCCTCGGTGGCGGTCTCGGTCCCGCGCGAGGCGCTCAAGGGCGCACGCAATGCCCGGGTGACGCTGGAGGCGGGCTTTACGGCGGTGCGCAATGTCGGTGCCAACGGCTATGCCGATGTGGCGCTGCGCGATGCCATCGACGCCGGGGACGTGCCCGGCCCGCGGGTGGTGGCGTCGGGCCCGGCCTTGGGCATTACCGGCGGCCATTGCGACGACACCCTGCACGCGCCGGAATACAAGATCGTTGGCGAGGGGGTGGCCGACGGCGTGGATGCGGTGCGGCGCAAGACCCGCGAGGTGATCAAATACGGCGCCGACGTGATCAAGATCTGTTCTACCGGTGGCGTGCTGTCCTTCCGCGACGACCCCAAGGCCTCGCAATACCGGCTGGAAGAGATGAAGGCTATCGTCGAGGAGGCACACCGGCTGGGCCGCAAGGTGGCCGCCCATGCCCACGGTGGCGACGGCATCAAGCTGGCGGTACTGGCCGGTGTGGATTCGATCGAGCATGGCTCCTATATCGACGATGAGTCGATCCGGCTGATGAAGGAACACGGCACCTATCTGGTCCCTACCCTGTTCCTGGGTGACTGGTTCCTGGCCAATGCCGAAAAGCTACGGTTCCCGCTGCCACTGGTGGCCAAGGCCCGGGTAGTGGTGCCGGAGGCGCGCAAGAATGTGGCCCGCGCCTTCCGCGCCGGGGTGAAGATCGCGCTTGGTACCGATTCGGCGGTCTACCCGCATGGCCTCAATGCCGGCGAGTTTGCGGTCTATACCCAGTTGGGCCTCTCGCCCTTGCAATCTATCCAGTCCGGCACCATCGAGGCGGCGCGGTTATTGGGCAAGGAGCAGGAACTGGGTTCCCTGGAAGCTGGTAAATACGCCGACCTGATCGCGGTGGGCGGCGACCCGCTCAAGGACATCACCGAGCTGCAGCGGGTACGCTTTGTCATGAAAGGCGGCGTGGTCTACCTGAACAAGCCAGCCGCACCGGCACCCTGATATCACACCGCCTGGCGCCTGCCGGGCGGTGTAACAGGCCATGCGCTATGCTGGGGCTTGAAATCCAGGCGCGTGGCCGCATCTAGGGGATTCGTCGGGGAAACACTGCAACTGCACTTCCCGATCTACACCAGGGAAAGCATCTATGACCTCGCCACAAGACGAATACACCACCCATATCGTAGAAAAGCTGGCCGTCACCAAGCTCCCCACCCGCTATGGCGAATTCATCACCCACGCCTATCGCGACGAACGCGGCGTGGAGCACCTGGCCCTGTGCATGGGCGAGGTGACTGCCGCCCCCTTGCTGGTGCGGCTGCATTCCGAATGCCTGACCGGCGACGCTCTTGGCTCTCAGCGCTGCGATTGCGGCGAGCAGCTGGATACTGCCCTGTGCCGTATCGCCAAGGAAGGCCTGGGCGTGCTCGTTTACCTGCGCGGCCACGAGGGCCGTGGCATCGGCCTGGGTCACAAGATCCAGGCCTATGCCCTGCAGGACAAGGGCCTCGATACTGTCGACGCCAACCTGCAACTGGGCCTGCCGGTAGATGACCGTGACTACAGCGCCGGCATCGCCATTCTCAAGGACCTGGGTGTGCAATCGGTCCGCCTGATGAGCAACAACCCGCGCAAGATCGAGGCCATCGAATCGGCCGGTATTACCGTTGCCCAACGCGAGGCGCACCTGCCGGCGGTGCACGCCAAGAACACCCGCTACCTGCAGACCAAGCGCGATCGCATGGGCCACCTGATGCCGAAGAACCCTAAAGAGTGAAGCGCGAGCACTGCACTTAACAAAAACGCCCGAAACAACCGGGCGTTTTTATTGGGCCTACATTGCTAACGCCGCACACCCAAGCGGTAACACGTCGTCTGCTGGTAGCGCTGCCCCGGCCGCAGTATGGCCGCCTCGGCGTCCGGGCCGTTGACCTGGTCCGGGTAGCGTTGCGCTTCCAGGCAAAAGCCATCATGTGCCCGATAGCGGCGGCGCCCTTCTGCACCATCCAGGAAGTTGCCGCTGTAGAACTGCAGTCCAGGTTCGGTGGTACTGACCCTCAGCTCGCGGCCCGAGGTCGGGTCATAGACCTCGGCAACGGGCCGCAACGCCTGGGTGCCGCCGTTCAGGCAATAGCAATGGTCAAAACCGCCGGCTATGGCCAACTGTCCGTCAGGCCAGGCTAGCCGTGCGCCTATGGGTGCCGGCTGGAGGAAGTCGAAGGCGCTGCCGGCGACCGCGCAACGCGCAACCGGAATCAGAGATTCATCCACCTGCAGGTATTGGTCGGCGGCTATCTGCAACAGGTGGTCGCCTATGTCGGCCTCGCCGCCATTGAGATTGAAATAGGGGTGTGCGGTCAGGCTGATCGGCGTGGGCGCGTCGCTCACTGCCTGGTAGTCCATGCGTAGGGTGCCGTCATCATCCAGGGAGTAACGCACTTCCACCCGCAGCGTACCGGGGAAACCCGCCTCCCCTTCCGCCGACTGCAGGGAAAAGACCAGCCCACCGTCAGAGGCCGCCACCGCCCACACCTGCTGGTGGAAGCCGGCATGCCCGCCATGCAGATGGTGCTGCCCGCCCTGGTTGCGATCCACCTGGTATGGCACGCCATCCAACGTAAAGCGGCCGTCACGGATGCGGTTGGCCCACCGGCCGACCTGGGAGCCGAAATACGGCCCATTGTTCTCATAACCTTCCGGGCCGGCATGACCCAGCAATATGTCGGCCAGACGGCCGGAGCGATCCGGTGCATGCCAGGACACCAGTGTGGCGCCCAAATCGCTGATCAGCACCCGCATGTCCTGGGCATTGCGCAGCTGGAACAGGCGGTAATTGCCCCAGTCCTGGGTGGTGACGGGATAGCTGGTCATGGCGTCATTGTGTCCTTGTGGCCAGGGTCGGGGTCGACTGCTGGCGTTCCTGGTATTCGCGCGGGGTGCAGCCAAGCTCGCGCTTGAACACCGCGTGCATGTACTGCGGCGAGGTAAAGCCGCAGCGGATGGCGATCTCGGCACTGCTCAGGTCATGGTCGGCCAGCAGCGCGCAGGCGTGGTCCAGCTTGAAGCGCAAGATCTCCTGGTGCACCGTACAGTGCAGCTCGCGCCGGAAATAGCCCTCCAGCGAGGAGCGCGAGACGCCCACATAGTCCGCCACCTGCTCGGTCTTGATGCCCTGGCAGGCGTACTGGCGGATATAGTGCCGCGCGCGCATCACGTAGGGGCTGTTGAGCGCCTCATGCTGGCTGGAGGCCAGCACATTGATGCCCACCGGCGGCACCAGGATGCGCGTGGCCGGCAGGCGTACCCCACCCAGCATCTGGTGCAGCAAGTGAGCGGCGGTGCGGCCCATTTCCTCCGCCCCCTGGATCACCGAGCTCAGCGGTATGCGCGTGAGGGTACGGGCCAGCGGGTCGTTGTCTATGCCGATCAAGGCCACCTCCTGCGGCACCGAGATGCCGGCCATCAAACAGGCCTGCATCAGCTGCCGGGCGCGCGCATCGGTCACTGCGATGATGCCGACCGGCTTAGGCAGCCCTTCCAGCCAGGCGATCAGTTGTTCCACCGAGCTGTTCCAGCCCGGCGCGCTGGTCGCCAGGCCCTGGTAGATCTCTATCGGGAAGCCATCCCGCGCCAAGAGGCGGCGGAAGGCCTTCTCGCGCTCCTGCGCCCAGCGGTTGCCCTGGGCCGTCGGCAAACTGTAGAGCGCAAAGCGCTGCAGCCCGGCTTCGATCAGATGGTCGTAGGCCAGCCGCACCAGCTTGAAATTGTCGGTCGCGACATAGGGCAGGCCCAGCGGGTAGTCACGTTCATCCTCGTAGGAGCCACCCACCGCCACCACCGGCAAGGGGCTGCGGCGCAGGCTCTCGCAAACGGCCGGGTCGTCGAAGTCGGCAATGATGCCGTCGCCCTGCCAGTGCTCGATGCCATCGAGCCGGCACAGGAAGTCCTCTTCCAGAAAGAGGTCCCAGGCCACCCGGGTACTGCTCAGGTAGGCGCCGATGCCGGTAATGATCTCGCGGTCGTAGATCTTGTTGGCATTGAACAGCAAGGCGATGCGGTGCGCGGTTTGGGCTCGGCTCATGCGTGTCTCCCCGGTCTCTTGCCGGAATGCACGCATTCTATGCCGCGCCGGCCCATGTGCGACTGCAACAACAAGAATCGGTAGCGAGGCTGGCGGATTTCGTAATTGTTCGTCCCCCGGCCCCGGCGGCACGATGCGACCCATCTGACCACCGCATACCGCAAGGAAGCCGCACCATGTCCTACTTCGACGCCATCCCCGCCATCCGCTACGAAGGCCCGGAGAGCCAATCTGCCCTGGCCTTCCGCCACTACGATGCCGATAGGCTGGTACTGGGCAAGTCCATGCAGGAGCATCTACGCTTTGCCGTCTGTTACTGGCACACCTTCGTCTGGCCAGGGTCGGACGTATTTGGCGCCGGCACCTTCCAACGCCCCTGGCATGCGCCGGCCGAGCCCATGGCCCAGGCCCGCGCCAAGGCCGACGTCGCTTTTGATTTTTTCTCCCGCCTGGGCGCCCCCTTCTACACCTTCCACGACACCGATGTAGCCCCGGAAGGCAATAACCTAGCCGAATACCGCAACAACTTCGCCGCCATGCTTGAGGTACTGGCCCAAAAGCAGGAAGAAACCGGCATCCGCCTGCTCTGGGGTACCGCCAACTGCTTCAGCAACCCGCGCTACGCCGCCGGTGCCGCCAGCAACCCCAACCCCGAGGTGTTCGCCTACGCCGCCACCCAGGTCTTCACCGCCCTCAACGCCACCCACCAGTTGGGCGGTGCCAACTATGTGCTGTGGGGTGGCCGCGAGGGGTACGACACGCTGCTCAATACCGAACTCAAGCGCGAACGAGAGCAGCTGGGCCGCTTTATGCAGATGGTGGTGGAGCACAAGCACAAGCTGGGGTTCAAAGGCACCATCCTGATCGAGCCCAAGCCGCAGGAACCCACCAAGCACCAGTACGACTACGACAGCGCCACCGTATTTGGCTTTCTGCAGCAGTTCGGGCTGGAGAAGGAGATCAAGGTCAATATCGAGGCCAATCACGCCACTCTGGCCGGCCACAGTTTTCAGCACGAGATCGCCACCGCCGTCTCGCTTGGCATCATGGGCAGCATCGATGCCAACCGTGGCGACACGCAAAACGGCTGGGACACCGACCAGTTCCCCAACAGCGTGGAAGAGCTGACGCTGGCGTTGTACGAGATCCTCAAGGGCGGCGGCCTCGGTAACGGTGGCTTCAACTTCGACGCCAAGGTAAGGCGCCAGAGCCTGGACGCCGAGGACCTGTTCCACGGCCACGTGGGCGCCATGGATGCGCTGGCGCTGGCGCTGGAGCGCGCCGCCCGCCTGCTGGAGAACGATCTGCTGGCGCAGTTCAAGGCCCGCCGCTACGCCGGCTGGGACAGCGATTTCGGCCGCCAGATCCTGGCCGGCCAACTCTCGTTGCAGGACCTCGCCCAGCTCGCGATCCAGCGCGACCTGCACCCGCAGGCGGTCAGCGGCCGGCAGGAGTACCTCGAGAACATGGTCAACCGCGCGATCTTCGGTTGATCCCTGAGCAACATGGTGCACTTCGTTCCGCCGGTGCCTACCGGCAACTGATACGCCCGGCCCGTGCCGGGCGTCTTTTAAGCGGCGACAACCGCTTGGGCCTCAACACGATTTGTTGCACTGCACAGCCAAAAAACATGAGTGCTTCCGGCGGTTTACGGCATTGCCGCCTGGACAGCGGCACCGGAAGCTAGCCAGCAAGCCCGACTGACTTTGTAGAACGACAGCTACCCCATGTATATCGGCATCGATCTTGGTACCTCCGGCCTCAAGGCCATCTTGCTCGACCGCAGCGGCAAGGTGGCGGCCAGCGCCACCGCGCCGCTGAGCGTGAACCGGCCACAGCCGCTCTGGAGCGAGCAGCAGCCAGCCGACTGGTGGCAGGCTTGCCAACTGGCCATGGACAGCCTGATGACCCAGGTGATGGCGGCCGGGCTGGCGCCTGCCAGCATCCAGGCCATAGGCCTGACCGGGCAGATGCACGGCGCCACGGTGTTGGATGCCCAGGGCGAAGTCCTGCGCCCCGCCATACTCTGGAACGACGGCCGCGCCCACGCCGAGTGCCTGCTGCTGGAGCAGCGGGTGCCCGAGGCCCGCAAGATCACCGGCAACCTGATGATGCCCGGCTTCACCGCTCCAAAGTTGCTCTGGTTGGCGCGGCACGAGCCCGAGGTATTCAAGCGCATTGCCAAGATGCTGCTGCCCAAGGACTACCTGCGCTACCAATTGAGTGGCGATTACGCCACCGACATGTCGGACGCTGCCGGCACCCTCTGGCTGGATGTGGCCCGTCGTGACTGGAGCGATGCCTTGCTGGACGCCAGCGGCCTCTCCCGCCAGCAGATGCCACAGCTATTCGAGGGCACCGGGATCACCGGCCGGCTCAAGCCCGAGCTGGCGCGCCGCTGGGGGCTGAACGAGATTCCCCTGGTCGCTGGGGCCAGCGACAACGCCGCCGGCGCCATCGGCGCGGGTATCGTCAGCGCCGGTCAGGCCATGCTCTCGCTCGGTACCTCAGGCGTCTATTTCGCCGCTGCCGATGGCTACCGCAGCAACCCCGCCGGCGCGGTGCACAGCTTCTGCCACGCCCTGCCGCAAACCTGGCACCTGATGTCGGTCATGCTCTCGGCCGCCAGTTGCCTCGACTTTACCGCCGGCCTCTGCGGCTACCCCGATGTACCTGCCCTGCTGGCCGATGCCGAGCAGGGTCAGGTCGAGGCCGGCGCCCCCTACTTCCTGCCCTATCTCAGCGGCGAGCGCACACCCCATAACAACCCGCAGGCAACCGGCGCGTTCTTTGGCCTGACCAATGCGACCGACCGTGCCGCGCTTGCCCGCGCCACGCTCGAAGGCGTGGGCCTGGGCCTCCTGGACGGCATGGATGCGCTGGAGGCCAGCGGTCTCACCCCCGATGACATCACCGTGATCGGTGGCGGCTCGCGTAGCGCCTATTGGGTACAGATGCTGGCCGATATCAGCGGCCGCGCACTGACCCGCCGCGAAGGTGGCGAGGTCGGTCCGGCCCTGGGTGCCGCACGGCTGGCCAGGTTGGCGCTGGGCGATGCGCCGCTCGCCGAGGTCTGCCCGGTGCCACCGGCCGTGGCCTTACACCAACCCGACCCCGCCCGGCATGACTTTTACCAGACACGGCGCCGACCGCTGTTCCAGGCCCTGTACCGCCAGTTGGCGCCGCTCTACGACCTAGCGGGCGGCTAAGCCCGATACAGCACAGATTCAATGCCGTCCCAATACGGCATGGTTCAAGCGGCCCTCCGGCCGCGTAGCAAAGCGTGGTTCAACCCATAATGGAGAGAGACATGAAAAAGCAGCTGAAGACCGTGTTGTTGAGCGCCATCGCCACCGGCGTGGCCCTGATGGCCGTGCCGGCCCATGCCGACGCCGCCAACCCCAAGATCGGTTTCTCGATCGACGACCTGCGGGTGGAGCGCTGGGCACGTGACCGCGACTTCTTTGTCGGCGCCGCCGAGAAGCTGGGCGCCAAGGTATTCGTGCAATCGGCCGACGCCAGCGAACAACGCCAGATCGCCCAGATCGAGAACCTGATCTCGCGCGGCGTGGACGTGATCGTGATCGTCCCCTTCAATGCCACCGTGCTGGGCAATACCATCAAGGAAGCCAAGAAGGCCGGCATCAAGGTCGTGTCCTATGACCGCCTGATCCTCAATGCCGACGTGGACGCCTATATCTCCTTCGACAACGAGAAGGTCGGCGAGATGCAGGCCGAAGGCGTGGTCAAGGCCAAGTCCAAGGGCAACTTTTACCTCTTAGGCGGCTCGCCCACCGACAACAACGCCAAGATGCTGCGCGAAGGCCAGCTCAAGGTGCTCAAGCCCTATGTGGACCGCGGCGATATCAAGATCGTCGGCCAACAGTGGGTGAAGGACTGGAACCCGACCGAGGCGCTGAGCATCGTCGAGAACGCCCTGACCGCCAACGGCAACAAGATCGACGCCATCGTGGCCTCCAATGACGGTACCGCCGGTGGTGCCATCCAGGCACTGGCCGCGCAGAAGCTGGCTGGCAAGGTACCGGTCTCGGGTCAGGATGCCGACCTCGCCGCCGTCAAGCGCGTGATCGCCGGCACCCAGTCCATGACCGTCTACAAGCCGCTCAAGCTGATCGCCTCCGAAGCCGCCAAGCTCTCGGTACAACTGGCACGTAGCGAGAAGCCCGCCTACAACTCGGAGTACGACAACGGCCTGAAGAAGGTGCAGACCGTGCTGCTCAAGCCTACCCCGCTGACCCGTGAGAATGTCGATCTGTTGGTCAAGGACGGTTTCTACACGCAAGCTCAAATCGCGGCGAAGTAACAAAAATGGTGGAGAGCTGCTACCGCAGCTCTCCGACCGGCAATCCCCGTAAGGAGGAGCCCGAAGTAGTAAGCCATCTAAAGGTGGCAACGACTTCGCGTAGCCGGTCGCTCAGCGCCACAGAAAGTCGACGTGTTATTCGCTGATTTAATCTACTCCCTTCCCTCGCTGTCGCGAGTAGGTGGACTATCTCGTCGGCTTTCGAACTGGTTGAGCCAGCCAAGGGACCAATCGTCTGGTCCCTTGGCTGCAGAGACAAGGTCACAGCATGTCCGAATACCTGCTTGAAATGCGCGGTATCGCCAAGTCCTTTGGCGGTGTGCGCGCGCTCGACGGCATCGATCTCAAGGTACGGCCAGGCGAATGCGTCGGTCTGTGCGGCGAGAACGGCGCCGGCAAGTCCACCCTGATGAAGGTGCTGTCCGGGGTCTACCCGCATGGTGACTGGGAAGGCGAGATCCTCTGGGAGGGCAAGCCGCTCAAGGCGCAATCGGTACGCGATACCGAAGCCGCCGGCATCGTCATCATCCACCAGGAACTGATGCTGGTCCCCCAGCTCTCGGTGGCCGAGAACATCTTCATGGGCAACGAGATCACCCTGCCCGGCGGCCGCATGCACTACGCCGCCATGCACCAGCGTGCCGAGGAGCTGGTGCACCAGCTCAAGATGCCGGAGATGAACGTCGCCCTGCCGGTGATGTACTACGGTGGTGGCCACCAGCAACTGGTCGAGATCGCCAAGGCGCTCAACAAGCAAGCCCGCCTTCTGATCCTGGACGAACCGTCTTCCTCGCTGACCGCGGCCGAGACCGCGGTGCTGCTAGACATCATCCGCGACCTCAAGGCCAAGGGCGTGGCCTGCGTCTATATCTCGCACAAGCTCGACGAGGTGGCGGCAGTCTGCGACACCATCAGCGTGATCCGCGATGGCAGGCATGTGGCCACCGAGCCCATGGCCGAACTGGACGTGGACCGCATCGTCACCCGCATGGTGGGGCGCGAGATCAAGAACCTCTACCCCAAGGTGCCGCACGAGATCGGCGAGGTGCGGCTCGAGGCCCGCAATATCTGCTGCTACGACCCGGAGAACCCCAGCCGGCGGCGGGTGGACGATATCTCCTTCAGCCTGAGGGCCGGTGAGATCCTGGGCATTGCCGGGCTGGTGGGTGCCGGTCGGACTGAGCTCGTATCCACCCTGTTTGGCGCCTACCCCGGCCGCTGGGAGGGGGAGGTACTGCTGGACGGCAAACCGATCGACACCAGCACGCCGCTCAAGGCCATCCGCGCCGGCATCTGCATGGTGCCGGAGGATCGCAAGCAGCATGGCATCGTGCCGGATCTGGGAGTGGGGCAGAACATCAGCCTGTCAGTACTGGAGCGCTTTCGGCGTTTGGGCCGCATCAATGCCGAGGCCGAACTGCATGCCGTCCAGGGCCAGATCGAACGGCTTCGGCTCAAGACCGCCAGCCCCTACCTGCCCATCACCGGACTATCGGGCGGCAACCAGCAAAAGGCCGTGCTGGCCAAGATGCTGCAACCCAAGCCGCGCGTGCTGATCCTCGACGAACCCACCCGTGGCGTGGACGTGGGCGCCAAGTACGAGATCTACAAGCTCATCCTCGAACTGGCCCAGGAAGGCGTGGCCATCATCATGGTCTCGTCCGAGCTGCCTGAGGTACTGGGCATCAGCGACCGCGTGCTGGTGATCGGCGAAGGCCAGCTGCGCGGCGACTTTATCAACGACGGTCTGAGCCAGGAGGCGGTGATGACCGCCGCGCTCACGCCCGTACGCAAGGAATACGGGGTGACCCATGCTTGAAACCGCAGTGGCCCAGCGCAGCCCGGATAGCGCAAACAAAGGATTCTCCATGGACAAGGCCAGGCTCAAGCTCTGGTTGAGCCAGTACAAGATGCTGGCGCTTCTGGTCGCCATCGCCCTGATCTGGGCCTTCTTTGCCTGGAAGACCGATGGTGGCTTTGTTACCCCCCGCAACCTCTCCAACCTGCTCAGGCAGATGTCCATCACCGGCATCCTGGCCTGCGGCATGGTGTTCGTGATCGTTTCCGGCGAGATCGACCTCTCGGTCGGTTCGCTGCTGGGTCTCCTGGGCGGCGTGGCAGCAGTGCTGGACGTGGTCTACAAGGTACCACTACCGCTCAACCTGGCCATCGTGCTGGCGCTGGGCGTGGTGATCGGCCTTTTCAACGGCTACTGGACCGCCTACCTGCGGGTCCCTTCATTTATCGTCGGCCTGGGTGGCATGCTGGCCTTCCGCGGCATCCTGCTCGGCGTGACCGGCGGGTTGACCATCGCCCCGGTCTCGGAGGGTCTGGTCTATATCGGCCAGGGCTATCTGCCGCAGCTCCTGGGCAACCTTCTGGCGCTGGGCGTGTTCGCCATCATGGTGTTCCTGACTGTACGGCAGCGCCAGAACCGCGCCCGCTACAATCTGCCGCTGGCACCGCTATGGCGCGACGTGGCACGGGTGCTGCTGGGTGGCGTGGTACTGTTGGTGTTTATCCGTACCCTCAATGGCTACGACGGCATTCCGGTACCGGTGCTGATCCTCCTGGTCCTGCTCGGCCTCTTCAGCTACACCGCCAGCCAGACGGTATTCGGCCGCCGCATCTACGCCGTGGGCAGCAATATGGAAGCCACCCGGCTCTCTGGCGTGAACGTACAAAGGGTCAAGCTCGCCATCTTTGCGCTCATGGGCTTGATGTGCGCCCTGGCCGGCATCGTCAACACCGCCCGGTTGGCAGCCGGTTCCCCCTCGGCCGGCAATATGAGCGAACTCGACGCCATTGCGGCCTGCTTTATCGGCGGCACCTCCATGCGCGGTGGTTCGGGTACGGTCTACGGCGCGTTGATCGGTGCCCTGGTCATGGCCAGCCTGGATAACGGCATGTCCATGCTGGATGTGGATACCTATTGGCAGATGATCGTGAAGGGCAGCATTCTGGTGTTGGCGGTGTGGGTGGATGTGGTGTCACGCAGTGGGCGTCGCTGATTTCTTAGCTAAAGTTCACGTCAACACGCTGATCATTTGTGATTTAGCGGCGCCAGCCGCTAAGCACCAACCCGCCAAGGCCTACATCGACGGCAACTGCAAATGCCGCACCAACTCCTCAAACAAGGTCGAGACCGACTTGAGTGCCCGACAGTCCGGCCGGGTGAGTAGCCACAGGTCGGTACGACAATCGGCAAGCGGCCCCTCCAGTACCGCCAGCTCGCTACGCTGAGGTAGCAGAAAGCTCGGCAACAGGGCGATGCCCAGGCCAGCGGCGACCAGTTCGGCCGCGGCCAGCATGGTGGAGCAGCGGTAGGCTGGCACCGCGGAGGGCCAACGCTGCTGTCGCCAAAGCGTCGTTGGGTGGTCGGGCAAGCTGTCATCCAGCCCCACCCAGGGTAAGCGGGACCAGTCCGGGTTACCTTCGCCAGCAAGGGCCGCACTCGCGCAAAGATGGTAGGCGACGGTACCGAGCTTACGGCCTACCAGGTGGCTTGGTGGGTCATTGGTCAGACGCAGCGCCAGGTCGGCATCGCGGCGGCTCAGGTTGGCAAAGGCGTTGGAGGTTGTCAGTTCCAGCCGCAGACCGGGGTACTGGGGCATAAAACGTGGCAAGGCAGGCAGCAAGAGGCCGTGCAACACCGAATCGGTGCAGGTCAGCCGCACCGTGCCGCTGATGACCGCTCGGTCCTGCTCGACCGAGAGCTGGGCTGCCTGCAGCGCCTCCTCGGCCCGCTCCGCCTGTTCGGCCAGAGTCCGGGCGATCTCGTTAGGGGCATAGCCTGCGCGGCTTTTCTCGAACAGCGGTGTGCCGAAAGCTTGCTCCAGCCGCCGTACCGCGCGGAACACGGTGGAAACATCCACCTGCAGCAGCGCCGCCCCGCGCGCCAGCGTGCCACCACGCACCATGGCCAGGACAAGCGCCAGATCGGCATGGCTAAGCCTATATTGCACAGACGCAATCACGGCTTGCATTTTCACCAATTTAAATTGCACCAATGCCAATATAAAGTCGCCCTCCTGGTGCTGGCAAGCAGCGCTATTCCCAAGGAGATGAGCATGCCCATCGAAGCCCAAACCGCCCCCCGCCCACTGCGTATTGCGCTGGTCGGTGACTACAACCCGACGGTGACCGCCCATCAGGCCATACCCACCGCCCTGGCCGATGCCGGCCGCGCATTGGCGCTGGATATCCAACCCCGTTGGCTGCCCACCGAGGCGATACGGAGCGAACAGGTGCTGGCCGACTTCGATGGCATCTGGTGCGTGCCAGCCAGCCCCTACCGCAGCATGGAAGGCGCCTTGCTGGCGATCAGTCATGCACGCCGCCATGGCCTGCCCTTTCTCGGCACCTGCGGCGGCTTTCAGCATGCAGTGATCGAATACGCCCGCCACCATCTGGGCTGGCCAGACGCAGAGCATGCAGAGACAGCCCCGCAGGCCGAACGTGCGGTGATCAGCCTCCTGGCCTGCTCGCTGGTGGAAGAGAGCAATGTAGTGTCCTTTGCCCCTGGCTCGCGCATAGCCCGGGCCTACGGCGAGAACTACGCTCGTGAGACCTACCACTGCCGCTACGGGCTCAATCCGCACTTCCGTACCGAGCTGACGCGCGGCCCGCTGCGCGCCACGGCGCAGGACGCAACCGGCGAGGTGCGGGCGGTCGAGCTGGATGACCATCCCTTCTTCGTCGCCACCCTGTTCCAGCCGGAGCGCAGCGCGCTTCTGGGCAAACCAGCACCGCTGGTACAGGCCTTTGCCCGCGCAATCGCCCAGCGTTTGCAAGCCACTGCCCATACCAAGGAATACGCATGATCGCCCCGCTTCCCGAGACACCCTACTACGCCGTGATCTTTACCTCGCTGCGTACCGACGTGACCAAAGGCTACGCAGAAGCCGCCGAGCGCATGCTGGCACTGGCCGCTGAGCAACCGGGCTACCTGGGGGTGGAATCTGCCCGCGGCTCAGATGGCCTAGGTATTACTGTCTCTTACTGGGAGAGCGAGGCGGCCATTGCTGCCTGGAAGCAACAGGCTGAGCACAAGCTGGTGCAGGCACAGGGCATGCGCGAATGGTATGCCGCCTTTGCTACCCGCGTTTGCAAGGTGGAGCGGGCCTACGGCTTCACACGCCGCAACTAGCCAGCCATCAAGCCGTGCCGGGACGGCTTATAGTAGAAGCTACGAGCCCACCATTACCCGGATAACAAAGACATGGTGCACTGGAGGTTGAGGGCAGGCTGCCTGGCGGCAGTGCTGCTGTGTGCGTTGGCCCAGGTCGCCAAGGCAGAGACGTTGACCTTGGCAACCGGGGAGTGGCCCCCCTATACCTCTACCGGACTCAAGCATGGCGGCTTTGCCACCCGCATCGTACGGGAAGCCTTTGAGAGCGAAGGCCTTGAGGTGAAAGTGGTCTACTACCCCTGGGCGCGCGCAGTTGCCCTGGCCGGGCAGCCAGACAGCGGGATCGATGGTGTCTACCCTATCTCCCACTCCAGCGAACGTGAAACGCTGTTCTATTTCAGCCGGCCAGTCGCAACCGGGACCAACGCTTTTTTCCACCTGCGTAGCCGCCCTTTTACCTGGCAGTCTCTGGCTGACCTGAGCGGCGTAACCATAGGTGCCAACGTTGGCTACAGCTATGGTGATGCCTTCCAGGCAGCCGAGCGCAAGAAGGCGTTGCGAGTGGAAAGGGTGGGCGACCCCGCCACCAACTTTCGCAAGCTGCTGGCAGGCCGGCTGGACCTGGTGCTGATGAATGTGGATGAGGCCAAGTACACCCTGGCTATGCAGTTCCCTGCCGATGCCTGGAAAGTGGACTTCCATCCTCGCGTGGTGGTGGCGCAGGACGACTTTCTGGCGGTGGGCCGCCGTCATCCCCGCGCCCGTGAACTGATCGAGACCTTCAACCGCGGCCTGACCCGCTTGCAGGAAGAGGGCAAGCTGGAGCGCTACCTGATGGAATCCCGTCGCGGTGACTACCTGCCAGTCGCCCCACCGTTCGGGGCCGCCCCCTGACCGCCGCCGGATCACCTACACTGCATGGCAAGTTGATTTGCATAGCTGTTGTGCTCTGCAAGGCTAAAGTGAGGACCAGGCGTGGCCAAGAAACCCGAAGCACCATCCGCAGTACCTCAGCGTCAGTTGCAGAGCATCGTCCTGGTGCTACAGGGTGGCGGCGCCCTGGGCGCCTACCAGGCCGGGGTGTATGAGGAACTATCGGGCAGCGAATATTGCCCGGACTGGATCGCCGGGGTTTCGATCGGCGCGATCAACGCCGCCATCATTGCCGGCAATCCACCGGAGCGACGCGTCGCCCGCCTGCGCGAGTTCTGGGAGCGGGTGTCTTCCGGTCTCTTGATCCCCGCCCCTGCCGAGCTGCCCTGGCGCACCGGCTTCAACTGGTTCAGCTCACGGCTTTCGGTCTTCAATGGGATCGAGGGCTTTTACACCCCTCGCCCCGGTGTGGACTTCTTCGGCCCACCCGGACAGCGCACTGCGCTGAGCTTCTACGACAACACACCGCTGCGGCAGACCCTGCTGGACCTGGTGGACTTCGACCTGATCAACCGCCGGCCGGTACGGCTCAGCCTTGGCGCCGTCGACGTACAGACCGGCAACTCGGTCTACTTCGACAACACCCGGCAGGAGATCCGCCCCGAGCACATCATGGCCAGCGGCGCCCTGCCACCGGCCTTCGCTCCGGTGGAGATCGATGGTGCCTACTACTGGGACGGCGGCATCGTCTCCAACACGCCACTGCACTACGTGCTCGACAACCGCTCGGACAAAGACCGCATGGTGCTGCAGGTAGATCTCTTCAGCGCCCGTGGCGATATGCCCACCGACCTCCTGAGCGCCATGGCGCGGCACAAGAACATCATGTATTCCAGCCGTACCCGCTACGGCAGCAGCATGCTCACCCGGCTGCAAAGCCTCAAACGCGCCATCGACAACGTGGTCAAGCACCTGCCGCCCGAGATGCACGAGCACCCAGCGGTGCTGGAGCTGATGAAGCATGCATCGCCGCAGCAGATCGACCTGGTGCAGTTGATCTACCGCCCGGCAGTGCGCGCCCTGCCCTCGGCCGACTATGAATTCTCCCGCGCCTCGGTGCTGGAGCGCTGGGCTACCGGTGCGGCGGACATCCGCTTCTGCATCGAGAACCCGGACTGGCTGCACAAATCCGCCAGCGACGCCGAGGCCGGCGTGAACGTCTACGACCTGCGCAACCCAGATCCCAGCCGCAAACACACCTCTTTCGAAGGCGCCCAGGAACATAAAGCCAACGGATCCAAACCCACCTAGTGGCCGCGCGCCTCGCTGGGCGTAGGGTAGCCGGGCAAGGGGCGCCAGTACTTGGCTTCCAGCATCTTGAGGGTGCCGTCTGCCTTGAGCTTGCGCAGGACAGCGGCGATCTGCAGCGCTACCGGCTGCGGGAACTGTGGCGAAGCGGCGATCCACTGGTCCCAGGCCTCGCCTATGGGCTGCACGCGTAACTCGGCAATGTCGTAACCGGCCTCCTCATAGGTGGTGGGGCCGGTCCAGATATTCACCGCCCAGCCGCCTATGCGCCGGGCCTGCAGCTTGCGGGCGTTGGAATCTGCACTGAGCCCCGCCGTGAGGTTGCCATAGCCCGCCGCCTGCAGGACGTTGAGCACATCCGAGCCATGCAGGTAGCCGATGGGCTTGTCTGCCGTCAGCGGCTGATCACGCAGGGTGAAGATGCCATAGCGCCCCCAACCCATGGGGCTGACCCAGCGGTACTTGGCCTCCCGCTCCGGACTGCGGGTCAGGTTGACGACCAGCCCGGCCGGATCGCCCTGGGCCGAGAGCTGGGCCCGTGGCCAAGGCTGGAACACCCAACGGAAGTGGTGGCCGGTCTCCTGCTCCACCCGCTGCATGATCTCCACATATAAACCCTTGGCCCCTTCGCCATCCGGCGCCACCAGCCGCGAGAAGGTAGTGGTGTAGAGCGTGTAGTCCTCGGCCTGGCCATAGGGCGGCAGGGCCAGGAGCAACAGGCCAAGGGCGCGGCGCATTGCGGTACGGGTGAACATGCTGTGGGCCTGCATGGTTACCTAGCTTGGGGCTGACCAGGCTGCGTATGGGGGTCTATATATTGTTGGCTATTTTGCGCGAGCTCGCCGGGCAGGCGTGGGACAATAGCGGCCAAATCTTCTCTGCCCGTACCGCCATGCAAGTCCTCGAACACCGTATCTCCGACCTCATTGTCCACAAGCTCATCAAGGACCAGCACGGCCCCGCCACGGTGGAGCTGCGTGCCGGCACCCTGCCTATCACCGCCTCTGCCCAGCGGCTGGTGGACCACCTCTGCACCTACTATGCCGAAAAGCTCGGCAAGGGTTATGGCCGTTTCGAGGGTGACGAGGACAACTTCCCGATGGCGCGCTTTGTGCGGCAATACGTGGTGGAGCAAAGCATAGACTTCATCACCTTCGCCCAGCTGATGATGCAGCATTTGCAGATGCGCGCTGACCAGGAACAGCTCGCCAGCGGCGGCTACCTGCTGATCGCCCGTGTGCACAACGGCGCGGCGGATAGCATCGTGGTGGCGCTGATCACCGAGACGGTGGGCTCGGCCATCACCGGCGAGCTCGATATCGTCGACAACCCGCACCTGGA
>NZ_DATCSC010000008.1:0-64849 GCF_036568685.1 Chitinimonas sp.
GTGGTGGTTGAGGCGCTGAAGCGGCGCTTTCCCGCCATTGTCGGCCCCAAGAAGGACGATATCTGCTACGCCACCCAGAACCGGCAGGACGCGGTCAAGAAGTTGTCGACCGAGACTGACGTGGTGGTGGTGGTCGGCTCCCCCAACAGCTCCAACTCCAACCGCCTGCGCGAAGTGGCGGCCAATGCCGGCCTCGATGCCTATCTGGTCGACAATGCCGAGGAGCTGCAAGCCGCCTGGTTTGCCGGCAAGCGCCAAGTGGGGGTCTCGGCGGGTGCTTCCGCACCGGAAGTGCTGGTGCAGGAAGTCATCGACCGGATACGTTCCTTCGGTGCGGAATCCGTCAAGGAGATGGAAGGCACGGTCGAGGGCATCGTGTTTTCCCTGCCCAAGGGCCTGACCGGCTAGTTGCTGCAACTAACCCACAGTCGCTGTTATTGCTGGACAGTGCTTTGACGAACAGGGGGGGATTCGCGTTAACTTCGGATCGAAGTGGCGCGAACCCCCTCTTTTTGTCCATGACCCTCAAGCCTTGCTGTAGCGCTGCCTGGCAAGCCTCAAGCGGGCTGGTTGCCAGCGGGCCATGCGTTGTACCAATCTTGAGAAGTCTGGAGCGGCATGGCTAGGGTGCTACTGCTTTTCTTCCTGCGAGCAAGGCGCACAGTACTGGCGTTTGGCCTCGCCCTCGTGCCGCTGCTCGCATCGGCCGCGGTAGCAGCCGAGCCCTTGCCGCCGCTGCGGGTCGGTGTGCTGGTTGATCCGCCTTATGTCCTGCGCGAGACGGCGGGCAGCAAGCTGACGGGTGCCAGCGTAGAGCTGGCCGGCCTGCTGGCGAAGCAGATGGGGCGTGAATTGCACTGGCAGGTCTACGATACCCCGGCTCAACTTGCCGCCGCTCGCCGTGCCGGGCAGATTGATCTGCTCCCTCTACAGGCGCAAACACCGGAAGGATTGCGGGATTACCTGTTCAGCGAGCCGGTGGTGCGCATGCCGGTCAAGCTGGTTGCCAGACAAGGATTCCGGGCCGGAACGCTTGAGGAGTTGGGGGGGTACGTCCTGGCGCTGCAGCAGAGCGGGCCGGTCGAGCGCTTTGTGCGCGATAACTACCCCTCCCATATGCGGGCTGCCTACCCTTCCGAGCGCGCCACACTTGATGCGTTGGTCAGTGGGCAAGTCGACGTGGCATTGGTAGACCAGGCGCATGCGCGTGCCTTGGTCGGTCGGGGTGACTATCTCGACCTCGAGGCTATTGGTGATGCAGGCTACACACTGATGTTGCGGGTGGCCAGTCGGAACGACCACCCCGAGCTCGCCGAGGCAATCAATGAGGCGCTCGGCAGGCTCCCTGCCAGCGAATTGGCCAGCTTGCAGCGGCGCTGGCTCAGCCCGCAGACGACGCCACCCTGGAGCAGAGCGTCGTTCTGGCAACTGGGCGCAGCCGGGCTCATGGTCTTGTTGCTGCTGCTGGCCGGCAGCTATCTCTGGCAACGGCGGGCTTATGGCAGCCTGCGTCGGCAGTTGAATGCTACCGAGCAACAGCTGGAATCTCAGGCGGCCAGCGCTGCTGCGCTGCAGCTGACGCAGTTTTCCCTCGATCGCAGCACCGTTGGGGTGTTGTGGCTGGGTTGGGACGGCTTGATCCGTTACGCCAATACGGCTGCGCTCGCGCTGCACGGCTATCCACCGGCGCAGCTGGACGGTCAGAGCGTCCGCCTGCTGGACCCGCAACTGGATGTGGATGGCTGGCTGGCCGCCTGGCACCGGGTCAAGCAGAGCGGCGCGGCCGAATATGAAGCGCTGCATACCCAGGCCGGCGGCGCCAGCTTGCCGGTGGATGTGCGGCTTTCCTACCTGCGCTTCCACAAGACCGAATACTTGGTGATGTTTGTGGCCGATGCGACCGAGCGCCGGCGAGCGCGTGCTGCCCTTGAGGCCAGCGAGGCCAGCATGCGAGAGCTGGCCGGCCATATCGAGACGGTACGGGAAGAGGAAAAGGCGCGCATTGCCAGGGAGGTGCACGATGAGCTGGGCCAGGTCTTGACCGGCCTGCGGCTGGAGGTGTCGATGACCGGGCTCGCGGCCGGTGCGGAGGCGCCCAAGGTGCATGAGCGTGTACAGCGCATGCAGGGCCTCATAGACCAGACCTTCCAGATCGTGCGCAGTATCGCCAGCGAGCTGCGCCCTCCCATACTCAACGCCGGCTTGCCGGCCTCGCTCGATTGGCTGGCCCGCCGCCATGAGGACCGCTTCGGCGTGCCGGTGGTGGTCAGCGTTCACGAAGCGCTGCCTGCCCTGCCCGACGTCGCGGCGGTCGCCCTCTTCCGCATTGCCCAGGAAGCCTTGACCAATATTGCCCGGCACGCCCATGCGGAAACCGTGCGCATCGATCTGACCGTGGCCGAGCAGATGCTGTTTCTTGCCATTGAAGATGATGGCCGCGGCTTTGATGCCCAGGCCGCTCGCCCCACGTCCTTCGGGCTTCTGGGCATGAGCGAGCGGGCTATGGCCATAGGCGGTGTGTGTACGGTGGAAAGTCACTACGGCGAGGGCACAGATGTCACGGTACGCTTGCCGCTTGAACCCTATCTGCAGGAAGCCAAGGCATGATCCGTGTATTGATCGCTGAAGACCACCCCATCGTCCGGGAGGGGGTCAAGCAGCTGGTGCAGTTGAGTGGCGATATGCAGGTGGTGGGCGAAGCCATGGATGGTGAGCGCGTACTGGAGATCCTGCGCGCCACACCTTGCGATGTGCTGCTGCTTGATCTGTCCATGCCGGGTCTTTCCGGCATGGAAGCGCTGCCTCGTATCCTCGCTCAGACCCCCGCACCGGCGATCTTGGTGCTGTCCATGCACGACGAGGCGCAGATGGCGGCTCGCGCCTTGAAGCTGGGCGCGAAGGGCTATGCCACCAAGGCCAGCGACCCTGCCCTGCTGATCGCGGCCATCCGCAAGCTGGCAGCCGGGGGGCGTTATATTGACCCGCAGCTGGCGGACCGCATGGTGTTTGAGGTTGGCCTGGGTAGCGATAAGCCGCTGCATGCGCACCTGTCGGAACGGGAGTTCCAGATATTCCTGCGCCTAGTGAAGGGTGCAGGCGTCAACGAGATCGGCCAACACTTGGCGATCAGCGCCAAGACGGTCAGCACCCACAAGCTGCGTTTGCTGCAAAAACTCGGCTTGAACTCCACCGCCGAGTTGGTGCGCTATGCCATCGATCAGAAATTGATCGACTAGTCCTCCCGCCTTTGTAGGAATTTCCCTACCCGCCTGTAAGCCTGCCCTCACAGCAAAATCCGCCGCCGACTATAGGCGGGCGTGGCGCCGGCGCGCACCATGGCTCATCCGAATCAACGGGCCCGATGCCATGAGTGTCACCGATACGCTGGTCAGCTTCCGCAAGGTGCAAAAGAGCTACGACGGCGAAACGCTGATCGTGCGTGATCTGAACCTGGACATCCGCAAAGGCGAGTTTCTGACCTTGCTCGGCCCTTCCGGCTCGGGCAAGACCACCAGCCTGATGATGCTTGCGGGTTTCGAGACGCCGACCTCCGGAGAGATCTGGCTGGGTGAAAAGCGCTTGGACCGGGTGCCGCCGCACAAGCGTGATATCGGCATGGTGTTCCAGAACTATGCCCTGTTTCCACATATGACCGTGGCAGAGAACGTGGCCTTCCCGCTCAAGGTACGGGGCGTCGGCCGCAGCGAGATAGCGGACCAGGTCAAGAAAGCGCTGGGCATGGTGCAGCTCGACAAGTTTGGTGGCCGCTACCCCGGCCAGATGTCGGGTGGACAGCAGCAACGGGTCGCGCTGGCCCGCGCTTTGGTGTTCCAGCCCCAGTTGGTGCTGATGGATGAACCCCTGGGTGCGCTCGACAAGCAGCTTCGCGAGCATATGCAGATGGAGATCAAGCATATCCATGCCCGCCTCGGTGTGACCGTGGTGTACGTGACCCACGACCAGAGCGAGGCGCTCACGATGAGTGATCGGGTTGCCGTATTCCACCAGGGCGAGATCCAGCAGATCGACACGCCGCGCGGCCTCTACGAGCAGCCCAGCAATACCTTCGTCGCAAATTTCATCGGTGAGAACAACCGGCTCAGCGGCAGCCTGCAAAGCCGCAGCGGCGATACCTGTACCGTGCGTTTGCCGCACGGCGAGACCGTGCAGGCCCTGGCCATCAATATCGGCACCGAAGGCAGCCCTGTCTCCCTTTCCATCCGGCCTGAGCGGATCCGTCTCAACGGTGCGAGCGAAGCCTGCGCCAACCGTCTGACCGGGCGGGTTGCGGAGTTCATCTATCTTGGCGACCACGTCCGTATCCGTCTCGAAGTGGCCGGCGATAACCATTTTGTGGTCAAACAGCCGATTGCCGAGCTCGATGCCCAGCTCAAGGTAAACGATGTCATCCCGCTGGGCTGGGACATCGAGCATGCCCGGGCGCTCGACCCCCTCCAGACGCATTGAGTGTCACTCCCCCTTACTTTCCCGTATCACCACGCACAACATAAAGGAGTTGGTCATGTCGCAGTTTCGCTTTGCTCATTTGCCTTTGTTACTTGCCGGCGCTGCCGCCATTTCGGCCACGGCTGCGGACCTGACCGTCATCTCGTTTGGCGGCGCCAACAAGGATGCGCAGGTCAAGGCCTTCTATGAACCGTTCAAGAAGACCGGCACCAATCTGGTGGCGGGTGACTACAACGGCGAGCAAGCCAAGATCAAGGCCATGGTCGACACCAAGAGCGTGAGCTGGGATGTGGTGGAAGTGGAGTCGCCTGAACTGGCGCGCGGCTGCGATGAGGGCCTGTACGAGAAGCTCGACCCCGGTCTGGTTGGCGGCAAGGCCAACTTCGTACCTGGCGCCGTCACCCAGTGCGGCGTGGGCATCTTCGTCTGGTCCACGGTGCTGGCCTATAACGCGGACAAGCTCACGACCGCCCCGAGCAGCTGGGCAGATTTCTGGGATGTGAAGAAATTTCCGGGCAAGCGCGGTTTGCGCAAGGGCGCCAAGTACACGCTGGAATTTGCCCTGATGGCCGATGGCGTGGCGCCCAAGGATGTCTACAAGGTACTCGCTACCCCGGCCGGCCAGGATCGCGCCTTCAAGAAGCTTGACCAGCTCAAGCCCTATATCCAGTGGTGGGAGGCAGGCGCGCAGCCGCCGCAGTACCTCGCTGCCGGGGATGTCGTGATGAGCTCGGCCTACAACGGCCGGATTGCGACCGCCCAGAAGGAGGGCAAGAACCTCAAGATGGTCTGGAGTGGCGGCATCTATGACTTCGATGCCTGGGCTGTGGTGAAGGGCTCACCGAACAAGGAGCAGGCGTTGAAGTTCATCGCCTTTGCCTCGAAGCCGGAGAACCAGAAGGTCTACTCGGAAAACATCGCCTATGGCCCGACCAACACCAAGGCCAACGCCCTGCTGGCCAAGGACGTCGCCGCCAACCTGCCTACCTCCCCTGCCAATATCAAGAACCAGGTCGGCATTGACGTGAGCTTCTGGGCCGACTATGGCGAGCAGCTGGAGCAGCGTTTCAACGCCTGGGCCGCCAAGTAAGCGAGCGGTGCCGTGCTTCGGCACCGCCGTCGCAGTCGGGGAAGGCCGTGGGCCTTCCCCAACCTATCGCAAGGAAGATCCATGACTACCCCCGCTCCTCCGCCGCTCCTGCTCAGCAAGGATGGTGTGCCGCTGAAGCGTCAGCTGGCCAAGGCCGAGCGCGCCAACAAGCTCAAGGCACTTGCCCTGATCGCCCCCTTGGTGGTGTTTTTGGCCCTGGTGTTTGTGCTGCCGCTGCTAGGCCTCGTGGGGAAGAGCGTCGATAACCCGGAAGTTGTCGGCTTTCTGCCGCGTACGGTCAAGGCACTGGAAGGCTGGGATGGCCGTGGGTTGCCGGCGGAAGCCGCCTACCGGGCGGTCAGCGAAGATCTGCTGGCGGCTCGCGAGGCGCAAACGCTGGGGGATCTCGGCAAGCGCCTGAATATGGAAGCACCGGGCTACCGCAGCCTGCTGGGCAAGACCGCGCGCCAGTTACCGTTCGATGCTGCGCCAGGCAGCTATAAGCAGGCGCTGGGCGAGCTGGATGAGCGCTGGGGCGATCCAGTCTACTGGCAGGCCATCCGGCGCAACAGCAGCAAGACCACTCCCTTCTATGTGCTGGCGGCGCTCGATCGCCATGTCGATGACCAGGGTGAGATCAGCCGGGTTGATCCTGGCCAGGCTGTCTATATGGACGTCTTTGCCCGCACCTTCTGGATGAGTGCGGTTGTCACGGTGCTTTGCCTCTTGCTGGCCTACCCGTTGGCCTATCTGCTGGCCAGCCTGCCCACACGGCGTGCCAACCTGTTGATGATCTGTGTCCTGCTGCCATTCTGGACCTCGATACTGGTGCGTGTTGCTGCCTGGATCGTGCTGTTGCAGTCCGGTGGATTGATCAACGGCGCGCTGCAGATGCTGGGCCTGATCAACGCGCCCCTGGAACTCGTGTTCAACCGGCTGGGCGTGTATATCGCCATGGTGCACATCCTGTTGCCATTCATGATCCTGCCTATCTACAGCGTCATGAAGGGTATTTCACCGAGTTATCTGAGGGCGGCGGTCTCGCTGGGCTCGCACCCCTTCGCGGCATTCTGGCGGGTCTATTTTCCGCAAACGCTGGCGGGTATCGGCGCGGGTGGCCTGCTGGTCTTCATACTCTGCATTGGCTACTACATCACACCGGCCCTCCTGGGCGGGCCGAATGATCAGATGGTCAGCTATTTTGTGGCCTTCTACACCAACAGTACGGTGAATTGGGGCATGGCAACGGCCCTGGGCGGCTTGCTGCTGATCGCCACCTTGCTGCTGTACTTGGTTTACGGCTGGCTCGTCGGGGCCAAGAGCCTCAAGCTCGGATAAGGAGTTCCGCCATGCTGCCCTATGCCTCCCCTATCGAACGCGCCTGGTTCTGGCTGCATCGGCTGTTTTGTGGCCTGGTGCTGCTGTTCCTGGTGTTGCCTATCCTGGTGATCGTACCGCTGTCCTTCAATGAAGGCTCCTTCCTGCTCTATCCGCTGACCGGCTTCTCGCTGAAATGGTATGCGGCCTTTTTCGGTTCTCCGGAATGGATGGCCTCGCTCAAGAACAGCCTGATCGTCGCACCATCGGCGACGGTGATCGCCATGCTGCTCGGCACCCTGGCCTCGGTAGGGCTGACCCGGGCTGATTTCCGCGGTAAGGCGCTGCTGCAAAGCGTGTTGATTTCGCCCATGGTGGTGCCGGTGGTCATCGTTGGTGTGGGCAGCTATCTGTTTTACGCCCCACTGGGGCTGGTGAATGGTTACACCGCGCTGATCCTGGTTCATGCCGCGCTGGGCGTACCCTTTGTGATCATCACTGTGACCGCGACCCTGGCGGGCTACAACCACAACCTGACGCGTGCAGCCGCCAGTCTGGGCGCTGATCCGCTGACGGCTTTCTTCAAGATCACGCTGCCCATCATCGCACCCGGTGTCATCTCCGGCGCCCTGTTCGCCTTTGCTACTTCCTTCGATGAGGTGGTGGTCACCCTGTTCCTGGCGGGGCCCGAGCAGGCGACGCTGCCGCGGCAGATGTTTGGCGGCATCCGTGAGAACATCAACCCGACGATTGCCGCCGTGGCGACCATCCTGATCGCTTTCTCCACCGTGATGCTGCTGGTCCTGGAGTGGCTGCGGGGGCGGGCGGAAAAGATGCGGACGGCAATGGAGTGAGGTGCTGAAGCAGGCTCCCAGCAAAAGAGCCCGGCTTGGCCGGGCTTTTTTGCGTCTCAGGTACACCGCCTATTTGGCTGGCGTCGCGGCAGCTTTGGCGGCCGCTTCGCCGCCATCCTTGCTGGCCGCGTCGATCGCCCAGCTACCTGCCTTGACGACGCCCTTGCCGGTGGCGACTGCCACATCGGTGGTGACTTCCACCGCGGTAACGGCCGTGCTGACGACGGCGGAGGTGACAGTGACCACGGCACAGCCGGGGAGTAGCAGCAAGCCCAAGGCCGGTAGCATCCACATCCATTGTTTCATTGGTTTTCCTGGTTTTGCCTTATTCAATTTCAAGCACTACTTTGCCCTGGTTGCGGTTTTCTTCCAACCAACGATGTGCCGCGGCGACCTCGCTCAGGGGGAATTGGCGGTCCATGGTCAAAGTGGCGTGCCCGGTCTGCAGGGCGCGTAGCACGGTATCGCGCAGGCTTTGTGTCAGACGGGCTTTAACCGCGAGAGGCTGAGGCCGCAGCGTTGAGCCCTGCACGCGCAGGCGCTTTACCAGTAGCTTGCCCAGGTTGAGTTCGGCACCGCTGCCGCCCATCAGGCCGATCACGATCAGGCGCCCATCGGGTTTGAGGCTGTTGAGGTTGGCGTCCAGATAGGTGCCGCCTATGCAGTCCAGAATCACATCCACGCCGCCGATTGCCCTGGTGGCGTCCTGAAAGCTGCCGGTCCGGTAATTAATGGCATGGGCCGCGCCCAATCGGCGGCAGAAGTCGGCCTTCTCCTCGCTGCCTACCGTCACAACAGCTGTTGCACCCCGCAATCGCGCTAACTGGATGGCGGCGGCGCCTACTCCGCTGGCGCCCGCGTGGATCAAGACAGTCTCGCCCTCGCCCAGCGCCGCCAGCTCAACCAGATTCAGCCAGGCGGTCATCCAGGCTTCCGGCAGGCTGGCCGCTTCGGCAAAGCTCAGCCAGTCAGGCTTGGCAATTGCGCAGCCTTCGTCCAGCACGGCGTATTCGGCATAACCGCCACCTGCCACCAGGCCGAATACGGCACTCCCGGGTGGGAAGGCGGTGACACCGGCTCCGACCGCCGTGACTTCACCCGCCACCTCCAGTCCCAGCAAGGGCGAGGCGCCGTGAGGCGGTGGGTAGCGGCCCTCGCGCTGCACGATGTCGGCACGGTTGACGCCGGCTGCCTTGACCCGCACCAGCAACTGGCCGGGGCCGGGATGCGGGCGGGCTACTTGGCCTAGGAACAGTGTGTCGGCGCTGCCTGGGGCATCCTGCAACACGGCGCGCATGGCGGTTTTCATGTGTGTACCACGCTCAGGGCGGCGTCCTTGACCTTGCCGGCTTCGTGCGGCAACGCGAGGTAGTCGGTGGACTGCATTTCGGTCAGGCGGCTCGCGGTACGGAAGAATTCATTGGCGAAGCTACCCTCGGTATAGATGGCCTCGGCCTCGGTCGCCGCCGAGATGATGAGCTTTACCCGGTAGTCGTAGAACACGTCCACCAGCCAGGTCAGGCGGCGCGCCGCCGAGGCTTCGCGGAAAGTGAGCTTGGGCACGTCCGAAAGCAGAACCGTGTGGTATTGGCGGGCCAGCCACAGATAGTCCGTCTGGGAACGTGGGCCATCACAGAGTTCCTTGAAGGTGAACCAGATCACGCCCGGCGCATGCCGCTTGGCGTGGACCTGCCGCTCCTCGATCACCAGCTCATTGGGCAGGTCGCTGCCAGTGGCAAGCTTGCTGAAGATCGTATCCAACTCGCGGTCGGTATCGGGACTCAGCGGGTACAAATAGGTACGGGCCTGGGTCAGGGTACGCATGCGGTAGTCGTTGCCGCCGTCTACATTGACCACTTCGACATTGGATTTGATCAGCTCGATGGCTGGCAGGAAGTTATGCCGCTGCAGGCCATTGGGGTAAAGATCATCCGGGGCGTAGTTGCTGGTGGCGACCAGCACGGTGCCGAGGTTGAACAGATGGGTGAACAGCCGTGCCAGGATCATGGCGTCGGCAATATCCGATACATGAAACTCGTCGAAACACAGCACCCGGGTGTCGCGCGCGATATTGGCAGCCACGGTGGCCAAGGGATCCGTCTCGTTCTTGAGCGAACGCAAACCGTCATGCACCTCTTGCATGAAATGATGGAAGTGCAAGCGGCGCTTACGGCGAAACGGCAGGCAGGCGAAGAAGCCATCCATGAGGAAGCTCTTACCGCGCCCTACCCCGCCCCAGAAATACAGGCCCTTGGGAATGTCTGGCGTGGGCAGGAGGCTGCGACCGAACAGACGGTCGCGCTTGCGCTTGAACTCGACCAGCTCCTCGTAGAGCCTTTGCAGGTGCCGGATGGCATTTTCCTGCGAAGTGTCGCGCTGAAAGCCCGGCTGTTGGGCTGCGGCCTCATACCAGGTCAACGGCGGGGTGCCAGGCGAGATGTGGGCGGTGAATACGTGTTGTGACATGGTGATGGCAGCGGGAACAATGAGCGCGATTATAGCCTCCATGCCACAGTAGTCGGCGGATGGAGCGGCTTCTGGCTGGCATTGCCGCCGCTGTAGCGCACGGGGGGTTTCCTACTTCGATCACTCGTATATATTGAGGGTGGGCGCAGCAAAGCAATGCAAAGCAAATCCAATAAGCGCCCCCTCAAGCACGCAAACTCAGGAGCATAGCAACATGGCCAGAATCGCACTCGTCACCGGCGGCATGGGCGGAATCGGAACCGCTATCTGCCAGAAGCTCGCCGACGCCGGGCATATTGTCGTGACTACCTACAGCCGTCCTGGAAAGGAGGTCCAGTGGCTGGCGGATCAGAAGGAGAAGGGATACAGCTTTCATGCTTACCAGTGTGACGTGGCGGACTACGATGCCTGTCAAGCACTGGCGAGCCGCATCGTGGCGGAGGTCGGCCATGTCGACGTGTTGGTCAACAATGCCGGCATTACAAAGGACACCACCTTCCGCAAGATGGGCAAGGTCGATTGGGACGTGGTCATGCGCACCGACCTCGACTCGGTCTTCAATGTCACCAAACCCTTTATCGATACGATGACCGACCGCAACTTCGGCCGGGTGATCAATATCTCCTCGATCAACGGCCAGAAAGGCCAGTTCGGGCAGACCAACTACTCGGCAGCCAAGGCCGGCATGCATGGTTTCACCAAGGCATTGGCGCAGGAAGTGGCCAAAAAGGGGGTGACGGTCAATACGATCAGCCCGGGCTATATCGCCACCGAAATGGTCATGGCGGTGAAGGAGGAAATCCGTCACGCCATTATCTCCGGCATACCGGTCAATCGCCTGGGTACGCCTGAAGAAGTAGCGCAGTTGGTGGTCTTCCTGGCTGGGGACCATGCCGGCTTTATCACGGGCTCCAATATCGCCATCAATGGCGGCCAGCACATGTTCTGATCGCTGCAGGCATGAAAAAGGCGCCTTAGGGCGCCTTTTTCATGGGGTTTCGCCTCAGAAGTGAGTGCCTACGCCCACGCCCCAGACCACGGGGTTGATCTTCAGGGTGCCCAGGCTGGCACCGCCGCGCACATTGACGTCGGTCTTGATGTAGAGCTTCTTGACGTCCAGGTTGACGAACCAATCCTTGTTGACGGCGATATCCACACCGGCCTGCAGCGCACCACCGAAGCTGTTCTTGTCCACATCCAGCGGTACAGCGCCGGCGTGCAGGTCGACATTATAGAAACGGGTGTAGTTGATGCCGGCGCCGACATAGGGGCGGATGTTGGTGTCAGGCGCAAAGTGGTACTGCAGCGTGAGCGTGGGCGGGAGGTGGCTGACCTTGCCCAGGCTGGCGCCGCCAGCGGTCACGGTGTGGCGGGCTGTGCCCAGGATCAGCTCGGCACCCAGCTTGTCGGTCAGCATATAGGTGAAGTCCAGCTCAGGCGCGGCCTTGTTGTCTACATCCACGTTCAGCGTGCTGAGCGCGCCGCTGGTGGAGACGTCGGGTGCCACGTCGATGACGCGGCCGCGGATCAGCCAGTCGCCCTGGGCCGCCATGGCGGACCCGGACATGAGCAGGCCGGCGACGAAAAGCGATAGTTTGCCTTGCATGGTGCAGTTCTCCGTAGTGTGGCCCGCTTCAAAGCGCGGGATTGCCGACACCTTAAGAGGACTGGAGACCACGGATATTGCGCTGCGTCATGAATCCCGTATTCGGACTGGGCGCATCTACCGGCCTTGGTGCGCTGAAAACACGATTTCTGGCATTGAAAGCCCTTTTAAATCAATGTGATAAAAATTCGCAAATTGCTCTCGATGGCATGGAGGCGATATCCTGTCTCTTTGCTCGCTTTGAGAGCCCGTCATGGCCGTCGTCATCAAGACCCAGGAAGATATCGAAAAGATGCGCGTTGCCGGCCGCCTGGCCGGTGAGGTGCTGGACTACATCACGCCCTTTGTGAAGCCCGGCGTGACCACGGCGGAGCTCAACCGCCTTTGCCATGAGTACATGGTGAATGTGCAAGGCACCATTCCTGCACCCCTCAATTACTGCCCGCCAGGCTATACCCCCTACCCGGCTTCGATCTGTACCTCGGTCAACCAGGTCATCTGCCATGGCATACCGAACGACAAGCCGCTCAAGAACGGTGATGTGGTCAATCTGGACATCACGGTCATCAAGGATGGCTACCACGGCGACAACAGCCGGATGTACATGGTCGGCGAGGTGCCTTCGCATGCCAAAAGGCTGGCGCAGGTTACCTACGAGTGCATGTGGATCGGTATCGATATGGTGCGGCCGGGTGTGCGGCTGGGGGATATCGGCGCTGCCATCCAGCGCCATGCCGAAAAGAACGGTTATTCGGTGGTTCGTGAATTTTGCGGCCATGGCATCGGTACCAAGTTCCACGAGGAGCCGCAGGTGCTGCACTATGGCAAGCCCGGTACGGGCCTGGAGCTGCAGGCCGGCATGATCTTCACCATTGAGCCCATGATCAACGCTGGTAAACGCGAGATCCGCGCCATGCCGGACGGTTGGACTATCGTCACCAAGGATCGCTCTCTGTCGGCGCAGTGGGAGCACACCATCCTGGTAACCGAGACTGGTTATGAGGTCTTGACCCAGTCGGCCGGTACACCGGCCAAGCCGGCCTTACTGGCTAGTGCCGTGGCTGCCTGAGGCCAAGGACTGAACAACAACAGCGCCGGTCACCCGGCGTTTTTTATGGCTAATCGCGACGGAGAAGTGCAGGTGCTGGGTACCGTAATGCTGAGCCGGCGCGGTGATGCGGAACAGTTGCTGGCGTTGCAACGGCTGGCCTATGCGCAGGAAGCTGCGCTGATCAACTACCCTGCCCTGCCGCCACTCAGGGAGTCGCTGGACGATTTGATGCGTTGCGGCGAAACCGTATTGGCCTGCTGGCAGGCGGGTGACTTGCTGGCGGCACTGGGCTATGAGTGTGATGACGAAGCGCTGACCATCTGCAGGTTGGTCGTTCACCCTGCGCATCAGCGGCAAGGTTTGGCCGCCCGCTTGCTGGCTGCCGTACTGCAGGCAGCAGATGGTGTGCCTGTACAGGTCTGCACTGCGGCGGCAAATGCCCCAGCTTTGGCCTTGTATCGGCGCGCCGGCTTTATTCCTCAACGACATATGCTGACGCCAGACGGTCTGGCCCTGGTCCTGTTACAGTACCCGATGCCCGCCAAGACGGCGGCTTCGCCTGACGTCGACCACTCGCCCTAGCCAGACCCCGCACCGCCATGAATGCACCCGTCTCCATTCCTGATCTGCGCCGCCAACTGCAGACCGCCCGTGCGGCGCTTTACGAGGGTTACCACGACCCTGAACAAGCCGCCGCGCTGGTAGAGGCCGATGCGCTGCTGGTGGATCAGTTTCTCTTGGCCCGTTGGCAGGAGCTGCAGATTGATCCGGCCGTCGCGCTGATCGCGGTGGGGGGGTATGGGCGCGGGCAGCTCTTTCCGTGCTCGGACATCGATCTTTTGATGTTGCTGCCCGAGGATTCAAGCCAGGCTACCCTCGATAAGCTGCAGGACCTGATAGGCCTGCTGTGGGACCTGGGCTTGGAAGTCGGTCACAGCGTACGGACCATTGCCGAATGTATCGAGGAGGCGGGCAAGGACATTACGGTCCAGACCACCTTGCTGGAAACCCGTCTTTTGGCAGGCTCGACTGCGGCCTATGCCGAGCTGGTGCGTACCGTGTTCGCGCGACTTGATCCGCGGACCTTCTTCGAAGCCAAGCTCTTGGAGCAGCAACAGCGGCACGAGCGCTACCAGGGCTCGGTGAACAAGCTCGAACCCAATGTCAAAGAAGCGCCCGGTGGGCTGCGCGACCTGCACCTGATTCTTTGGCTGGCGCAGGCCTGCAAGCTGGCTTGTGACTGGGGAGAACTGCACAAAGCCGGGGTGCTGACCGGCCAGGAGCTACGCAAGCTCAAGCGTGCAGAAAAGATGCTCTGGTCCTTCCGTATCGCTCTGCACCTTACGGCGGGCCGGCGCGAGGACCGCATCCTGTTCGATTATCAGAATGCCCTGGCCAAGCGCTTTGGCTATGCCGATACCGATGCCAATCGCGCCAGCGAGCAACTGATGGCGGTGTACTACCTGTCTGCCCGTATCGTGGCGCAGCTGCAGCCGCTGATCATCCAGGCCATACGCCGCAAGCTCTACGGGCGTGCCCAACTGGAAGTGCGTCAGCTCAACGAGCGTTTTGTCGCACGTGGTCACTTGCTTGAGATCGCCCGGCCGGATGTCTATGAACAGACGCCATCGGCCATCCTGGAGACCTTCCTGGTCATGCAGCAGCACCCGGAACTCACGGCGATCGGGGCCGACACCCTGCGTGCGCTTTGGCATGCCCGGCCGCGTATCAATGCCGCCTTCCGGCGCGATCCGGTCAACAAGGCGCTGTTCATGGAGATCGTCCGCCAGCCTTGGGGCACTACCCGGGTCATGCGGCGGATGAATCAATACGGCGTGCTGGGGCGTTATATCCCGGCCTTTGGCAAGATTGTCGGGCGCATGCAGCACGATCTCTTCCATGTCTACACCGTGGACGAGCACATCCTGATGGTACTGCGCAATCTGCGCCGCTTTGCCACGCCGGCCTTCAACCATGAATACCCGACCTGTTCGCAGCTGATCGAAGCGTTCGAGCGGCCCGAGGTGCTCTATCTCGCGGCGCTGTTCCACGACATCGGCAAGGGGCGCGGTGGCGATCACTCCCAGCTCGGTAAGGTGGACGCCCGCGAATTCTGCGAGGCGCATGGCCTGGCGGACGAAGACACTGATATGGTGGCATGGCTGGTCGAGCATCACTTGACCATGTCCAGCGTGGCCCAGAAGCAGGACGTCTACGATCCGGACACCGTGGCCGAGTTCGCCCGGATAGTGAAGGACGAACGCCACCTGACCGCCCTCTACCTGCTGACCGTTGCCGATATACGTGGCACCAGTCCCAAGGTCTGGAATGGTTGGAAGGCCAAGCTGCTGGAGGACCTGTTCCGGGCTACCCGCCGCTACCTGACCGGCGAGACGTTGAACGCCACCGACGCGCTTGATGAGCGCCGCTCGGAGGCCGCCAGCCTGATGCGGCGCCACGGCTTGCGTGACGATGCCCATCTGCCCTTCTGGAAGACGCTGGATGCAGTCTACTTCCTGCGGCACGATGCGCCGGAGATCGCTTGGCATGGGCGGGTGCTGTGGGGGCGCTACGACAAGGACGAGATCGTGGTGCGCGCCCGTCCGGTCGAGCAGGACGAAGGCTTGCAGGTCCTGGTCTACTGCCCGGACCGGCCAGACCTGTTTGCCCGTATCTGTGCCTTTTTTGAGCGGGCTGGCTACAGCATCTTCGATGCCAAGATCTACACCACCCTGCGCGGCTATGCCCTGGACAGCTTCTACGTGGATATTGCCGATGGCCGGGATACCGACTACCGCGACCTGGTGGGCTATATCGAATACGAGCTGGCGCAGCTGATTGCCCGCAACGAGCCGCTACCACCTCCGCTCAGCGGCCGCTTGAGCCGGGTGCTCAAGCATTTCCCGTTGCCACCGCAGGTGCTGATCCGTCAGGACGACAAGCAGAAGCTGCATATTCTGTCCCTGGTCGCCGGCGATCAGCCGGGCTTGCTGTCGCGTATCGCGCGGGTGCTGTCCACCCACGGCATTGGTATCCACTCGGCCAAGATCATGACCTTGGGTGAGCGTGCCGAGGATACTTTCACTATCTCGGGCGCTGCGTTGGCCGACCCGAAGTCGCTGGTTCGGCTGGAGGCCGATCTGATGGAAACGCTGCGCGTGCAGCGTTGAGGGGCGGGGCGTCCTGCCCCCGCTCTCGCTCAACCTATGACGATTTGGTCGTCTACCAAGCGCACCCGGCCACCGGCTTTGTCCTCGACCACCTGCATGAGCTTTTGCCCGAACTGCAGATTGACCCCGCCGTGAATACGCTTGGGCGCTTCGATACTGGCGCCTTCGGTCATCTCCAGTTGTTCGGCCAGGTCGCTGAGCTTGGCGTCGAAAGACTTGATCTCGGTTTCATAGATCGAACGGGTATGTTCGGCCTTCTCCCGCATCCCGCCTACCGCCTTGGCCGGGTTCTGGTCAAAGAAGGCCAGCAACTGCTTAAGCTTGGCCAGCTCTTCCAGCTTGCGTTTGCGCTGTTGCTCGGTTTGGGTGCGTTCCGCGCTCAGGTAGGGGTTGAAGCCGACCTGTACCAGGGTGGGCGTACCTGAGGGCGAGCCCAGCGTAGGTGCCCTTACCAGCAGACGGGCGCGGGCGTGGCCACCAATCAGGCTGCCCTGGTTGCTGCCAGGTTTACCGATGACGATGCAATCGCCTGCCGATAGCTCGCTCTGGCGTATACCGCTCTCGGCCTGGATGGACTTGGCGGCTTCGATGATGGCATGTTCGATGAATTTGGCCTGCACCGAGCCATTGCACTGGATGCGGGCCGTGGTCGGCTCTCCGTCCGCGGTCGAGCCGTGCTCGGCCTTGCCGATGATGCCCCCCTTGCAGACCACGTTGCCGCCGGCAATGATCTCGGCGGCCTCGATGGTGCCGCTGACCACGACATCGCCCTGTACTCGTACCGACATGCCGGCCTTGATGTCACCCTTGACCTGGATGGTGCCGTCGAAAGTGATATTACCGGTGGAAAGGTCAACATCGACGACGTCGACCAGCGGGTTCACCGATACGCCGTTCTCGGTCAGGCTGGGGGCGCCGGCGATGGTGGCCAGCAGAAGATCGGGGTTCTTTTCGTCCGGTGCCGCGCCGGGCAAACCCTTGTTGAAGGGTGGGTCCGGTACCGGTTTGGCAGGGACCGGGCGGTCGAATACGTCCACCCCGTTCTTGCCCTGCACCGCCGGGGTGCGTTTCATCAGCGGCGTGCCGGGGTCGACCACGATCAAGTTGCCCAGATCGCGGTAGTCCACCACGTCACCCTCGTCATGTTCGAGCCGTTGCGCTTTGAGTGCCTCCAAAAGGCTGTCGAAGCGGGCTGGGATGCCAGACTCGGGTTCCTCGCCCTCGGCAATGATCAATTCGTTGCACTGCCCTTTGAGCAAGGCGTCAGCGAGCTCTGCTTCGTGTAGGCCGTGGCTGATGTTGCGTGAACGGATCGCTTCCCGCACTTTTTCCGCTGGCACCGGCTTGCCTCCGCGCGGTGGCACCAGGGTCAGCCAAGCGCACATCCGGCTGGGGGAGACGGAGATGTCGAAGCTGCCGTCGACCTGTGCCCCTATCGTCATGGATAGCGGCTCGGCCATATTGCGTATTTTGTCGAGGAAGGCTGTGATGGTGGCTTCGTCGAGCGCGCACTCTGCCCAGCCGCCGGCTTCCAGCTCGGCCTGTAAGGCGGCGCGGTCGGGCGGTGCTATGCCGTCGATGGGCGTATAGCTGACATTCAGTTGACGTGTGGCGGCATCGACGCTGACGGCCAAGGTGGTGACGACTTCGTTCATGTTGTCCCTGCTTCGTTTTTATATATAGCAGTTTGCTAATGTAGCCTGTTGTTCAGCAACTTATCGGCATTTCTTCAGCTAACTTCACACTAGTTGCATGATTGATGCAGCGAGAGACTTGGCGACGCCCGGTATAATTGGTCGTTTTACAGCCCCGTCTGCCTCTCCATGCCTGTCCTGATTGTTGAAAATGCCTGCTTGGCCTTTGGTCATGTCCCCCTGCTAGATCACGCCGATTTCGTGCTTGAGCCTGGTGAACGGGTTGGCTTGATTGGTCGTAACGGCGCGGGCAAGTCCTCGCTGCTCAAGGCGATTGCCGGCGTCGCCAAGTTGGACGATGGCGTCATCCGGGTGTCCAACACCCAGCGGGTGGCCTACGTGCCGCAGGAGCCGCCCATGGACCCGGCGATGACGGTTTTCGAGGCGGTCGCCGACGGCTTGGGCGATCTGAAGCAGATCCTCAAGGACTACCATGCCGCCTCTATTGCGGCCGAGAGCGACCCGGCTGCGCTGGAGCGGCTGATGGATCTGCAGCACGAGCTGGAAGCACGCGATGGTTGGCGGCTCGATTCCCTGGTGGCGAGCACCCTGAGCAATCTGGGCCTGCCTGCCGAGAAGAAGGTCGGTGAGCTCTCTGGCGGCTGGAAGAAGCGTGTGGCCCTGGCCCGCGCCCTGGTAGCCGAGCCTGAGCTGCTGCTGCTGGATGAACCGACCAACCATCTGGACCTGTCGGCCATCGAATGGCTGGAAGGCTTGATCCGTAATTTTGCCGGCGCGGTGCTCTTGATCACCCATGACCGCCGTTTCCTGGACAATGTCTCCAACCGTATCATCGAGCTCGATCGTGGCCGCTTGAGCAGCTTCCCCGGCAACTTCAGCATCTACCAGGAGCGCAAGGCCGAGATGCTGGCTCAGGAGGCGGTGGAGAACCAGAAGTTCGACAAATACCTGGCCCAGGAAGAAGTGTGGATACGCCAGGGCATCAAGGCCCGCCGTACTCGCAACGAAGGCCGCGTACGGCGTCTGGAACAGCTGCGCCGCGACCGTGCCGCGCGGCGCGAGCGGGTAGGCAATGTCCAGTTCTCGCTGGATGCGGGCGAGCGCAGCGGCAAGCTGATCGCTGAGCTGGAGCATGTCAGCAAGGCCTATGATGGCCGCGTATTGATCCGCGACTTCAGCACCCGCATCTTGCGTGGCGACAAGATCGGCCTGATCGGCCCTAATGGTGCCGGCAAGACCACCCTGCTGAAGCTGATCCTGGGCGAGCTGCAGCCCGACAGTGGCACGGTGCAGCAAGGTACCAAACAGGAGATTGCCTACTTCGACCAGTTCCGCTCGGTGCTGCCTGAGGATGTGGCGATCTGCGACGTGATCAGCCCGGGTAGCGATTACGTGGTGATCGGCAACGAGAAGAAGCACGTGATCAGCTATCTGGAGGACTTCCTGTTCGCGCCGCAGCGTGCACGCAGCCCCGTCAAGTCGCTCTCAGGCGGCGAGCGGGCACGTCTGCTGTTGGCCCGCCTCTTTACCCAGCCGGCCAATATCCTGGTATTGGACGAGCCGACCAACGACCTCGATATCGAAACGCTGGAGTTGCTCGAGGAGCTGCTGGCCAATTACAGCGGTACGGTCTTCCTGGTCAGCCATGACCGGACCTTCCTCGACAATGTGGTGACCCAGGTCATTGCCTTCGAGGGCGATGGCAAGCTGATCGAGAACCCCGGTGGCTATGACGACTGGGTGATTGCCCGCAGCCGTATGCAGGCCAACGCCAAGGCTCCCGCCAAGGTTGAGCCGGCCAAGCCGGCACCCGCTCCGACGCGCACCGCCAAGCCGGTCAAGCTGAGCTTCAATGAGAACCGTGAGCTGGACCAGCTGCCTGGCGAAATCGAGACGCTCGAAGCGGAGCAGGCCGAGCTGCAGGAGCGCCTCCTGGACCCGAACGTCTACCGCAATGCGCCGGTTGATGCCGCTACCTGGCAAGCTCGTATCGAAGAGATTGACCTCTTGGTGGTCGAGAAGATGGAGCGCTGGGACGTATTGGAGAAGAAGCGGCTCGGGGAGCAGTAAGGGTTGTGGCTCTGGGCCGGCCTATGAAGCAGAGGCGGCTCAGGGCGTCAGGGGCAGGCGCCGCATGATGCGATCGTATTCGCCGTTGCGGCGTATTTCTGCCATACCCTGGTTGAAGTCGGTCAGTAGCTTTTGGTAGCCGGGTTTTTGTTTGGCTATGCCGAGGTAGAGCGGCATGGTCAGGACCGGGGGCTCCAGCCAGGTCACCCGCGCCATGGCCGCCGGCAGGTCGTTGCGTAGCAGCCAATTGCCGACTGCCCTGTCGATCAGCACCAAGTCAAGGCGACCGGCATCGAGCTTGCGCAGATTGGTCAGGTCATCGACTGCTTCTTCGGTACGCAAGCCGGCGGCCTCAAAAGCCGGGGGATTGGCGTAACCACGTACCGTACCGATCAAACGGGTCTGCAGGCCTTGCAGATTGCCGACATCGAGCGCCTGCTCGCGGCGGCCGTAAAAGCCGATATGAGTGTCCAACAGGGGGGCGGAATAGGCCAGGTAGCGCTCCCTGTCGGCCTGGTACCAAACGGCGACCACGCCGTCGTACTTGCCGGCCTGCACTTCCTGCAGCAAGCGGGCCCAGGGCCGGAAGACCAATTTGAGGTCGTAGCCGGCGGCCTTGAAGGCGGCACGGCTGACCGCAGCGACGGTCCCCTCCTCTGCCAGCTTGCCGCTGAAATAAGGCGGGTAGTCGGTCGAGACGAAAGTGACCTGCTTGGCCGCTTGTACCATGGGACAGAACAGGCCGAGCAAGGCGAGGATCAGGGCGAGTCGGCGCATGGTTCCGAGAGGACTGGTCGGTGAAGAAGGTCTACCTTTAGTCTATCCAACCTGGCAGGCGTGACCAAGCCGCTTTGCGGGCTTGTTGTCGCCATGTGCCGGCGGCGCTAGCAAGGGCAAATCGACTTTAATCGTGCACTGGCCTACAATCGCGCCCTTTTCTCATTGAATTCAGGCAGCTAGCCATGTCGCCCATTGCTCAGGAAGTCGCTCGTCGGCGTACCTTCGGCATCATCTCCCACCCTGATGCCGGTAAAACGACCTTGACCGAGAAGTTGCTGTATTTCTCGGGTGCCATCCAGATGGCGGGTACTGTCAAGGGCAAGAAGACGGGCAAGTTTGCGACCTCCGACTGGATGGAGATCGAGAAGCAGCGCGGTATTTCGGTTGCCTCCTCGGTGATGCAGTTCGAATACCGTGAGCATGTCATCAATCTGCTCGATACCCCCGGTCACCAGGACTTCTCGGAAGACACCTATCGCGTACTGACGGCAGTGGATAGCGCATTAATGGTGATCGACGCGGCCAAGGGCGTGGAAGAGCAGACCATCAAGCTGCTCAACGTCTGCCGCTTGCGCGATACGCCCATCGTCACCTTCATGAACAAGTATGACCGTGAGGTGCGGGATTCGCTGGAGCTCTTGGACGAGGTGGAGAGCGTGCTCAAGATCCAGTGCGCGCCTATCACCTGGCCCATCGGCATGGGCAAGACCTTCCGTGGCGTGTATCACATCCTCAAGGATGAGATTTTGCTGTTCTCGCCGGGCGAGGAGCGTGACATCGAGGATGTCGAGATCATCAAGGGTATCGACAACCCGCGTCTTGACGAACTCTTCCCGCTCGAGATCGAACAGACCCGCATGGAGCTTGAGCTGGTCCGCGGTGCTTCCCATCCGTTTGATCTCGAGGCCTTCCTCGCCGGTACCCAGACCCCGGTGTTCTTCGGTTCCGCCATCAACAACTTCGGCGTGCGCGAGATTCTCAACGCGCTGATCGAGTGGGCGCCGGCGCCGCAGCACCGTGATGCGACCGCACGCGATGTCAAGCCTGATGAGGAGAAGTTCTCCGGCTTCGTATTCAAGATCCAGGCCAATATGGACCCCAAGCACCGCGACCGGATTGCCTTCCTGCGCGTTTGCTCAGGCAAGTTCGAGCGCGGCATGAAGATGAAGCATCTACGCCTGGATCGCGATGTGGCGGCCAACTCGGTGGTGACTTTTATGGCTGCCAGCCGTGAGCAGGTGGAAGAGGCTTACGCCGGCGACATCATTGGCGTGCCTAACCACGGCAATATCCAGATCGGCGACAGCTTCTCCGAGGGTGAAAAACTGTCCTTTACCGGCATCCCCTACTTTGCACCGGAGTTGTTCCGTACGGTGCGGATCAAGAATCCGCTCAAGCTCAAGCAGTTGCAAAAGGGCTTGCAACAGCTGGGTGAAGAAGGTGCCGTGCAGGTATTCAAACCGCTTAGTGGCGCTGACATCATTCTCGGGGCCGTGGGGGTGCTGCAGTATGAAGTGGTGAAGAGCCGGCTGGAGAACGAATACGGTGTCGATGCCGTATTTGAGAGCTGTGCCATCCATAGTGCCCGTTGGGTCAGCTGCGAGGATGCGCGCATGCTGGCGGACTTCGAGAAGAGCCTGGTGCTCAACCTGGCCCGCGATGCTGCCGACAACCTGACCTACCTGGCGCCCAACCGTGTGAACCTGCAACTGGCTGAGGAGCGCTGGCCCAAAGTCCGGTTCCATGCCACGCGTGAGCATGCCGCCAAACTATAAGCCTGGCCTGTATTGGATCAGCAAAAGAAAAGCCGCCCTTGGGCGGCTTTTCTTTTGCGGTCTGATGGTCAACGTTGGATCGTGCTGTCCAAGTTGCGCATGGTGCTGTCCAGCGTACCCACCGCACGGGCGATGGCTTCGGCCGAGCCGCTAGCCTCCACCATGCTGGCGCGGAAGGTCGAGATGTCGCTGGCGATGGCCTGGAATTGGCCAGACTGGCGCGCGCCATGGCGGGCCACGTCGCCGATCAGCCTGTTGACCCGCTCTGCGCCGGCAATGATGTGATCGAGATGCTGACTGGCCTCGCCAGCACTGCTGCTGATCTCGCCCATGCGCTGCTTGCCTTCCTGCATGGCAGCCATGGCCTCGCCAGTGCTGGTGAGCATGGCGCCGATCTTGGTTTCGATCTCATGGGTTGCTGCACGGGTACGTTCAGCCAGCTTGCGAACTTCGTCGGCCACTACCGCGAAGCCCCTGCCCTGCTCACCGGCGCGGGCTGCCTCGATGGCGGCATTGAGTGCCAGCAGATTGGTCTGGTCGGCAATCTCGCGTATCACCTGAACAATGCCGCCGATTTCATCGCTGCTATGGGCCAACTGCTCGATCCGGTCGGCCGAATCGCTGACCACCGTGGTCGCCTTGGTCAGGTTGGCAAGCGTACGGTTCATGGCCTGGCCACCCTCGCTGGCCAAGCGGCCGGCCTGTTCGGCTTCCTGGGCGGCCTGCTGCGATTGCTCCGCACTATGGACGGTCAGCGTAGCGATCTGGTCCACGGTCTGCGCCATCTGGTCCACTTCGCTGGCTTGCTGCTGCATGGTCTGGCTGATGGAAGCGGTACGCTGGCTGATCTGCGCTGTCTCGCGCGAGGCGGTACCGATGGCGCCGGTCACCTGGCCCAGCATCGCTTGCATGGCCGTACGGCCCTGCTCTGCCTGTTCCAGCGCCAGTTCTGCCTTTTCCACGCTCTTGAGCTTGCCGAACTCGAACACGAGCGCCAAGAGGAAGATGACGATGGTCAGCCCAATGAGCGAGCGGAACTGTAGCTGAGGATGCAGTTCCGGTCCCAGCGGGCTGGCCGGCAAGGCCCAGCCATGCCGGTTGGCAACAAAGAACAGCACGATGGCCAGCAGCGAACAGACGCTCCAGAACATGCCGCTTTTCTTGCCGCCTATGAACATGGAGGTGATGGGGACCAGCAGGAACCAGGGAGCGGAAGAGGATTCGATGCCGCCATTGACATAGCACATCCACACCACCATGCCAAAGAACACCGCAATGGCATATTCGCGCACCAGGGGGAGCAGGCCGGTGAGCTTCATCAGGAAGGCTGCGCTCAGCATCAGTGCGCCAGCCGTCAGGATGCCGCCGCCCATGGCGGTGTGGCCCAGCTTGAAATAGTTGATGGCGAAGATCGGTACGAAGATCGCTGCCAGGAGGGCTGCGCTGACGACGTTGCGGGCGCGGCTGAGATCGAGCGGGTTCTGGCGGATGGTGTCGGGGATAAACCAATCCAGCGTGCTGCTGAAGGCCTTGCTGATGGACATGCGTGTCGTCTCCTTGAGCTGCTTGTATACAGTCTGTCCTTATATTCTAAAGCAAGCGCTTGAATGAATCGATGCTGTCGCAGCGTAGGAGCGGGGCAAGTAGACAAAAAAACGGCCAGGCGATAGGGCCTGGCCATCAAAGATACAAAGGAGAATAGAGGAGAAACATCGAATAGGTGCACCTTGCACTCATCGATATTAGTATCTTCTTTTATTGGTACGATAGTGTCAAATATTATTTGTACTGTCGTACCGTTCTGCGAATTTCCGAAGTCTCACAAATCCGGACTGCTCTCGATGGGGTGCTTGGGCCGCCTTGGGGGCGCTGCCGCGGGAATCTCTTGGCCGCGCTTCCTTAGGGATGGCCCCGGTGCTCAGTTGGGTGAACGGGGTATAATCGGCTTTTGCTGATTTCCCCTCATTCTCCGTCCATGCAAGCCCTTCCTCTTCTGCCCGATCCTCGTCGCTATGGCGGCGAGCCCGCCAACTTGCATACGCTGGCCAGCCAGCTGCTCAATGAGCGCAACCTCGGTCGCCTGGTGGCGGCGGAGTCTGCCCTGGATCAAGCGCTGCACTCTCTTTTGGAGGCCGGAGACGATGCTGCCATTGAGATGGCTCTGCAGACGGCACCCAATATGGCGGTGGTGCGTCTCTTGAATGAGCGCCTGCGGGTAGCGGTTGAGCGGCCGGCCGCCGGCAGTACAAGGCATGCAGTGCTGTTCGCCATACCGTTGGTGTTGGTGGCCGGTGTGCGGGGCAAGCATGTGATCGAAGGGCAACTGCCCGATGTGGCAGCCGTGCAGGATCTATTGACCGAGCAAGGCTTGTTCCGTGCCGGTGCCGAGATCAGCCTCTCCGGCAAGCTGCTTGACCGTGACCAATTGCTGGCGATCAATCCCAGCCAGCTGGCGCGCTGGCGCGATGTGCTGCAATACGCTTCCGGCGGCCTGCCGCATGACTTCACGCCTGCTCCGGTCCAGGTGGATGGTGATGGCGTCTATCTGCGCTACCTGGTGGGCGTGGCCATGCAGCCGGCGGACGAAGCACCGGTGGTGCAGCTCAATGCAGCGTCTGGCGCCTGGGCCATGGCGCTGACCAAACTCTTGAGCAACCAGCTCAAGCACGATGCCATGACGCTGTTCCCCTTGCCACGCGCGCCGCAGACTTGGCTTGCCGCGCTGGATGATGGCCGGGTGGCGCAGCAGGAGATCCGCTTCCAGGTCTTTGCCAGCAATACTTTGCGCAAGCTGCGCGAAGCCGGCGAGACGCCAGTGGCGGTTCTCTCCAGCCATGACAGCGGCGAGCTGCGGGTGACGCTGGGCGCCGAGAAGAACGGTGAGGAATGGGCTGGCTTTATCTGGCCGCTGGGACCGCTGGACCGGGTCGATGCTGTCCAGCACATGATGGTCGAGCTGCTGCGTGAGTGTCACCACGACGATATCCGTGTGCTGACCGAACTCTTGCCCACCGTGAAGGACAATCTGCCCTACTTCCCGCTGCCGACCGAGCTGCCGCAGGCCGCAACCCGACACTGAGCCTGGTGAGGTCTGCCGTAGGCAGGCCTGCCTATCGAACTTTCCCGACCCATGACCAAACGGTTCGGGGCCTATCCAGAGGCTAATCGATGAGCTACTTCAAGCACCACGTCTTCTTCTGCACCAATCAACGCCCCAATGGTGAGAGCTGCTGCAACGACTTTGGCGCTAGCGAGATGCACAGCTACGCCAAGAACCGCGTCAAGGAACTGGGCTTGGCAGGTGAAGGCAAGGTCCGCACCAACAAGGCCGGTTGTCTGGACCGCTGCGCGCTCGGCCCGGTCATGGTGATCTATCCCGATAATGTCTGGTACCAATACGTGGACAAGGAAGACGTCGAGGAAATCATCCAGGAGCATCTGGTCAACGGCCGTGAAGTGGCGCGGCTGAAGATCTGATCATGAAGTCCCCCCAATTTCAGCCCATCACCATCGCCGGGCCAGCCGGTGGCCTCGATACCCTGATGCTCGATAGCGCCTGGGATGAAGGCGCGCGCGGCGTCGTGCTGGTGGCCCACCCCAACCCGACCCAGGGCGGCACCAACACCAACAAGGTGGTGCAGACCCTGGCCAAGGTCTTTTCCCGCCAGGGCTATGTGGCTTACTGCCCCAACCTGCGGGGGGTGGGCAAAAGCGAAGGCACGCACGATTTTGGCGCCGGTGAGGTGGACGATATGGCGGCGGTGCTGGCCTATGCTCGCGCTGCCCATCCTGGTCTGCCCATCGTGCTGGCCGGCTTTTCTTTCGGTACCTTTGTACAGACGCAGCTGCGTGCCCGGCTGGCGGATGGCGAGATTGAGCGGTTGGTGCTGATCGCCCCGGCTACCAGCAAGTGGCAGTTCCCTGGTGTGCCGGCCGACACGCTGGTGGTGCATGGCGAAGAGGATGACGTCGCGCCGCTGCAGGCGGCTTTCGACTGGGCCCGCCCGCAAAGCCTGCCCATTGTGGTGGTGCCGGGGGCCGGTCACTTCTTCCATGGCAAGTTGCCCTTGCTGGCGGACATTGTGAACCGTAGCTTCTGAGCAGATCCCGATGCAGCTGCGCGCCGAGCTCTTTCCGCCGGTCCTGCTCTGGGCCGGTAATGGCCTTGCGCTGTGTGGCTTGCTGTGGACCAGCGGGCGCGTTCCCTGGAGGCGACTAAGCCAGCCCCAGCTGACTGGCTGGCTGGGCGCTAGTACCTTGATTGCGGTGCTCTGGCAGTTTGCTGCCAGCATCAAGCCGGGACTCAGCTTCCATTTGCTCGGCGCATCGGCGCTGACCCTGATTGCCGGGCGGGACAAGGCATTGCTCGGCATGGCGGCGGTGGTCCTGGCCAGCTGCGCCAACGGCAGCGGTGATTGGTTGGCGGCCGGCTGGAGCTGGCTGCTGGGTGGGGTGCCGCCCGTGCTGCTGGCTGCGACATTGCTACCGCTTAGCCGGCGCCATCTGCCGCCGAACTACTTCAGCTATTTTTTTGCCAATGCTTTTTTCGGGGCGGCCCTGAGTTTCTGCGCGGCAGCCTTGTCGTTGCTGCTGTTTCACCTGCTCAGCGGTAGCTACACGCTGGCCTATCTCTTGGCAGAGGCCCTGCCCTACTACCTGTTGTTCAGCTGGTCAGAGGCCTTTACTACCGGCATGGTGATGGCGGTACTGGTGATCTACCGTCCGCAATGGGTGGAGAGTTTTGACGATAGCGCCTACCTGCAGAGCTAACGAGTCCTGCGTTGCCAACCTTGGTACTGGCGGACATTGTCACGAGTGACCAGGCTGGTTGGTAGTAGCTTGACCCGCGGCGCCTGCCGGCCCTGCAATAGCGCGACCCCGATCTGCACCGCCTGGCTGGCCATCTCGTAGGGATCCTGGCTTGCAGATGCTTGGATCAGGCTATCGGACTGCAAGGCCTTTTCCACGTCCGGCGCCCCGTCCACCGAGGTGATCAACAAGCGGCGCCCCGCCCGCCGGGCGGCCAGGTCGGCGCCGACGGCCTGGCGGTCATTGATGGTGAAAACCCCGTTCAGCTCAGGGAAGCGTTGCAACTGCGCCTGCATCAGTTGCATGCCACCCCAGCGTGAGGCCTTGCCATCCTCGTTGTCCGATAGCACCTTGATGCCGGGGTAGGCCTGCAAGGCATTGTGGCAGCCGGCTACCCGCTCGATGACCGACGAGATCTGCGGTCCATTCTGGATGACGACGCGGCCTTGCCCTTTGAGCGCGCTGGCCAGATAGCTGCAGGCCAACTCCCCTGCCTGGCGGTTATCGGTCCGTACCTCGGCATCGACGCCTTCGGCCGTGACATCGACGGCGACCACGATGATGCCGGCAGCCCGGGCTGCTGCTACCGCATCCTTGAGGCCGTGATAGTCCGCGGCATTGATCAGCAAGAGATCAACGCGTTGCTCGATAAACTCATGGATATGCCTTATCTGGCGCTCGACCGAATATTCATTGACCCGGGTGGTCAGTTTCACCGCCGGGTTGATGCGCTTGGCCTCAAGCTCGGTACCCTTGACCAGGGCAACGTAGAAGGGATTCTCCAGCGAGGAGATGCTGAGCGCCAGGGTGTCCAGCTGCCTCACCTCGCCCAGCGCCTGCAGGCTACCTGCAAGCAGCAAGGCCGCAGCCCATACTTTGTACCCCAGTGCCCTGTGCTGCTTTGTTTTGATATCCATGCCTGCAATCTAGCTGCTGGCTGGCAGCTTGGATAGACAATAAAAAACCCCGCTTGCGCGGGGTTCTGGGTACAGCGCGGCGCCAATTACAGGGCGCTGGCGTTCTCGGCCAGGTATTTGGCCACGCCGGCAGCGTCAGCCTTCATGCCAGCCTTGCCCTTGTTCCAGCCGGCCGGGCAGACTTCGCCGTGCTCTTCGGTGAACTGCAGGGCGTCGACCACGCGCAGCATTTCGTCGATGTCGCGGCCCAGCGGCAGGTTGTTCACGACTTGGTGTTGTACCACGCCGTTCTTGTCGATCAGGAAGGAGCCGCGCAGGGCGACGCCATCGGCGTGCTCCACGTCGAAGGCCTTGCAGATCTCGTGCTTGACGTCGGCCACCAGGGTGTAGCGAACGGCACCGATACCGCCCTTGTCCACCGGAGTGTTGCGCCAGGCGCTATGGGTGAACTGGCTGTCGATGGACACGCCGATCACTTCAACGTTACGGGCCTTGAATTCTTCGATGCGATGGTCGAAGGCGATCAGCTCCGACGGGCACACGAAGGTGAAGTCCAGTGGGTAGAAGAAGACCACGGCGTACTTGCCCTTGGTGGCGGCGCTGAAGTTGTAGTTCTCGACAATTTCACCATTGCCCAGTACGGCGGCTGCGGTGAAGTCCGGCGCTTGCTTGTTAACGAGTACGGCCATCTCGGTTCTCCTGAATGAGGTTGGACAAAGACGTTCGAATTTAGGCTGCGCGCAGCCTGACGTCCAATTGAATCCTTGCAACATGTCAATAGTCATTAACTATTGAAACGTTGCGATCGGTAATTATTCAGTATGCACCGAAGCGCCGCGCGACGCCAGGGGCGCGGTGCTTCGGTAGGTCAACACTGTCAGGCAGCGGTATTGCGACGTTGTGACAGTCTCAGCGCTTTAGCGCAGCAAAGGCGGAAGCCATGGCCGTCTCCGCCTGGGGCTGCTTGTCCTGGCGAGGCTTGCCCACCGGGGCCGGGCCGCGGTTGCCACCACGGGGCTCGCTGCTGCCGGGCTGATCGGCCAGCCGCATGGTCAGCGCAATCCGCTGACGCTTCACATCCACCTCCAGCACCTTCACCTTGACCACATCGCCCGCCTTGACCACTTCACGCGGGTCCTTGACGAATTTGGTGGAGAGCGCTGAGACGTGCACCAGCCCGTCCTGGTGTACCCCGATATCAACGAAGGCGCCAAAGGCGGCAACGTTGCTGACCACGCCTTCGAGGATCATGCCGGGTTGCAGGTCCTTGATGTCCTCGACGCCGTCCTGGAAGTTGGCGGTTTTGAACTCGGGGCGTGGGTCACGGCCTGGCTTGTCGAGTTCGGCCAGGATGTCGCGTACCGTGGGCAGGCCGAAGCGCTCGTCGGTGTACTCGGCGGCATTGAGCTGCTTCAGGAAGCTTGAGTCACCCAGTACCGACTTCACCTCGCGGCGGCTCTTGAGCAGGATCTTCTCAACCAGTGGGTAGGCTTCCGGGTGCACCGCCGAGGCATCGAGCGGGTTGTTGCCATTCATGATGCGCAAGAAGCCTGCAGCCTGCTCGAAGGTCTTGTCACCCAGGCGAGGCACCGATTTGAGGTCCTGGCGGCTATGGAAGGCGCCATGTGCATCGCGATGGGCAACGATGTTGGCTGCCAGGGTCGGGGTGAGCCCGGAGACGCGCGCGAGCAGCGCGCTGGAGGCCATATTGACGTCCACGCCGACGGCGTTCACGCAGTCCTCGACCACGGCATCCAGCGAGCGGGCCAGCTCGCCCTGGTTCAGGTCATGCTGGTATTGGCCTACGCCGATGGCCTTGGGGTCGATCTTGACCAGCTCGGCCAGTGGGTCCTGCAACCGGCGGGCGATGGACACCGCCCCGCGCAGGCTCACATCCAGTTCGGGGAATTCCTTGGCGGCAAGTTCAGAGGCCGAGTACACGGAGGCGCCGGCCTCGGAGACGACGATCTTCTGCATCTTGAGTTCGGGGTTGCGCTTGATCAGTTCGGCGGCCAGCTTGTCGGTCTCGCGGCTGGCGGTGCCGTTGCCGATGGCGATCAACTCGACCTGATGCTGCTTGGCGAGCCGGGCTAAGGTATGCAGGCTGCCTTCCCAGTCGTTGCGTGGTACGTGCGGATAGATGGTGTCGGTGGCTACGAGTTTGCCGGTACGGTCCACGATGGCCACCTTCACGCCGGTACGCAGGCCGGGGTCCAGGCCCAGCGTGGCACGGGGACCTGCAGGCGCGGCCAGCAGCAGATCCTTGAGGTTGCTGGCAAAGACCTTGATCGCCTCGGTCTCGGCTGCCTCGCGGATACGGTTGGTCAGTTCGACCTCCAAGGACAGGAAGATCTTGGCACGCCACGCGAGGCGTACACCGTCCAGCAGCCAGCGGTCAGCCGCCCTGCCCTGATCTCGGATATTGAAGCGCAGCGCGATGCGAGCCTCACCGGCGCTGGCGCGACCTGCCGGCAAGTCGGCATCCTCGGGCAGCAGCAGGGTGAAGTTGAGAATTCCTTCATTGCGGCCACGCAAGATGGCCAGCACGCGGTGCGAAGGCGCACGCGACAGTGGTTCGCGGTGGTCGAAGTAGTCGGCGAACTTGGCGCCCTCCTCGCGCTTGGCCTCGTCGGCCAGGCTGACTACCAATTCCGCACGACTCCACAGCAGCTCGCGCAGCTCGCCCAACAGGCCGGCGTCTTCCGCGTACTGCTCGATCAGGATATGGCGGGCACCATCCAGTGCCGCCTTGCTGTCTGCGACCCCCTTTTCAGGGTCGACATAGGACGCTGCCTCTGCCTCGGGGTTGAGCGACGGGTTGCCGAGCAGGGCCTCGGCCAGCGGTGCCAGGCCGGCCTCGCGGGCGATCTGGGCGCGGGTGCGGCGCTTCTGCTTGTAGGGCAGGTAAAGGTCTTCCAGGCGTTGCTTGTTGTCGGCACTGAGGAAGTCGGCATGCAGCTCAGGGGTGAGCTTGCCTTGTTCCTGTACCGAGGCCACCACCGCCGCACGGCGTTCTTCCAGTTCACGCAGGTAACGCAACCGTTCTTCTAGGTGGCGTAGCTGGGTATCGTCCAACCCGCCGGTCACTTCCTTACGGTAGCGGGCGATAAAGGGCACGGTTGCGCCCTCGTCCAGCAGGCCGACGGCGGCGTTGACCTGGCCGGCGTGGCAGTTGAGTTCCTGGGCAATGCGGTGTTCGATGGATGGCAGCATGAGGGTGTCGGGAAAAATGCGGCCCGGCGTGTGAACGCCGGGCCGCAAGGTTTTGATACTGAAGTGTTTTTTGCTGGACTTACTTGTCCAGCAGAATGCGCAGCGTACGGCGCAGCGGTTCGGCCGCACCCCACAGCAGTTGGTCGCCGCAGACAAAGGCAGAGACGTACTCCGGTCCCATGTTCAGCTTGCGTACGCGGCCCACGGCGATGTCGAGCTTGCCGGTCACCGCGGTCGGAGTCAGTTCCTTGACGGTAATCGCGCGGTCGTTGGGCACGAACTTGACCCACTGGTTGGTGCCCTTGATCAGCGATTCGATCTCGGTCAGCGGCAGGTCGCGGTTCAGCTTGAGCGTCAGCGCCAGGCTGTGGCAGCGCATGGCGCCGATGCGTACGCACAGGCCGTCGACCGGGATGGGCTTGCTGTTGCCCAGGATCTTGTTGACCTCGGCCTGACCCTTCCATTCTTCCTTGGATTGGCCGTTGTCGAGCTGCTTGTCGATCCAGGGGATCAGGCTACCCGCCAGCGGCGCACCGAAGTGATCGGTCGGCAGGCTGTCAGCGCGCATGGTCTCTGCCACGCGGCGATCGATTTCCAGAATGGCCGAGGCCGGGTCCTGCAAGAGGTGGGCGACGGAGGCGTTGAGCGCACCCATCTGGGTCAGCAGCTCGCGCATATGCTGGGCACCGCCACCGGACGCGGCCTGGTAGGTCATGGACGAGACCCATTCCACCAGGCCGGCCTTGAACAGCCCACCCACGCCCATCAAGAGGATGGAGTTGGTGCAGTTGCCGCCGATGAAGTCCTTGTCACCCTTGGCGATGGCAGTCTTGATGCCATCGAGGTTGACCGGGTCGAGCACGATAACCGCTTGCTCTTCCATGCGCAGGGTCGAGGCGGCGTCGATCCAGTAGCCATTCCATCCGGCAGCGCGCAGCTGCGGGTGGATCTCGGTGGTGTAGTCACCACCCTGACAGGTGATGATGACATCCATGCCCTTGAGGTCGGCAACGGACTTGGCGTCCTTCAGCGGGGAACTGCCGCGGCCCACATCGGGTCCGGCACCGCCAACATTCGAGGTGGTGAAGAATACGGGGTCTACCAGCGCGAAGTCATTTTCTTCGCGCATTCTTTGCATCAGCACGGAGCCCACCATTCCGCGCCAACCGACCAAACCGACTTTCAACATGATTGCGTTTCCTATGATCCAGTTTTTAAGTGAAGCCTCATACCCTGGATCGGCAATACTTGCTGGCAGCTTTGGCAATGGGCCAAACGCAATACGCCATCAAAGCCTCGAGTTGAGGAATCAGCAGTTTACCGCATGACGGATGCGTCAGGGGCAAATCGCCAGGGTTGCGGCAGGGATGGATTCTGCGCAAGGCCAAGCCATTGCGGAATGCTATCCCTGCTTATAGTTCTTATAAGAATGACTTATTGCTTGAGGGCGGCAACCACGGCGTCGCCCATGGCCGAACAACTGACCTTCTGGGTACCTTCCTCGTAGATGTCGGCAGTCCGGTAACCCTGGCGCAGCACGGTCTGCACGGCACCTTCGATACGGCTGGCGATGTCTTCGCGGGCAAAGGTGTAGCGCATCATCATGGCGAGGCTGAGGATGGTGGCCAGTGGGTTGGCCAAGTTTTTGCCGGCGATATCCGGAGCCGAACCATGGCAAGGCTCGTAGAGGCCCTTGTTGTTGGCATCGAGCGATGCCGAGGGCAGCATGCCGATGGAGCCGGTCAGCATGGAGGCTTCATCGCTCAGGATGTCGCCAAAAATGTTGCCGGTAACGATCACGTCGAACTGCTTGGGGTTGCGCACCAGCTGCATGGCGGCGTTGTCGACGTACATATGGCTCAGTGCGACGTCCGGGTACTCGCGGGCAACGTCGGTGACGATCTCTTTCCAGAATTCGGTGCATTCGAGCACATTGGCCTTGTCGACCGAGCAGAGCTTCTTGCCCCGCTTGCGGGCGATATCGAAGGCTACTTTGGCGATACGGCGGATTTCCGATTCGCTGTAGCGCATGGTGTTGTAACCCTCGCGCTCGCCGGCGGCGTTGACATGGATACCGCGCGGCTGGCCGAAATAGATATCCCCAGTCAGTTCGCGCACGATCATGATGTCGAGGCCGGCAACTACCTCGGGCTTGAGGGTGGAGGCACCGGCCAGCTCCGGGTAGAGCATGGCGGGGCGCAGGTTGCCGAACAGGCCCAGGTCCTTGCGTATGGCCAGGAGGCCGCGCTCGGGGCGCTTGTCGCGCGGCAGCGTGTCGTACTGCGGGCCGCCAACCGCACCCAGCAAAATGGCGTCGGCCGCGCGGACGGCATCGCGGGTAGCGTCGGGATAGGGTTCGCCATACTGGTCGTAGGCGGCGCCGCCCAGCGGCACGGTCACGGTCTCGAACTGCAGGCCGTCTGCCTTCAGTTGGTCCAGCACGCGCACGGCCTGCGCAACGATTTCCGGGCCGATGCCGTCACCGGGAAGAATGGCGATTTTCATGGTTGTCCCTCTGGAGTCTTGGTTTGTTCGAGCAGGGCTCGTACTACCTGGTAGCAATCTTCGATATGCGCGTCACCCAGCCGGGTGACGACGCCGTAGCTGATACCCGCGGCCACAGCCTGGCCGGCAATGGGTACGAAACGCAGCAGGGTCTTGCCGATCAGGCGGGCCCCGGCTTTTTTCAGTATCAGTTTGGCCAGCTGCTTGGTAACCAGCTTGCCGATCAGTTCGCTGCCCGCCCGTCCGGCAGTCAGCAGAATGTATTTACGTGTGTTGTGGTCAAGCTTGGCGAGCTCGGCCTGGGAGAGGCCGAAGCGGCTGCTGATGGTTTCGAGCAGGGTGGAGAACACCACCACGTCGGCCATCATGTCCATGCCGGGCACGGGAATGACGGCGGCGCCGGCCGAGATGCCGGCGCGCTGGCGTACCAGGGTCCGGCATTCCAGACGTAGCGCTTCCAACTCGCTCAGTGTGGTCGGCAACATATCAGTCGGGGTCCACTTTGGTGGTCAATCGGTCTACCAGCAGCTTTTCGCAGCACTTGAAGCCCAGCCAGCAGGCCAGCGCCAGGTAGCTCGATACTGCCAGTTCCAGCAGTTGCCGCAGTGCACCGTCCTGGGCCGCTTGCCAGCCATAGTCCAAGAACAGGTCCAGATTGGCCCGCAGTACCTGGACCAGATTCAGGGAAGACACGCCAAAACCCAGAAAGCACACGCCCATCGCTAGAAAGGTCAGCCAGGGATGGCGTTGCAGCATGTCCAGCAAGGCGGCGCGAAGTCGGCTGGACCGGCGCCCCATGCTGGCCTCGCTCAGCCGAACAGCCAGGGTTGCTGCTGGCGCCGGGTGGCCTCGAAGGCTTTGATCTTGTCGGCGTGGTTCAGGGTCAGGCCGATCTCGTCGAGCCCGTTCAGGAGGCAGTGCTTGCGGTGGGCGGTGATCTCAAAGCTAAAGGACTGGCCGCCAGGTGTGCTGACGGTCTGCGCGGCAAGGTCGATGGCCAGGCGGTAACCGGGCTGGGCCAGGGACTCCTGGAACAACTGGTCTACGATCTCGGCCGTCAGCACGATGGGCAAGAGGCCGTTCTTGTAGCAGTTGTTGAAGAAGATATCGGCGAACGATGGCGCGATCACGGCGCGAAAGCCGTAGTCCTCGAGTGCCCAGGGGGCGTGCTCGCGGGAGCTGCCGCAACCGAAGTTCTCGCGCGCCAGCAGCACTTGGGCACCGGCGTAACGCGCTTGGTTGAGCACGAAATCCGGGTTCAACGGCCGCACGCTGTTGTCCATGCCTGGCTCGCCGTGGTCCAAGTAGCGCCATTCATCGAACAGGTTGGGGCCAAAGCCGGAACGCTTGATCGACTTCAGGAACTGCTTGGGAATGATCGCGTCGGTATCGACATTGGCCCGGTCCAGAGGGCAGGCCAGCGCGTTGATAGAGGTGAAGGCTTGCATGATGTCTCGCTTTACGCCGCCCGGCGTTTGGTCGGGCGGCCGGTTTCGGCTACTTGCTGGCGGCCTTTTCGATGGCTTCGCCGCCCTTCTTGATGTCCTTGCCCACCCCTTGCATGGTGTTGCAGGCAGTGAGTTGCAGCGCGGTCAGCAGCAGGAGGGCGATCAACGAGAGTCGTTTCATGGCGTTGCGTATCCTTGTTTCGGTACCGTGGCTCAGGCGAAGCTGCGCACGTCGACGAAGTGGCCGGCAATGGCGGCGGCGGCGGCCATCTCCGGGCTGACCAAGTGGGTGCGACCGCCCTGCCCTTGCCGACCTTCAAAGTTGCGGTTGGAGGTCGAGGCGCAGCGCTCGCCCGGCTCCAATCGATCGGCGTTCATGGCCAGGCACATGGAGCAACCCGGCTCGCGCCATTCGAAACCGGCGGCGGTAAAAATCTTGTCAAGGCCTTCCGATTCGGCCTGTACCTTGACGAGACCAGAACCCGGCACGACCAGTACCAGTTTGACGTTGGCGGCCTTGGTGCGGCCCTTCACCACGGCAGCTGCGGCACGCAAGTCTTCGATCCGGGAGTTGGTGCAGGAGCCGATGAAGACCTTGTCGACCGCAATGTCGGTGATGGGCGTGTTGGCGCTCAGGCCCATATAGCTGAGCGCACGCTCCATGCCGGTCTTGCGGGTGGCATCCTGCTCCTGGGCCGGATCGGGAACGCGATCGGCGATGGTGACGACCATCTCGGGCGAGGTGCCCCAGGTGACTTGCGGCGCAATGGCTTCGGCCTGCAGCTCGACGACGGCGTCGAACTTGGCACCTTCATCGCTGACCAGCGTGCGCCAGTAGGTGGTTGCCTGCTCCCACTGCTCGCCCTTGGGGGCGAAGGGGCGACCGACGAGGTAATCGAGCGTGGTCTGGTCCACGGCCACCATGCCGGCGCGGGCACCGGCCTCGATCGCCATATTGCAGAGGGTCATCCGCCCTTCCATGCTCAGGCCGCGGATGGCGGAACCACCAAATTCAATGGCGTAGCCGGTGCCGCCGGCTGTGCCGATCTTGCCGATCACGGCCAGGGCGATGTCCTTGGCGGTCACGCCCAGGCCCAGCTTGCCCTCGACCTTGACCAGCATGGCCTTGGATTTCTTTGCGACCAGGGTCTGGGTGGCCAGTACGTGCTCGACCTCGGAGGTGCCGATGCCGTGGGCCAGGCAGCCAAAGGCGCCGTGGGTACTGGTGTGCGAGTCACCGCAGACCACGGTCATGCCGGGCAGTGTGGCGCCCTGCTCCGGGCCGACGACATGGACGATGCCCTGGGCCTTGTCCTTGAAGGGGAAGTAGGCGAGCGCACCGACTTCACGGATGTTGGCGTCCAGAGTCTCGACCTGCTGGCGTGAGATCGGATCCTTGATGCCTTCTTCCCAATGGTCGGTCGGGGTGTTGTGGTCGGCCGTGGCGACGATGGAGGAGATGCGCCAGGGTTTGCGGCCAGCCAGCTTCAGACCTTCGAAGGCCTGTGGGCTGGTGACTTCGTGTACCAGGTGACGGTCGATATAAAGCAGGACGGTGCCGTCAGCTTCTTCGTGCACCACATGGCTATGCCAAAGCTTGTCGTAGAGGGTCTGGGCCATCGTTCTTCACAGCCGGTTGCGATTCGGGGGATAACGACCATATCACGCGGTCGCATGCACCGGCAACCTGACGCCCACGGCGTAGCGGCGCCGATATGGAATCCGTTGGTGACGGAGTGCGGCTAAGCCGAAATGACAAGCGCCCGGCTATACCGGGCGCTATGACGATGGCTGATTCAGAGCCCTCTGGCAGTGTTAGCGTTTGCTGTTCAGTTGCGGCCAAGCCATGCGCAGGTAGTAGCCCATGGACCAGAGGGTCAGTAGTGCCGCCACGAACAGGCAGATCGAGCCCAGGCGCTGGGTATCGATGCCCGGAATGAAGTTTTCGTGCAGCAGCAGCACGGTAATGGCCACCATCTGGGCTGTGGTCTTGAGCTTGCCGACGAAGGAGACCGCCACGCTCTTGCTCGAGCCGAGTTGGGCCATCCATTCACGCAGGGCCGAGATGGTGATCTCGCGGCCGATGATGATGGCGGCGAGCCAGGCATCCGCGCGTTCCAACTGTACCAACAGGATCAGCGCGGCCGCCACCATGAGCTTGTCCGCCACCGGGTCGAGAAAGGCACCGAAGGGCGATTGCTGGTCCCACTTGCGGGCCAGCCAGCCGTCGAACCAGTCGGTGATGCCCGCCAGCATGAAGAGCGCGGCTCCTGCCAGGTTCTTCCAGAGCACGGGCATCCAGGCATCGGGCAGATAGAAGACCCCGAGGATCAGCGGAATCATCAGGATGCGTGCCCAGGTGAGCAGGTTGGGAAGATTTAGAGGCATGTGGCGGAGGGCCGCGTAAGCAGTTTCAATGTAAGGCGTTGTAGATTTTTTCGGCCAGCGCCTGGTTGATGCCATCGACCTGGCAAAGATCGTCGATGCTGGCTGCCTTGACGCCCTGCAGGCCGCCAAAGCGCGTCAGCAGCTTTTGGCGCCGCTTGGCGCCGATACCTGCAATATCCTCCAGGCTGGACGAAACCCGGGCTTTGCCACGTCGGGCGCGGTGCCCGGTGATGGCGAAGCGGTGTGCTTCGTCGCGTATGGTCTGGATCAGGTGCAGGGCGGCCGAATCGCGCGGCAATTGTAGCGTTTCGTTTCTGGATGGAACAACGAGTTGCTCAAGGCCGGGCTTGCGCGTCTCACCCTTGGCCACGCCGACCAGTAGTGCATCCATCAGGCCGACCTCCTCGATGACCTCGACCGCCACCCCGATCTGGCCCTTGCCACCGTCGATCAGGATCACGTCGGGGGCGGCACCCTCCCCGGCAGCGATCTTGCCGTAGCGGCGGGTCAGCACCTGGCGCATGGCAGCGTAATCATCGCCGGGCGTGATGCCGGTGATGTTGTAATGCCGGTATTCCTTGGGCTGCATGCCCAGCCGGTCGTAGACCACACAGGAGGCGACGGTGGCCTCACCCATGGTGTGGCTGATGTCGAAACACTCAATGCGCTGCGCGGAGTCAGGTAACTGCAAGGCCTCCTGGAAGGCCTGCAGCCGGTTCAACTGGGTGGATTCCAGTGACAGGCGCTGGCCTATGGCCAGCTGGGCATTCTTCAGTGCCATTTCCAGCCAGACCCGTCGCTCGGCGATCGGGTTGGCGACGATGGCGACCTTGCGGCCGGCCTGGGCGGTCAGGAGCTCGATCAGGGTGGCATTGTCGCCGCTGCTGTTGCAAACGATCACCGGTGGGATGTTGCGGCCCAGGTAGTGCTGCGCCAGGAAGGCTTCCAGGGCACCCTGCACGTCGTAGTCCTCGCCATGGCTGGGGAACAGCGATTTGTCACCCACATGGCGGCCACCGCGAATCATCACCAGGTTGACGCACACAAGGCCTTGCTCCACGACGCAAGCCACGATGTCGGCATCGGTCTCGCTGGCATTGCTGGAGACAAACTGCTTTTCCTGCACCTTGGCCAGGGCCTGAATCTGGTCTCGATAGATGCTGGCCTCCTCGAACTGCCAGGCGGCTGCAGCAAGGCGCATCTTCTCATCCAGCGCGTCGATCAGCTCATTGGCCTTGCCATTGAGGAACTGGGTAGCATGCCGCACATCGTCGCGGTAGTGCTCATCGCTGATCTCACCGGTACAAGGGCCGCTGCAGCGCTTGATCTGGAACAGTAGGCAGGGTCGGCTGCGGTTTTCAAAGACGGTGTCTTCGCAGGTGCGCAGCTTGAACACCTTTTGCAAGAGCTGGATGCTCTCGCGCACCGCGTAGCCGTTGGGAAAGGGGCCAAAGTACTGGTTCTGCTTGTCCAGTGCGCCGCGGTAATAGGCCAGCCGTGGGTGCTGGTGGCCGCTCAGCATCAGGTAGGGGTAACTCTTGTCGTCGCGGAACAGGATGTTGTAGCGCGGCGCCAGGGCCTTGATCAGGTTGTTTTCGAGGATGAGGGCCTCGGCCTCGGAGCGAACCACCGTGGTCTGGATGTCCGCCACTTGGCTCAGCATCAAGCGGATGCGTGGCGATTGGTCGTTCTTCTGAAAGTAGGATGAGACGCGGCGCTTGAGGTCGATGGCCTTGCCGACATACAGCACGTCTCCCTTGGGCGAGATATAGCGATAGACGCCCGGCAGGTTGGGGAGGCTGGCAAGTATGGGTTTGGGGTCAAACGGCGGCATGCCGTTATTTTACCGGGCTGCAGGCGCGCTGGGCGAAGCCCCGACGGCGGTGCCAGGGAGTACGGCAGGCGGCGTGTCGGTCGGCGTAGGGGCAGGCACGGGCGATTGGGCCGGCGGCGTTGCAGGCGAGGTGCTGGGGCGACTTTCCAGTATCTGGAAGAAGACCTCGTCCTGCCGCACCATGCCCAGCTCGTTGCGGGCACGTTCCTCGATGGCGTCGCTACCGGTCTTGAGGTCGCGTACTTCGGCATCCAGCGCGTCATTGCGCGCTTGCAGCTTGGCGTTCTGGGCCTTTTGCTCAGCCAGTTGCGATTCGATCTGCCAGACTTTCAGCCACGAGCCTTTGCCGATCCAGAGTGGCCACTGGAGCAGGACAACGATGCAGGCGAGAAGGACGGCGAGAATGCGCATGGCCGAGATTGTACGGGGTGATATGGCGAGAGGGCAAAGAAACAAGGGGGTGACCAATTGGTCACCCCCTTGTCACTGCTGACTGCCTGCCAGTTTACTGCTTGATCTGGTAGAAGGCGGCGCGGCCCGGGTAATAGGCGGCATCACCGAGTTCTTCTTCGATACGCAGCAGCTGGTTGTACTTGGCCATGCGGTCCGAACGGCTCAGCGAGCCAGTCTTGATCTGCATGCAGTTGGTGGCCACGGCGAGGTCGGCGATCGTGCTGTCCTCGGTTTCGCCTGAGCGGTGCGACATTACCGAGGTGTAACGGTTGCGCTTGGCCAGGTCCACGGCCTGCAGGGTCTCCGACAGCGAACCGATCTGGTTGACCTTGATCAGGATGGAGTTGCAGATGCCCTTGGCAATGCCTTCGGCCAGGATCTTGCTGTTGGTGACGAACAGATCGTCACCCACCAGCTGCACACGGCTGCCCAGGCGGTCGGTCAGCAGCTTCCAGCCGTCCCAGTCGCGCTCGCCCATGCCGTCTTCGATCGAGACGATGGGGTACTTGTTGGCCAGGCTTTCGAGGTAGTCGACCATCTGGGCCGAGGTCAGCTCGCGCTTGTCGCTCTTCTTGAACACGTACTTGCCGGTGGCCTTGTCGTAGAACTCCGAGGCAGCGCAGTCCAGCGCAATGCAGATGTCCTTGCCGAACACATAACCTGCCTTCTCGACGGCGGCCTTGATCATTTCCAGCGCCTCTTCGGCATTGGCCACGTCCGGAGCGAAGCCGCCTTCGTCACCGACCTGGGTAGGCAGGTGCTTGTCGTGCAGAATCTTCTTGAGGGTGTGGAACACCTCGGCGCCGTAACGCATGGCTTCGCGGAAGGTCGGTGCGCCAACCGGCACGATCATCAGTTCCTGGAAGTCCAGGCTGTTGTTGGCATGCTCACCGCCATTGATGACGTTCATCATCGGGACCGGCAGGGCCATGGGGCCCGAGCCACCGATATAGCGGTACAGCGGCAGGCCGGCTTCCTCGGCGGCGGCCTTGGCCACGGCCATGGATACAGCCAGGATGGCGTTGGCGCCCAGGCGGCCCTTGTCCTCGGTGCCGTCCAGTTCCAGCATGGTGCGGTCGATGAAGGCCTGTTCGGAGGCATCGAGGCCGATGATGGCTTCGCAGATCTCGGTGTTGACGTGCTCGACAGCCTTGAGCACGCCCTTGCCCAGGTAACGGCCCTTGTCGCCGTCGCGCAGCTCCAGTGCTTCGCGCTCGCCGGTGGAGGCGCCGCTCGGGACGGCAGCGCGGCCCATGACACCACTTTCCAGCAGCACGTCCGCTTCGACGGTCGGGTTACCGCGCGAGTCCAGGATCTCGCGGGCGATGACTTCTACGATTGCGCTCATCGGTATTTCCTTGATGCGATGTGGGGGTTCGGATCGGGGCGATCTTGACGGCGCAAGCCTGCTGTAGGCAAGCACCATCAACATTCAAGCATATGCTTTGTCACGGCCGGTGCTGCCGGCGGGCGACCTTACTGGGTGCTACCGCGGCCCGCCCAAGGTAGGCGGGCCGCCGGGGCAGAGCCGGCCAAGCCGGCTATCTACCCCATGCCGATCAGCAGCTCAGGCCTTCACGACCGTGCTCGCGAGCGTAGCTCATTGCTGCTTCGACATAGGCCTGGAACATCGGGTGGCCATCTCGCGGGGTGGAGGTGAACTCCGGGTGGAACTGGCAACCGAAGAACCAGCGGTGCTCGGGCAGCTCAATGGTCTCGCACAGATGGTTCGGGTCGGTCGAACGACCGCTGACCTTGAGGCCGGCGGCTTCGAGGCGCGGCAGGTAGTGGTTGTTCACTTCGTACCGATGGCGGTGACGCTCGACGATGCGCTCGGCACCGTAGACGCGTGCGGCCAGCGAACCGGCTTCCAGCTCGCACTCCTGGCTACCCAGGCGCATGGTGCCGCCCATGTCCGAGTTGGCGTCGCGCACTTCGATCTTGCCGTCGTGGTTGACCCACTCGTCGATCAGGGCGACCACCGGGAACGGGGTTTCCAGCGTGAATTCGGTGGAGTTGGCGCCTTCCATGCCGGCCTTGTGGCGGGCGTATTCGATCAGGGCCAGCTGCATGCCCAGGCAGATGCCGAGGTAGGGAACGTTGTTCTCGCGGGCGTACTGGATCGCACGGATCTTGCCTTCCACGCCGCGCTTGCCAAAGCCGCCCGGTACCAGAATCGCGTCCATGTTCTTGATCTGGTCGAGGCTGCCGCCTTCGAGCTCTTCCGAATCCACGTAGTGGATCTTCACTTCGCTACGGGTGTGGATGCCGGCGTGCTTCAGCGCTTCGATCAGCGACTTGTAGCTCTCGGTCAGGTCGACGTATTTGCCGACCATGGCGATGTTGACGGTCTGGCTGGGGTTCTCGACGGCATTGACGATGCGGTCCCAGACGCTCAGGTCGGCCGGCGGCAGGTTCAGCTGCAATTGCTTGCAGATGATGTCGTCGATGTGCTGTTCGCTCAGTACGCGCGGGATCTTGTAGATGCTGTCCATGTCCGGGCAGGACACGACGGCCTTCTCGGCCACGTTGGTGAAGAGGGCGATCTTGCGCTTCTCGTCTTCCGGCACCATGCGGTCGGCGCGGCAGATCAGCACGTCCGGCTGGATGCCGATCTCTCGCAGTTCCTTCACCGAGTGCTGGGTCGGCTTGGTCTTGATCTCGCCGGCGGCCGCAATATAGGGCACGTAGGAGAGGTGGACGAAGCAGGTGTTCTCGCGGCCCAGGGTGACGCCCATCTGACGGATGGCTTCCAGGAAGGGCAGCGATTCGATGTCGCCCACGGTACCGCCAACTTCGATCACGGCTACTTCGGCATCGCCGGCACCCTGGTCGATAAACAGGCGGATTTCGTCGGTAATGTGCGGAATCACCTGTACGGTCTTGCCCAGGTAGTCGCCCCGGCGCTCGCGCTTGATGACCGACTCGTAGATCTGGCCGGTGGTGAAGTTGTTGGACTTCTTCATCTTGGCGTGGATGAAGCGCTCGTAGTGGCCGAGATCCAGGTCGGTCTCGGCGCCATCTTCGGTAACGAACACTTCGCCGTGCTGCAGCGGGGACATGGTGCCCGGATCCACATTGATATAGGGATCGAGCTTCATCATGGTGACTTTGAGGCCGCGGGATTCGAGGATGGCCGCAAGTGACGCGGCGGCGATGCCTTTCCCCAGAGAGGAGACAACGCCGCCGGTAACGAATATGAACTTGGTCATGTGAGAATCACCCAGTGGTAATTCCGTATTTTACCCTGATCGCCCTGCCCTCTCAACGCGCAGACCGGCCCAAGCATGAAAAAAGGGGCGCCAGACGGCGCCCCATTTTTGCTGAAAGCCAGCTCCCATGCGGGAATCAGCCGAGTTCGCGGGCCAGGTAGAGCCAAGTCTCGACCACCGTGTCCGGGTTGAGCGAGACAGTTTCTATGCCCTGCTCGACCAGCCATTTGGCGAAGTCCGGGTGATCCGATGGGCCTTGGCCACAGATGCCGATGTACTTGCCCTGGGCGCGGCAGGCCTTGATCGCCATGGCCAACATGGCCTTGACCGCCTCGTTGCGCTCGTCAAAGAGGCTGGCGATGGGGCCGCCGGAGTCGCGGTCCAGCGCCAGGGTCAGCTGGGTCATGTCGTTGGAGCCGATCGAGAAGCCGTCGAAGTACTCCAGGAACTGCTCGGCCAGGATGGCGTTCGAGGGGATCTCGCACATCATGATCAGGCGCAGGCCATCGCGGCCGCGCTCCAGGCCCTGCTCCTTGAGCAGCTCGACCACCTTGCGGGCTTCATCCAGGGTGCGGACAAAGGGGATCATGACCTCGACATTGGTCAGCCCCATTTCGTTGCGGACCTTCTTGATGGCGCGGGTTTCGAGCTCGAAGCAGTCACGGAAGGACTCGCTGATATAACGCGAGGCACCGCGGAAACCGATCATCGGGTTCTCTTCGTGCGGCTCGTAGTTCTGGCCGCCGATCAGGTTTGAGTACTCGTTCGACTTGAAGTCGGACATGCGCACGATGACCTTCTTGGGGTAGAAGGCTGCCGCCAGGGTGGCGATGCCCTCGACCAGCTTCTCGACATAGAAGTCCACGGCGCTGGGATAGCCGCCGATGCGCTCATCCACCTGCTGTTTGAGGTCCCAGGGAATGTTGGGATAAGCCAGCAAGGCCTTGGGATGCACACCGATCATGCGGTTGATGATGAATTCCAGCCGCGCCAGGCCTACGCCTTCGTTGGGCAGGTGGCTGAAGTCGAAAGCCAGCTCGGGGTTGCCGACGTTCATCATCAGCTTGACCGGGCTCTTGGGCATGGAGTCGAGCTTGAGATCGATAATTTCGATGTCGAGCTTGCCCTCATAGATATTGCCGGTATCGCCTTCGGCGCAGGAGACGGTGACGACATCGCCATCCTTCAGCGCACGGGTGGCGTCGCCACAGCCGACCACGGCCGGGATGCCCAGCTCGCGAGCGATGATGGCGGCATGGCAGGTGCGGCCGCCACGATTGGTGACGATGGCCGAGGCGCGCTTCATGACCGGTTCCCAATCCGGGTCGGTCATGTCGGTGACCAGCACGTCGCCTGGCTTGACGGCGTCCATCTCGCTGGCGTCCTTGATCAGGCGAACTACGCCCTGGCCGATCTTCTGGCCAATGGCCCGGCCCGAGGCCAGCACGTTGGACTTGTTGTTCAGGCGGTAGCGGCGCAGCGTATCCACGCGGGCTTCCTGCGACTTCACGGTCTCGGGGCGGGCTTGCAGGATGTAGAGCTTGCCGTCGACACCATCGCGGCCCCACTCGATATCCATCGGGCGGGCGTAGTGTTTCTCGATGATCAGGGCGTAGCGGGCCAGCTCTTCGACCTCGGCGTCGCTGATCGAGAAGCGGTTGCGCTCCACGTCCGACACATCCACGGTACGCACCGACTTGCCGGCGGCAGCCTCGGCGGTGAATTCCATCTTGATCAGCTTGGAGCCACGGTTACGGCGCAGGATGGCCGGCTTGCCGCTCTCGATATTGGGCTTGAAGACGTAAAACTCGTCGGGGTTCACCGCACCCTGCACCACGGTTTCGCCCAGGCCGTAGCTGGAGGTGACGAAGACGACATCGTCAAAGCCCGATTCGGTATCGATGGTGAACATCACACCGGCGGCACCCTTGTCCGAGCGCACCATGCGCTGGATACCGGCCGACAGGGCAACGTTGGCGTGCTCGAAACCCTTGTGCACGCGGTAGGAAATGGCGCGATCGTTATACAGCGAGGCGAACACTTCCTTGATGGCGTGCAGCACATTGTCTACGCCAACGATATTGAGGAAGGTTTCCTGCTGGCCGGCAAAGGAGGCGTCCGGCAGATCTTCCGCGGTGGCGGAGGAGCGTACGGCGACCGAGATGGCGGCGCCTGAGTCGGCTTCCATCTTGGCGTAGTTGGCGCGGATCTCGGCATCGAGTTCAGCTGGGAATGGCTGATCGACCACCCATTGGCGAATCTGCTTGCCCACCCGCAAGAGGTCGGTGACGTTCTCCACGTCGAGCTCGTTCAGCGCGGCATCGATCCGGGCAGAGAGTCCGTCGTGGGCGAGGAAGGCGCGGTAGGCCTCCGCCGTGGTGGCGAAACCGCCGGGGACGCGTACGCCCGAAGCGGCCAGCTGGCTGATCATTTCGCCGAGCGAGGCGTTCTTGCCGCCTACACGTTCGACGTCGGTCATGCGCAGTTCGTCAAACCAGATGACGTTTTTCTCTGCCATTTTCTGTTTCCTTGCAGGGATTTGGGGATTCTGAGTCAGCAATTCTAGCCTGATTGCGCGGCCTCACGCAGCCGGGTGGGATGCACGGATGCGGCCTCTTTTTGCGCGATGCAACATGCAATGATAGCGTCAAATGAAGGAAAATGTAGTCGAAATCACTGGGTTACAAGCGCGCATGGTCTGAATGGCCGCTTTCCCTGATGTTGCATCTGCACAACCCGCTCGCTAGCGGTGCTGGGCCTATGGCAACATGGTTCGCAGCTCCGTCATTCTCGAAAGCCTCCCCCATGCCTCAGCATCGCACCGTCTTCTTCATCTCCGACCGTACCGGCATCACCGCCGAAATGCTGGGGCACAGCCTGATCACCCAGTTCGAGGGCATCGAGTTCAAGCGCATCACCCTGCCCTTCATCGATTCTCAGGAGAAGGCGCAGCTGGTGGCTGAACGCATCCGCCAGACCGGCGAGGTAGACGGTGCCCGGCCACTGGTCTTCGCTACCTTCGTCAAGGACGAGATCCGCGAGGTACTGCGCATACCGGAGGCGCATATGGTCGAGTTCTTCGAAACCTTTATCGCCCCCTTGGAGGCCGAACTTGGCAAGGAGTCCTCGCATACCGTGGGCAAGAGCCACAGCATCGAGAACTTCCACGAGTACAACGCCCGTATCGAGGCGGTGAACTATGCCCTGGCGCACGACGATGGCATCAAGCCGGCCGATCTCGATACTGCCGACATCGTGCTGGTGGGTGTCTCCCGCTCCGGCAAGACCCCGACCTGCCTCTACCTTGCCTTGCAGTATGGCATCAAGGCGGCCAACTATCCGCTCACGCCGGACGACTTTGGCCAGCCCGGCCTGCCCAAGCCCTTGCAGGCTTTCAAGCACAAACTCTTTGGCCTGACCATCGTGCCCGAGCGGCTGTCGCAGATCCGCTCCGAGCGTAAGCCGGACAGCCGCTATGCCTCGCTGGACAACTGTCGCTTCGAGGTGGCCGAGGCTGAGGCGATCTACCGCAATGCCGGCATTCCGCACCTCAACACCACCAGCAAGTCCATTGAAGAGCTGGCCTCCACCATCCTGCACAAGGCCAGTCTCGCTCGGCGTATCTATTAAGTGGGTGCTTAGTCTCCTAGCCCGTTACGCTTGCTGGCGCGCCATATCGACCAGATCAGCCACAGGCTGTTGAAGAAGGCGATCAGAAAACCGATGAAGCCGAAGGCTGGCAGGCCAAAGAGACGAGGGCCGGCCGGTACGGTCATGACGATGCTGGAGCCGATGATCAGGCAACCGGTCACGATGCCTAGCGTCAAGCGGCTGGCGGCGCGGTCTATCTGCTGACCAAAGTGATCCAGCCGCTTGAGGTCCAGGTCGATCTTGAGCTTGCCGCGCCGCGCCGCCTTCACAAGGCGTGAGAAGTCGCGCGGTAGCCCGCCCACCAGGGTCATGATCTCCCAGAGGTTGCGCCGCCCCTTTTTCAACAGCGAGCCAGGCGCATAGCGGTTCAGCAGGACCTGGCGCACAAATGGCGTCAGGTGCGACACCATCTGGAAGTCCGGGTCTAACTGGCGGCCCAGGCCCTCAAGGGTGATCAGCGCCTTGAACAGCAGGGTCAGATCGGCCGGCAAGGTAATGGCGTGCTCGCGCATGATGGCGATCACGTCGTTCAGCAACTGTCCAAAGCGGATGTCTTTGAGCGATAGGTTCTCGTAATTGAAAATGAACTCAGCCAGGTCCGCCGCCAGCTTCTCTTCATCTACCGGACTGTCTGCGGTCCAGTCCAGCAACACATTGAGGATGCCGCGTTCGTCACGCGCGGCCAGCGCGGCCAGGAGATCGACGATCTCGTCCCGGCGCGGTGCCGGTAACCGGCCAACCATGCCGAAATCGATAAAGGCGATGCGGTTGTCCGGCAGGTAGATCACGTTGCCCGGGTGCGGGTCGGCGTGGAAGTAGCCGTCGATCAATACCATCTTGAGTACTGCATCTGCCCCGCGCTCCGCCAGCAGCTTACGGTCCAGGCCGGCGGCTTCCAGCAATCCCAATTCATTGCCGGGCACGCCACCGATAAAAGCCTGTACGTTGACGATCTCGTTGGTGTAGTCCCAGAAAATTTCCGGGATCACGATGTGCGGGTGGTTGGCGAAGTTCTCGGCAAAGCGGCGGTGATGGTGCGCCTCTTGCGCCAGGTTGAGTTCGCGCCGCAATGATTTGGCGAACTGCTCGACGATCCTGACCGGCTGGTACTGGCGGCTATCCGGAAACTCGAATTCCACCAAGCTGGCCAGGTGGTGCAGCACCCGCAGGTCGGATTCGATCTTGGCAACGATATTGGGGCGCCGCACCTTGAGGATGATGGGGCGGCCGTCGGGCAGCCGGGCCCGATGCACCTGGGCGATGGAGGCAGAACCGATAGGGGTGGGGTCCAGCTCGGCAAACATCTCACCGGGCGGTTTGCCCCAGGCCCGCGTCAGCTCGGCCTCCAGCTCCTCGAATGGGCTGGCCGGCACATTGGATTGCAGCTTTTCGAATTCGGCGATCCAGTCCGGTGGAAAGACGTCCACCCGGGTCGCCATGACTTGACCGAGCTTGATAAAGGTCGGGCCCAGTTCCTCCAGCGCGCGCCGGGCGCGGACCGGTGCATCCTGTTCCTCGCGCCGGTTATCGTCCGGCAGGTCCAGTGATTCACCGGCGCGCTCGAAAGTACGCTGAACGTTGAGACGGCGAACTAAATCGCCAAAACCGTGTCTGGCCAACACGCCGATGATTTCACGGATGCGCGGCAGGTCGCGCATCAGGCTGAGGGTTTCGCGTAGCATGGGTCGATTCTAGAGCCTGCCGTGGCGGATTTCACGCTAACGCTAAGCTTGGGTTGCCCTGGCGCAAAGCCGTGTGCCCGGCGGTCGACGCAGTGCAGCAAGATTGCTCGTTGCTCATCGGCAAACATCCCCGTATGGTGTCGCGATTCGCGGCCCTCCCCGACGCCCTTCCGGCGCGGGCCGATCCGGTGTCGAGCCGGCCAGCATGGACGCCAGGCGTCCCCTGGCCTGATGCTCGTACTCCCTGTTAACCTTTTGAATGAGTGCCGGCGTGACGTTCAAATTCCGACACCTGCTGTTCCTGCCCCTCGCCTGCCTTGCCCTTGCCGCCCCCAAGAACGAGACCGTCGCCCAGCCGGACGATGCCTTGTCTGCCGTTGAGGGTGATGCCGGGACGCGCTTTGCCCAGGACATCATGCTGCAGGCCCTGGGCCTGATCGGCGTGACTTACCGCTGGGGGGGCAATTCCCCCGAGAGTGGGCTGGATTGCAGCGGCTTTATCAAGTACGTGTTCCAGCAATCGCTGAACATCGCCCTCCCCCATAACGCCTTTGCCATCAGCCGGCTGGGCGAGGACGTGGACAAGGATGAACTCAAGCCAGGGGATCTGGTGTTCTTCAACACCCTGGGGCGTAAGTTCTCGCACGTTGGCATCTATATGGGTGACGACCGTTTTATCCACTCGCCATCCAAGGGTAGCAAAGTGCAGGTGGTGCGCTTGTCGGACGCCTATTGGGCCAAACGCTTCAATGGCGCCCGGCGGGTGACCAACGAGAGCTTTGCCGAGCGTAGCCCGCGGTTGGCGCAACTGATGGCCGAGGGCCGCGAGCCCAGTACCGGCAAAAAGGGCAGGAAGTCCAGCAAGGCCAGCAAGAGCAAGGCATCCAGCGGCGGCAAGGCCGCTGCTAAGAAGAGTTCAAGCAAAAAGAAGCGCTAAGCTGGGCTGACAAAACAAAACCGGCGCGTCTGCGCCGGTTTTGAAGCCTGCTTGCGGCCGGCTTATTCGGTGAAGAAGGCCAAGGGGCCGGAGCTGGTGATGCCGATATTGAAGTGCTGGCCGTGGGTCGTGCCCTGCCCGGCCAGTTCGGCGTTGCGCACTATCTCGTGCAGCAGTTCCAGTTCCTTGAACTCTTCCACCAGCTCGCCATTGCCGTTGAGGATGACCTCGATCCGCTCCCGGTCCGGATGGCTGCCGACGACCTGGATGCGGCTGCCTTCACTCCACCATTGCAGGTGGACAGGTGGCGGTACGGGGACCGATTGATTGGCAAACAGGTCGGCGATCAGTCTGCCATAGGCGGCCAGATTGGCGGCAGCCTTGCTGCGGATCGCGTCGAGCTGTACCCCGGCCTGGTCGGCCGAGATACCGAATATGCGGGCCAGACCCTCATCGAGTCGGCTATCTTGTATCGCCACCATAGAAATTGCTTCTCCGAGAAAATGAAAAAGGCCGGCGGTTCATGCCCCCGGCTCGTTGTATGTCGAGTCGTTATAGACGGCAGGCAAATGTCGACTAATTGAATTTTTCAATCTATCCGGCGGTATTCTGAAGAAAGTTTGTACGGTTGTGCTGCCCTCAGTGTAGCCGGGCCTTGCGCACCAGCTCATAGAGCAGCTCATGGGCGGCACGGGGGCTCAACTCGTCGAGGTCCAGATCCTGCAACTGTTCGACGAGCGGATGCGTTTCAGGTTCCGCTTCCACCGCTTGCGGCAGCGAGAACAGGTCACCCTGCCCGCTTTGGCTCACCCGCTGGTTTTCGAGCTCGGTGAGGTAGCGCTTGGCTTGCCGTATGGTGTCGCGCGGCACACCCGCCAGCTGGGCGACCTGCAGGCCGTAGCTCTGGCTGGCCGGCCCCTCCTGCACGCTGTGCAGGAAGACGATCTTGTCCTTGTGCTCCACCGCATCGAGGTGGACGTTGGCGACCTGCACATAGTCCAGCGCCAGCCGGGTCAGTTCGAAGTAGTGCGTGGCAAACAGCGTATAGCTGCGGTTCTTCTCGATCAGCGCACGGGCAATGGCCCAGGCGAGCGCCAAGCCGTCGAAGGTCGAGGTGCCGCGACCTACCTCGTCCATCAGTACCAGGGCATGCTCCCCTGCGTTGTTGAGGATGTTGGCGGTCTCGGTCATCTCGACCATGAAGGTCGAACGCCCACCTGCAAGGTCGTCACTGGCACCGATACGGGTAAAGATGCGATCGAGTTTGCCAATGACGGCAGCGCGTGCCGGTACAAAGCTGCCCATATGGGCCAGCAGCACGATCAACGCCGCCTGGCGCATATAGGTCGATTTACCACCCATGTTCGGGCCGGTAATCAGCAAGAGCTTGCGGCCCGCGTCGAACTTGAGGTCATTGGCGATAAAGGCTTCGCCCGTACCATCGCGCAGTTGCTGCTCTACCACTGGGTGGCGGCCGGCTTCGATCTGCAGGACGGTGTCGTCCACGAAGACCGGCGGGATCCAGCCAAAGGTCTGTGCCCGTTCGGCCAGGGCGGCCAGCACGTCCAGGCCGGCTACGGCCTGGGCAAGCAGCTGCAGGGTGGGAACGACCGAGGCCAACTGGTCCAGCAGGGACTCCCACAGCACCTTTTCCAGCGCCAGCGAGCGCTCCTGGGCCGACAATGCCTTGTCCTCGAAGGCTTTCAGCTCAGGCGTGATATAGCGTTCGGCATTCTTGAGCGTCTGGCGGCGACGGTAATCGTCCGGAATCTTGTCGCCATGCGAGTTGGTGACCTCGATATAGAAGCCGTGGACGCGGTTGTACTCCACCTTGAGGTTGGGTATGCCGCTGCGCTCGCGCTCGCGTGCCTCCAGCGCGAGCAGGAAGTCACCATGATTGGTCTGCAACGCCCGCAATTCGTCCAGCTCGGCATGAAAGCCGGTGCGTATCACGCCGCCGTCGCGCAGCACGACCGAGGGCTCGTCCATCACTGCGCGGCTCAAGAGGTCTACGGTGTCAGCCGGCGGTTGTAGTTGGCGGATCAACTCGGCCAGCAGCGGGTCTGTCGGCAGCAGCGGTTGCAGCTGCGGCAGTGCGCAGAGGCTGTCGCGCAAGCTGGAAAGATCACGCGGCCGGGCGGTACGCAGGGCCACCCGGGCGGCAATCCGTTCAATATCGTGAATCTGGGCCAACTGTTCGCGCAGCGTTTCGAGCTGGTGACTACCGCTCAGCGCCTCAACCGCATCGCGACGGCGAGCCACCTTGGCCTGATTGCGCAACGGGTGGTGCAGCCAATGCCGCAGCAGGCGGCTGCCCATGGAGGTGGCACAGACGTCCAGCAGCGAATAGAGCGTGGGCGAGGCTTCACCGCGTATGGTCTCGGTCAGTTCGAGGTTACGGCGGGTGGCGGCATCCAAGGCCAGGTACTGGCCGGCTTGCTCCAGCATCAGTCCGGTGACGTGCGGCAAAGCGCCGCATTGAGTGGCGCGGGCGTACTCCAGCAAGGCGCCGGCAGCGCCGACGGCCACGCCAGGTTCTTCAATACCGTAGCCGCTCAGGTCCTGGGTCTGGAACTGCCGCGCCAGGTGGCGGGCAGCGGTTTCCACGTCGAACTGCCAGTTGGCGATGCGCTTGACCGCGTAACCGCTGGCTGCGGGTAGTTCCAGCGGCAGGTCGTCCGGCAATAGCACCTCGGCAGGCTTCAGTCGTTCCAGCTCAGACGGCAGGGCCTCGCTGGGGGCTTCCATCAGGCGGAATTCTCCGGAAGCGAGCGACAGCCAAGCCAGGCCCAGGCGACCCTTCATGGCATTGACCGCCAGCAGGATGTTGTCGCGCTTGTCGTCCAGCAGGGCTGCGTCGGTCAGGGTGCCGGGAGTCACGATACGGACTACGCGACGCTCTACCGGCCCCTTGCTGGTGGCCGGATCACCGAATTGCTCGCAGATGGCGACCGATTCGCCCAGCTTCACCAACTTGGCAAGGTAGCCTTCGGCCGCGTGGTAGGGGATGCCGGCCATCTTGATCGGCATGCCGGCAGACTGGCCTCGGGCGGTCAGGGTGATGTCCAGGAGCCGTGCGGCCTTTACGGCGTCGTCGAAGAACAGTTCGTAGAAATCCCCCATGCGATAGAACATCAGCTTGTCAGGATGCTGAGCCTTGAGCGCCAGGTACTGCTGCATCATCGGGGTGTGTTTTTCCACCTTGCCTATTCCCTCAATCAATCTTGGTCTTTGTACTGCTGGGCCAGCCCGCGGCCGGCAAGAAGCCGGCATTATCCAATGCCGGCGTGCATTGCTGGAACTGCAATTTGCGCCCCGACGCTGTGTTCCCGTGGGCCGCAAAGAAAAACGGGATGAACATCGCTGTTCATCCCGTCTGGCGGTGCAGGCTCAAGCCTGTGCCGGTATTCAGCCCTGCAGGGTCTGCAGCAGTTGGGCGAAGACGCGCGGCGTACCGGCGACGACGTCGCCGCTCTCCAGGTAACCACCTTCACCGTTGAGGTCGGTGATCAGACCACCGGCTTCCAGGACCAACAGGCTACCTGCGGCGATGTCCCAGGGCTGCAGGCCCAGTTCCCAGAAGCCGTCGTAGCGGCCGCAGGCGATATAGGCCAGGTCCAGGGCAGCGGCGCCGGGACGGCGTACGCCGGCCGATTTCTGTACCACGTCCTTCAGTTGGCCCATATAGCGGTCCAGGCGGCTGAAGTCGGAGTACGGGAAGCCGGTGCAGATCAGTGAATCGGCCATTTCCTTGGTCTTGGAGACGCGGATGCGGCGGTCATTGAGGAAGGCACCGGCACCGCGGGTGGCGGTGAACAGGTCGTTGCGGTTGGGGTCGTAGACTACGGCCTGGCTGATCTGGCCGCGGTGCTCCAGGGCGATGGAGATGCAATACTGCGGCACGCCATGCAGGTAGTTGGTGGTGCCATCGAGGGGGTCGATGATCCAGGTGTAGTCGTTGCTACCGCGTGCACCGCCCTCTTCCGCTAAAATTGCGTGGGTCGGATAGGCTTCCAGCAGCGTGTCGACGATGGCCTTCTCGGCAGCGCGGTCGACCTCGGTCACAAAGCTGTTGTGTTCCTTGCGCTCGACACGCAGCAGATCGAGATTGTTCGAGGCGCGCTGAATGACGGAAGCGGCGCGGCGGGCGGCCTTGACGGCGGTGTTGAGCATCGGGTGCATGGCAATTCCTTCGGCAACGAAAACAGGCTTCCCACCGTAGGAACAATAGACGAGCCAGCCAAGCGATGTTGGCGCGGCACACGATGCGGCAGGAAGCAAAGAACAGGAAAACGGCGTGGAGAGGACTACCACGCCGTTGAATTTTTATGGATTTTACGCGAAGTCGATCAATGAATAAACCGGAAACCCAACTTCTGGATCGGGTACGGGTAGTACTTTCCCATACCAGTCTGCCACGCAACATCGGTTCGGTGGCGCGGGCCATGAAGACCATGGGCTTGTCACGACTCTATCTGGTGAACCCCAAGCGCTTTCCGGATCCCGAGGCGACCACCCTGGCCTCCCGGGCCGATGACATTCTTGAAAATGCGGTTGTAGTCAGCAGCCTGGAAGAGGCACTGGCCGGTTGCACCCAGACGGTGGCCACCTGCCCGCGCGTGCATGAGCTCAGCGTACCTCGGCACAACCCCCGGCAGATCGCCCCCATCCTGGTCGAGCGTGCTGCCCAGGGCGAAGAGGTGGCGCTGGTATTCGGTACCGAGATGTCCGGCCTCAGCAATGAGGAGGTCCGCAGCTGCAATCGGCTGGTGACCATCCCGACCAATCCGGACTATTCCTCGCTCAACCTTGCCCAGGCGGTGCAGATCCTGGCCTACGAGCTGCGCTGCGCGGTGGACGATGACATCAGCCATCTGGAAGAAAAACCGCAACTGGCGGCGCACGACGATATCGAGCGCTTCTACGTGCACCTGGAGCAGACCCTGGTCGGGCTGCACTTCCTGAACCCCGACAACCCCAAGCGCCTGATGCCGCGCCTGCGGCGCATGTTCGGGCGTATCCAGCTCGAGAAGCTGGAGGTGGATATTCTGCGTGGCGTACTGAATGCCGCCCTGCCTCCGGACAATAAGCGCTAAATGTCTAGCGCCGGCTCAGCTGGGCATCCAGTGCGGCCAGGAGGGGCTGCCATTGGTCTGCGACCAGTTCGAAGCGGGTAAAGCCCACATCGGCACGCAGATCGGCCAGCAGCTGGCCCGCGTGTTCGTGGAAATGCAGGAAGGCTTGTCCCTTGCGGTAGAAGGTACCGCGCTTGCGCTCGACCAGGCCGGTGCGCAAGCGGATGGCTGCCAGCAAGGGTTCAAGCCGGTCCAGATATTCATCCCTGGCGTGGCGCATGCGCTGACCTAGGCGGCAGTAGGAGGAAGCTGGGTCGGTACGACCAGCAAGCCGGCCCGCAGGCCGTTCTTGACCTTGCGGTTGGGGAAGACGATGCGGGCGTCGGCCTCGTGTACGACAAAGCGGCATTCACCGTCCTCTGCCAGCACATAGCCCTGCTCCAGCTCGGTGAAATTCTCCACTGCATCGGCCAGATGTAGCTCAAAAGCGTCTGTCTGCTTGATCACCTCGCGCGCTACTTTGAACAGCTCGACCTGATCTGCAGTTACGGCATGGTCCTGCTTCTCGCCAGCGATCAGGCGACGTAGTTCCGCCTCGAGGCGGCTCAGGTCGACAACCTGGTTCTGGCCAAATGGCCGCGCCTTGCCCAGCTCCAGGGTAAAGCCGTGCGCGCCACAGTGGCGCCGGGTGTAGTAGGAGAAAGTCGGTGAGGCCTTGGACTGCAGCAAGACGGCGGTGATGCCGCAGACCCCGAGCCGGCCTATCTCTGCACGATCGAAGCCCTGCTCATGCGGGTAGGGATAGATGGCGAACTTCTCGATCCGTGAACCGCGTATGGCGGTATGCAGGTCGTAGTGCAGCTTCCAGCGTCCGGCCGAATTGGCGAAGAACTGTTGCGCGGCTGCTTCCAGCTCTCGGGCCCGCATTGCGGCTGGCCCCTCGCCGGTCTGCTCACGCGGTTTGCCGAACAGCCGGTTCAGGTCGTCGTCAAGATAGCGTTCGTTCTTGCGCAGCGCCGCCGGGTTGCCGAAGGCCAGCAGCACCCTGGCGCGGACCGCCAGTTCACCGGCCAGGGCGGCCTGAAGCAATGCAGATACCAGCTCGACAGGGGCGGTCTCATTGCCATGGATGCCGCAGGACAGGAAGAGATCGAAGGTCGGTTGCGCCGGCTCCAATGCGATCAGACCCTCGCCCAACTGAACGACCTGGGTGCCATCCGGCAGCTTTGCGGGCCCGTCGTGCCAGGGCGTGCCATCGAGCAGGTGGGCGAGGTAGTCCATGGCGGGGTCCGCTTAGCCTAGTTGGAAGGGGTAGACCGAACCCAGGCGCAGAATCTGGGTCAGCTCGTCGAGCGCGCTACGGCATTCGTTCAGGAGCTGCGGGTCGGCCAGGTCGGCAGCGCTAAGCTGGTCGCGGTAGTGCTTGTCGACCCACTGGTTCAGCGTCTCGAACAGGCTGTCGTTCATCATCACTGCCGGATTGATCGCAGCCAGCTCGGCCTCATTCAGTACCACGCGCAAGCGCAGGCAGGCCGGGCCACCGCCGTTTTGCATGGACTGCTTGAGATCGAACACGCGTACCTCATCGATCGGGCCGCCGCTCTGTTGCAGCTTCTCCAGGTATTGCCAGACGCGCGGCGTATTGCGCGACTCTTCCGGGACCACAATGATCAGCTTACCGTCGGCCTTGCTCAGCAACTGGCTGTTGAAGAGGTAGGACTTGACCGCTTCTTCCACGGAGACCTCAGCCTCGGGTACTTCGACCGCCACAAAGCGGCCGCCGACGGCGGCCAGCTTGCGATCAAGCTCGGCCAATACAGCCGGTTGGTTCAGGAAGGCACGTTCGTGGTGGAACAGCACATTGCGGTTGCCGACCGAGATCACGTCGTTATGGAATACGCCCAGGTCGATGGTGTCCGGGTCCTGCTGCGCATAGACCACTCGGGCGTCGCTGAGGCCGTGCAGACGGGCGATGGCCTGGCTGGCTTCCAGTGTCTGGCGGGCCGGGAAACGAGCAGGCTTGGGGTAGCGAGCGTCGAAGGCTGCCTGGCCAAACACGAAGAACTCGACACCGGGCTGATCGTATTCGGCACAGAAGCGGGTATGGTTGGCCGCGCCTTCGTCGCCGAAGTGCATCTGCGCTGGCAAAGCTGGGTGATGGGCGAAGTGGCGCTCATCACCAAACATGGCCTTGAGGATGCGGCCGGTGGTTGGGTGCTCGATCGAGCGGTGGAATTTGTTGTTCAGGTTGGCGGGGGTGAAGTGCACCCGGCCATCTTGCGTATCGGCGCTGGGGCTGACGGTCGCGGCATTGGCGGTCCACATGGTGGAAGCCGAGGAGCAGGCCGCCAGGATGGCCGGTGCTTCCTTGGCTGCCTTGGCGATCACCTGTGCGTCGGTGCCGGTAAAGCCCAGGAGGCGCAGGCTGGCCACGCTGGGGCGCTCGTGCGGCGCCAGCACGCCCTGTTTGAAGCCGGCATCGTGCAGCGCCTTCATCTTCGCCAGGCCTTGCCGTGCCGCCTGGCGCGGGCTGGCCACGGCATTCTGATTGCCGGTGGAAGCGACATTGCCATAGCTCAGGCCGGCATAGTTGTGGGTCGGGCCAACCAGGCCGTCGAAATTGGCTTCAAAAGCGGCCATCGCCGTTTCTCCTTGGAGAAGTGCTGAGAGATTTCACTCCTCGCTTTAGCGAGGCTCCCTCGCGGCGGCGAGGGCGGGGGTGGAGTCAATCAGCGATAAATGGTTGATTTTATGATGCTGTGTTACGCCCGGGCTTCCCGGGCGGAGCGATAACATTTGAAGCGGCCACACGCCATGCGCGAGCTACTCAGAGGCGCATGCCGGCTGGTAGTTGGGAGGGCACGGTCAGATGCGGCGTTTCCAGCCCGGCGACCGGGTAGCTGCAGTAATCTGCCGCATAGTAGGCGCTGGCCCGGTGGTTGCCGCTGGCACCTATGCCGCCAAAGGGCGCGGCGCTGGATGCACCAGTCAGTTGTTTGTTCCAGTTGACGATGCCAGCCCGGCTTTCCTGCCAGAACTGCTCGTACAGATCGCGGCTATCCGACAGCAAGCCGGCCGCCAGGCCGTAGCGGGTGGCGTTGGCCAGCTCGATCGCCTCTTCGAAGGTGTCGTAGCGCTGGACCTTGAGCAAGGGGCCGAAGTGCTCCTCGTCAGTAAGATTGGCGACCGCGGTCACGTCGAGCAGGCCTGGACTGAGCAAGGCGGTGCCCTCCTCCAGCCGGCGCATCTCCAGGAGTGGCACGGCGCCGCGGGAGATCAACTCGGATTGCGCCACCAGGAGGTGGCTGGCGGCAGCCAGCGAGATGACGGCACCCATAAAGGGCTGCTCTTCATCATTCCAGCGACCGACCCTGAGGTCGCGGCTGACTTCGATCAGGCGCTCCAGGAAGGCATCGCCCTCGGCACCGTAGGGTACGATCAGGCGGCGCGCGCAGGTACAGCGCTGGCCGGCCGAGATAAAGGCCGACTGGATGGTCTGGAAGACCGCGGCATCAATATCGGCTACGTCCTGCACGATCAGCGGATTGTTGCCGCCCATCTCCAGCGCCAGGATTTTTTCCGGGTGGCCGGCGAACTGCTTGTGCAGGTGGTGGCCGGTGGACGAGGAACCGGTGAAGAACAGGCCATCGAGGCCTGGGTGGCCCGCCAGGGCCACGCCGGTATCGCGCGCGCCCTGCAGCAGCGCGATCACGCCATCAGGCAGACCCGCCTGCGCCCAGAGGGCGACCGTTTTCTGCGCCACCAGCGGTGCCAGCTCGGAAGGCTTGAACAGCACCGTGTTACCGGCCAACAGCGCAGGCACGATGTGGCCATTGGGCAGGTGACCAGGGAAGTTGTAGGGGCCGAAGACGGCGACCACGCCATGCGGCCGGTGTCGTAACACCGCCTGGGCATCGGCCATCGGGTTGTCCTTCTCGCCGGTCCGCTCCTGATAGGCCTTCACCGAAATATCGACCTTGCCGATCATGGTCTGGACTTCGGTCAAGGCCTCCCAGCGCGGTTTACCGGTTTCAAGCCCGATCGCGTCGGCGAGCTCGGCCTTGTGCTCGGCGAGGAGCTCGGCAAAGCGGCGGACGATGGCCTCGCGACCGGCGAAGCCCAGCCGGCGCCAGGCCGGGAAGGCGTCACGGGCGGCATGCACGGCAGCATCCACCTGCTCGGCGCTGGCCCCCTGCCCCTGCCAAGCGGTTTCTTGGCTGACCGGGTTGCGAGAGGCGAAGCTGGCGCCCTGCCCTGTTTGCCATTGTCCCTGTATAAAAAGCTGGCTCATGGTCTCCTCCTTGTGTGCGCTATCAGCGCCGGGCCGAGAGGGGCACGGCGCGTACGCTGCTACCCGGCTCCAGGCCCAGCTTGTCGATCAGTTCCCGTTTCAACGGCAGGCCATTGGGCAGCGGTTCGGTCTGTGCCAGGCAGACGCGGAAGTCGTCCAGCCGGCGATTGCTGACTAACCAGTTGCGGCCTTCTGTCGTTTCCGCTGGCACGGCGGTCAACAGCTGGCTGTCGCGCACCGCACGGATGTCGCCCAGCGCGCATTCGATGGTCGGGCCGGCGTCGAAAATGTCGACGTAGCCGTTGTAGCGGAAGCCTTCGCCTTCGAGCATAGCCAGCGCCGGGCGGGTGTTGGCGTGCACCTGGCCGATCACCGCCCTCGCCGCTTCGCTGAGGAAGGCGGTATAGACCGGGTGCTGTGGCATCAATTCGGCGATAAAGGACTTCTGGCCGATGCCGGAGAGGTAATCCGCCTCGGAAAAGTCCATCTTGAAGAAGTGCCGCCCCAGGCTTTCCCAGAACGGCGAGAGTCCGGTCTCATCCGAGACGCCACGCATCTCGGCGATCACGCGGCGGCTGAATCGCTCAGGGAACTCGGCCATGAACAGGAAACGGCTCTTGGAGAGCAGGCTGCCGTTGTTGTCGCGGCGATACTCCGCCTGCAGGAACAAGGAGCACAGCTCGGCCGCGCCGGTCAGGTCGTTGGTCAGGAACAGGGTGTCGAGCCGGCGGTAGATGCCGATCTCGCGCGAGCTGTGCACCGCGGTGCCAACCCGATAGTTGTACCAAGGCTCGGTCAGGCCGACCGCACCCTCGACGCCGCAGATGCCGGCAACATGCCCTGCACGCTCTTCGTCTTCCATGACGAACACGAAGCTGGAGTCTGCGGGGTTGGGAGCGCTAGCCTGCGCTGCCAGGGAACCGGCGATGCGCTTGCTCAGCCGCTCCTCGTTGACCGGTAGCGTGGTGACGCCTACCCCGGTGCTGCGGGCCAGCTGCAGCAAGGCTTCGAGGTCGTTCTGGCGGATGGAGCGGACAAGCATGGTCAACAGTCTTTCATAGCGGAGCGATACGCACGGTCTCGCCGGCGGCCAGCCCTAGTGCGGCGATGACCTCGGCGGTCAGTACGATATGACCGTCACGATGCTCCGCCTCTGCCACCGTGGCACGGAAGTCGTGCAGACGCGTGGTGGCGATCAGGTAGGCGTGGGGGCCGGCTCGGCCCACCGCGACGGTGGCGAGCTGGCTCTGCGAGATGGTGCGGATCGCGCGTGTCGTGGCATACAGCGTGGGACCACCGTCGAAGATGTCGATGTAGTTCTCGGTCTCGAAGCCCTCGCGGGTCAGAATGTCATAGGGCAAACGGGCATCTTCGCCGACTTGACCCATGACCGCCTGGGCATCATCCGAAAGCAGCGGCACGTACAGCGGATGCTGGGGCATCAGCTCGGCGATGAATTTGCGGCCCTTCACGCCGCAATGCAATTCGGCTTCCTGATAGTCGATACCGAAGAATACCCGCCCGACCGCATCCCAGAAGGCGCTGCTGCCCTGCTGGTCGGTCACGCCTATCATTTCCGAGACGATGCTCTCGGCAAAACGTTCCGGCCATTGTGCAATGAACAGCAGCCGTGCCCGGGACAGCAGGTCCGACCAGCGGCTGAAGTGCAGCGCCTTGTCGATATAGAAGGAGGACAGCAGCGTGTTGCCGGTCAGGTCATGGCACAGCGACAACGCATGGATGCGATTGTGGATGGACAGGCCTGGGGACGCATGCACAAAGGCTTCGTTACGGTAGCTGTAGAACGGCTCGTTGAAGCCGGCGGAGGCCACAATACCCGATACGCCGACCAAGCTCCCATCGGAAACCGATTCCAAGGTGAAGAAATAGCTCTCTTCACCGTGGAAGCTGACCTCGGCCGCGATCGAGTCGTTTGACGCCTGGATCTTGCGATGCAAGGTATCGTGGTCGGCCGGCAGTGAGGTGACGCCGGTCGGGCTGGCATGGGCCAGCGCCTCGATGTTGCTCAGGTCGGCCGGGCGTGTGGGGCGTAGTACATACATGGTAGCGAGGCTCAGCCGGCGACGACGGCCCGCACGGCGCGCTCGAAGCGTGCCATGCCTTCGTCGATGTCGGCGTCGGGGATCACCAGGCTGGGGGCGAAGCGGACCACGTCCGGACCGGCTTGCAGAACCATCAGGCCTTCCTTGGCTGCCGCCGTCATGAAGTCCTTGGCGCGGCCCTTGTAGGCGTCAGCCAGCACGGCACCCAGTAGGAGGCCCATGCCCCGCACCTCGGCAAAGGCGCCGGTGGCGTTGGCAATACGGTTCAGGTGGTCGGCAAAGCGGGCGTGCTTGGCCTTGATCCCGGCCAACGTTTCCGGGGTATTGACGACGTCAAGTACCGCCTCGGCGACGGCGCAGGCCAGCGGATTGCCGCCATAGGTCGAGCCGTGGGTACCTACGCCAAAGTGCTTGGCAATCGCCTCCGTGGTCAGCATGGCGCCGATGGGGAAGCCACCGCCCAAGGACTTGGCCGAAGTCAGGATGTCCGGGGTAACGCCGTATTCCATATAGGCGTAGAGCGAGCCGCTACGGCCCACGCCGGTCTGTACTTCATCGAACACCAGCAGTGCTTTGTGCTGATCGCACAGCTCGCGCACGCCCTTGAGGTATTCGACGGAGGCTGGCAATACACCGCCCTCGCCTTGTACCGGCTCGATCACTACGGCGGCGGTCTTGTCCGAAATGGCGGCCTTGAGCGCAGCCAGATCGTTGTAGGCGATGTGCTTCACACCGGTAGGGCGAGGGCCGAAACCATCGGAATACTTGGGCTGACCACCTACGGTAACGGTGAAGAAGGTCCGACCGTGGAAGGAGTTGGTGGTCGAGATGATCTCGTACTTTTCGCTGCCATGTTGGTCGATGGCCCACTTGCGCGCCAGTTTGAAGGCCGCTTCGTTGGCCTCGGCGCCGGAATTGCAGAAGAACACCCGGTCGGCGAAAGTCGCGTCGACCAGCTTGCGAGCGAGGCGCAGCGCCGGCTCATTGGTCAGCGAGTTGGACACATGCCAGACCTTCTGAGCCTGCTCGGTCAAGGCCTTCACCAGGGCGGGATGGGCATGGCCCAGCGCATTCACGGCGATCCCGCCGGCGAAGTCCACGTATTCCCGGCCGGTCTGGTCCCACACGCGCGAACCGCTGCCCTTGACGGGGATATAGTCGGCAGGTGCGTAGTTGGGCACCATCACCTGGTCGAAATCGGCACGGCTAACGGTCTGGCTCATTGCAGGGTCCTTTCTGGAAAGCTGGTTTCATTGTAGAGGCCGCCATGCCTGCTGAATTCCGGCATTGCGACATCTTTGTAAGTGTTGGCAGAGGGGCGCCCTTCAGGCCGGATCGCCGCTGACCTGGCCACGCTGCCGGTCTTCACGCGGCGTGACGTTGAAATAATTGCGATAGGCGCTGGAAAAGTGCGGCCCGCTGGAGAAGCCGCAGGAGAGCCCGATCTGGATAATGGACTTGGATGTCTGCCGCAGCATCTGGCGGGCGCGGTTCAGCCTTAGCTCCAGATAGTACTGCGAAGGTACCCGGCCAAGATGCTGCTTGAAGAGCCGCTCCAACTGCCGCCGAGAGACGCAGACATGCTGTGCGATTTCATCCGTGGTCAGCGGCTCTTCCAGATTGGCCTCCATCAGCGTCACCGCCTGCACCAGCTTGGGTTGATTGCTACCCAGGCGGTTCTGCAGCGGAATACGCTGGCGATCATCCCTGCCCCGGATCCGTTCGAGCAACAGGTTTTCAGAGATGGCAGCAGCCAGCTCGGTGCCATGCTGACGGGCAACAAGGTGCAGGAGCAGCTCCGCCACCGCAACGCCACCACCGCAGGTAGCGCGATCCTTGTCTACCTCAAACAGGCTGCTGGAGGCGATTACCTGCGGATGGCGCTCGTTGAGCCGTTCCAGCAATGACCAGTGCGCCGTGGCCCGGCAACCATTCAAGAGGCCGGCAGCAGCCAGCCAGAAGGGGCCAGCGTGCCAGGCGCCGATCAGGCTGCGGTGTTGAGCGTAGCGCTTGAGTGCAGCTACCACCGGGTCGTTACCATCCAGTTGAGCCGGTAGGGTCCGCGCTGCAACAAACAAATAAGGCAAGGCGGCTTCGGAATCCCAGCGGTCGTCGACCGATTGGGGGCGTCCCTGGCTATTGCTGACAGCTGCACCATCCATGGAGAGCAGTCGGACGCCATACAGTGCGTCCCCGCCCAACTGGTTGGCTTCCGCGACAACATCCAGCAGCAAGCCGAGCTCACCCGGTGCAAAGCCGGGCAAGAGCAAGATGCCGATAAGCTGGGTTACCGGCGGATCAGCGTAGTCGAACATCTCTCGTTCCCGCTTCGCGGTAGCTGGTGCCATCGGCCGGACTTCCGCCTCGGGCGGAAGTCCGGACATGGTCACTTGAGGCTGCCCGAGAGGAATTGCTTGAGGCGCTCGCTAGTCGGGTTGACCAGCACTTCCTTGGGATTGCCCTCTTCCTCGATGCGGCCTTGGTGCAGAAAGATCACGTGATTGGACACTTCCCGGGCAAAGGCCATTTCGTGGGTCACGACCACCATGGTGCGGCCCTCTTCTGCCAGGGCCTTCATAACCCGCAGTACTTCGCCTACCAGCTCGGGATCGAGCGCCGAGGTCGGCTCGTCAAACAGCATCACTTCGGGTTCGACAGCCAGCGCCCGGGCGATCGCCACGCGCTGCTGCTGGCCGCCGGACATATGGGCCGGGTACTTGTCCTCGACGTTTTTGAGGCCGACCTTTTCCAGGTATTTGCGGGCACAGGCGATGGCATCATCCTTTGCCACCCCCAATACGTGGACTGGTGCCTCGATGATGTTCTCGAGTACCGTCATGTGCGCCCACAGATTGAAGTGTTGGAACACCATGGCCAGCTTGGCGCGCATTACTTGCAATTGGCGCTCGTCGGCAGCCTTGAACATGCCGTCCTTGGCCTTCACGAGTTTCATTTCCTCGCCGGCGACGACGATCTTGCCGGCATGCGGGCGCTCGAGCATGTTGATGCAGCGCAGAAAGGTGCTCTTGCCCGAACCGGAAGAGCCGATGATGCTGATGACATCGCCCGCATGGGCGGTCAGCGACACGCCTTTCAGTACTTCGTGACTGCCGTAACTCTTGTGCAGGTCTTCGACAGATAGCTTGATGCTCACAGTGCTCTCCAGGCGTTCGTGTGTGAGAGGGGTATCGATATCAATTCAGGCGCTCAGCAGATAGCCGCTGCGGAAGGCGATCTTGCCGGCGATCTTGCCCAGGTCCATGCCGGTACTGGCATAGCGGACATAAGGGCGTGCGTAGAGTATGCCGCTGACACTGGCGCGGATGGTGGTCTGCTTTTCTTCCAGCGGGTCGATGACTTCGGCGACCACTTCGCCGGCTTCGACCCGGCTGCCGACCTCCTTGAGGAAGGCGACCACACCGGCATGCGGCGCGTGTAGTGTCTCGGAGCCAGCCAAGGGGGTCGGTTCGCAGCGGGCGGCCGGCAGAGCAGGCGGAGTGCCGGCAACCACGCCACGATGCTGCAGGAAGGCCAAGAGGTTGGCGGCATCCTGTTCGGCAAGGTGGTGGTAGACGTCACTGACGCCGCGCAGCTCGACTGTGGCAGAAAGGCAGGCCAACGGAATGGGGAAACGCCCTTCGAAGCGCTCGGCCAGTTGCCACCAGGGGCCGCTCATGGCTTCATCGAAGGAGGCGCCGCCGGACCCCTTGGCCAGTAGCACCGCCTCGGCGCCCAGATGGCGGTACAGTGGCTCAGCCTGCTCGAGATAAGGCGTCTCGGTATAGATATGCATGACCGCCTCGAAGTCGCAGTGCAGATCGAGCACTACGTCGGCGTCGAAGGCCAGCGAGACCAAGGTATGCCGTAGCGACTGCAGCTCGGTCGCCGGGCGTACCTGGGCCAGCGCTTCGCGCATGGTTGCGCGTATCAGCTGCTTGTTGGCTTCGACGTTCTGGCCGAGTTTGTCCTCCAGGCCATCGCCAATCAACTGGGCGAAGTCCGGATAATGGCGGTTGAAGTTTTCGGCGCTGGCGAACTCAAAGCGCCCCAGTTGCGCATGCAGCAAGGTC
>NZ_DATCSC010000009.1:0-2263 GCF_036568685.1 Chitinimonas sp.
GCATTTTCGTAGTCGAGCCCCATGCAACTACGTCAGCAGGAATACCTTTTATCTGTTAAAAAGCGCCCCAATATTTCAGCAGCCCCACCCAACGGCTGTAACAAACCGGTCCAAGAGACCGCATCAATCTTCGGAATCGGCGCGCGGAACAGAGCTGTGCGCGCCCAGACAGGAGCAGAAGTAATGTCCAAGCAAAAAATCGGCGTGATCGGTATGGCGGTCATGGGTCGCAACCTGGCGCTGAATATCGAGAGCCGCGGTCACTCGGTCTCGATCTACAACCGCTCGCCAGAGAAGACTGACGAAGTCATCGCCGAAAATCCGGGCAAGAAACTGGTCCCCTTCCACACCCTGGAATCCTTTGTCGCCTCGCTCGAGACGCCGCGCCGCATCCTTCTGATGGTCAAGGCCGGTGCTGCCACCGATAGCACCATCGACCAGCTCAAGCCGCTCCTGGACAAGGGCGACATCATCATCGACGGCGGCAATACGCTGTACACCGACACCATCCGCCGCAACAAGGAATTGTCGGCGCTGGGCTTCAACTTTATCGGCACCGGTGTATCGGGTGGCGAGGAAGGCGCTCTCAAGGGTCCCTCCATCATGCCCGGCGGGCAGAAGGAAGCCTACGAACTGGTCGCCCCTATCCTCAAGGAGATCGCGGCGACTGCCAATGGCGAGCCCTGCGTGACCTATATCGGCCCGGATGGCGCCGGCCACTATGTGAAGATGGTGCACAACGGCATCGAATACGGCGATATGCAGCTGATCGCCGAGGCCTACGACATCCTCAAGAACCTGCTGGGCCTATCCAACGACGAGCTGGCCGAGGTGTTTGCCGACTGGAACCGCGGCGAGCTCGATAGCTTTTTGATCGATATCACCGCCAATATCTTCAAGAAGAAGGACGACCTGACCGACAACTACCTGGTGGACGTGATCCTCGACCAGGCCGGCCAGAAGGGCACCGGCAAGTGGACCAGCAAGAGCGCGCTCGACCTGGGCGTGCCGCTGCCCCTGATCACCGAGTCGGTCTTTGCCCGCTTTATCTCGGCACTGAAGAGCGAGCGCGTGGCAGCCAGCGAAGTGCTGCACGCGCCGGCGCAAAAGCCGGCCTTGGCCGACCGCACCAAGCTGATCGAATCGGTCCGCCGCGCCCTCTACCTCTCCAAGATCGCTTCCTACGCCCAGGGCTTTGCGCAGATGCGCGCGCAGTCCGAGGAAAGCGGCTGGAACCTGCAGTACGGCGAGATCGCCAAGATCTTCCGCGCCGGTTGCATCATCCGTTCGCGCTTCCTGCAGAACATCACCGACGCCTACGCCAAGAACCCACAGCTCAACAACCTGCTGCTGGACCCCTACTTCGCCGGCATCGCCAACGAGTACCAGGCCGCCCTGCGTGAAGTGGTGGCCAACGCAGTCCTGGCCGGCATCCCGGTGCCGACCTTTGCCTCGGCCATTGCCTACTTCGACAGCTACCGTGCCAAGCGCCTGCCGGCCAACCTGATCCAGGCCCAGCGCGACTACTTTGGTGCGCACACCTTTGAGCGGACGGATCGTGAGGGTGTGTTCCACGCGCAATGGTTTTAGGGAAAAGTAGACGCTGCAGTTTGAGCCTATACGTAGCGTAAGCGCCCGGCATAGCCGGGCGTTTTGCTTCATACGATGCGGAAGCGCGCTTTCGCTTAATCGCATCCATCCCCCCCGCCCCTGCCGCCGCAGGGGAGCCTCGCTAACGCTCGTCATTGGACATTGGCAGGCCAAGCACCGACCGGAGCCGGAGGGCACGCTATACGGCTTGCTGAACTGAATGCTTTAAGCTTGGAACTGGAGGAACGAGCTTGGACGCAAAACTGTCGATACTGTTAGTGCTGCTGGCGACTGTGAGACCCGCATTCCGGTTGCTGGGCAATCTGGCGGTACGCTTTCTATTGCCTCGGCATTGCCGGGGCCATATCGACCCGGACACGCTCGCTACGGGTACGATTGGTGGCGTGCTTTGGGTCGCATTGCTGTGCATCTTGGTGGCCTATCTGCACTTCTTTCCGTCCTAGCGTCAAGGCCGCTATTGTCTGTATTCCGTATTGCCAAGCGAACCAGAATCTGAGGTTTGCCCTAGGCAAAGGGAACTTCTACCCACAAGTGCTGTGGGTAAGTCCGTGGATAGCTGTGTATGGGCGCGCTTAGTGCCGGATTTACAAGGCGGCTTGTTGGTTTGCCTAAAAAATTGGCGGTCGAGCGTGTACTTGGGGCGTTCCCAATT
>NZ_DATCSC010000010.1:0-48874 GCF_036568685.1 Chitinimonas sp.
GAAGGATGAGTCCCGGCGTGGGATCTACGGAGCGAACTGACTGTTCAAGGGCGCAAACGGCGTCCGGGACTCGATGACGGAGCGCTACTCCGTCAGGTGTGACAATACAAGGGCGCAATCCCCGAAGGGCATTGCGCCGTATCGACCGCCGGGGTGCCTCGCCGCATATATGTATATGTGCCTCCGCGTTCAAAGTGGATAGGACCACCAACCGGACCACTTGCTGGCCCCGCCCCGCCGAGCCCAGCACCACACCCGCAACACTCGCCTCACAAACTACAAACCACTACGTTTCCAAGTCCCACCGCCTTCAAAACACTACCGTACATGGCCGCATCGGCCTGGCTGCTGCATTTCAACGACAAGCACTGCAATACCACCCGCTAAACCACCCCAAAGCTATTTGCCTGTTTTGTGTGTCATGGCGCACACACTTGCGCAAATCAGATGACCATTCGTTGACAGCGGTTTTACAGTGGTATTGAATTGATCTTGTATTCAATTGGTATCAAACCAATCCAACAAGGCCGGCGCGGTACACGACACGGCCTCCAGGGAGCAAGAGCAGGATGTCCATTGATTATCTGATCGGCGTGGATGGCGGCGGCACCGGTACCCGGGTGGTCGTGGCTGATCGCGACGGTCGGGAGCTCAAGCGTGCGCAAGGCGGCCCATCCGGTCTCGGGCTAGGCATCGAGCCGGCCTGGCAGGCCGTGCAGGCCACCGCCGCCAGCGCCTTCGCCGAGCTCGGCGTCAGCTACAGCCCGGTGCATTGCGCCATTGGCCTTGGGCTCGCCGGCGTGCACAACGCCGGCTGGGCGCAGGCCTTTCTGCGCGCTGCCCCCGGTTATGCCCACATCGCCCTCGATACCGACGGCTTCACCACCCTCCTGGGCGCCCACGGCGGCCAGCCTGGCGCCATCGTCGCGGTCGGCACCGGCACCATCGGCGAGGTCTGGTTCGGCGGTGACGACAAGCGTACCGCCTCCGGCTGGGGCTTCCCCAGCGGCGACGAAGGCAGCGGCGCCTGGATAGGCCTGCGCGCCGCCCAGCTGGCGCAAAAAGCCCTCGACGGTCGAGCCCCGCGCGGCCCGTTGGCCGAGGCAGTGATCGCCCATTGGGGTGGTAGCGTCGACGCCGCTTTCAGCTGGCTGGGCGCTGCAACTCAGACCACTTACGCACAACTCACACCACTGGTTATACAAACCGCCGCGAGCGATCCGGCGGCTGATACCATTCTGGCCCAAGCAGGTGTGGAGGTCGCCGCCATCGCCGATGCGCTCGACCCCAACCACAGCCTGCCTCTCGCGCTGTGTGGCGGTCTGGCCGAGGCACTCGCTGCCTGGCTGCCCCCGGCGCTACTCAACCGCGCGCGCCCCTCGCAAGGCGATTCAGCCACCGGCGCGCTGCATCTGATACGGGGTCGCCTACATGGATAAGGCACGCGAAAACGCGCTGCTCGCACTCAAGCCGGACGCAGACAGCAGCACACCGCTCTATCTGCAGGTCGCCAACAAGCTGTCCAACGCCATCGCCACCGGCCTCTGGCAGGCCGATGAAGCCCTGCCCAGCGAGCGGGTGCTGTGCGACATGCTGGAAATCTCGCGCGTCACCGCCCGCAAGTCCATGGACATTCTGTTCGAGCAAGGGCTGATCGTCCGTCGCCAGGGTTCCGGTACCTATATTGCACCGCGCCTGGTGCAGCCGCTGTCGCGCCTGACCAGCTTCTCCGAAGAGATACGCAGCCGCGGCTTCGCCCCAGCCTCACGCTGGCTCAGCCGCGAGATCGGTATCGCCAGCCAGGAAGAAGTCCTGCGCCTGGGTCTCTCGCCTGCCGCCACCGTGGCCCGCCTCAAGCGCCTGCGCATGGCCGACGACACGGTCATGGCCGTCGAAACCTCGACCCTGCCCAGCCGTTACCTGCCCGATCCCGGCTCGGTAGGCGATTCGCTGTACGCCTATCTGGACGGCCGCGGCACCCCGGTCACCCGCGCGCTGCAGCACATCAAGGCGGTCAACGCCAGCGACGAGATCGCCCAACTGGCCGGCATCCCATCGGGCAGCGCCATGCTGATGATCACCCGTATCGGCTACCTGGACAGTGGGCTGCCGGTCGAACTGACTTATTCCTACTGCCGCAACGACTACTACGACTTTGTCGCAGAACTGCGCCGCTAAGCGAACGTACAGCAATGCTTACCCTCACAGGCAACATCCTCACTCCCGACGGTTGGCAACACGGTCAGTTGTCTTTTGACAGCCGTGTCGTCGGCATCATCGGCGCGCCGCTCGATCCGGCCAGCAATGCCGACGATATCCTGCTGCCCGGCTTTATCGACCTGCATGTGCACGGCGGTGGCGGGCGGGACGTGATGGAGGGTGCCGATGCACTCGACGTGATCACCCGCACCCATGCCCGGCACGGCACCACCAGCCTCCTGGCCACCACCATGACCGCCCCCAAGCGCGAGATCGAACACGCGCTCAACGGGGTACAGCGCGCCATCGCCCAACGTACCGCCGGTGGCTCGCGCGTGCTCGGAGTGCACCTGGAAGGCCCCTATATCAATCCGGGCAAGCTCGGTGCCCAGCCCAACTTCGCCCGGGACGGCATCCTCAGCGAGATCTCCGGCTTCAATGAACTGGCCCCGCTCAAGGTACTGACCCTGGCGCCCGAGGTACAAGGCCACATGGAGCTGATCAGCGACCTGGTGTTGCGCGGCATCCGCGTCCAGCTCGGCCACACCCTGGGCAGCTATGAAGACGGCGTGGAAGCCCTCAAGCACGGCGCCACCAGCTTCACCCACCTGTTCAATGCCATGACCGGCCTGCACCATCGCGAACCCGGCATGGTCGGCGCTGCCCTGGCGCACGCCGAATACGCCGAGCTTATCCCCGACCTCCTGCATGTGCACCCGGGTGCGATCAAGGCCGCCCTGCGCGCCATCCCCAAGCTCTACTGCGTCACGGATTCGACCGCTGCCGCCGGCATGCCCGACGGCAACTACAAGCTGGGCCGCCACACGGTCACCAAGTGCATGGGCGGCGTTCGCTTGCCCGATGGCACCCTGGCCGGTTCAACCCTGACCCTGGACGAAGCCCTGCGCAACCTGGTCGGTCTGGGCCTGGACCTGGACGACGCCGCCCGCCGGCTGTCCACCTACCAGGCCGAGATGCTGGGCCTGAGCGACCGCGGCCAGCTCAAGGTCGGCGCCCATGCCGACATCGTGGTGTTCGATCGCAACCTGAAACTGAAGGCCGTCTACGTCGAAGGCGAGCTGATTCCCGGAGAGCAGCAGTGACAACTTGCATGTGGAAAGAGATGCGCGAAGGCCCCGAGGCCGTCGCCCGCCAGGCAGAAAAGCAGGACGCCCGCTACGCCGAGCTCGGCGCACGGCTGCGCCATACCGATCCGCATGCGCTGGTGACCGTGGCCCGTGGCAGCTCCGACCATGCCTCCGCCTACCTCGCCTATCTCACCATGCTGCGCCTGGGCCGTCTGTCCCTGTCCCTGCCCATGTCGCTGGTCACCATGTACGACGCCCCGCTGGACGTCGCCGGTACCGTTGCAGTTGCCATCTCGCAATCGGGCCGCAGCCCGGACGTGGTCGAACCGATCAAGCGCTTTCGCGAAGGCCGCGCCCAGACCGTTGCCCTGGTCAACGACCCCGCCTCGCCGCTGGGCGAAGCCGCCGAGTGGACCCTGCCGCTGGAAGCCGGCCCCGAGTACGCCGTTGCCGCCACCAAGAGCTATATCGCCAGCCTCGCCGCCGGCGCCCGCCTGGTCGCCCACTGGGCCGACGACGAAGCCCTGCTCAAAGGCCTTGCCGCCCTGCCCGATGCCCTGCGCCAAGCCCAGGAAGCGGACTGGTCGGCCGGGGTCGAAGCCCTCAAGGACGCCGACCGCATCATGGTGGTTGGCCGAGGCCTGACCCTGCCGGTGGCCATGGAGGCCGCCCTCAAGTGCAAGGAGACCGCCGCCATCCAGGCCGAGGCCTTCTCCGGCGCCGAGATCAAGCATGGCCCCATGGCCCTGATCGACGAAGGCTACCCGCTCCTCATCTTCGCCCCGCGCGGCGCGGCGCAAGCCGGCCTGATCAAGCTGGCCGAGGAAATGCGCGGTCGCGGCGCCAAGGTGCTGCTGGCCGCCCCGGCCGACGTGGCCGAGCGCGAGCTGACCCTGCCGGTCGCACCGGTCGCCGAGCTCGACCCGATCACCGCCGTCGCAGCCTTCTACCCCATGGTGGAGGCGCTGGCCCGCGCCCGCGGCTTCGACCCGGACCAACCGCGCCATCTGAACAAGGTCACGCTGACCCGCTAAGTCGGCAGACCGGCAGTACCGCAGCAAGCAACAGACAGTAAAGAGCGTGCCCTGAACTGAAGTGCTCGAAAGCAGGCGTGAATTCAGGCCCTGGCGAGCACGGCGAGGTTCCCCGCCGGAGGGTGGGGCGAAGGGGTAGGAATTCGACACGGGGAGCGCTGGCTGTTTCAGGCTTACCCGGCAGCAAGCGCACGGTTTTCCGGGCGCCAGCGCCGAACGAACTCCTTACCCATCGCTTGCCAGCTCAAGACACGCTCTCGCGCTCGCGACCCAACGAAAAACGCGAGCACAGCTTTCTAAATGACGCCCGGCCTATGAGCCACGGCGCAGGAGTGGGTGGTGCACATGCGCACCCGGCTGAAGACGAAGTACTACGGGACTTACGTATCATGCAGTGGAGACAACTGACGCAAGCGCTGATGCTGCTGGCCGGCCTTGCCCTGAGCGACAGGGCCATGGCGGACAAGCCGCGCCTCGAATTCTGGACCCAGAGCCTGGCGCCCAAGTTCGACCCGTACTTCAAGAACCTCGTTGACCGCTACAACGCCGCCAACCCCAATGTGGAAGTGGTGTGGATCGACTATCCCTGGAACGTCATCCGCCCCAAGTTCACCGCTGCCATCGCCGCCGGCCGCCCCCCCGTGCTCGCCAATATGGACGTGCCCTGGGCCTATGAATACCACCTCAACGGCCTGATCCAGCCGGTGGACCAGCTCATCGACCGCAACCAGTACCTGGCCGGCGCGGTGCAGGACGTCACCTTCGAAGGCAAGACCTGGGCCGTGCCGTTCTATAACGGCGCCAACGTCATCGCCTACAACACCGCCCTGTTCAAGCAGGCCGGGCTCGACCCCAACAAGCCACCGCAGACCCTGGACGAACAGCTGCGCCTCGCCGGCATCATCAAGGCCAAGACCGGCGTGGCCGGCTTTGCGCCTACCCTCGGCCCCACCAAGCTCGAGGGGCTGATGAGCCAGGAAGGTCTGGACGTCATCCGCAACGGTCGCGCCGTGTTCAATTCGCCGGCCCATGTCGCGCTCGTCAACAAGCTGGCCACCGCCTACCGCAGCGGCGCCCTGCTCAAGGACGGCCTGTTCGCCCAGGACAACTTCCAGCTCTCCATGGCGGCCTACAACAGCGGCCGCATGGCCATGCTGGTCACCGTGCCTGCTGCCCTGGGTCGGGTTCGCGACGACGCCCCCGAGATCTACAAGGCCACCGCCGTCGCGCCAGTGCCGCTCAGCCCCAGCAAGGTCGCCGCCGGCGGTTGGCAGTTCACCTACGTGGTACCCAAGAACGTCGACCCCAAGCTGCTGCCGGAGATCGGCAAGCTGGCCCGCTACCTGACCAATGCCGAGAACCAGCTGGCCTTCGCCAAGCTGGCCGGCACCCTGCCGACCAACCGCCAGGCGGCCGCCCACGCCTACTTCCACGCCGCCCCGCCCGATGCCGGCGCCGCCGAGAAGGGGGTGATCGCCGCAGTACAGAACCTGGAATACGTCCGCACCATTTATCTGAGCGGCGTGAAGGACGCCGAGCTGCTCTCGACCAAGCTTTCCAGCGCCGTCGAGCAGGCCGTCACCGGCCGCAAGGACACCCAGCAGGCGCTCGATGAAGCGGCCGCCTTCTGGAACAAGAAACTGGGCGCGCTCTAAGCCCCCCATGCAACAGCAACCGTAACCGTGAGAACGACGTGGCCCACGCCCGCAACCGTACACTGACCGCCTACCTGTTCCTGGCACCCGCGCTCGCGCTGCTGCTGGTGTTCTCGTTCTGGCCGGTCGGCTTCGGCTCCTACATCGCCTTCACCAAGTACAACCTGATCGATGCTCCGGTCTGGGTTGGGCTGGAGAATTTCCGTGACCTGTTCAGCGAAGAGCTGTTCACGGTCTCGCTCAAGAACTCCGCCCTCTACCTGCTGGTGGTACCGGTCATCCAGGTGCTGGCCATCCTCTTGGCGGTGCTGGTCAACAACCAGTTGCCCGGCATCAAGCTTTTCCGCGTGGCCTACTACGTGCCGGTGGTCACCGCCGTGTCGGTGGTCGGCATCATCTGGAACTTCATGTACAGCGCCGACGGTGGTGCCCTGACCGTGGCGCTCAACCACACCCTGCAGTTCCTGCACCTGATCGACCAGCCCATCGGCATCCTCACCGACGACCGCGTGGCCTTGTTCGCCGTCATGTTCGTCACCATCTGGCGCGGCCTGGGCTGGTACATGGTGCTCTACCTTGCCGGCCTGCAATCCATCCCGGCCGATGTGTACGAGGCCGCCCTGCTCGACGGCGCCAACGCCTGGCAGCGCTTCTGGCGCATCACCGTGCCGCTGCTCTCGCCCACCATCCTGCTGTGCTCGCTGATGTCCATGCTGGCCGCGGTGAAGGCCTTCGAGGAAGTGCAGATCATGACCGACGGCGGCCCCTCGCAGTCGACCTATACCGTGCTGTTCTACGCCTACAAATTCGGCATCCAGGAACTCAAGTTCGGCCGTGCACTCGCCGCCAGCCTCGTCATGTCCGTGGTCTGTATCGCCCTGGCCTGGCTCAACTTCCGCTACCTGCAGCCCAAGAACAAATAAGTCGATGAGCAAAGTCCAAACCATGTCGCTGCCGACTCCCCAGCCCCTGGCCCAGGCCAGTGGCACCCGTGCCGTGTGGCGCCGCCTCGGCCGCCACCTGCCGCACTACGCGCTGCTGTCGCTGCTCGCCGTCATCACCGTCTACCCCTTCTGGTGGACCCTGGTCACCGCCCTCTCGACCACCGGCGACATCTACCGCTTCCCGCCACCCTTGTGGCCACAGGATCCCAGCCTCGACAACTTCATCGAGGTATTCAACACCATCAAGCTGATCACCTTCTACAAGACCTCCGTCCTGATCGCCGCCGCCACCGTGGTCGGCACCCTGGTGATCTGCAGCCTGGCGGCCTACCCGCTGGCGCGCATGGAATTCGCCGGCAAGCGCATCGTGTTCGGCGCCATCATCGCCACCATGATCCTGCCGGCAGAGATCAACTTCCTGGTCAACTTCATCACCATCGCCAAATTCAACCTGGTCGACACCATCGCCGGTGTCGTGCTGCCCAACCTCGCCGGTGCAGTCGGCATCTTCCTGATGAAGCAGGCCTTCGAGGCCGTACCCGGCGATCTGATCGACGCCGCCCGCATCGACGGCGCCAACGAATGGCAGATCTACTGGCAGATCATGCTGCCCTTGGCCAAGCCCGCCCTGGGTGCGCTCACCATCCTCACCATGGTCAGCGCCTGGAACCAATACATCTGGCCCTCGGTGGTCATGACCAATCCCGACAACTTCCCGCTCAGCGTGGGGGTGCAGTACCTGTCCAGCGCCTTCAGCTCCAAGACCCGCGTGGTCGCGGCCGGCGCAGTACTGACCATCCTGCCCATGCTGATCGTCTTCCTTTTCACGCAGCGTTTCTTCCTGCGTGGCTTTGACGGCGCGGTGAAATAGATGGCGATGGATAGCAAACGGATTGCAATGTGCGGCACCACACCGGTGCCCTTGGAGAACGCTGACTAGCAGGCCGACCGACTTGGGCTAGATGCCCCGCTCCCGCAGTAGCAAGCAATGACGCCGCCTTGCCCAGGCAAGGCGGTCAAGGACGCTTTTTGCCCGAAATCCGGGCAGCACCAGCCCGCCGAGCCGGCACGCGGCGGCGAAAAACGAAGGAATACGGCCATGGCCGAATTGAAGCTGCGCAACCTGCAAAAGACCTACGACAACGGTCCGACCGTCATCCACGGCATCGATCTCGATATCCGTGACGGCGAGTTCATGGTCTTCGTCGGCCCTTCGGGCTGCGGCAAGACCACCACCCTGCGCATGATCGCCGGCCTCGAAGACATCAGCGGCGGCTCGCTCAGCATCGGCCAGCGCCAGGTCAACGATGTCCCCGCCGCCAAGCGCGGCGTGGCCATGGTGTTCCAGAGCTACGCCCTGTACCCGCACATGACCGTGCGCGAGAACATGGGCTTCGGCCTCAAGCTCGCCAAGAAGTCCCGCGCCGAGATCGACGAAGCCGTACAGCGCGCCGCCGACATCCTGCAAATCACCCACCTGCTCGATCGCAAGCCCAAGGCCCTCTCGGGCGGCCAGCGTCAGCGGGTGGCCATCGGTCGCGCCATCGTGCGCAAGCCCGACGTCTTCCTGTTCGACGAACCCCTGTCCAACCTCGACGCCTCGCTGCGCGTGCAAATGCGCATCGAGCTCGCCAAGCTGCACAAGGACCTCGCCACCACCATGGTCTACGTTACCCACGACCAAGTGGAGGCCATGACCCTGGGCGACCGGATCGCCGTCTTCAACGGTGGCCGCATCGAACAGGTCGGCACCCCGCTGGAGCTCTACCAGCACCCGGCCAACCAGTTCGTCGCCGGCTTCCTGGGCTCGCCCAAGATGAACTTCCTGCCCGCCCGCCTCGCTGAGAGCAGTGCAGCCGGCAGCCGCCTCACCCTGGCCGGTAATACCGGTATTAGTGTACCGCAGAAATGCCCGCTGGCGCTCGAGAGCGCCATCACCCTGGGCCTGCGTCCCGAGCACATCAGCTGGCAGCCACAGGCCGCCGACAACACCATCCCCGCCGAGGTCGACCTGGTCGAGCACCTGGGTGGTGAGCAGATCGTCTACGCCCGCGCCGCCGGCATCGATCAACAGATCGCCTTTTCCTTGCCGAGCAAGGACATCGCGCCGGCACGTGGCGAACGCGTCTTCCTCAAACCCGAATTCGAAGCCTGCCATCTGTTCGATGCCGCAGGCCAAACCTTGGCCGGGCGCGCGGTCGGCGCCTGAGCTCAGTACAAGCCGGCCTGGCAGCAGTAGGAGGCAAGGGTCGGCTGCTTTGTTCCAGCAGCAATGTTGTACCTATCTAAACCACAGGAGAGCGGCATGTTTAACAAAAGGGTATTTGCAAAGCAGCACCAACCAAGGCCCGTCGCACTGGCGGTCGCCTTCGCCATGATGGGCGCAGCCGTCCCGGTCTTCGCCGACGACGCAGCCCCGGCCAAGGATGAAGCGGTGGTCGTCACCGGTATCCGCGCCTCGCTCAAGCAGTCGCTGACTCAGAAGCGCAATGCCGATTCCATCGTCGAAGTGATCACCGCCGAAGACGTGGGCAAGATGCCGGACAAGAACGTCGCCGACTCGCTGCAGCGTGTGGCCGGCGTCAATGTCGCAGCGGCTGGCGCCGGCGAAGGCAGCTTCGGCGAGAACGACCGCGTTGCGCTGCGCGGCACTCCGTTCGCCCTGACCCTGACCACCCTCAATGGTCACACCGTGTCGAGCGGCGACTGGTTTGCCGACAATATCGTCAACGGCGGCCGCAGCGTGAGCTTCTCGCTGTTCCCGTCCGAGCTGATCGGCCAGGTGGTGGTGCACAAGGGCTCCCAGGCCGACCTGCTGGAAGGCGGCGCCATGGGCGTGGTGGACATCCAGACCCGCAAGCCGCTGGATTTCAAGAACCAGATCAACGGCCAGGTCAGCATCGGCGGCGTCTACTCGGAAAACTCCAAGAAGACCGACCCGCAAATCAACGGCCTGTTCGCCTGGAAGAACGACCAGAGCACCATCGGGGTACTGGTCCAGGGTTTCCATGAGAAGCGCACCCTGAGCCGTGCTGGTCAGGAAAACCAGATCTGGTACGACAAGGTAGTGGCCAACTCCCCCATTGCCAACGCTATCCCTGGTTCAGTTGGCACCGTGACCAGCTACCTGGGCGGTACCGCCTGGTTCGAACAGGAGCGCACCCGCAATGGCGGCCTGATCGACGTGCAGTTCAAACCCTCGGCCGACGTGTCCTTCGACGTCACCGGCTTCTACTCGCACCTCGATGCACCCAATATCAACCATAACTTCATGCAATCGGTTGGTCTGTTCGGCGGCAACGCAGATCGCCCATACCCAACCGGCAATATCACCGGCTCGGCTGCCGGCGGCATTCTGACTTCCCTCAACATCAACAGTCCCGCAGGTTGTGGTGCTCCGTGCGCAGGTCTCTCCAGCGCGGTGCAGGAAGAGTTCTCCCGCCCGATCGCCGAGAGCAAGTCGCAGTTCGTCAACCTGGACGGCAAGGTCCGCGTCAACGACAAGCTCACCCTCGCCGGCAAGCTCGGTACTTCCAAGGGTGTTGGCAACACCGTCTCCGGCGCACTGGGCGTGTGGATGCCCTGGACCGGCGGCGGCTATCAGATTCGCGGTGTAGACCAAGCCGTGATCTACAACACCCCCGGCGCCGACAAGTTCTCCATCGGCGGCAACCAAGCTACTCCGTACACCTACGGCTCGCATGTCACTGCCACCGATACCGAGGACTACGGCCAAGTCGACGGCACCTACAAGCTGGACCTGGGCACCGTACAGCGCTTCAAGTTCGGCGCCCGCGTCGCCCGTCATGAGCGCGAACTGACCTCGATCGGCATCAAGGCGACGGACGCGCTCTCCAACGTAGCGAATCTGCCGATGAACGGCCTGACCGCTTTCCCAACCACCTTCAACGATCTGGGCGCCAACGGCGCCGGCTACTGGACCTTCTCGCAGGATGCGGTCAACGGCTGGCTGTCCCAGTACGCCTATTACGATGGCCACCTGCGCCAGTCCGAGTTCGACATCAAGGAACCGACCGAGTCGGCCTACGCGATGGCGGAGTTCGGTGGTGAAGGCTTCTCGGGCAACTTCGGCGTGCGCCTCGTGCACACCAAGGAAGACGTGACCCGCTATGAGATCGGTCCCTCGGGCAGCTTCGAGCCGCGCAACTACATCAACAACTACGTCGATGTACTGCCCAGTGCCAACTTCAAGCTGGACCTGAGCCGCAACCTCGACCTGCGCTTCGCCCTGAGCCGCACCATGGCTCGCCCGGAACTGGGTCAAATGGCCGGTGTGGACCTGCGTGATGTGCAAGGCTTCGGCACGGTCGGCAACCCCAACCTCAAGCCCATCCGTTCCAACAACGCGGAAGTCACGACCGAGTGGTACTTCGGCAACGACAACAAGTCGCTGTTGGCCGCCAGCCTGTTCTACTCGTCGCTGGATGGCTACGTGACTTATGGTTCGGGCACCGCTACCTTCTATAACCAGTTGAAGGGCGAGAATACGGTCTACCAGGTCGCCACCCCGGTCAACACCACCGCCGAGGTCAAGGGCCTGGAACTGGCCTACCAGCAGGCGCTGTGGGGCGGCTTCGGCGTGAATGCCAACTATACCCACACCATCGGCAAGGAAACCGGCAAAGCGCCAGGCTCGCAATGCGGCGCCCTGACCAACCCGGACTGCACCATGATCGGCACTTCCAAGAACGCCTACAACCTGGGCGCCTTCTACGAAGACGACAAGTTCAGCGCCCGCATGACCTACAGCTGGCGTTCGGGCTTCCTGAACGGCCTGAGCCGCAACAACTCGGCCTTCCAGGACTCGATCGGGACCCTGTCGCTGTCCCTGGGTTACCAGATCAATCCGAACCTGAGCATCTCGCTCGACGGCAAGGACATCAACAACCCCATGGTCCGTTCCATCATCCACACCCCGGGTGCTGGCGACCTGCCGGGCGCGCTGTACAAGAACGGTGCCCAGTACTACCTGACCCTGCACGCGAAATATTGATGGGAAGTAGAAATAGCAGTTAGGCCTGAAACTGCAGCTCATCGCCCGGCTTATCCCCGCAAGGAGGAGGCCGAAGTAGTAAGCCACCTGACGGTGGCAACGACTTCGCTCAGCCGGGCGCTTGGGCGGCAGTGGGCGATCGGCGGTCCCTCGCTGATTTAGCCCTGCCCCCCGCCCTCGCCTCCGCGAGGGAGCCTCCCTGACGGGAGAACGTGGGGGGCTCCGCCATTTGCTAGTGGCACGTAGCAAGCGGCAGCTCAGCGCCCGGCACAGCCGGGCGTTGGGCGGCAGTGGAAAGTCGGCGGGGCTTTGCTGATCTATCCCACTCCCCTCCGCCCCCGCCGCCGCGGGGAAGCCTCCCTGACGGGAGAGGGTGGGGCGCTCAGACATTCGTAGCACGCAACAAACGGGGGAGTCGTCAGACTCCCCCGGCAATACCCCGCGTTACCCGGCACGGTCGTCTGAGGGGACGACCGTCGCCGTGGTACCGGTTTATGAATTCGCAGTCTCGTCTTCCAAGGTTCACTCCTCTCTGGCGCGTGTCCGTCTGCTCTCCCTCAGACGGCCGCGCTTCTTTTTTGCCTCAAGGAGACCGGCCCAAATCAGGTACAGGATGCGCTTGTAGGGTGCGTGCTTCGTCGGCAGAAGTCGCGAACGAGCGTCAGCGAGGCTCCCTCGCGGCGGCGAGGGCGGGGGGAGTAGGGCTCAATAAAGACAGCTGAAGCGAGCGCGCCTGAACATCAGTTGCCGCACAACACCCGGCTGTGCCGGGTGCTGATCCGCACTCAGAACCGACAAACACCTCAAACCGGGTTCACCGCTTCAGCTTCGCAAAACGAGGTAGGTCATCGACCGCCTTATCGAACCCATCCAGCCGGTCGCCCATGGCTGCCCCCAGCCGCTCCAGCCGGTCGTTGGGGCTCGGGTGGGTTTTGAACAGCAGGGCGAAGGCCCCGTCACTGGGGCTCTCCGCCAGCGTCTGCAGCACCCCCACCAGACCGTAGGGGTTGTAGCCACCGCGCGCAGCGATCACCACCCCCATGCGGTCGGCCTCGAACTCGTCCTCCTTGTCCAGGCCACGCAGGAACACCTCCTTGCCGCCGCCCACCAGCTTACCCACCATGTCGGCCTTGGCCGAACCGGTGTTCTCCTTGTACTGCGCCGCCACATCATTGAGGATGGAGCTGCCCAGCGCCTTCTGGATCGCCTTGAGCTGGTGCTTCTGCAACACGTGCGACATCTCGTGGGCCAGCACCCCGGCCAGCTCCGATTCGCTACGCAGGCGCTGGAACAGCCCGCGGGTGATCAGCACATAGCCGCCTGGGGTCGCAAAGGCATTGACGTTGGGGTGGTCGATCACCCCGAACTTCCAGGGCAGGCCCGGTCGCTCCGTCTGCTGCGCCAGCCACATCCCCACCCGGTTCACGTAGCGTTGCAGTTCGGCGTCGTTGACCAGGGGCGAGGCGCCCAGCAGCGTCGCCGCCAGCTCGCCGCCCATCTGGATCTCCTCCGGCTCGGCAATATCGCGGCTGGCGTCGGATGCCTTCTTGATCGTCTCAGCGCCCTTGATCACCTTGTCGAGGTTGAACTTGCCAAAGTCGATCGCCTGGCTGGGCAGGGCCGCTGCCAACAGCAGCGGCAATATCAGTTTGCGCATGCTCGTGGCTCCCTAACGGTTCTTGTCCGAGCTGCCCTTGGGCAGGTATTCGATCTGTTTGTTGCTGGCGAGCTTGCCGGCCCGGGCAAATTTCTCCGCCTCGTCGGCCGTCGCCGCATAGCTGCCCAGCTTGGCCAGCTGTTCATGATTGGGCTGGGCGTTCTTGATGTCCTCTTCCGACAGGCCCTTGACCCCGGTGGTCACGGTCGTACCCGAACTGCCGGTCTTGAACAGATTCACCGCCGAGAGCAGACCACCGCCGCCACCCTTGCTCTCGCCGCTGCCGGTGCGCACATTCAGCATCTTCACCCAGCCGGTCTGGCCGGCCGCCTTGACCTGCATCCAGGCTCCCTGCCGTGCCACAATCTCCACCGGCGCCTGGGCAGCCAGGTCCGCCACCTTCTCGGCATCCAGAAACGGCTTTTGCTTGAGCTCGGCGGCCCTGAGCAGGGTGCCGTTCTCGGCCGCCTGCGCCACGCCGGCCAACAAGGCCAGCATCCACCACACAGTTTTCATTCCCGCTACTCCCTGATCATTGCTTGATCCCTGGCTCATAAAGCCGGACTTCCTGCTCGCGCCCCTTCACATGGTGCGAGCCACAGTCACGATAACTGAAGGCCTCGCCAGCCGCCTGCATGGTCGATTCCGCCACCAGCACTCGCGCCACACCCTTGGTCTGCCCTTCAATCCGGCTGGCAAGGTTCACGGTATCTCCTATCGCAGTGTAGTCCAGCCGGTCGTTCGAGCCGATAAAGCCGACCACCGCAGGGCCGGTATTGAGGCCGATACCGATGTCGAACTCACTACCCAGCTCAGTCAGCTCGGCCTTGAAGCGGTCCAGCGCCGCCGACATCTCGATCGCCGCCAGGATGGCATGGCGGGCATGGTCCGGGTCGTTCACCGGCGCCCCCCAGAAGGCCATGATGGCGTCGCCGATGAATTTATCCAGCGTGCCGCCATGGCGGAAAATGATCTCCACCTGGGTAGAGAAATAGCGGTTGAGCAGCGAGACGATGGCCTCCGGCGTACGCGTCTCGGACAAGGTGGTAAAACCGCGTATATCCGAGAACAGCACCGTCACCTCCCGGCTTTCGGCGTTGGCGCCGGTATCGATCTCGCCGCGCGCCACCAGGTCCCCCACCACCCGCGGGTCCAGAAAGCGCTGGAACATGCCGATCGCCCGCTCGCGCTGTTGCCGCTCCTTCAAGTAGGCCAGCAGCGCGCACAGCCAGTAGAACACCCAGCCGCAGACCAGCGGCGCATAGAAGGGCAACCACCAGCCCTGCTGCAGCCCCCACCAGGCCAAGCCCAGCACCAGCCCATTCACACCCAGGAGACCATAACCTATCCGTGTTGCGGTCATCCCGCGCGAAAAGGCCAAGGCCACACCCAGCAAGAGGAGCAGCGCCAAGGGCAGGCCCAGCTGCCGCGGCGGCTCTCGCAGCCAGTCTCCCTGCCGCAGGTTGTCGATGGCCGTCGCCAGGATATCCACCCCCGGGTAGAGGCTGGAGAGCGGCGTTACCCGCAGGTCCTGCAGACCCGGTGCGCGGGCACCGATCACCACGATCTTGCCGCGGAACTCGTCATGCGGCCGCTGCGAGACCTCACGTTGGCTGTCGAGGTAGACATCGGCGTATGAGACATGCGGCGGCGCCGGCCGCCAGTTCAGCAGCAGCTCAGAACCACGCGGCAAGGGCCAGCCCAGGTCGGTCGCGAGCTTGGCCGGCAGCGATAGGAAGCGCCAACCCAGCCGCTCCATGTAGACATGGTAGTGGCGGCCGACTTGGTCGCTGTCCTCATTGAAGTTGATCAAGCCGGCCTTGATGCGCTGCCATTGCGGCAAGGGCAGGGCTTGTTCCGCACTCTCGGGCGGCTGTAGCGCGGCGGCCGGTACCATCAAGGGGATGCGCGCCCCTGCCACCGCCCGGGGGGTGGGCACAATCCCGAAGGAGCGCGGGAAGCGCTCAATGGGCTGGCCCATGCCGGGCTCATTGAGCGTCTGCGGCAGGTAGACATTGCTGGCCTGACTCAGCACGCCCATATAGTAGCGGTCGCTATCGAGCCGGAAGCTGTCCACCTCATTGGTCAGGATGTCCGAGACGATGGCCTTGGCCCCTAGCCGGTTCAGGTGCTCGATCAGCTCGCCATGGACCGAACGCGGCCAGGGCCAACTGCCGGCAACCTCGTTCATCTCTTCCAGCGAGCGCTGGTCGATATCGACCACCACCACCTCGCTCGAGGGCGCCCGCCGCTGTGCATGGAGCCGCAGCAACACGTCACCGCCACGCTGGTCGACGATGGCACTGGCCTGCAGGAGGCCGTAGTCCAGCAGCACCAGAACGGCAAAAGCCGCCAGCGCATGCCACCAACTGAAGGCTTGCAGGGAACGGGGCAGGGAAAGACGTTTCATGGCGACTCCGTGGCGCGGCGCCTTGTTTTTAGCAGTCCGCGCACCTTATCACCAGTCGCCGCCTCCAAAAAACAAAGGGGGCCGACATCGCGGCCCCCTTCGGGTGTACAACGGGCTAGAGAAGCTCCGCCAAGCCCCACCTCTCGCGTCAGCGAGGCTCCCTCGCGGCGGCGAGGGCGGGGGCGTGGAATTGAACAGCGATAACCTTTTGATTTTATGCTGACTGCAAGCACCCGGCTCCGCCGGGTGAAGAGCAACTATCTTCGGGTTACACCGTCTGCAGAGCCTCCGGGCGATTACTCGTCCATCAGCGCCGTGGTGTAGACCTCCTGCACATCGTCCAGGCTTTCCAGCGCGTCCAGGAGCTTCTGCATCTTGATCGCGTCGTCGCCCGACAGCGGCGTCTCCGCCTGCGGCTTCATGGTGGCTTCGCCCATCTCGGCCTTGAAACCGGCCTTTTCCAGGGTTTCCTTGATGGTCACAAAGTCGTACGGGGGCGTGATCACCTCGATCGAACCATCCTCGTTGCTGACCACGTCGTCGGCGCCGGCTTCCAGTGCCGCTTCCATCAGCGCATCTTCATTGGTGCCCGGTGCAAAGATCAGGTAGCCACAGTGCTTGAACTGGAAGGACACGCAACCGTCGGTGCCCATATTGCCACCGTACTTGCTGAAGGCATGGCGCACATCGGCCACGGTACGGGTCTTGTTGTCGGTCAGGCAATCCACCATCACGGCCGCACCGCCAATGCCGTAACCCTCGTAGCGCGTCTCCATATAGTCGACGCCCTCCAGGTTGCCGGCGCCACGGTCGATTGCGCGCTGGATATTGTCCTTGGGCATATTCGCGCCCAGGGCCTTGTCCACCGCCAGGCGCAGGCGCGGGTTGGTAGCCGGATCTGGGTCACCCATCTTCGCGGCAACGGTGATTTCCTTGATCAGCCGGGTAAACAGCTGACCGCGCTTGGCGTCCTGACGACCCTTGCGATGTTGAATGTTCGCCCACTTGGAATGGCCGGCCATGGTGTAAACCTCTTGCTAGAACAAGTCTTGGGAAGTTCGCGATTTTAGCACAGCGGCCGCCCGCTGCATTTGCCCCCGCTTGGGCGCTCTTCTACACTGCGCCTACCCCTACCCTCAACAGGAGTTCACCATGAAGCTCGCCTTTCTCGCCGCAGCCCTGCTCTCCTTCGGTCTGGTCCATGCCGCCGACCCGGCACCCGCCGCCGACGCCCCCAACAAGCAGCAGAGCAAGATGGGTCAATGCAACAAGGATGCCGAAGGCAAGAAGGGCGATGAACGCAAGAAATTCATGAGCGAATGCCTCAAGGCCAAGCCGGCCGCCGATGCCTCCGCCAAGCCCACCGATCAGAAGGAAAAGATGAAGTGGTGTAACAAGGAAGCCACCGGCAAGAAGGGCGACGAGCGCAAGAAATTCATGAGCGAGTGTCTGAAGAAATAAGCCACTCAGGCCCGCACCCGTCACAGCGGCCCGCCTTGCGCGGGCCGTTTGCTTTAAGGGCGTTCGCCGGCCTGCCGGATGAAGCGTAAGGCGCAAGCCGTAGCGCGGCACCAGCACCGCGAGCGGTTGGTAACGCAGCCATAGGCCGGCAGGGCGACGGACCCGCTAGCCGCGCGGGTGATGCTGGGCGTGCAGCGCCTGCAACCTGGCCTTGGCCACATGGGTGTAGATCTGGGTGGTCGTGATGTCGGCATGGCCCAGCAAGAGCTGCACCACCCGCAGGTCGGCGCCGTGGTTGACCAGATGGGTAGCAAAAGCGTGTCGCAGCACATGCGGGCTGAGCCGCTGGCTGGCAATGCCGGCCCGTAGCGCATACTGCTTCACGATGTACCAGAAGCCCTGCCGGGTCAGAGGCTGGCCCTGCGCATTGAGGAAGGCAATCGCATGGGCGCGCCCGCCCAGCAGCGCCGGCCGCCCTTCGGTCAGATAGCGCCGGAAAGCCGCCTGGGCCGGCTGGCCCATCGGCACCAGCCGGGTCTTGTCGCCCTTGCCGTGCTCCACTCTGACCGAGCCCTCGTTCAGATTGATCGCCGCCAAAGGCAAGCTGACCAATTCCGAAACCCGCAGGCCCGCGGCATACATCAGTTCCAGCATGGCTGCATCACGCAAGCCCAGCGGCGCATCCAGCGCAGGCGCCGCCATGATGGCCTCCACCTCGGCCTCGGACAGCGTCTTGGGCAAGGGCCGCACCGTATGCGGGCCATCGATCTCGGCACAGGGGTTGGCCGCCAAGGCACCCGTTTCCTGGCAGTGCCGGTAGTAGCTGCGCAGCGCAGACAACAGCCGTGCGCGCGATGCCGCATTCTTGCCGCGCGCCATGGCCGGCAGCCGCCGCTTCTCCGCTTCGCCCAGCGCCCGGTTGGCCTCGAAGGCACTCGCGAGCTCGGCCAGGAAGTCGCGCACATCCTCGGCCGAGGCCGTCAGGCTGTTCGCCGCCCGCATCGCCAGCCAGGCGACCCATTGCCGCAGATCGCGCCGATAGTTGTCGGCGGTATGCGCCGACCAACCCTCGGCCAGCCATGCGGCGTCGATGTACCGGTCGATGCGGTCGAGATCAGGCGTAGCAGCTTCGGTCATGGCGCGCATTATTGGCAGAAAGCCTTGGGGTCAGAAAGTCGTGAAGTCAAAAAGTCGTGGCGTCCAAAATCCTGGCCAATAAAAAAACGCGGCTGTCTTGCGACAGCCGCGTTCCGGATACTGCGTCTTGCTGACCGATTACTCGGCGGCAGCAACGGCAACCTTGCGGGCCGGCAGCTTTTCCTTGATACGAGCGGACTTGCCCGAACGATCGCGCAGGTAGTACAGCTTGGCGCGACGCACGTCACCACGACGCTTCACTTCGATCGAAGCAACCAGCGGCGAGTAGGTTTGGAAGGTACGCTCAACGCCTTCGCCCGAGGATATCTTGCGGACGATGAAGGAGCTGTTCAGGCCGCGGTTACGCTTGGCGATCACGACGCCTTCGTAAGCCTGCAGACGTTCACGGTTACCTTCCTTTACCTTCACCTGCACGATGACGGTGTCACCGGGGGCGAATTCGGGGATGGTCTTGCCCAGGCGGGCGATTTCTTCTTGTTCCAGCTTAGCGATGAGATTCATCGTTGTTACTCCGGTAGTGAAGCTTGTTCCTTCTGGAACTCTGCCAGAAGCCGAGCTTCCTCTTTTGTCAGTTGGCGGTCTTTCAGCAGCTCCGGGCGGCGCAACCAGGTGCGGCCCAGCGACTGCTTCAGGCGCCAACGCCTGATCGCTGCATGGTTGCCCGAAAGCAGGACTTCCGGAACGGCCATGCCGCGATATTCCTCGGGACGGGTGTAATGCGGGCAATCCAGCAACCCATCCACAAAACTGTCTTCCTGCGCCGAGGCCGCATCGTTCAGCACCCCCGGCAATTGCCGCACCAGCGCATCGATCAGCACCATGGCCGGCAACTCACCGCCCGACAGCACATAATCGCCGATGGAGATTTCCTCATCCACCTGGCGCTCAAGCAGGCGCTCATCCACGCCCTCGTAACGCCCTGCCAGCACGATCAAGCCCGGCTCGGCCAAAAGGCGCATCACCGTCTCATGCGTCAGCGGCGCGCCCTGCGGCGACATATACACCACCCGCGTACGCGCCACCCCGGCCTCAGCCTGCGCGCTACGAGCCGATTCAATGGCAGCCTCCAAGGGCTCGGGCAACATCACCATGCCGGGACCACCACCGTAGGGGCGGTCATCCACGCGGCGGTAGTTACCCACGCTATAGTCACGCGGGTTCCAGCAGCGCAAATCGAACAAACCCTGTTCGCGCGCCCGCTGGGTAATGCCATGCTCGCCTATGGCGTCGAACATGGCCGGAAAAATCGTGACGACGTCGAAACGCACGTCAGTAGTCCAGGCCCCAATCGACCTTGATCGAGCGGGCAGCAGCATCGACCTCGATCACCACCGCGCCGACAAAGGGCAGCAGACGCTCGGTCTGGCCATCCTTCACCACCAGCACGTCGTTGGCACCGGTACTGAGGAGGTTGGCAACCTCGCCCAGGGCCTCGCCCTGCAGGTTGACCACCGCCATGCCGATCAGATCAGCCCAGTAGTACTCACCCTCCTCAGGCGCCGGCATGGCGGAGCGCGGCACGGCCACGGTCATGCCCTTCATGCTGAAGGCCAGATCGCGGTCATCCACCCCCACCAGCTTGGCATTGAGCGCCTTGGGCTGGGCCTGGCTGTCCTCCACCCGGTAGGCACGCCAGCCGCCATTGCGGCCCAGCCACCAGGTGTCGTAGTCCAGAAGGCTATCGGCAAACTGGGTATCGGCCACGACCTTGACCCAGCCTCGGATACCAAATGCCCCTGCGACAAAACCCATCGGCACCAGGTCAGCGGGAACGCCGGCCTCGGGTGCTGCGATGGGTTGTCGGTTCGCCGGCGCGTTGCCGGCGTTTGCAGCCTTCGGCACTTAGGCCGGCAGGCGCTTGACCAGCTTCTTGACGCTGTCGGCCAACTGCGCGCCGGTGCCGACCCAGTGGTTCAGACGGTCAGCGGCAATGCGCAGACCTTCTTCGCCATCCTTGGCCACCGGGTTGTAGAAGCCGATGCGCTCGATGAAGCGACCGTCGCGGCGGCAGCGCTTGTCGGCCACAACCACGTGGAAGAAGGGACGATCCTTGGCGCCACCACGGGCAAGACGAATCACAACCATTGTGCTGTTCCTAAAACTGTATTACTTCGGTTAGACGGAGAAAGCCGGGCATCATACAAGCAAAGTCGCAAAGCTGGCAAGAACATCTTGCAACTCAAGCAATTAGCGCAGCCCGGCACACCCGCCCTCCTGCGAGACACTGCCTCCATCACGGCGGCCTGGCGCATGGCGTACCACCATGACAACCAGCAAGAATCAAACCTACACATCCGAGAGCACCGCAAGCCGCTCACGGCACAGCGGGCATAGAGACCCATTCCCACCCCGCGCCACCACCGCGATCTCTAAACACCCAGCGGAAGGCACACCCACCACTCTGCGTCGCCCCACGCGTAGCCTCCGGCAATTCAAGGCCACCGGCGGGCGTCAGCGAGGTTCCCCGCCGGCGGGCGGGGCGGAGGGGCAGGGACTAAATCAGGGCAGGGCTACCCAATTCCGCCCTCACAAATAACTAGCGCCCGGGTCTCCCGGGCGCCTGCACTGCAGCCAGACCTTATTCGCCGCGCATCCAGTCAGGCCCTACATCCCCGGCAACATCCCCTTCATGCCTTTCATGCCCTTCATCAGCTTGAACATATTGCGGCCGGAGAACTGCTTCATCATCTTCTGCATATCTTCAAACTGCTTGAGCAAGCGGTTCACCTCCTGCACGCTCACCCCCGCACCGGTCGCAATGCGGCGCTTGCGGCTGGCCTTGAGCAGCTCGGGCTTTTGCCGTTCAAGCGGCGTCATCGCGTTGATGATGCCCTCCACCCGTCGCATCGCCTTGTCGGCCTCCGGCCCCTGCATGGCCTGACCCATCTGACCCATACCCGGCAGCTTGTCGATCAGGCCAGCCATGCCGCCCATCTTCTTCATCTGCTGGATCTGCGCCTTGAAGTCCTCCAGATCGAAGCCCTTGCCGGTCTTCATCTTCTTGGCCAGCTTCTCGGCCTCTTCCACGTCGACCGTCTGCTGTACCTGCTCGATCAGGCTCAGCACGTCGCCCATGCCCAGAATGCGCGACGCCATCCGCTCCGGATGGAAGGGCTCCAGCCCACCGATCTTCTCGCCCACACCAACAAACTTGATCGGCTTGCCGGTTACCTGCCGCACCGACAGTGCCGCACCACCGCGGGCATCGCCATCGAGCTTGGTCAGGATCACCCCGGTCAAGGGCAGCGCCTCGCCAAAGGCCCTGGCAGTGTTCACCGCATCCTGACCCTGCATGGCATCGACCACGAACAAGGTCTCGACCGGGTTGATGGCAGCATGCAGCTGCTTGATCTCGGCCATCATGGCCTCGTCGATCGCCAGTCGGCCGGCGGTGTCGACAATCAGCACATCAAAGTAGTGCCGCTTGGCATGGTCCAGCGCCGCCCGGGCGATCTCCACCGGCGCCTGCTTGGGGTCGGACGGGAACCACTCGACCCCCACCTGGGCAGCCAGCAGCTTGAGCTGTTCAATGGCGGCAGGCCGGTAAACGTCAGCCGACACCACCAGCACCTTTTTCTTGGACTCTTCCTTGAGCCGCTTGGCCAGCTTGCCCGTGGTGGTGGTCTTACCCGCCCCCTGCAGGCCCGCCATCAGCACCACCGCTGGCGGCACCGCCGCCAGGTTGAGGCTGTCGTTGTGGTCGCCCATGAGCTTCTTCAGCTCCTCGTGCACCACGCCGATCACGGCCTGACCCGGCGTCAGGCTGCCCAGCACATCCTGCCCCAGCGCCCGCTCCTTGACCTGGGAGACAAAGGTCTTCACCACCGGCAAGGCCACGTCGGCCTCCAGAAGCGCCATACGCACCTCGCGCATGGCATCGGAGATATTGTCCTCGGTCAGGCGCGCATGGCCCCGCAGGGTCTTGACGACGGACGACAGGCGGCTTTGCAGGTTGTCAAACATGGGAGCAATTCTCAATCAGCGCCTTGGCGGCGCTCTGTTAAACTCGAACGCGTAAGTTTACCCGACTTGCTTGCGCTTCTCTCATGCTCATACCACATCCCTTGCTATATCTCCTCGTCTGGCTGGGTTACGTCGCACTGGCCGGCTGGCTGCTGGCCCGTCACCACCAGGCCCCGCAACCGGCGGACGGCCGGCAGCAAAGACTGGAGCACGCCCTGCTCGGCCTGCTGCTGCTGGCACATGCACCGCTGGCCTTCATGCCACTGGCGGGCAGCCTGCCGCACTTCGGCGCCCGCGAGGCATTAGGCCTCTTGACCTGGGTCGCGGTACTCATCTACTGGACCGCCGCCTTCCTGATCCGCCTCGAAGGCCTGCAGACCATCCTCCTGCCAGTCGCCGCCATCAGCCTGGGCCTGAGCCTGCTGGTCCCGGTCGGCCACGCCACCCCCTGGCTCAGCGCACCGCTGATGCAGGTCCACTTCGCCATCGCCATGCTGGCCTACGGCTTTTTCGCCGTCGCCGCCGGCCTCGCCGTCCTGATGCGCCTGGCCGATCAGGAACTACACCGCCCCAGCCGCGGACTACTGCGCCAGCTACCCCCACTGCTCGCACTCGAACGACTGCTGTTCGCCACCCTAACCCTGGGTTTCACCCTCTTGACCGCCACCCTCGCCACCGGCTCGGTCTTCGCCGAAGAGCTGTTCGGCCAGCCGCTGGCCCTGAGCCACAAGACCGTCTTCTCGGTTCTGGCCTGGCTGGTATTCGGCGTCCTGCTATGGGGCCGCCACACCCGCGGCTGGCGCGGCCGCCTAGCCGTGAATTGGACCCTGGCGGGCTTTGCCCTGCTGCTGCTGGCCTATATCGGCAGCCGTTTCGTACTGGACGCTGTGCTGCATCGCTGATGCAGTTTCCCAACACAGCAGCCATGACATTGTATTAAACTGGCATCCAGGCTGGCTTACAGCCCTGTAAACTCGCGCTAGGCGGCAACCGTGCCGCGAAACCGCGACAACACCCCCAAAACCAAGCGGCACAAGGGTTTCCGGCTTTACAGGCGGACTTGACAAAGGCATTATTTATGCCAGCCTCCAAATACACGGCGCAGTGACGCGTCATCCTTGCAAGGACGCCCCACCCATGGCGCAAGCCCCAATCCCGCTGTCCGGCCTGGCCCGTCTCCTGGTCCAGCAGGGTCTACTGCAGGCAACGGATGCGGAAGCCATCCAGAATCAAGCGCATTCGACCCACCTACCCTTCATACAAGCCCTGGTCGCCAGCAAGAAGATTCCGGCCATGCGCATTGCTGAAGTTGCCGCGGGCACCTTCGGCTATCCCTTGCTCGACCTCGCACAGATCGATTCCGCCTATATTCCGACCGGCGCGCTCGACGCCAAGTTGATGCAGACCCGCCGGATTGCCCCGTTGTTCAAGCGCGGCACCAAACTGTTCGTCGCGATCTCCGACCCCACCGAGCTGCAAGCGCTGGAAGACGCCAAATTCCAGACTGGTACGGTGATCGAACCCATTGTGGTCGAAGATCCCAAACTCGGGCAGTTGATCGAGAAATTGATTGAAGCCAGCGGCGCCAACCTCAAGGACATGGTGGGCGATCAGGACGATCTGGATCTGGGTGGTGGAGAATCCACCGAGCCCGAACCCGATGCCGGCGCCAGCGAAGTAGACGACGCCCCCGTCGTCAAATATATCCAGAAGATCCTGCTCGACGCGATCAACGGCGGCGCCTCGGATATCCACTTCGAGCCCTACGAGAAGTTCTATCGCATCCGCTACCGGATTGACGGCGTGCTGCGCGAGGTCGCGCAGCCTCCCCTGGCGATCAAGGAAAAGATCTCCTCCCGGATCAAGGTGATCTCCAAGCTCGATATCTCGGAAAAGCGCATCCCGCAAGACGGCCGGATGAAACTGGTACTGTCGAAGACCCGTGCCATTGACTTCCGGGTCTCGACACTACCCACCCTGTTCGGCGAAAAGATTTGTATGCGTATCCTGGATCCGAGCTCAGCCACGCTGGGTATCGATGCGCTGGGCTACGAACCGGAACAGAAGGCGGCCCTGCTCGACGCTGTCCATCGCCCCTACGGCATGGTACTGGTCACGGGTCCGACGGGCTCAGGCAAGACCGTATCGCTTTATACCTGCCTCAATATCCTGAACGAGCCCGGTATCAATATCTCCACCGCGGAGGACCCGGCGGAAATCAACCTGCCCGGCATCAATCAGGTCAACGTCAACGACAAGGCCGGCCTGACCTTCTCGGCAGCGCTCAAGTCCTTCCTGCGGCAGGATCCCGACATCATCATGGTCGGTGAAATCCGTGACCTTGAAACTGCCGATATCGCGATCAAGGCTGCTCAGACCGGCCACATGGTGTTCTCTACCCTGCATACCAACGATGCCCCGGCCACGCTGTCGCGGATGCTGAACATGGGTATCGCCCCATTCAACATCGCCTCCTCGGTGATCCTGATCACCGGCCAGCGGCTGGCAAGGCGTTTGTGTGGCAACTGCAAAAAGCCGGTGGAGATTCCCACCGAAGCGCTGCTACGTGCTGGTTTCAAGGAAGAAGAACTCGATGGCAGCTGGCAGCCCTACGGGCCTGTCGGCTGCGATACCTGCAAGGGCACCGGCTATAAAGGCCGGGTCGGCATCTATCAGGTCATGCCCATTTCGGACGAGATGCAGCGCATCATCATGCAGCAGGGCACCTCCATCGACATCGCCGACCAGGCCCAGCGCGAAGGCGTCAAGGACCTGCGGCAATCCGGCCTATTGAAGGTCAAGCAAGGTCTCACGTCGTTGACGGAAGTCGAAGCCGTCACCAACGAATAAGAATCCGGGAGCAAAGTAAATGGCGGCAGACAAGAAGAACCAGGTCAAGGAACAGACCTTTTCCTGGGAAGGCAAGGACAAGACCGGTAAGACACTCAAGGGCGAAATGCGCGCCGGCGGTGACAACGTGGTGCGTGCCAACCTGCGCCGGCAGGGCATCACTGTCATCAAGATCAAGAAGCAGTCGCGCTCCATGGGGCGCAAGATCACCGAGAAGGACATTACCTTCTTTACACGCCAGATGGCGGTAATGATGAAGTCGGGCGTACCCCTCTTGCAGGCCTTCGACATCGTCGCCAAGGGCCACGCCAACCCCAGCGTGACCCGGCTGCTGCTTGACATCAAGAACGATGTGGAAACCGGCTCCAGCCTGACCCAGGCCTTCCGCAAGCACCCCATGCAGTTCGACCAGCTGTTTTGTAATCTGGTCCAGGCCGGCGAACAGGCTGGTATTCTGGATGCGCTGCTGGATCGCCTCGCGACCTACAAGGAAAAGATCCTTGCCATCAAGGGTAAGATCAAGTCAGCCATGTTCTACCCTACCGCCATCATCGTGGCGGCCTTTATCGTGATCACTGTGATCATGATCTTCGTGATCCCGGCCTTCAAGGACTTGTTCTCCGGCTTCGGCGCCGACCTTCCCGGCCCTACCCAGCTGGTGATCGATATCTCCGAGATCTTCCTGAACTACTGGTGGGCCATCTTTGGCGGCATCGGTGGTGCCATCTACGCTTTTATCCAGGCGAAGAAACGCTCCAAGGCCTTCCAGGCCTGGATAGACCGGACCGCCCTGAAGCTACCGGTGCTTGGCGATGTGCTGCGCAAATCCACAATCGCTCGCTGGACTCGCACCATGTCCACCATGTTCGCCGCCGGCGTCCCGCTGGTTGAGGCGCTCGACTCGGTGGGCGGCGCATCTGGCAACGTCATCTATGCCGACGCCACCAAGCGCATCCAGACCGAGGTCAGCACCGGCACCAGCCTGACGGTCGCCATGCAGAACGCCGACGTGTTCCCGCCCATGGTGCTGCAGATGGTCGCCATCGGGGAAGAGTCCGGTGCGCTGGACTCCATGCTGGGCAAGATCGCCGACTTCTTCGAGCAGGAAGTGGACGAGGCCGTGGACGCGCTGACCAGCCTGATGGAGCCGATGATCATGATGGTGCTCGGCCCCATCATCGGCGGCATCATCATCGCCATGTACCTACCCATCTTCAAGATGGGCCAGGCGGTTGGCGGCTGATCGATGTCCCTCTGGCAAGCCCTGTCCGTCTACCCCACCCTGTTTTGCTTGGCCACCTTGCTGCTGGGGCTGATGATCGGCAGCTTCCTCAACGTGGTCATCCATCGCTTGCCCAAGATGATGGAAGCGGAATTCCGCCATGACTGCGCGCTGATCGACCTGTCTGAGGACGCGCCGCAACCGGAACGCACCAAGTACAACCTGGTGGTACCACGCTCGGCTTGCCCGCAGTGCGGTCGGCTGATCGCCGGCTACGACAATATCCCGGTACTGTCCTGGCTGCTGCTGCACGGCCGCTGCCGTCACTGCAAGACGCCCATCTCGGCTCGTTACCCGCTGGTCGAGCTGGCTACCGGCCTCCTAAGCGGCGGTCTCGCCTGGCATTTCGGCTGGGGCGCCGCCGCCGCCGGTGCGCTTTTGTTCGGCTGGTTCATGATGGCGCTGTTCTGGATTGACGCCGACACTTACCTGTTACCCGACAGCCTGACCTTGCCCCTTTTGTGGTTGGGCCTGCTGTTCAACCTCGGCAATACCTACGTTCCATTGCCACAGGCCGTGGTAGGCGCGGTCGCCGGCTACCTCAGTCTGTGGTCGGTCTACTGGCTGTTCAAGCTAGCCACCGGCAAGGAAGGCATGGGTTACGGCGACTTCAAGCTGCTGGCCGCCATCGGCGCCTGGCTGGGCTGGCAGGCCCTGCCCATCGTCATCCTGCTGTCATCTATCGTCGGTGCCGTCATCGGCATAGGCATGGTCGTCATGGCCAAGCGCGGCTGGAGCAAACCGCTTCCCTTCGGCCCTTACCTTGCCATTGCCGGCCTGGTTGCCCTGATCTGGGGACCCGCGCTGCAGAAGTTGCTCTGGGGCTGAGGCCATGCGCGTAGTTGGTCTTACCGGTGGCATAGGCTCAGGCAAGTCCACGGTCGCCGCCCTGTTTCAGGGCCTGGGCGTCCCCTTGATCGATACCGATGCCATCGCCCATTCGCTGAGCGCCCCCGGGCAAGCCGGCGCGCAAGCCGTCGCTGCCCTGTTCGGCGTTGATTACCTCGACGCAAGCGGCGCCATCGATCGCCCACGACTGCGCCAGCGAGTCTTTCAGGACGATGCCGCGCGCCGCTCCCTTGAACAGGCGCTCCACCCGCTGATCCGACAAGCCGCCATGGCAGCACTCACCACGCTGCCGGCCTCCACTCCCTATTGCCTGCTCGCCGTACCATTGCTGTTTGAAACTGGCGCCTACGCCGACGTGATCGATCAGGCCTGGGTCGTGGACTGCCCGGAGGCGCTCCAGATTGCCCGGGTCAAGGCGCGCAGCGGCATGAGCGAAGCCGAGATACGCGCCATCATGGCCAAGCAATTGACCCGGGAGGCGCGACTGGCGCAAGCCGACGCCATCATCGAGAATGACGGTGATGTGTCGCAACTCACGGAAAGAGTTGAGGAATTACATCGGAAGTACATGCAAGCGCCTGAATAGGAACAAAATTTAGGTTAATGGATTTGTCAAAACAGCGCGAATCTTGCACAATCGACCGCTAATACAGCGCCAGCAGCCGCCCAAAGCCCGTGATCAGCTACGAATTTCCCGTCAACGAACGCATCCGCACCCTCCTGCGGCTGGAGGATCTATATGATCGCGCCTCGTTCTTTGCCGGCCGTGAACACGCGGAGGAGCACCATGCAGCGTTGCTGTGCTTGTTCGAGATCATGGAAGTCGCCGGTCGGGCCGATCTGAAGTCGGACCTGCTGCAAGAGCTGGAACGGCAACGTCAGACCCTGGAAACGCTGCGTGACAACCCTCAGATTTCCGAAGAAGCACTGGACATGGTGCTCGCCGACATCGAGCACACCCACGGCCGCCTGCTGGAACCTACCGGCAAGTTCGCCCAGCATCTGCGTGAAAACGAATGGCTGATGGCCATCAAGCAGCGCTCCAGCATTCCTGGCGGCGTCTGCGAATTCGACCTGCCTTCGTATCACTACTGGCAACAACGCCCCATAGAGGAGCGGCAACGCGAACTCAATGGCTGGCTGGCACCCATGCTGCCCATCAAGGACGGTATCGACATTGTGTTGCGCATACTGCGCAACAGTGCCAAGGTCGTACCGCTCACCGCCCGTAATGGCGCCTTCCAGCAGATGTCCGGTGGCAAGCTGGTGCAGCTGCTCAAGATCACGCTGGCCTCGGATATCCCTTACGTACCCGAGCTGTCGGCCAACAAGTACGCCATCAACGTCCGCTTTGTCTCACCGGCTGCCGGTTCTGATCGCCCACGCCAATGCGAGCACGATGTCGACTTCGTCCTCGCCTTCTGCAACCTTTAGAGACCTAGGTCGTTGATGGGTTCGGAGGATGGTGCGGGCGCCAGGCAAACCCTGGCGCTAGTCGGTAGTGCAGCCTGATACAGCAGGCGGTTCCCTGTTTCACTCCACCCCCGCCGCCGCGGGGGAACCTCACTGACGCTCGTTATCGCTTTGAACCACCTATGCGACTGGTACCTACCGAAGTCGCTAACTCGCAATCGTGGCCACCGCGCAACTCAGCGCTCTGATGTAGCGGACGCTTCCGTGTATTAATCCGCGCCCACGCAACGCGGTGAGCTTCGCTGATGCCTGTCATCGCGTAGAATTAGTCGCAGCGTTTCGCCCATTTCAGTTCAAAGCACGTACCACGATGTCCTCTACCAAGCCCCGCGAAGTGCCCTGCCCCAACTGTGGCACGCTCACCCCATGGACCAGCGAACAGAAGTGGCGCCCCTTCTGTAGCGAGCGCTGCAAGCTGATCGACCTCGGCCTGTGGGCCACCGAGCAGTTCCGCGTACCGGGTGAAGCGGCCGATGAAAGTCAGTTGCCACCACCTGACGGCGATTCATAAATCCTTAACGAAACAGTCACTTGGCAGTCACTACGGCGCTCTAATTTAGCTACCTGACATAACCCGATGTTCAGGAGGCCAGACGCCATGCTGCACCCCGATAGCCAGACCAGCCAGCCCCAGAAGCGCGCACTGAGCGTCTCGCTCGCCACCTGCGAGGATGACATCCGGGCAGCCCAGGCCTTGCGGTACAAGGTATTCGGCGAAGAGATGGGCGCCCGCCTCAACGGCCGTGAAGACAGCCTCGATATCGACCTGTTCGACAGCTGGTGCGACCACCTGCTGGTGCGTGACGAGCACAGTGGCGAAGTTGTCGGCACCTACCGCATCCTGCCGCCCTCCCAGGCACGCGAGCTCGGCAGCTACTATTCCGAGACCGAATTCGACCTGACGCGGCTACAACACATCCGCAGCAGCATGGTCGAAGTCGGCCGCTCCTGCGTGCATCCTGACTACCGCAACGGCGGCACCATCACCCTCCTGTGGGCCGGCCTCGCCGACTACATGATGCGCAACCGCTATGAGTATCTGGTCGGCTGCGCCAGCATCAGCATGGCCGACGGCGGTCATATGGCTGCCAGCATCTTCCAGCAGATCCAGCAGAAAAACATGTCGCCCGTGGAATGGCGTGTCACCCCACGCTGCGCGCTGCCGCTCGAGGCACTTAACAAGGATCTCGAGACTGAAATGCCCCCGTTGCTCAAGGGCTATCTGCGCCTGGGTGCCTATGTCTGCGGCGAACCCGCCTGGGACCCCGACTTCAACACCGCCGACGTGCTCATCCTGTTGCCGCTGGCACGTATGAACAAGCGTTATCTGCGGCACTTCATGGGGGAGGGAGCCTGAGGGTGAAATAAACCGTAGACTCGTGCAATACGCTCAGCTGAGGCGCCCGGGAACCCTGTAAGGAGGCCGAAGTAGCAGGCCACCTAAAAGTGGCAACGACTTCGTCCACCCGGGCGCTTGCCATTTGAGCCACTGAAACAGCCCCCCTTTCCTGATTTAATCCCCTACTCCCCGCAGGCCCGGAGGGAACCTCGCCGATGCGCTTCAGTGCCACAGAAGGACGCCGCCAAGCGTCCGAGAGGCGCCGGCCGAATCTCTCCTACCCACCTCCTACGACGGTCGTATGGCCGTACTGCTGAGTGGAATGATCCGCCGGCAGCCAAGGCATCCCCTTAGACGCTAGCGTCGGCACATGTAAGCCTCCCAGGCAGTTGCGTCTGCCGTCATCGCTACCCGCCTGAAAACCCCGTTTTCACGCCGCGTAAGCCATATCCACCACCACGGCGGACGCGGGTTTCCCTGACAAGCCCCACCTGGCAAAGCTAAACTGCCAGCCTGTGGCTATGAAAACTTCCCATTTCCGGCAGGCTTGGCGTTTTGTCCGCCTGCTCAACCATCTGCTGCTCGGCCTGATCGAGGCTGGCTTCTACTTCCAGCGGCGCACGCCTGCCGACCGAGTACGGGCGGTCGCGCGCTGGTCGCGGCGGCTGTGTCTGATCCTGGGGGTCAAGGTCCGTGTACGCGGTGTGGTGCCTGCACCGATGCCTGCCAATACCATGCTGGTGGCCAACCATGTCTCCTGGCTGGATATCTTCGTCATGAACGCCGGCACGGTCGCGCGTTTTGTCGCCAAAGCCGAAGTGCGGCACTGGCCCTTGCTGGGCTGGCTGTGCCAACGTACCGGCACGCTCTTCGTGACCCGCGAACGCCGACACGACACTCGTCGCGTCAATACCGAGATCGCCGACGCCCTGTCACAGGGCGACTGCATCGCCGTCTTCCCCGAGGGCAGCACGACCGATGGCACCGACGTCGCCACCTTCAACGCCTCCCTGCTGCAGCCCGCCATTGAGGCCGGCGCCCAGATCATCCCGGTTGCGCTGTGCTACTACGATCGCCGCGGTCAGCGCACCACGGTAGCCGCCTATGTCGGCGAGATGAGCCTGCTGGACTCGCTAAGGGCCCTGCTGGCCGAACCCAGCCTGGTTGCCGAATTGACCTACCTGCCCGCACTGCCGGCTGCTCAGGCGCAACGGCGTGAGCTGGCACGGCTGGCGCAGCAGCAGATCCGTAGCGTCGTCCGGCCCGAAGCCGCAGTTAATGCTACTCCCGCCCCGGTGGTTGTCGTGATGGCACCTGAAATACCTGTCCATCCTCCAATCTGATCCCACTCAGGCGGCCACCCCAGACGCAACCGGTATCGAGCGCAATCACATCAGGCCGTACCAAAAGCCCGAGCGCCGACCAGTGACCACAGACCACGGTCGCATCCAGGCTCAAACGGCCCGGCGCATCGAACCAAGCTACGCAATCCGCCGGTGCATCCTTGAGCTCACCCTTGAACTCCATCTCCAGCGAACCATCTGCAGCCAAGAGCCGCATACGGGTACAGGCATTCACGATCAGCCGCAACCGATCGTAGCCTTGCAAGCCCTCATCCCAACGCAGAGGCTGGTTGCCATACATCGCCGCCAGGAAAGCCTGCGCTTGTGGGCCGGATAGCGCCTGCTGCACCTCGACCGACAGCCCCAGTGCCTGCGACACCGTCCACTGTGGCAACAAACCGGCATGGACGAAGACATACTTCCCCAGCTGCTGCACCAGTGGCTGGCGCCGCAGCCAGTCCATCAGCATTGCCGCATCCGGCGCAGCCAGGATGGCCGACAGCGTATCGCGCCCCTTGTTCTTTGCGAGCCCAGCATGAACCGCCAACAGGTGCAGATCATGGTTACCTAGCACCACCCTTACAGCATGGCGGTGTGCATGGACCCAGCGCAGTACCTCAAGCGATTCCGGCCCGCGGTTGACCAGGTCCCCAACCAAGTAGAGGCGGTCCTGTTGTGGGTCGAAGTCGACCAGCTGGAGCAGGAGGAGCAACTCCTGCAGACAACCTTGCAGATCACCAACAGCATAGGTGGACATAACAGATCTCATACAAACGAATCTGGCAATTATGCCAGCCAGGGCAGGCACATGCGGCTGTGCCCCATGCATTCGAGCCAGCCAGGCTCTAGACTGCACACAGGAGGACGCAATGATCGAACATCCCCTCGCCAGCCTCGACGCCTGGGTGCGTTATTTCGAGGCCAGCGACATCCCCATCCTAGCCCACAGCCGTGACGCCATGCAGTCACTGGCCCAGCGCGGCGACGACGCCACCGTGCTGGACCTGGCGCGGATTGTCCGCCATGACGCTCTTTTGGCCTTGCAGGTGCTGCGCTACCTGCAGCAGCATCGCTCCAGCCACCAGCACACCGAAGTCACCACGGTGGAGCGCGTCATCCTGATGCTGGGCGTGGACCCGCTGCTCAAGGCTTACGCCCACAAGCAAACCGTCGAAGAACTGCTGCAGGACCACCCGCACGCCCTCGAAGCGGTACGACAGGTTTTGTCACGCGCCTGGCACGCCGCCCACTGCGCCAGCGTTTGGGCCGAGCACCGCCACGATATCGACGGCGGCGAAGTCCAGACCGCAGCCCTGCTGCGCGACATTGCGGAAATACTGGTAGGTTGTTTCGCACCCCGGTTGCTGCTGCGGGTACGCGCCATGCAGCAGATGGACAAGCGCTTGCGCAGCCAGCTGGCGCAACGCACGGTGCTAGGCTTCCCTCTGATCGATCTGCAACTCACCCTGGTCGAACAATGGCGCCTGCCGCCCATCCTCAAGCAGTTGATGGACGAACACCATGCCGAGCACCCGCGGGTGCGCACGGTAGCCACCGCAGTCGCTTATGCCCGCCATAGCGCCACAAGTTGGCAAGACGCCGCCCTGCCGGACGACTACCTGGCTGCCGCCGAGCTAACCGGCCTCGGCTACGACAAGGTGCGCTATCTGACCCTGGAGGCCAGCCGCAAGGCCCATGAAGCCTGGCCCTGGTACAGCCAGCAGGAGCCGCCGCCGCCGCCCGCTTTCAGCCTGGAGGAAGGAGAGGGAGGATAGCCCGCGTCGGCGCGCATGATGCATGCCGGCGCATAGATCACCCCCTTAAAAAAGCAAAAAAAGCCAACCTAACGGTTGGCTTTTCTGTCGGGGAGCGGGGCTTAAGCCGCTTCCACTACCTCTTCCACTTCAGGACGGTCAACCAGTTCGACCAATGCCATGGGGGCATTGTCGCCTTGGCGGAAACCGTTCTTCAGGATGCGCAGGTAGCCGCCGTTGCGGTTCTTGTAGCGCGGGCCCAGCACGTCGAACAGCTTGAGCGTCAGCTCACGATCGCGGGTGCGGTCGAAAGCCAGGCGCAGGTTGGCGACGGAGCGCTCCTGCTTGCCCAGGGTGATCAGCGGCTCAGCCACGCGACGCAGTTCCTTTGCCTTCGGCAGCGTGGTCTTGATGACTTCGTGCTTCAGCAGTGCGTTGGCCAGGTTGCGCAGCATCGCCAGACGATGGCTCGTCGTGCGATTCAGTTTGCGGTTACTTTGACGATGACGCATGGTGTTTATCCCTTGTCTTTCCAGCCTGGATTAAGGCTTTTCCAGGCCAACCGGCGGCCAGTTTTCCAGCTTCATGCCGAGCGTCAGACCCTTTGAGGCCAGCACTTCCTTGATTTCATTCAAGGACTTGCGACCCAGGTTCGGGGTCTTCAGCAATTCGGTCTCGGTACGCTGGATCAGGTCGCCGATGTAATAGATGTTTTCAGCCTTCAGGCAGTTCGCCGAACGTACGGTCAGCTCGAGATCGTCGACCGGGCGGAGCAGGATCGGATCAACCTGCGGCGCGCGCGGCGCTTCAGGTTCGACCTCGGTGCTCTTCAGATCAGCGAACACAGCCAGTTGCTCGACCAAGACGCGGGCAGCAAAACGCACCGCCTCCTCAGGATCGATCGCACCGTTGGTCTCGATGTCCATCACCAGCTTGTCGAGGTCGGTACGCTGCTCAACGCGAGCGCTTTCCACGGCATAGCTGACGCGGCGGATGGGGCTGAACGAAGCGTCCAGCAGGATGGAACCGATGTTACGGCCCTCTTCCTTGTCCACGCGCACCACGGCCGGCTGGTAGCCACGGCCCTTCTCGACCTTGATCTCCATGGCGAGCTTGCCGCCGGTGGAGAGATTGGCGATCACATGATCGGGGTTCACGATCTCGACGTCGTGCGGGACTTCGATATCGCTGGCCTTGACCAAGCCTTCGCCGTCCTTCTTCAGGGTCAGCAAGGCTTCGCTGCGGCCGTGCAGCTTCAGCACAACGCCCTTCAGGTTCAAGAGGATGTCCACGACATCTTCTTGAACACCGTCCAGCGCGGAGTACTCGTGCAGCACACCCTCGATCTTCACCTCGGTCGGGGCATAGCCGGGCATCGACGACAGCAGGATGCGACGCAATGCATTGCCGAGCGTATGGCCATAGCCACGCTCGAACGGCTCCATCACGACACGCGCCTGGGTAGACGACGAGGCTTGCACATCAATGATGCGCGGCTTCAGCAAGTCATTCGCGTTGCTTTGCATAAACAATCAATCCCTTTATCGAAACGAGCGGCGAACCGGACTAGCCGGTTCGTCTGCTTAAGGCCCAATTACTTCGAGTAGAACTCGACAACGAGCTGCTCGTTGATGTCGCTGGACAGGTCGCTGCGTTCAGGGGCGCTCTTGTAAACGCCTTCCATCTTCTTGCCATCGACACTGACCCAGCCCGGGAAACCGATTTGTTCAGCCAGCGCGAGCGCTTCCTGAATACGAACCTGCTTCTTGGACTTGTCACGCACGGCCACAACGTCGCCGGCCTTGACCTGGTACGACGCGATGTTGACCACAACGCCATTGACGGTGATCGACTTGTGGCTGACCAGCTGACGCGCTTCGGCGCGAGTGGAGCCAAAGCCCATGCGGTACACGACGTTGTCCAGACGTGCTTCCAGGATCTTCAACAGGTTTTCACCGGTCGAACCCTTACGGCGAGCAGCCTCTTCAAAGTAACGGCGGAATTGACGCTCCAGAACGCCGTAGATACGGCGGATCTTTTGCTTTTCCCGCAGTTGAATGCCAAAGCCAGACAAACGGGGCTGCTTAGCACCGTGTTGGCCAGGCTTACTATCCAGCTTGCACTTGGTGTCCAGAGCGCGACGTGCGCTCTTCAGGAACAGATCAGTGCCTTCGCGGCGCGAAAGTTTACATTTCGGTCCGATATAACGTGCCATCTCGGGTCTCCGGAATTAGATACGACGCTTCTTCGGCGGACGACAGCCGTTGTGCGGTACGGGGGTAACGTCGGAAATGCTGGTGATCTTGAAACCCAGCGCATTCAACGCACGCACAGCGGAGTCACGGCCGGGGCCGGGTCCCTTGATGCGGACTTCGAGGTTCTTGACGCCATATTCCTGGGCAACTTTACCAGCATGCTCCGCAGCTACCTGAGCTGCGAATGGTGTACTTTTCCGAGAGCCCTTGAAACCAGCACCGCCCGAGGTAGCCCAGGAAAGAGCATTCCCTTGACGATCAGTGATGGTCACGATCGTGTTGTTGAAGGAAGCGTGCACGTGCACGATGCCCTCAGAGACGACCTTTTTGACTTTCTTACGTACACGCACTGTGTTTGCTTTAGCCATTGCTATTCCTTAAGTGCTTACTTCTTCCCGGCGATCGACTTGCGCGGGCCCTTACGGGTACGTGCATTCGTGCGGGTGCGCTGACCACGCGCGGGCAAGCCCTTGCGATGGCGCAGACCACGGTAGCAACCGAGGTCCATCAGACGCTTGATGTTCATCGTAATCTCACGACGGAGGTCACCCTCTACCGTGAACTTGCCGACTTCCTCACGCAGCTTGTCCATCTCCGCATCCGTCAAGTCCTTGATCTTGCGATCAGAAGGAACAGCGGCGGCGACGCAGATAGCCTTAGCGCGAGTCTGTCCGATCCCGTAAATGGCCTGCAGGCCAATGACGGTATGCTGATGATTGGGAATGTTTACCCCAGCAATACGGGCCATGATTCTCGTTACCCCAGATGTAAAAAGTTGCGGATTCTAGCACCAAGGCTAGCCGACGACAACTAACGCGGCTTAACCTTGACGTTGCTTGTGCCGCGGATCAGTGCAGATCACACGCACAACACGGTTGCGGCGGATGATTTTGCAGTTACGGCAGATTTTTTTGACCGAAGCTTGAACACGCATCGCTCTATCCTTTCAATGAAAAACCGCGTCACTTCGCGCGGAAGACGATTCGGGCACGGGACAAATCGTAAGGGGTCAACTCCACTGTGACTTTGTCACCAGGCAGGATGCGGATGTAGTGCATACGCATCTTGCCGGAGATATGTCCCAGTACCACGTGCCCATTTTCCAGCTTCACGCGAAACGTCGCGTTGGGAAGGTTCTCGAGAACCTCCCCTTGCATCTGAATTACGTCTTCCTTCGACATGACGAGTTCGGATTATCTAAGGGTTAGTCAAAGTGCTTGATCAGCCAGCCTTGAAGTTTGCCTTCTTCAGCAAACTCTCGTACTGGTGCGACAGCAAGTAGGACTGAACCTGTGCCATGAAATCCATGGTTACCACGACCACGATCAGGAGAGACGTACCACCAAAGTAGAACGGAAGGTTCCACTGCAGCAGCAAGAATTCCGGGATCAAGCAGACGGTCGTGATATAGATCGCACCGATCAGCGTCAAACGCAGAATGACTCGTTCGATATACTTTGCAGTTTGTTCACCCGGGCGGATGCCAGGAATGAACGCACCACTCTTCTTCAGGTTATCTGCCGTTTCCTTGGGGTTGAACACCAAGGCGGTATAGAAGTAGCAGAAGAAGATGATTGCCGCTGCGTACAGCAGCACGTACACAGGCTGGCCGGGATGCAGCATGTCGCCAAACCGCTTCAGCCACGAGAAATTGTCCGAATTACCCGTCCACGACAGAACCGTGGCGGGGAACAGGATGATGCTCGAAGCGAAGATCGGCGGAATGACGCCGGCCATATTCAGTTTCAGCGGCAGGTGGGTGCTCTGGCCCTGCATCACGCGGTTGCCGACCTGGCGTTTCGCGTAATTGACAAGAACCTTGCGCTGGCCGCGTTCTACGAACACGACACCGGCAATCACCAGTACCACACCAGCAGCCAGTGCAAGCACCAGCAGAATGGGCAAAGCACCTTGGCTGGTCAGCTCAAGGGTCTTGCCGATGGATGCCGGAATACCTGCAGCGATACCCGAGAAAATCAGGATCGAAATACCATTGCCCAGGCCACGCTCGGTGATCTGCTCACCCAGCCACATCAAGAACATCGTCCCGGTCACCAGGGTCACGACGGTGGTGAAGTAGAACTCCACCTGCCCCGTCATCACCAGGTTAGGGGTCCGGAACAACATCACGGCGATCCCGAAACTCTGGAACGTCGCCAGTATCACCGTCGCATAGCGGGTGTACTGCGTGATCTTGCGCCGACCGGCCTCACCTTCCTTCTTCAGCTCTTTCAGTGCTGGCAGCACTTCGGAACCGAGTTGCAGGATGATGGAGGACGAGATGTACGGCATGATGCCGATGGCAAACACAGTAAATCGCGACAACGCACCGCCGGAGAACATGTTGAACATGTTCAGGAGGCCCGCCCCGCTCTTCGTGGTATCGAAGAGATGGGCGAGCTCCACCGGGTTGATGCCCGGCACCGGGATATGCGCGCCAATGCGATAAACGATCAAGGCACCAATCAGGAACCAGATACGCTTTTTCAGATCCGCAAACTTGCTTGCGGTACTGGCCATCGCGGGATTTGCCACGTATATCGCCTTATCTCAGACTTTATTCGGCAATGCTGCCGCCAGCGGCTTCCAGAGCGGCACGGGCACCGGCAGTCGCCAGTACACCACGCAGCTTGACAGCCTTTTCCACCGCACCAGCCAGGATCAGCTTGACGGCCTTGGCACCATGGGGCACCAGACCGGCTTGCTTCAGCACCAGGATGTCGGCTTCTTCCACCGGCAGGCGGCTCAGGTCACCAGTGCGGACTTCAGCCGTCAGACCCTTGGTCAGCGACTTGAAGCCACGCTTGGGCAGGCGACGTTGCAGCGGCATTTGACCGCCTTCGAAGCCAACCTTGTGGAAACCACCCGAGCGCGACTTCTGACCCTTGTGGCCACGACCACAGGTCTTGCCCAGGCCAGAACCGATGCCACGGCCAACACGCTTGGAAGCGTGCTTGGCGCCCTCTGCGGGCTTGATCGTATTCAGTTCCATTTAGCCCTCGCTTTTCAGCAGATAGCTGATCTTGTTGATCATGCCGCGGTTTTCCGGGGTATCCAGCACTTCAACCGTGTGGTTGATGCGACGCAGACCCAGGCCACGCGCACAAGCCTTGTGCGCTTCCAGACGGCCGATCAGGCTCTTCACCAGCGTTACTTTGATCTTGTTAGCCATTTGCTTCGGCTCCCAGGACGTCCTCGATGCTCTTGCCGCGCTTTGCAGCGACTTCGGCCGGAGTGCGCAGCTTGGACAGACCGTCCAGGGTAGCGCGAACGAGGTTGTAAGGATTGGTGGAACCGTGGCACTTGGCCGAAATGTTGGTCACGCCCATCACTTCGAACACAGCGCGCATCGGGCCACCGGCCTTGATACCAGTACCTTCGGCAGCGGGCTGCATGAACACGGTGGTGGCGCCATGCTTGCCGACCACTGCGTGTTGCACGGTACCGTTCTTCAAGCTGATCTTCACCAGCTTGCGACGGGCTTCTTCCATTGCCTTCTGCACGGCCACGGGCACTTCCTTGGACTTGCCCTTGCCCATGCCGATACGGCCATCACCGTCGCCAACCACGGTCAGCGCGGCGAAACCCATGATCCGGCCACCCTTCACCACTTTCGTGACGCGGTTGACGCTGATCATCTTCTCCCGCAAGCCGTCGCCGCGATCTTCGATTTCAGACTTAGCCATGATTACTCCTTAGAATTCGAGGCCGGCTTCACGAGCGGCGTCGGCCAGAGCCTTGACGCGACCGTGGTAATGGAAGCCCGAGCGGTCAAAGGCAACGGCAGTGATGCCAGCAGCCTTCGCCTTTTCGGCGATGCGCTTACCAACAACTGCGGCAGCGGCGATATTGCCCCCGTTGGCGATATCCTTGCGGATTTCAACTTCCAGGGTCGACGCGCTGGCCAGCACCTTGCCACCGGTCTCATCGATGACCTGGGCGTAGATATGGCTGTTGGTACGATGCACCGAGAGGCGCACCACCTTCAGGCCGGCGATACGGGCACGGGTTTTGCGGGCCCTGCGCAAGCGAGTTTGGTTCTTGTCCATGATTTCAGCCTCGATTACTTCTTCTTGGTTTCTTTCAGGACCACCACTTCGTCGCTATAGCGAACGCCCTTGCCCTTATAGGGTTCCGGCGCGCGGTAAGCGCGAATTTCGGCGGCAACCTGACCAACCTGCTGCTTGTCCACACCCTTGAGGATGATCTCGGTCTGCGACGGGGTTTCCACCTTCACACCAGCCGGCATCTTGTGTGCGACAGGGTGGGAGAAGCCCAGCGTCAGGTTCAGAGTTTCACCTTGAGCTTGGGCACGGTAACCCACGCCCACCAGGTTGAGCTTGCGCTCGAAACCCTTGGAGACGCCGGTCACCATGTTGTTCAGCAGGGCGCGCAACGTGCCGGACATGGCGCGTGCGTGCTTGCTTTCGTCAACGGCCTTGAAAGTCAAGGCGTTGTTTTCGATCGCGATCTCAACCGCGCTGTCCAGAGGACGCGAGGCAGTGCCCAGAGGGCCCTTCACGACGATCTCGCCAGCGGCCATCTTGACTTCGACGCCAGCCGGCAGGGCGATGGGGTTCTTAGCTACGCGGGACATAGTTCAGCTCCTTACGCCACGACGCACAGCAGCTCGCCGCCAATACCTTGGGCGCGTGCTTTGCGGTCGGTCATCACACCCATGGAGGTGGAGACGATGGCGATGCCCAGGCCGTTCATGACCTTGGGAATGTCGTTCACGCCCTTGTAGATACGCAGACCAGGCTTCGAAACGCGGTCGATGCGCTCGATAACCGGACGACCGGCGTAGTACTTCAGCTCGATGTCGAGCTGGGGCTTCTTCTCGTCGCCGGTGATGGCGAAGTTTTCGATATAACCTTCATCCTTCAGCACGGCGGCGATGGCCACCTTCAGCTTGGACGAGGGCATCGTTACCGACGGCTTATCCGCACGCTGGGCGTTACGGATGCGGGTCAGCATATCGGCGATGGGATCATGCATGCTCATTCGTGATCTCCTTACCAGCTGGCCTTGACGACACCCGGGATCTCGCCACGCATGGCGATTTCACGGAGCTTGTTACGGCCGAGGCCGAACTTGCGGAAGACGCCACGCGGACGGCCGGTAACCGAACAACGGTTACGCAGACGGGTCGGGTTGGCGTTGCGCGGCAGGGCCTGGAGTTTCAGGCGGGCGGCGAAGCGCTCTTCGTCGCTCAGGTTCTGGTCATTGATGATTGCCAGCAGCTGTTCGCGCTTGGCGGCAAACTTCGCCACCAGCTTTTCGCGCTTGTCTTGACGGTTGATCAAAGCGAGTTTAGCCATGGCAAACCTCAGTTCTTAAACGGGAACTTGAACGCGGCGAGCAGCGCACGGGCTTCTTCGTCGGTCTTGGCGGTGGTGGTGATCGTGATGTTCATGCCACGCAGCGCGTCGATCTTGTCGTATTCAATTTCCGGGAAAATGATCTGTTCCTTGACGCCCATGTTGTAGTTGCCACGGCCATCGAAGGACTTGCCGGACACACCGCGGAAGTCGCGAATACGCGGCATGGCGATGGTGACCAGACGATCCAGGAATTCATACATGCGATCGCGACGCAGGGTAACCTTGCAGCCGACCGGGTAGTTGTCACGGATCTTAAAGCCGGCGATCGACTTCTTCGACAGGGTGACAACAGGCTTTTGACCAGCAATCTTGGTCAGGTCGCCAACGGCGTGTTCCATGACCTTTTTGTCGGCCACAGCTTCACCCACGCCCATGTTGATGGTGATCTTTTCGATCCGCGGCACTTCCATGATCGACTTGTAGCCGAACTTTTCGGTGAGCTGCGGAACAACGGTTTCTTTGTAGAAATCTTGCAAACGAGCCATGTTCTACCCCTTAGCCCCCGACCACTTCGCCGTTCGACTTGAACACGCGAACCTTTTTGCCGTCTTCGAGCAGCTTGAAGCCAACACGGTCGGCCTTCTGGGTCGCCTTGTTGAAGATGGCCACATTGGAAACCTGGATGGGCATCGTCTTCTCGACTACGCCGCCAGCAACACCGCGAACCGGGTTCGGCTTCTGGTGCTTCTTGGCAACATTGATGCCTTCAACGATAACCTTGTCACCAACCAGAACACGCAGCACGGTACCGCGCTTGCCCTTGTCCTTGCCGGTGATAACGACGACTTCGTCGCCTTTACGAATCTTGTTCATGCGCGGACCCCTTACAGCACTTCTGGCGCGAGCGAGACAATCTTCATGAAACGCTCGGTACGCAGTTCACGCGTAACGGGTCCGAAGATACGGGTGCCAATCGGCTCAAGCTTGTTGTTGAGCAGCACGGCAGCGTTGCCATCAAACTTGATGAGCTGACCATCGGCGCGACGAACGCCCTTGGCGGTGCGAACGACGACGGCGTTGTAGACGTCACCCTTCTTCACGCGACCACGGGGAGCGGCGTCCTTGATGCTCACCTTGATGATGTCGCCCACAGAGGCGTAGCGACGCTTGGAGCCACCGAGCACCTTGATGCACATAACAGAACGCGCACCGGTGTTGTCAGCAACATCCAGCATGGATTGCATTTGAATCATGTAAATAAACCTCCAACTTAACCCGTCAATTCCGCCGGCGTACCCGGCAGCGCCGCAGTAAACCACGGCACAACGGCCAGTTTTGGATCCCGATAGGGAGAAACCCCTTCACCAGGGCGCAACAGAACGCCGCACACCGACGAAGGATAAACAGCAGGGCATTCTACAAGAAGTAGAATGCCCTGACAAGCGAAACGAGAAAAAAGTGATTTAAATCACTGATTAAACGTTACGTGCTTTTTCCACGAGGCCGGTAACAATCCAGGACTTGGTCTTGGACAGCGGACGGGTTTCCTCGATCGTCACCACGTCGCCTTCGCCATAGGCGTTGGTTTCGTCGTGAGCGTGGTACTTCTTGGACAGACGGATGATCTTGCCGTAGAGCGGGTGCTTCACTTTACGCTCGACCAGCACGGTCACGGTCTTGTCCATCTTGTTGCTGACCACACGGCCGGTCAGCGAACGCTTCAGTTTGGTCTCGGTCATTTACGCCACCTTCTGAGCCAGGATGGTGCGAACGCGCGCGATATCGCGGCGAACGCGCTTCAGTTCGCTGGTCTTGGCAAGCTGCTGGGTAGCCAGCTGCATGCGCAGGCCGAACTGGGCCTTCAGGAGCGAGGTGAGCTCGGTCTTGAGCTCATCGACCGACTTGCTATTCAGTTCAGTCGTCTTCATCTCACTGCCCCACATGTCGGGTTACGAAAGTCGTCGCGATCGGCAGTTTGGCAGCGGCCAGACGGAAGGCTTCGCGGGCGAGGGTCTCGTCCACACCGTCCATCTCGTACAGCACCTTGCCAGGCTGGATTTCAGCGACGTAGTACTCCGGGCTACCCTTACCGTTACCCATCCGGACTTCGGCGGGCTTGGAAGAGATCGGCTTGTCCGGGAATACACGGATCCACACACGACCGCCACGCTTGATGTGACGGGTCATAGCGCGACGAGCGGCTTCAATCTGGCGAGCGGTCAGACGACCACGGCCGATGGCCTTCAGGCCCCACTCACCGAAGCTAACCTTGTTACCGCGGGTAGCAACGCCGGTGTTACGGCCCTTCTGCTGTTTGCGGTACTTGAGTCTAGTTGGCTGCAGCATTACGAGGTCCCTTTCGCGGCTTGCGTTCGGCTTGTTCCGGCTGGGCCACGACTTCCTGGCCCGGCTTCACTTCACCCTTGTACACCCACACCTTGATACCGATGATGCCGTAGGTGGTCTTGGCTTCGGAGGTCGCGTAGTCGATATCGGCGCGCAGGGTGTGCAGGGGCACACGGCCTTCGCGGTACCATTCGGTACGGGCGATTTCGATACCATTCAGACGGCCCGACGACATGATCTTGATGCCCTGGGCACCCAGACGCATGGCGTTTTGCATGGCACGCTTCATGGCGCGACGGAACATCACGCGCTTTTCCAGCTGCGCAGCGATGGAGTCGGCGATCACCTGAGCATCGGTTTCCGGCTTGCGGATCTCTTCGATGTTGATGTGCACGGGCACACCCATCAGCTTGACGAGATCGCGCTTCAGGATTTCGATGTCTTCACCCTTCTTGCCGATCACAACACCCGGACGGGCGCTGTGAATGGTGATGCGGGCGTTCTTGGCGGGGCGCTCGATAACGATGCGACCAACCGAGGCGTGCGACAACTTTTTCTTCAGGAACTCGCGCACCTTGATGTCTTCGGCGAGCATGGCCGGGAAGTTTTTGCTAGTCGCATACCACTTCGAGGCCCAGTTCTTGTTGACGGCTAGACGAAAGCCAGTCGGATGAATTTTCTGTCCCATATCGTCCTCATTCGCCCACGGTAAGGGTGATGTGGCAGGTCTGCTTCTCGATGCGGTTGCCGCGGCCCTTGGCACGAGCAGCAAAACGCTTCAGGGAAGGTCCCTTGTCCACAAAAATGGTCGTCACCTTGAGAGCGTCGATGTCGGCGCCGTCGTTGTGTTCGGCATTAGCAATCGCCGACAGCAACAACTTCTTGATGATGACCGCGCCCTTCTTGGGGCTGAAGGTCAGAATGTTGATGGCGTGCTCAACCGGCTTGCCGCGCACCAGGTCAGCGACCAGGCGAGCTTTCTGAGCCGACAGGCGTGCGCCAGTCAAAATAGCGGAAGTTTGCATGGCAGCACCTTACTTCTTGGCTTTTTTGTCGGCAGCGTGACCCTTGAACGTACGGGTCAGCGAGAATTCGCCCAGCTTGTGACCGACCATGTTCTCGTTGATGTAAACGGGAACATGTTGCTTACCGTTGTGCACCGCGATGGTCAGACCGACAAAGTCGGGCAGCACGGTGGAACGACGGGACCAGGTCTTTACCGGGCGCTTGTCGTTGGTAGCGCGCACTGCTTCAATTTTCTTGAGCAGGTGGGCGTCGACAAACGGGCCTTTCTTAACGGAACGAGCCATGTCTAATTACCCCTTATTCGAATACCGGCGGCGCACGATCATGTTGTCGGTACGCTTGTTGTTGCGGGTACGGTAACCCTTAGTCGGGGTACCCCACGGGCTAACCGGCACACGGCCTTCGCCAGTACGGCCTTCACCGCCACCATGCGGGTGATCGATCGGGTTCATCGCCGTACCGCGAACGGTCGGGCGGATACCACGCCAGCGGTTTGCGCCAGCCTTACCGATCTTGCGCAGGTTGTGCTCTTCGTTGCCCACCTCACCAATGGTGGCGCGGCAATCGACGTGCACCTTGCGGATTTCGCCGGAACGCAGACGCAGCTGAGCGTAAGCGCCTTCGCGAGCCAACAGCTGAACCGAGGCACCGGCCGAACGTGCGATCTGCGCGCCCTTGCCAGGTTGCATCTCGATGCAGTGAATGGTGCTACCCACCGGAATGTTGCGCAGCGGCAGGGTGTTGCCCACCTTGATCGGGGCTTCCGAACCACTCACCACCTGAGCGCCGACCGACAGGCCGCGCGGGGCGATGATGTAACGACGCTCACCATCGGCGTAGCACAGCAGCGCGATGTGGGCGGTACGGTTCGGATCGTATTCCAGACGCTCAACGGTGGCGGTGATGCCATCCTTGTTGCGACGGAAGTCGATCATGCGGTAGTGCTGCTTGTGACCGCCGCCATGATGGCGAACGGTAACCACACCACGGTTGTTACGACCGGCGTTCTTGCTCTTGCTCTCAACCAGGGCGGCAAAGGGCTTACCCTTGTGCAGCTCGGGGCTGACAACCTTAACGACCGCGCGGCGACCGGGGGAAGTCGGTTTTACTTTTACCAGCATCGTCGTTCTCCTTACTGCGCAGCCTGCAGGTCAATCTCTTGACCGGGCTTCAGGGCAACGTAGGCCTTCTTCCAGCCCTTGCGCCAGCCAGTGCTACGACCAAAGCGCTTTTGCTTCGGCTTCACATTGGTGACCTGGACGGATTCGACCTGCACTTTGAACAGCAGCTCAACCGCAGCCTTGATTTCAGGCTTGGTGGCGTCGCTGGCTACGCGGAAAACAACTTGCTCGTTCTTCTCGGCAACCAGGGTGCTCTTTTCAGAGATCACCGGGGCCAGCAGAACTTGCAGCAGACGGTCTTCATTCAGCTGAGTCATGCCAGGATCTCCTCGATTTGCTTGAGCGCCTCGCGGGTCACCAGCACCTTCTTGAAGCGGACCAGGCTGACCGGGTCGGCTTGCGACGGTTCCAGGACCAGGACGTTCGGCAGGTTGCGCGAAGCCAGGTACAGGTTTTCGTCGAGGTTGTCGGTGACGATGAGGGTGCGCTCGTTCAGACCCATGGCAGCCAGCTTGGCGGCAAAGGCCTTGGTCTTCGGGGTTTCGGCCGTGAAGGCATCCACCACCACCAGACGGTCTTCACGGACCAGTTGCGACAGGATGGTCGCAACGCCAGCGCGGTACATCTTGCGATTTACCTTCTGGGTGAAGTTCTCGTCAGGCGAGCTCGGGAAGATCTTGCCACCACCACGCCACAGCGGGCTGGAAGCCATACCGGCACGAGCACGGCCCGTACCCTTTTGGCGCCACGGCTTGCGGGTGGACTTGGCCACATCGCTACGGCCCTTTTGGGCGCGGTTGCCGCTACGGGCGTTGGCGAGGTAGGCGGTAACAACCTGGTGAACCAGGGCTTCGTTGTAATCGCGACCGAACAGTGCGTCGGAAGCGGTCACGCTAGCGGCAGCCTGGCCACTTGCATTGATGACTTTCAGTTCCATTACGCACCTGCCTTCACGCTGGGACGCACGACCACGTCGTTGCCCTTGGAGCCGGGAACGGCACCCTTGACGAGCAACAGACCACGTTCGGCATCAACACGGACCACTTCCAGGTTCTGCACGGTACGCTTGACGTTACCGTACTGACCGGCCATGCGCTTACCCGGGAAAACACGACCCGGATCCTGCGCCATACCGATCGAACCAGGAGCATTGTGCGACACGGAGTTACCGTGCGAAGCGCGCTGCGAACTGAAGTTGTGACGCTTGATCGGACCGGAGAAGCCCTTACCCTGGGAGGTACCGGTCACATCGACCAGCTGACCCACGGTGAAGATCTCAACGGTGATCTGGCTGCCGGGCTGGAACTTGGCCAGCTCGTCAGCCGTCAGCGCGAACTCGTGCAGACCACGACCAGCCTCGACACCCGCCTTAGCGAAGTGACCGGCTTCAGCCTTGTTCACACGGTTTGCGCGACGTTCGCCGAAGGTGACTTGCACGGCGGCATAGCCATCTACTTCCGGCGTCTTGATTTGCGCGACGCGGTTAGCCGACAGATCCAGCACGGTCACCGGGATGGAAGCACCATCCTCGACGAACACGCGGGTCATACCGACCTTGCGTCCGATAAGTCCTAAGCTCATCGTTCTTTCCTTTTAAAAGGGCCAGCTACGATTGGCCGGCGATCATTCGCAAGCCGCGCAGGGCGGCCTGCATCGAACGAAACTACCCGTTCCGGAAACGAAAACGGGCTCGCTTATACAGCGAGCCCGCGATCTTATCGCAACTTCTTGACTTAATGCAAGAAATTATTGCAGCTTGATCTCGACGTCGACGCCAGCCGGCAGGTCCAGCTTCATCAGCGCGTCCACAGTCTTGTCGGTCGGATCGACGATATCCATCAGACGCAGGTGGGTACGGATCTCGAGCTGGTCGCGCGAGGTCTTGTTCACGTGCGGCGAACGGAGCACATCGAAGCGCTCGATCTTGGTCGGCAGGGGAACCGGGCCCTTGACCACAGCGCCAGTGCGCTTGGCGGTGTCGACGATTTCCTGGGCGGAACGGTCGATCAGCGCGTAGTCATAAGCCTTGAGGCGGATACGAATCTTTTGGTTAGCCATGGTATTTCCTAAAGAGCGAGGCAGCCTTGCGGCCACCGGTTTGCAATAAAGAACGAAAGGCGGGTGAGCCTAGCGACCCACCCGCCTGGTCCAGCCAATTACTCGATGATCTTGGCCACAACGCCGGCGCCAACGGTACGGCCACCTTCGCGGATGGCGAAGCGCAGACCTTGTTCCATGGCGATCGGGGCGATCAGGGCAACAACCACTTCAACGTTGTCGCCAGGCATCACCATTTCGGTGCCAGCCGGCAGCTCAACCGCACCGGTCACGTCGGTGGTACGGAAGTAGAACTGCGGACGGTAGCCGTTGAAGAACGGGGTGTGACGACCACCTTCGTCCTTGGACAGCACGTACACCGAACCCGAGAACTTGGTGTGCGGGGTGATCGAACCCGGCTTGGCCAGCACTTGGCCACGCTCGACGTCTTCACGCTTGGTACCACGCAGCAGCGCGCCGATGTTGTCACCAGCCTGACCTTGGTCCAGCAGCTTGCGGAACATTTCCACGCCGGTACAGGTGGTCTTCACGGTCGGCTTGATACCGACGATTTCGATTTCTTCACCAACCTTGATGATGCCGCGCTCAACACGACCGGTCACCACGGTACCGCGACCCGAGATCGAGAACACGTCTTCCACCGGCATCAGGAAGGCGCCGTCAATGGCACGTTCCGGGGTGGGGATGTAGCTGTCCAGGGCTGCAGCCAGGGCGAAAATGGCGGGTTCGCCGATTTCCGACTGGTCGCCTTCCAGGGCCTTCAGCGCCGAACCCTTGATGATGGGCAGGTCGTCGCCAGGGAATTCGTACTTGCTCAGCAGTTCACGGACTTCCATTTCGACCAGCTCGAGCAGCTCGGCGTCGTCGACCATGTCGGCCTTGTTCATGAACACGATGATGTAAGGCACGCCAACCTGACGGGCCAGCAGGATGTGCTCGCGGGTCTGCGGCATCGGGCCGTCAGCGGAGGACACAACCAGGATCGCGCCGTCCATCTGGGCAGCACCGGTGATCATGTTCTTCACGTAGTCGGCGTGACCCGGGCAGTCAACGTGAGCGTAGTGACGGTTTTCGGTCTCGTACTCAACGTGCGCGGTGTTGATGGTAATACCGCGGGCCTTTTCTTCCGGCGCGCTGTCGATCTGGTCGTAGCCCTTGGCTTCGCCACCGAACTTCTTCGACAGAATGGTGGTGATCGCGGCGGTCAGCGTGGTCTTACCGTGGTCAACGTGACCGATGGTGCCAACGTTTACGTGCGGTTTGGTCCGCTC
>NZ_DATCSC010000011.1:0-46154 GCF_036568685.1 Chitinimonas sp.
TCCGGCCGGCTACCAGCCCGAATATGAAAAGCCGGGCTGGGGTGATTTCTATTACACCCCCAAGCAAAGGCAGAAGGACACGGTGACCGAGCCCTACCCCTATGAGGTACAGGGCAAGATGGTGCTGATGTCTTCCCTGGTAGTAGCGATCAAGGATATGGCCGGCAAATTCCAGGGCGTGGCCGCGGTGGACATGCCGCTGGGTAATCTGCAGGCCAGCTTCAGCCAATACAAACCCTTCGACGTGGGCCACCTGACCCTAGTCTCCAATAGCGGGCTTTACGTGGTGCAGCAGGACGACAAGCTCCTGGGCAAGGCCATCGAGAAGGACCGCTACCCAACCGACTTCCTGGCCAATGTGCAGGCCGGCAAGCCCTTTGAATTCGAGAGCGGGGGCGAATTGCAGGTCTGGCGCCCGATCCAGATCGGCGATAGCGGGCAGTACTGGTCGCTGGGCGTGGTCATTCCCAAGACGGTGATCGTGGCCGATGCGGTCAAGGCGCGCCGTCAGGCCATTCTGGTGGGGGCGGTCGCCGCAGTCTTGATCCTGCTGGTACTGGGTGGCTTGCTGACGGCGCTGACCCGGCCGCTGGGGCGGCTGGCCGCAGCCATGGAGGCACTGGCCTCTGGTGAGGGCGACCTGACCCGCCGCCTGCAGGTCGACAGCCGTGACGAGATAGGCCGTACCAGCGAATCGTTCAATCACTTCATGGGCAAGCTGCGCGAGATGTTCGTGCAGGTGCGCGAGCAGAGTGCCTCGGTCGGCCAGGCGGCCCAGTGCCTGTCCGGTAGTGCCGATACGGTGGAGCAGGCCTCGAACCAGCAGGCCGAGGCAGCGACCGCCACGGCAGCCAGCGTGGAGCAGGTGACAGTCAGCATCCAGCATATTGCCGAGACGGCACGGGACTTCGAGCGCAGCGCGCGTGAGACCGGTCAGGCGACGGCGCGAGGCCAGGCGCTGGTGGACGAGGTGGCGGCCGAGATCGATCAGGTCAACCATAGTGTGGATGCCCTCGCGGGCAGCATGAGCCGGCTGGGCCAGCAGTCGGCCAAGGTCGATACCATCGTCAATGTGATCAAGGATATTGCCGACCAGACCAACCTCCTGGCGCTCAACGCTGCCATCGAAGCGGCCCGGGCCGGCGAGCAGGGCCGCGGCTTTGCGGTGGTGGCGGACGAAGTACGCAAGCTGGCTGCGCGCACCGCCGAGGCTACGGTGGAGATCGGCCAGATCGTGCTGGAGATCCAGCGTGAGATCGAGGGGGCCGGTGACGGCATGCAACAGACCCGTGATCGCATAGGTAGCGGCGTCGCCATCTCGCACAAGGCCAGCGAGGCCATCGGCGCGGTGCGTGGCGAGACCGAGCGCCTGGTGGGCGATGTGGGCGTGATCGCCGACTCGACCCGCGAGCAGGCTGCGGCCAGCACCGATATCGCCCAAAACGTCGAGCGCATCAGTGCCATGGCACAGAGCAACAGCCAGGCGGTGGCCGAGGTGGCGGATGCAGTGATGGAGCTGGAGCGCTTGTCGCGCAGCCTGGGTGAGCTGGTAGGCCGTTTCAAGATCTAGGCCTAAGCGTTATGAGCCGGAGGACAGGGGGCCGGCAACCGGCCCCCCGTTTTTCTTCACCCGTTCTTGCTGCCTAAGCGGGGCGCGGCAGCCATTCCCCGCCTGGGCATGCGGGCTGGTCCTGCCACTGCAGCTGTCGCGTCTGCGACACCAGTAGTCGACACCGTCGCCCATGCAGTCGAGCCCCCGGGCTCGGTGCTGCCCAGACGGCGGCTACCCTTGCGAAGCGAGCGCTTCACCTACCGGTTATCGGCAGCGCCAGCGGGAAGTTGAGCCTTGTAAGCCTGGTGTTATGACTACGCAAAGCCGTTGCAACAATGCCGGGGCAGACTGCGCGCACGTTCCTGCCGTAGTGTCGTGCAGGTGTGGCTCCCGCCCGGGCGAGCCCAAGGTACCGGGCACCAGAATTCACCGCGGTGACGCCATCATCGCCTTTTGCACACGCCCCGTTTTGTCGGGGCGTGCTGCTTTGTGCTTGCCAGTCTGGCGCCGATGAGAAAATAGTATGAACAGGCTCTAACATGAGAGAAATCAAGCGAGGGAGCAGGCATGGCGGGCAGCACGCTCGATCATTGGGAAATCGAGGCGATATGCCGCGGCGAGCATGGCGATGCTTTTGCCGTACTGGGTGTGCACGGGCCGGAGGGACTGGCCCAGCTGCGTGTCTGGTTGCCCGAGGCGCAAACGGTCACTGCGTTGCGCCAGGACGGCAAGCCCCTGGTCAAGCTGGCCTGTCTGGATCCGCGTGGTTTCTTCGCGGTCGCGCTGCCGGCGGACGCCACGGATCGGCGCTACCGTCTGGAGGTGCGCTGGCAGGGGGTGACCCTGCAGCTGGACGACCCCTACCAATTCCCGCCGCTGTTGGGTGAGGTCGATATCTGGCACCTGGGCGAGGGCTCGCACCGTCGGCTCTGGCAGGTGCTGGGGGCGCACGTACAGGAAGTGGAAGGGGTGCACGGCACCCGCTTCTCGGTATGGGCGCCCAATGCCAAGCGTGTCTCGCTGGTGGGGGATTTCAATTTCTGGAACGGCAGCGCCCACCCCATGCGTCTGCGGCGCGAATGCGGGGTATGGGAGCTGTTCCTGCCCGGCGTAGGCCCTGGCGATGCCTATAAATTCCAGGTGCTGGACTGGGATGGCCTGATAGTGCACAAGGCCGACCCCTTCGGTTTTGCCGCCGAGCTCAGGCCGGCTACCGCTTCGCTGGTCCACACCCTGCCGCCGCCCTTGCCCAGCCGGCCCCTGGACAGTGGCCGCGATCGCCCGGTCAGCATCTACGAGGTCCATCTGGGTTCCTGGCGGCGCAAGGACGGTGGCGCATGGCTGAGCTACCGCGAGCTGGCCGACATTCTGGTGCCCTATGTGGTGGGGCTGGGCTTCACCCATATCGAGTTGCTGCCGGTCAGCGAGCACCCCTTCGATGGCTCCTGGGGCTACCAGCCCGTGGGGCTCTATGCGCCGACGGCGCGCTTTGGTACGCCCGAGGATTTCCGTTACCTGGTCGAGGCCATCCACGCTGCGGGCCTCGGTTTGCTGCTCGACTGGGTGCCGGGGCACTTCCCCGAGGATGCCCACGGCCTGGCCCGGTTTGATGGCACCCACCTCTACGAGCATGCCGACCCGCGCGAGGGTTTCCACCGCGATTGGAACACCCTGATCTACAACTATGGCCGGCGCGAAGTAGCCAACTTCCTTAGCGCCAACGCCCTGTTCTGGCTGGAGCAGTACGGTGTGGATGGGCTGCGGGTCGACGCTGTGGCGTCCATGCTCTACCGTGATTACAGCCGGGAGGATGGCGACTGGGTGCCCAATGTGCACGGTGGTCGGGAGAACCTGGAAGCGATTGGCTTTCTGCGCCAGACCAACCACTGGCTGGGTGTGGAGCGGCCCGGCGCAGTCACCCTGGCCGAGGAATCGACCGCCTTCCCGCAGGTCAGCCGACCGCCCGAGCACGGTGGCCTGGGCTTTCACTACAAGTGGAATATGGGCTGGATGCACGACACGCTGGACTATATCCGGCGTGACCCAGTCCACCGTCGCCACCACCATGGCCAGCTGAGTTTCGGGTTGACCTACGCCTTTGGCGAAAACTACGTGTTGCCGCTTTCGCACGACGAGGTGGTTCATGGCAAGGGTTCGTTGCTGACCAAGATGCCTGGTGACGACTGGCAGCGTTTTGCCAATCTGCGAGCCTATTTCGGCTTTATGTGGGCCCACCCTGGCAAGAAGCTGCTCTTTATGGGTGGCGAGTTCGCCCAATGGCGGGAGTGGGACCATGACCAGAGCCTGGACTGGCACCTCTTGGACGATCCTCGTCACGCTGGCATACAGCGGTTGGTGGGTGACCTGAACCGGCTCTATGTGGCCACGCCGGCGCTGCATAGGCTCGATTGCGAGCCGACCGGCTTCGATTGGGCCTGCTGGGAAGATGCCGACAACTCGGTGCTGAGCTTTCTGCGCCACGATGGAACGGGCGGGGTGGTGCTGGCAGTGTGCAACTTCACCCCGCAGGTACGAGAGGACTACCGGATCGGCGTGCCCTTCGCCGGCCGTTGGCGCGAGGCCATCAATACCGATTCGCGCCACTACGGCGGCAGCGACGTGGGCAATGGCGATGCTGCCAGCATCGCAGCGCCCTGCCATGGCAAGCCTTGCTCCCTGAGCCTGCGGCTGGCGCCGCTGGCGACCCAGCTCTTTGTCCTGGAGGTGGACTGAGATGGCGCTCGCGCTGGGGCTGAGGCCTGGCAACCCTTTCCAGCTCGGTAGCAGCTGGGATGGCCAGGGGGTGAACTTCGCGGTCTATGCCCTCAATGCCGATAGGCTGGAACTGTGCCTGTTCGACGCCAGCGGCCAGAACGAGCTGGCCAGGTTGCCGCTGCCCGGTCAGCATGCTGGCGTCTGGCATGGTTACCTGGCAGGTGCAGAGCCGGGTTTGATCTACGGCTACCGCGCCCACGGCCTATGGCTGCCCGGCCGTGGCCACCGCTATAACCCGGCCAAGCTGCTGCTGGACCCCTATGCCCGCCGCCTGCATGGCCGCTATGGCGGGCAGGGCGACTATTGCGATCATCTGCCGGGCGACCCCTGCCGGCCAGACCCACGCGACAACGCCATGCATGCGGTCAAGGCGGTGGTGGGCGATGGCCGCGACTTCGATTGGCAAGGGGATCGTCGACCTGGTGTGCATTGGCGCGACACGGTGATCTACGAGCTGCACGTCAAGGGCTTCAGCCAGCTCAATCCGGCGGTACCGGAGACCCTGCGCGGCAGCTATGCCGGCCTGGGCCACCCGGCCAGTGTTGCGTGGCTCAAGCAGCTGGGCGTGACCACGGTGGAGCTCTTGCCCGTGGCGGCTTGCGGCGACGAAGGCCAACTCCTGGCGCGTGACATGGTCAACTACTGGGGCTACAACCCGCTGGCCTTGATGGCGGTCGAGCCGCGCTATGCCAGCAGCGACGACCCGGTGGCCGAATTCAAGCAAATGGTACGGTCACTGCACGCTGCCGGCATCGAGGTGCTGTTGGATGTGGTCTACAACCACAGTGCCGAGGGTGGCATAGGTGGTCCGACCTTCAATCTGCGCGGCCTAGACAACCGCAGCTACTACCGGCTGGCGCCGGATGGCCGCGACGAGAACTGGACCGGCTGTGGCAATACCCTCAACGTGGCCGAGCCGCGCTGCCTGCAACTGGTGCTGGATAGCCTGCGCTACTGGGCGGAGTGCTGCCATGTCGATGGCTTTCGCTTCGATCTCGCCCCCATCCTGGCGCGCAATATGCCCGGCAGCTTCGAGAGCTGGTCGGCCTTCCTGGCCGCGGTACAGGCCGATCCCGTGCTGAACCGGCTGAAGCTGATAGCCGAGCCTTGGGATATCGGTCCGGATGGCTACCGGGTGGGGGGCTTTCCTCCGGGCTGGGCGGAGTGGAACGACCGCTACCGCGACAGCATGCGCAGCTTCTGGCTGCACCATGGGCCGGCCCGGGGCGAGTTCGCCCGCCGCTTGACCGCCAGCAGCGATCTGTTCGAACGGCGCGGCCGCCTGCCCTGGGCCAGCGTCAACTTCCTGACCGCCCATGACGGCTTCAATCTGCATGATCTGGTGAGCTATAGCCATAAGCATAACGAAGCCAATGGCGAGCATAACTACGACGGCAGCAGCCATAACCACAGCTGGAACGGTGGCGTCGAGGGGCCGACCGAGGATGCCACCATCAACGCCTTGCGTGGCCGGCTCAAGCGAGCCCTCCTGGCTACGCTGCTGTTCAGCCAGGGCACACCCATGCTGCTGGCTGGCGACGAGCTGGGCCACAGCCAGCAGGGCAACAACAACGCCTATTGCCAGGACGGCCCGATCAGCTGGCTCGATTGGGAGGGCAAGGATGAGGAACTGGCGGCCTACACTGCCCGCTTGATCGCGCTGCGGCGGCGCTACCCCGGCCTGCGCCATGGGCGCTGGTTCAGCGCCGACGCGCATGGCGGCTATGAGCAGCGTGACGTGGATTGGCGCAACGCGGAAGGCAAGCCCATGACGCCGGCCGAGTGGGATGGCCGGGAACGCTTCAGCCTGATCGTCGAGCTGGGGCCGGAGGGTACTCGCGAGCGTCTCTTGCTGCTGGTCAATGCCGAAGCACAGGCGACGACATTCACCCTGCGACCGGGGCGTTGGCTCAGGCTGCTGGACACCGCCGACCCGCAGGCCGGCGAGGCCTTGTTCCAGCACTGCGCCGATGTCGAGGCCAACGCCATCTGGCTATTGACCCTGGACAGCGGCGGCCGGGTTACCTGGTAGGACGGGTCAGCGCAACGCCCTGAGTGGCGGCGTTTTCAAGACCCGGTTCAGCAGGGGCGTCGCCGCCAGGCGCGCGGCCAGGGCACCGAGCAGCAGGCCAGTCGGCAGCAGCCACCAGCTGATGCGGGCCGGCAGCTCGAAGAGCTGGATGGCTGCCGCCGCCCCTATGCCCAAGGCCGCGCCGGCCGCCAACAGGCCCGCCAGGCCGCCCACCAGCAAAAGTTCGGCGCTGGCGGCCTGCTTGACCACTGCGCCGGCCGCTCCCAGCGTGCGCAGGATGGCGGCCTCGCGCTTGCGCTCGTCATGGGTGGCCAGGGTGGCGGCATAAAGCACGGCAATGCCGGCGGCCAGGCTGAAGGCGAACACCACCTCTACCGCGGCCAGTACCCGGTCCAGCACGCTACGTACCTCACGCAGGATGACCGAGACGTCGATCACCGTCAGGTTGGGGAAGCTGCGCGACAGCGCGCTGCCGAACGCATGGCGCGCGTCCGGCAGGTAGAAGCTGCTGACATAGCTGGCCGGCTGCTCAGCCAGCAAGGCGCGGCTGCCAACGACGAAGAAGTTGACCTGGAAAGAGTCCCAGTCGACCTTGCGCAGATTGCGTACCGGCGCGGTATAGACCGTGCCGGCGATATCGAAGCTCAAGGTGTCGCCGAGCTTGATGCCCAAGGTGCGGGCGATACCTTCCTCCACCGACCAGCCGGGCTGGTCCTCCTGCAGCGGCTGGCCCGCGGTGATGCGGTTGTCCTTGCGCAGGCTGTTGCCCCAGGAGAGGTTGAACTCTCGTTCCGAGAGCCGCTTGGCCTGCTCGTCGCCATAGCGGTCAGGTTGTACCGGCTGGCCGGCGATATTGATCAAACGGGCCCGTATCATGGGCGAGAAGCCGGGCTCGGTCAGGCCCGCGCTACGGAAGTTGGCGGCAATGGCCGCGCGCTGCTCGGGCTGGATATTGATAATGAAGCGGTTGGGCGCATCCTTGGGTACCGACTTGTCCCAGGCGGCCAAGAGGTCGCCGCGCACCACGGTGAGCAGCATCAGTGCCATCAGCCCCAGCGCCAGGGCGACGATCTGCGCCACGCTCAGGCCGCGCCGCCGGGCGACGTTGGCCAGGCCAAAACGCCAGCCCACATTGGCGGGCAGCGGCAACTTGGGCGTCAGCCATACCAGGCCCCAAGCCGCCAGGGCGGCCAGACCCACGGTACCGGCCAGCCCGGCCAAGGCCAGTGCAGCCAACTTTGCTTCGCCAGCCTGCCAGGCAATCAGCCCGGCCAGTGCCGCCAGGCCCAGCAGGCTGGCTAACGGGGCGTTGCCGGGTGGTGTCGCATCGCGCCGTATCACCCGCAGGGGCGAGACGCCCCGCAGGCGCAGCAGTGGCGGCAGGCAGAAGCCCAGCAGCAGGGTCAGGCCGACCGCGCCACCAGCCAAGGCGGGCAGGGGGCCGGCTGGCGGCAAGGCGGTATCGAAGAAGCCGGCCAGCACATGGGCGAGGCCGAACTGGGCCAGCCAGCCCAATGCCACGCCACCGCTGATGGCGATCAGCGCCAGGAGGCTGTACTGGCGCAGGAACAGGCCCACGATGTCGCGCTGGGTCAAGCCCAATGTACGTAGCAGAGCCACCGAGTCGAGGTGCCGTTCCACATAGCGACGCGCGGCCAAGGCAATGGCCGCCGCTGCCAGAAAGACGCTGATCAATGCCGACAGGCGCAGGAAGCGGTCGGCACGGTTCAGCGAGGTCTTGATCTCCGGTCTCGCCTCCTGCACGTTTTCCAGCCGCTGACCACGCTTGAGCTGCGGCTTGAGCCAGTTGCGCATGGCATTGACCTGCTCAGGTGTGCCGGCCAGCAGGAGGCGATAGCGTACCCGGCTGCCAGGTTGGATGAGCTTGGTGGCGGCTAGGTCGGCCTCATTGAACAGCAGCCGCGGCACGAAGTTGTAGAGGTCCATGGCCCCATCGGGCTCGCGTGCCAGCACAGCGGCCAATACAAAGGTCTTCTCGCCCAGTTGCAGCTTGGCGCCGGGAGCGAGATTGAGTGCGTCGAACAGACGCTGATCGGCCCAGGCGGTACCGGGTGCCGGTGCCCCCTTGGCCTTGACCTCGCTGGTACCTTGCAGGAGCTTGACCTCGCCGCGTAGCGGGTAGCTGCTGGAGACTGCCTTGACCGTGGTCAGCTGGGCGCGGGCGGCCGTCTGCGCCATGCTGGGGAAGGTGATGGTGGCGCCGCGAGCCAGACCGCGCCGGTCGGCTTCGGCCGCAAAGGCCGGTGGCAGCGGCTGGTCGGTATTCAGCACCAGGTCGGCGGCCAGCAGCCTATCGGCTTCGCTTTGCAGCGCCTGCGTTACCCGGTCGGTAAAGAAGCCCACGCTGCTCATGGCGGCTATCGCCACCACCAGCGCGACTGCCATCACGGTCAATTCGCCCGCGGCCAGGTCACGCTTGAGCCAGCGCCAGGCCAGGTTCCAGAGTTTCATTGCTTGTCCTTGTCTATACGCTGGTCCAGTGCTGCAAGCCCTTCACCAGGCAAGAGACCTAATGCTGCCCCGATCAGTGCCCCCATCACGGCCCAGTCGAGCACCAGCCAGGCGTGCTCGCCTGGCACCAGCAGCATATAGAGATCCATGATCAGGTAGACGGGACCGCTGACCAGCCCCAAAGGCACAGACAGCCACCCCCAGCCCGCGTCGCGGCTCTGCCAGCCGATATGGACACCCTTGGCCAGGCTGGCCAGCAGTGCACCCCAGCCGGCACCGAGCAAAAGATCGGTCAGCAGGCTGCGCCAGCTGGCGCTTGGCAGCTTGTTCACAGCCCCTGACGCTCCACCACCTTGCCGGCGGCCAGTCGCAGGCGACAGCCGCAGCGCGCTGCCAGTCGCTCGTCATGGGTGACCAGGACCAGGGTGGTGCCGGATTCGGCATTCAGGCTGAAAAGGAGGTCGATGACCCGCTCACCGGTCTGGGTATCGAGGTTACCGGTCGGCTCGTCGGCAAACAGCAGTTTGGGTCGGGTGACGAAGGCGCGTGCCAGCGCCACGCGCTGCTGCTCGCCACCGGAGAGCTCCTTGGGCCGGTGTTGCAACCGGTGACCCAGGCCTACCCGCTCCAGCAAGGCCTGGGCGGTACGCTGGGCGTCACCCTGGCCGGAGAGCTCCAAGGGCAGCGCCACATTGTCGAGCGCGGTCAGCGCCGGCAAGAGCTGGAAGGACTGGAACACAAAACCGACCTGGCGTGCCCGCAAGCGAGCCCTGCCATCCTCGTCCAAGGTATCGAGCGCCTGTCCGGCCAACTCGACGCTGCCCTTGGAAGGGCTGTCGAGGCCGGCCAGCAAGCCCAGCAAGGTAGACTTGCCCGAGCCCGAGGCGCCGACGATGGCCAGCGTACTGCCCTCGGGCAGGGCGAAACTGACCTCGTCGAGTATGGTCAGCGTCTCATGGTCGAAGCCGACTTGCTTGCTCAGGCCACGGGCCGCCAGAATGGCGGGGCTGAGGGTCAGCGTTTCATCATTGGGGAAATCGAGCGTGGCGCGCATTGTTCTGTTCTTGGGTCTGTTGTTCAGTTGTCTGGCGTCTATGGCCTGGGCCAAGGAGCCCCGGACCGTCCTGGTGTTCGGCGACAGCCTCTCGGCTGGCTACGGCATACGCATCCAGCAGGCCTGGCCTACCCTCTTGCAGCAAAAGCTCGGCCAGGACTGGCGGGTGGTCAACGCCAGCATGTCCGGCGAGACCACGGCCGGTGGTCTGACCCGCCTGCCGGCGGCGCTCAAGCAGCATCAACCCGAGCTCTTGCTGCTGGAGCTGGGCGCCAATGATGGCCTGCGCGGTCTGCCGGTCGAGACCGCACGGCAGAATCTGATCACCATGATCGAGCTCGGTCGCAAGGCCGGCGCCCGGGTCGGGCTGATCGCCGTCCGTATGCCGCCCAACTTTGGTCCTGCCTACACGACAAAGTTCGATGCCATGTTCGGCGACTTGGCGCGGCAATACAAGCTGCCCCCGCCGCCTTTCCTGTTCGAGGGCATCGCCGACAAGCCCGAGCTGTTTCAGGGCGACCAGCTACATCCTGTCGCGACCGCCCAGCCGCGCCTGCTCGACAACGTCTGGCCGCTGGTCCAGGCCCTGCAACTCAAGCATTGAGCCCTTGTCGGCACATGCGTTTGCCCTCATATAGCCAGCCTGCCATCCACCTGAAAGACGCACCATGACGCCTGCCGACTACCTTGCCCGCTCGGGCCTGCCGGACCTTTTGCCCGAAGCCCTGGTGCAGCCCCACCTCGCTGCCTACGCCGAACTGGCCGAGACCACCCGTGTGCCGACCGTGCTCGACAACCTCTACCGCTACAAGGTACCCGAGCTGGGCGAGAACGGCGCCTGTTCCCTGCCAGACCAGTTGCAGGCCGAACCCTATGACCTGGCGCCTACCCTGGGGGGCGAGACCGTCGAGACCAGCCACCGCCTGGCCGTGCTCAAGCGGCTGATCGACCAGATCGTGGTCGAGAGCGGTTGCGGTTGGTTGGGGGTCTATCAGGCCCGCAAGGTAGCCGACGGACGGGCATTGGTGAAGCTGGCCTATGCCGGCAAGCCCAGCAGGGCGGAATTCCCCCTGACCGAAGCCTTTGCCGAGTATTCCAACAATAGCGCCGTGGGCCTGTCCGGCCGTGGCCGCATCATCGACAACGTCGACAGCTACGTGGCCGAGGGCGGCGCTTATTACACCTGCGATGCGGAGGTGCAGAGCGAGGCATGTCTGCCGCTCTATGCCGAGGATGGCAGGCTGGTAGGCATCATCGATGCGGAGGATGCCCGCCGCGATTTCTTCCGCGGTGAAGTGCTGGCCCGCTTGCTGGCGCTGTGCCTTTTGGCACCCAACTGGTTGCCTGATTAAGCCTGACCGGTGCTGCCAATTTGCGATGGGCGGCCTGAAAATGCTTTTGGTATAAAAATCAATTGCCTAGCAGGCCTCTATAATAGAAAACCCTAATATTTCACTCGGAAGGACGCTTGCGACAATTGGGGAAATATATTCACGCCCGGCAAGCAGGCCGGGCTTTGTGTTGCGGGGCGCTATATTGACATGGGCGCCAACCCTACAAGGGCTTTGCAGGCAGTACTGATTAGGAAACCATCGTGAAGCTATCTCATCGCATGAGCGCCGTGATCGGCGCTGTCTGCAGCTTGTTTGTGCTGACTGCCGTGATCGCGGTAGTGGGCTTTCAGAACAATCAGCGTCATTTGGACCACTTTGTCGAGCGCGACCAGGCCGAGATGCAGATCATCTCGCGGCTCTACATGCTGGCCCAGGGCAGTAGCGTCTCGCTGCGCAGCCTTTACACCGACCCGACCAATGACAAGGCCCTGGCCGACCTCAATGCCGCGCCGGCCCGTATCGACGCAGCCGTTGCCACTGCCACCAAACTGCTGTCTGACGATGAAGAAGACAAGAAGCGGTTGGCCAAGTTTGTCGAGCTGCGCAAGCAGCAGCAACAGTATCAGTTCGAGGCGCGCGACCTGGTGGTCGGTGGCGATCTCGACGCTGCCCGCGACAAGATCATCCAGTTTGAAAGCATGCTCGCCTGGGAGCCCATGCAGACCTTGCTCGATGGCTGGAGCAAGGATACCGCTGGCCAGGTCGCGGCGGCCAAGACGGCTGCGGCCACCGCCAGCAGCCATATCCGCAACCTGGTGATCGTGGTTTCCGTTGTGACCCTGCTGATCGCAGCTGCCTTGGGCGCATGGCTGGTCCGGTCGGTCATGCGGCAGATCGGTGGCGAGCCGGATCTGGCCCGCAGCCTGATGCGCGACCTGGCCGGTGGTAACTTGGGTCGGGTGGTACCGTTGCGTGCCGGTGACCGCGACAGCCTCCTGGCCAATGTAGAGGCCGTGCGTACCGGCATGGCCGCCAATGTGGGCGCGCTGCGTGAGCTGGCCGAGCGGGTCAATCAGGAAGCAGGCGCGGTCAGTGCCGGCACCGGCCGTATTTCCGAAAGTGCCCGGGTGCAGAGCGATTCGGCCGCCGCCATGGCCGCGGCGATCGAAGAGATGAGTGTCAGCGTCAACCATCTGGCGGCCAATGCCGGTACGGCGCACGCGTTGACCGAGCAGGCTGGCCAGCATGCCGAACGCGGTAGCGCCACCATCCGCAGTGTGGGCGTGGAGATCGACCGGGTGGCCGGTACCATCCAGCAGTCGGCTAATACCATCAACGCCCTGGGCCAGGAAACAGCCCAGATTTCCTCCATCGTCGCGGTCATCCGCGAGATCGCCGACCAGACCAATTTGCTGGCGTTGAACGCCGCCATCGAGGCCGCCAGGGCTGGTGAGGAGGGGCGCGGTTTTGCTGTGGTGGCCGATGAGGTGCGAAAGCTGGCAGAGCGGACCACGGCTGCGACTGCCCAGATCGGCGGCATGATCGCCGGCATCCAAAGCTCGGCCGCCGAGGCCGTGAGCGGCATGGATGCCTCGGTCGGCCAGGTTGAGGCTGGCGTGGCCGGTGTGCGCAGTGCCGATGGCGTGATGGGCGAGATCCAGCAGGGCAGCCGCGAACTGGTCAATGTGGCGAACGAGATCTCGCTGGCACTCAAGGAGCAGTCGGCCGCCAGCCAGGACATCGCCCAGAACGTCGAGCGTATCGTGCAGATGGCCAGCAACACCACCGACAGCGCCGAGCAGGGGGCTGAAGCAGCCCGCAGGCTGGAAGAAGTCGCCCGTGAGCTACAGGAGAGCGTGGCCCACTTCCGCCTCTAGGTGGGTGGAGTGATCCATGCAAAACGGCGCCCCTGGGCGCCGTTTGTTTTGGATGATCAGTTGTAGAGGTAATCCTGAGTCAGCTTGGCCAACACGTCCGGATAGGGCTCGAAGCCCGCTTGCCGGTAGAAGGGTTGCACCCCTTCGTCCGCCACCAGCATCACCCGCCAGACTGGCATGGCGGCCAGCAAAAGCGTCAACATCTGCCGGCCTATGCCCTGCCGCTGGTAGTCCGGATGTACCGCCACGTCGTAGATCAGGCCATGGTATTCGCCGTCGCAGAGCGCACGGCTCACCCCCACCAGGCGCTCGCCATCATAGGCCAGGCAGACATGGCTGCTCTGCAGGAAGGCGCGCAGTATCTTGTCGCCCAGGCGGCCACCGAGCTCGGTGGCCTGGAACAGTGCCTCCAATACCTCGCGGCTTAGTCCCTCACAGTTGTCGCGGTATTCAATAGCCACGGCAATGCCCTGGGTGGTTAGCGGCGGCGGGAGCTGACCATCAGCAGGTAGGCGCCGGCCAGGATCATGGGCAGGCTCAGCCACTGGCCCATGCTGAGACCGAACTGCAAGAGGCCCAGGAAGTTGTCGGGCTCACGCGCGAATTCGGCAATAAAGCGGCACAGGCCGTAGCCGATCAGGAATATGGCAGACACCTGGCCGGTCTGGCGCGGTTTACGCGAGTACAGCCACAGCACCACGAACAGCATCAGCCCTTCCAGGACGAACTGGTAGAGCTGGGAAGGATGGCGCGGCAGGCCGCCATAGGTCTGCAGCCAGGTGTAGTACTCGGGGTTGGTCTGCGCCGCCAGCTGGTCCTCGGCGTTCACATCTGCACCACGGAACAGCATGGCCCAGGGGACATCGGGACGGGTGATACGGCCCCACAATTCGCCATTGATGAAATTGCCGAGCCGGCCCGCGGCCAGGCCCAGCGGTACCAGCGGGGCGACAAAATCGCTGATCTGGAAGAAGGTACGACCGGTCTTCCTGCCATACAGCCACATGGCCACCAGCACGCCCAGGAAGCCGCCATGGAAGGCCATGCCGCCTTCCCAGATCTTGAAGATATCGATCGGGTTGTTGAAGTAGAAGCTGGGCTTGTAGAACAGCACATAGCCCAGCCGGCCGCCGAGTATCACGCCCAGTACGCCGTAGAACAGCAGATCGTCGAGCTGGGTCTTGGTCCAGCCGCTCTCGGGGTGTTTGCGGATGCGGTAGTTACCCAGGGCCAGGAAGAGCACGAAGGCGATCAAATACATCAGCCCGTACCAGCGTATGGAGAGGGGCCCCAGGTGGATGGCGACCGGGTCGAAGTGCGGGTGGATCAGCATCTGTCAGCTCAGGTAAGAGGCAGGGAGGCCGGCATTATAGCCGGCCGGCGTCAATCCGCCGTGACCGTCTGGGGCAGGCAGCGGGCCATGCTGTGGCGGTCCCAGGCCGCTACCGCGACCAGGACCAGGGTGGCGAGTCCGGACAACAGCACCGGGCTCAAGGACGGGGCGGGCCAGGCTAGCAATAACAGGGTGGTGACGCCCAGCAGCGTGGAGATGGGCGGACGCCGTCGACCTGCGATGGCGGCTTTGAACAGTGCGCAGCCCAGCAGATAAAGCACGGGGCCGCCCAGCACGGTCAGTATGACCTTGGGTTCGCTATGGCCAAGCGGATGAGTCAGTACGAACTCGTCGGCCACGGCGGCGACGATGATGCCTGCCACGATGGGCAGGTGGATGTAGGTATAGGCCAGGCGCGCCAACCGACCGGGGTCCTGATCGTGGGCGATGCGCTCGCTGCCTCGCTCGGCGCTGACGTCGAAATACAGCCACCACATCGCCAGGCTGCCTACAAAGGAAATCACAAAAGCGGTGACACCGACGGGAGTCCAGGTACTGGCGCTGAAGGTGGCGCCGGTCACGACGATGGATTCACCCAGGGCGATCAGGATGAACGCCGCGCAACGTTCGGCCATGTGGCCGCCTTCAACATTCCAGTCGCGGGTACTGGAGCGGCCCATGCCCGGCGTCCAGAAACCCATGGCCGGCGAGGCATACTCGACCAGCAAGGCCAGCAGCCAGCAAACGAGTCTGGCCTGGCCGTCAAGCAGGCCGCCGGCAATCCAGAGCGTACCGCCGGTCGTGAGCCAGACCTGTATGCGCAGAAAGTTGCGGTGCAGGGCCGGGTGCTGGTCGCCCAGTGAGCCCAGTGCAAAGGCGTTACGGCCCACCTGCATGAAGACATAGGCAAGCGCAAACATCAGTCCTCGCCCTTCAAAGGCATCGGGTATCGAGGCGGAGAGCAACAGTCCTGCCTGCATCAGAGCCAGCAGGGCGATACGGACCGGCAGTTTTTCGGGATCCAGCCAGTTGGTCACCCAGGAGGTAAAAACCCAGACCCACCAGACTGCAAGCAACAGCATCAGGGTATGGGCCGCTCCTGCCAGGCTGAAGTGATTGATCAGGCTGTGTGAAAGCTGAGTGATGGCGAAGGCGAAAACCAGGTCAAAGAACAATTCGACGAAGGTGACCTTGTGGTGGCCATGAGCGGCAGCGCCGCGGAGTAGGTTGCTGTGCATGGGCGGGAGTGTAGACCGTACGTCGTCCCTATGGGCAAGGATTGCCGTAGGTCCATACAGCCGCTGGCAGGCTGTCGTCGTGGCGGCAAAGTCAGGCTACAATCGTTCTCCTACAGACCCGCGAAACGTAGCGCCTCCATCCCGGCGCGGGTCGTGCAAGGCAGGCCAACCGCCGCTTCCCGCGACCCCGTTTCCTTCCCGCATCACCGGGCCGTCAATCCGACCACTATTTCGGCGCGCACTGGCACGCCAAGGATTCACCCCATGCCCGCTTACCGTTCCCGTACCACCACCCACGGCCGCAACATGGCCGGTGCTCGCGCACTCTGGCGCGCCACCGGCATGAAGGATGGCGACTTCGACAAGCCCATCATTGCCATCGCCAACAGTTTCACCCAATTCGTGCCTGGCCACGTGCACCTGCAGAACCTTGGCCAGTTGGTGGCCCGCGAGGTGGAGCGTGCCGGTGGCGTGGCCAAGGAATTCAACACCATTGCCGTGGACGACGGCATCGCCATGGGCCATGGCGGCATGCTCTATTCGCTGCCCAGCCGTGAGCTGATCGCCGACTCGGTCGAGTACATGGTCAACGCCCACTGTGCCGATGCGCTGGTGTGTATCTCCAACTGTGACAAGATCACCCCCGGCATGTTGATGGCCGCACTGCGGCTCAATATCCCGGTGGTGTTCGTATCTGGCGGGCCCATGGAGGCCGGCAAGGTCAACTGGCATGGCGAGACCCGCAAGCTCGACCTTGTGGACGCCATGGTGGAGGCCGCCAACGACAAGGTCAGCGATGCCGAGGTGGCCGCGGTCGAGCGCAGCGCCTGCCCGACCTGCGGTTCCTGTTCGGGCATGTTCACCGCCAATTCCATGAACTGTCTGACCGAGGCCCTGGGCCTGAGCTTGCCGGGCAACGGCTCCACCCTGGCTACCCATGCGGACCGAAAGGAGCTGTTCCTCAAGGCCGGCCGCTTGATCGTTGAGCTGGCCAAGCGTTTTTACGAAGGCGACGACGCCTCGGTGCTGCCGCGCAGCATTGCCACCTTCAAGGCCTTTGAGAACGCCATGAGCCTGGATGTGGCCATGGGCGGCTCGACCAATACCGTGCTGCACCTTTTGGCGGCCGCCAGCGAGGCCGGTGTGGACTTCAAGATGGCCGACATCGACCGCGTCTCGCGCCGGGTACCGTGCCTGGCCAAGGTGGCACCGGCCACCCAGAAGTACCATATGGAGGATGTGCACCGCGCCGGTGGCGTGATCGGCATCCTGGCTGAGCTGGACCGTGCCGGCTTGATCCATGGCGATGCGCTGACCGTACATGCGCCCAACATGGGGGCTGCGTTGGCCGCCTGGGATGTGATGCGCCAGCCGGCCGACTCCGAGGCGCACCGCTTCTTCCGTGCCGCGCCGGGTGGTGTACCCACCACCATCGCCTTCAGCCAGTCCATGCGCTACCCCGATCTCGACATGGACCGTACCAACGGTTGCATCCGCTCCAAGGAGAATGCCTATTCGCAGGACGGCGGCTTGGCCGTGCTGTACGGCAATATCGCCGAGCGTGGCTGTATCGTGAAGACGGCCGGCGTGGACGAGAGCATCCTGACCTTCACTGGCCGGGCCCGTATCTTCGAGAGCCAGGATTCAGCGGTAGAGGCCATCCTGGCCGACCGCATCGTGGCGGGCGACCTGGTGCTGATCCGCTACGAAGGCCCCAAGGGCGGGCCCGGCATGCAGGAGATGCTCTACCCGACCAGCTATCTGAAGTCCAAGGGCCTGGGCAAGGCTTGCGCGCTGCTGACCGACGGGCGTTTTTCCGGTGGTACGTCGGGCCTTTCGATTGGCCATGCCTCGCCTGAGGCGGCCGAGGGTGGTGCTATCGGCCTGGTGGAGGAGGGCGATACCGTTGAGATCGACATCCCCAACCGTCGTATTCATCTTGCGATTGCCGAGAGCGAGCTGGCGCGTCGCCGCGCCGCCATGGAGGCGCGTGGCAAAGATGCCTGGAAGCCCGTCGATCGGCAACGTCATGTCAGCCCGGCCTTGCGTGCCTACGCCGCCATGACCACCAGTGCCGACACCGGTGCGGTGCGCGATGTCAGCCAGATCGAGCGGGGCTGAGTTGATACTGGAGATCGCACCCCTACAGGTGCGACCCGGCCAGGAGGCGGCCTTTGAGGCCGCCTTTCTGGAAGCACAGCGCATCATCGCCAGCATGCCGGGCTACGTTGAGCACGAGCTGCAGCGTTGCCTGGAGCGCGTTGGCCACTACGCCCTGCTGGTGCGCTGGCGGAGCCTGGCTGACCATGAACAGGGTTTTCGCCTATCGCCGCAGTACCAGCAGTGGAAGGCGTTGCTGCACCACTTCTACGACCCTTTCCCGACCGTGCTGCACTACCAGGCAGTGGCGGGCGTACCGGCCAGATGAACGCCCAGCACGCCGCCTTCTACGCCGTGATCCGTACCATACCCGAGGGCTGGGTGATGAGTTACGGCGCGGTCGCCAAGGCGGCGGGACTGCCACGCCATGCCCGCCACGTGGGTGTGGCACTCAAGCAGGTCCCTGACGACGCGGCCAGCGTACCCTGGTGGCGGGTCGTCAATGGCGAAGGCCGCATCAGCCCGCGCGGCCTCGATGGCTCGGACGACCTGCAGCGTGTGCTACTGGAAGCCGAAGGCGTGCAATTCGCCGACAACGGCCGCATCGACCTGCGCCGCTTCGGCTGGGGCGGTTAGTACGAAAAGCAACGGGTGTTAGGTAAAGCCTCTACGGCGCGCTGACGAGCGTCAGCGAGGTTCCCCGCCGGCGGGCGGGGCGGAGGGGCTGGGGCTAAATCAGGTGAGCACCGTTGCATCAGGTCTCGCAATGGGTAAGCGTCCGGGTTCCCGGGCGCACCTCTGAACTTGGGTGCCACGTGTCGCTCGTTGTTTTCAACTAGGTGCTTCTTCCGCGACGAACGGGCGCGCAAAAAAAACCCTACAGGACTAGAGTCAGGTCTCAAGCAGCGGATGTCAGCGCTGCGCCAAGGAAAGGAGGCCGGATGCGCGAACAGTCATTGAGATTGATTGACACGCTTAGCTACCAAGGCCCGGAACGTCGCGCCGTTCAACGTCGTCACCCCATACATCCGCAGGAACGCGACTGGCGAATTTCCAACCTGGCGCTGATCGGCAGTGATCAGCGTGGTTCCTTTGGCCGCCGTGCTGGCGACTACGCATTTCTAACGGGTACGTTGCATTGACCCGTCCTTCATGTAGCGTGTGTTAACGCTGCAGCCGGAAGGTAAACCGGCAAACCAAGGCGACCAGCAGGCAGGGTCGCCTTTGCATTTCCAACTTCCCTTCCTTGCCCCGGTCTGGCCGCTGGCATCGCTGCCGGCTATGCTCGCCCCTGGGCGCTGTCGCCCAGGCGGAGAGGGTGGTATGGACTACGCGGCATGGCTGGGCTGGTTGCTGGTATTCGTGATGTTGCTGGCGGGCCTCGCCGGCAATCTGCTGCCACTGATCCCGGCGGCACCGCTGCTGTTTGGCGGCTTTCTGCTCGGTGCCTGGCTCGATGGTTTCCAGCGCGTGGGCTGGGGCTGGTTGGCGGTGCTGCTGGCCCTGACCATCATCATGGCCGTGATCGACTTCATCGCCGGTGCCTGGGGGGCGAAAAAGCTGGGCGCCAGCCGCCAGGCCGTCATCGGTGCCACCCTGGGGGCGGTGCTGGGCATCTTTCTGGGTATACCCGGTCTGATATTCGGCCCCTTTGTCGGCGCTGCGGCGGGGGAGTTGATCGCCCGTGGCGAAACGTTACGAGCCGGCAAGGTCGGGCTGGCAACCTGGCTGGGCATGCTGGTGGGGACCGTCGCCAAGCTTACCCTCAGTGTGCTGATGATCGGCCTCTTCGCGCTGGCCTACTTCATCGGCTGAACGATGCTCTTGGCCCACACAAGGCAAAACGCCCGGGCTTGCCGGGCGTTCTGCTTTATTCCTGGCCCAGGTCTGGGTGTCAGGTTGGCGGTGTTAACGTCGTTCCTGGCGGTAGAGCAGGGCGAGAGCGAACAACAGGAAGCTCAGCGTCGGGATGGAGGCTGCCAGCACGGGCGGCCAGTCATAGAGCAGGCCCCAGGTGCTGATCAGCTTGTTCACGAAGTAAAAGCCCAACCCCATCATGATGCCGATAAAGAGCTTCATGCCCACCCCGCCGGCGCGCCGCTGGGTTTGGGCGAAGGGCAGGGCGATTACCAGCATGGCCAGGCTGGCCAGCGGGTAGACCAGCTTGGTCCACAGCGCGATCTCGTAACGGCTGGTCTTTTGCTGGTTGCGCCGCAAGTGCTCGATATAGTCGAGCAGGGTCAGGATGGACATCTGCTCGGGCCGGATCAGCAGCACGGACAGCGTGCTGGGCGTCAGCGAGGAACGCCACACGTACTCGGGCAGCCTCTCCATCCGGACCTGGTCCTGGTCGAAATGGGTCAGGGTGATGTCGGTCAGCTTCCAGGCGCCTTCGGTGGGCAGCCACTGGCCGCGCAGGGCGTAACCGTAGCTGGACATGTGCTGGGCACGGTCGAAGCGGTAGACGTTGACATGGCGCAACGTCTGGTCGGGCAGGACCTCGCGCACGTTCACAAAGCTGCCTTCCTCACGCTGCCAGAAGCCAGAGCGGGAGTCCTGTGTCAGTACCTGGCCCTTGGCCGCCAGCTGCAGCTGGGTGGCCGAGCGTTCGGCGTAGGGGGCCACGTACTCGCCGATGGCCATGGTCGCCAGGGCGAACAGCAGGCCGGCCACCGCGAGGATGCCGATCAGCCGGACCAGTGACAATCCACCTACCCGCATCACAGTCAGTTCGGAATGCTGGTTCAGCATGGAGAGGCCGATCATGCCGCCGATCAGCACCGCGATCGGCATCAGATCGTAGGCGTGGCCCGGCACCAGCAACAGCACGTAGCCCAGCAATTTGGCAAAGGTATAGCTGCCGTGGCCGACATCGCGCAACTCGCCGATCAGGTCGAAGAACAGGAACAGGCCGAGCAGGCCCGCCAGCACGAACACGCTGCTGCGGACGATATCGGCGATCAGGTAGCGGGTGATGGCTTTCATGTGCGCGGCTTGGCTCGCAAGCGGAACAGGGCCCATACCACGACGGTCATGACCAGGTGCACCGGCCAGATACCAACAATGCTGGGCAGCTTGCCGGAGGAGATCCAGCTCTGGCCGATGCTGACCAGGTTGAGGTAGATGGAGAACAGCAGGATGGCGACGATCAGGTTGAAGCCGCGACCGACCCGCGGGTTGACGTAGGCCAGCGGTATGGCCAGCAGGGCCAGTAACAGGGTGGTCACCGGGCTGGCAATACGCCTGGCCAGTTCGCCCTTGTCGTCAAGGTCCTGGCTGCCGATCAGGTCCAGCGTAGGGGCTGCCTCGCTGGAGGTGCGTACCTCGTGACGGTCAGGCTCCTGCACACGGATGCGGGCCTCGGTGAACTGGACGATGCGGTAGTTGACCTGGCCCTGGGTGCCCTCATAGCGGCGGCCATTCTGTAGCACCAGGGTGCGCTCGCCATCCGGCATGCTCAGTAGGTAGCCTTCGGCCGAGACGGTGACGGTCTGCGAGCCATCCTTTTCGGTCGATTGCACGAAGATGTTGCGCGCTGCGCCACTCTTGCCGGCGAAATTCTCGATAAAGGTCACCCTGTCGGCCAGGGTGGATTCCTTGAAGAGGCCAGGGGAGAGAGCGGAGAGATCGTCGCGGCTGGCCATCTGCTCGCGGTATTCACGGCTCTTCTGTTTGGCCCAGGGGCTAAGCCCCATGCTCAACATGGCCACCACGAGGGCGAGCGGCACGGCAAAGGTCAGTGTTGGGCGTATCCAGGCGGTCAGCGGTTGGCCGGCAGAAAACCAGATCGCCATTTCGTGATCGCGCCAGGCACGGGTCAATGACCACAGCACGGTGATGAACACCGTCATGGAGACGATCCAGGGCACGATACCCAGCAAGGTGAAGCCCAGCAGCGCACCGACGGCATCGGCGCTGACCGTGCCGCTGGCAGCCCAACTCAGCAGTTTGGCACCGCTGGTGACGACCATGATGCTGAGCAGAACGATGAACACACCGGCCCCCATGCTGGCGAATTCGCGCAGCATGGCGCGCTCGAACAATCGCTCGGACGGCATGATCAAACGCAACGGGGAAGGGCGTGAATTCGGGGCGGACACAGGTTGTGCTTTGACTTTTGCCGGTTGAGTTCGGAAAATCGGGGGAATTTCCCCGATTCTCGCTGCGGCCACAAGCCGCGGTGCGTATCAGAAACCCAGCGGGGCGCGCTATCCCATTTCGGGTGGCGGCCAAGCCGCGATCTTACAGGAGTCCACCGTGGAAATCATCGCCAAGGCCGCAAGCCCTGAAAAACACAAAGCAGCTGTGCTGGCACTGTCGGTCAGCAACGGAAAACTGGGCGCTGCGGCGCAAGCGGTGGACAAGGCTGCCGGCGGCCATCTCGCCGCAGTCGTCAAGCTGGGCGATCTCGACGCCAAGGCCGGCAGCAGCGTACTGCTGCACAAGGTGAACGGTGTTGCCGCCGAGCGCGTGTTGCTGGTCAGCGTGGGCAGCAGCGACAAGGAATTCCGTGATGCCGCCCGTGCCGCCGTCAAGGCCGGCGTGGCTGCCGGTGGTGAACTGGCTGTTGCCTTCGACGGCAAGGCTGCCGCTTGGGCTGCCGAAGAGATCGCCGTCGCGGCGCACGATGCCAGCTACAAGTACGATGCCACCAAGTCCAAGAAGGACACCAAGGCCGTCCTCAAGAAGGTGACCGTGCTGGTCGGCAAGGCCGACGAGGCCGCCGCCAGCGCCGGCGTAGCCGCCGGTGCCGCACTGGGCTCCTCGTTGACCGTGGCCAAGAGCCTGGGCAACCTGCCCCCCAACTTCTGCACCCCGACCCACCTTGCCAACACCGCCAAGGACATCGCCAAGCAGTTCGGCATGAAGGTCGAAGTGCTGGACCGCGCCGAGATCGAGAAGCTCGGCATGCTGTCCTTCGTGTCGGTTGCCAAGGGCTCGGTCGAGCCCATGAAGCTGATCGTCCTCAAGCATGAAGGCGGTGCCAAGGGTGATAAGCCCATCGTGCTGGTGGGCAAGGGCATCACCTTCGATTCGGGCGGTATCAGCCTCAAGCCGGGTGCCAATATGGACGAGATGAAGTACGACATGATGGGTGCCGGTTCGGTGTTGGCCACCATGCATGGCGTCGGCGCTGCCAAGCTGCCCCTCAATGTCTACGCCGTGGTCGCCAGCTGCGAGAACATGCCGGCCGGCAACGCCAGCAAGCCGGGCGACGTGGTCACCACCATGAATGGTCTGACCGTCGAGATCCTCAATACCGATGCTGAAGGTCGTCTGATCCTGTGCGACGCGCTGACCTACGCCGAGCGTTTTGACCCGGCCGTGGTGATCGACGTAGCCACCCTGACCGGTGCTTGCGTGGTCGCCCTGGGCAACCACACCAGCGGCCTGTATGCCAACAAGGACGCGCTGGCCCGCGAACTGCAAGTCGCTGGCGATCAGGCCGGTGACCGCGCCTGGCAGATGCCGATGGGCGAGGAATACCACGAACAGCTGAAATCCAACTTCGCCGACCTCGCCAATATCGGCGGTCCGGGCGGTGGTTCGGTGACTGCAGCCTGCTTCCTGTCGCGCTTTGCCGAGAAGTACGACTGGGCTCACCTCGATATCGCCGGTACTGCCTGGAAGTCGGGCGCTGCCAAGGGTGCTACCGGTCGCCCGGTGCCGCTCCTGACCCAGTTCCTGCGTACCCGCGCCGCTGCTGCCGGCAAGACCAAGTCCGCCGCCAAGGCCGCACCGACTGCCAAGGCTGCACCGGCCAAGGCTGCTGCTGCCAGCAAGGCGGCACCTGCGGCCAAGGCTGCCGTAGCTGCGAAGACGGCCAAGCCGGCTGCTAAACCGGCCGCCAAGCCTGCCGCAAAAGCCGCCGCCAAGCCCGCTGCAGTGGCCAAGCCCGCGGTGAAGCCGGCCGCCAAGCCTGCTGTCGCCAAGCCGGCCGCGAAAACGGCTGCTAAGAAGAAGTAAGGCCCGTGCCACAGGCGAGCTTCTACTTCAACGTGGCCAACCGCGAGCAGGCGCTATGCCAGCTCGTGGGCAAGGCGGTGAAGCGCAAGCTCGCCACCGGTGTGGTGACGGATTCCGAGACGGCCAGCCAGATGCTGGACCGGCTGCTGTGGGAGTTCCCACCCACCGGTTTTGTGCCGCATTGCCTGGGCAGCCACGCGCTGGCTGCCCAGACACCGGCGCTGATCGACCACCGCCTCGAGGTGCTGTTGCCGCGGGACGTGGTGTTTAACTGGACTTCCCATATTGTCCGTACCGACATGGGGATAGAACGCATCGTCGAAATCGTGCCGCGCGACGACATGGCCCTGCGCCAGGAGGCGCGGACACGCTTGCAGCTCTACAAGCAGGCCGGCTACGAGGTGGACTTCACCGACATGGCCACACTGGTTAAAGGTTGAGACATGGCTGAGTCCTATCCCCCGCCGGACCCTGATACCGAACCGCCGGCAGTGCTCGGCAAGATGGATGCGTTGATTGCCCGGCATCGTGGCAGCGGCGTCGATCCCAATGTGCCGGTGCTGACCGATCTTGACCCTGCCGATGCGTTCGGCGAGATCCCGGTCTTGACCCAGGTGGCCTCCGTGGTGGGTGACGACCTGATGTTCACACCGGATGAGATCCGGGCTGAATATCCGGCGGATACCCCTGCTGCACCGGCCCCGCAATGGCGTCATAGCCCGGACGGCCCGCCGACCGAGGTCACCAGCCTGCCAGTGGTCGACGAGGCGCCCGTCCTGCCCGACTCCCGTCCCATCGTGCCGCCCCCGGCGGCCACACCACGACCGGCCGCAACCCTGAACCCGGCTCCGCCGGTGTTGGATTTTCCTGAGCTGGTCATCCCCGCTGACAAGCCTGCGATCGCCAAGCCGGCCCCCGCGCCGGCCCCATCGCCGGTGAGTGGTCCCTTGATGCCGGAGCTGGCGCTCAATTTCGATTTCTCGCTGCCTGACGAGCCGGCCACGGCACCAGCCAAAGCGGCGCCGACCAGCGCGGCCCCCCCGTCCATCGCGCCAGCGTCGGTGGTACGTCCCGTTGCACCGCCCCCGCAAGCCCTGGCACCAGCGATATCTGCCACACCGCAGGCCAACCCTGCGCCATTGGTTGCGACAGCTGCGGCCCCGGCAGTCCCGGCCGCGCCGTTCAAACCCTTGGCACCGGCGGCGCCGGTGGCCAAGCTGGTATCGGAGGAAGTGCCCGAGCTCAGTATCGAGCTTGATGCCGCCGATGAGATCCATGCCGCCGATGCCTTGCCCGCGCCTGATCCGGCCGAGCTGACGGCGGCCATCCTGACCAGCCTCAAACCCGAAATCGAGAAGCTGGTGCGGGGTGAACTCGCCAAACAGATTGCCTCGCTGCATGTTGAGGTGCTCAAGCGCACGCTGGGTGCTTTGCAGCCACAGCTGGACAAGCTGGTCAGCGGCAAGATCGAGGAAGTGCTCAAGCGCCGCTGACGGCCCCCTCGCCGCACCGGTTGCGCTACGGTAAAATCGTCTGCTTTCATCGACATGGCGCATTTGCGCCATGCCGCTTGCCGCTCTGCCAGCCAGGGTAGGCAGGCGTGGCAGCGCGCTTAGCGCGCGATATTGACGACCTGATTACCGAGCAGCCAGCCGATGCGCACCTCGCAATTCTTTCTCTCCACGCTCAAAGAAGCCCCCAACGAGGCCGAGCTGCCCAGCCACAAGCTGATGCTGCGCGCCGGCCTGATCAAGAAGCTCGGTTCCGGCCTCTATACCTGGATGCCGCTGGGCCTGCGCGTGCTGCGCAAGGTCGAGGCCATCGTCCGCGACGAAATGAACCAGTCGGGTGCCCTGGAGCTCCTGATGCCGGCCATCCAGCCGGCCGAGCTGTGGCAGGAGAGCGGCCGCTGGGCGGTGTTCGGCCCACAGATGTTGAAGATGAAGGACCGGCATGATCGCGACTTCTGCTTTGGCCCTACCCATGAAGAAGTCATCACCGATATCGCCCGCACCGAGATCAAGAGCTACAAGCAGCTGCCGCTCAACTTCTACCAGGTACAGACCAAATTCCGCGATGAGATCCGGCCGCGCTTTGGGGTGATGCGGGCGCGCGAGTTTGTCATGAAGGACGCCTACTCCTTCGACGTGGACTTCGCCGGCCTGGAGAAGTCTTACGCCACCATGTATCGCGCCTATAGCAATGTGTTCACGCGTCTGGGGCTGCAGTTCCGTGCGGTCGCGGCCGATACCGGTGCGATCGGTGGCGATGGCTCGCATGAATTCCATGTCCTGGCCGATTCCGGCGAGGATGCGCTGGCCTACTGCCCGACCAGTGACTTCGCCGCCAATGTGGAGCTGGCAGAGGCCCTGGCACCCGCTGCCCCGCGCGCCGCTGCCGTAGAGCCGCTGCGCGATGTGGACACCCCCAAGCAGACTACCTGCGAGGCGGTAGCCGAGCTGATGGGTATTCCGCTGCAACGCACCGTCAAGCTGATCGCCCTGATGGCCGGCGAGCAGTTGCATATCCTGCTGCTGCGTGGCGACCACAGCCTCAATGAGGTCAAGGTGGGCAAGATCGAGGGTCTCGCCGACTTCCGCTTTGCCAGCGAGGAAGAAATCCGCGCCTTCTTCAACTGCCCCCCTGGCTTCCTGGGCCCGGTCGGCGTGGACCGCAGCAAGGTGCGCGTGATCGCCGACCGTACCGTGGCGGCCATGAGCGACTTCGTGGTCGGCGCCAACAAGCCCAAATTCCACACCGCCGGCGTCAACTGGGGCCGTGATCTGCCTGAGGCTGACGTGGTGGCCGATATCCGCAATGTCGTGGCGGGCGATCCTTCACCGGATGGCAAGGGCGTGCTGGAGATCTGCCGCGGTATCGAAGTGGGCCATATCTTCCAGCTGCGTACCAAGTACTCGGCTGCGCTGGGTTGCAACTACCTCGACAGCGAAGGCCAGCTCAAGCCCATGGAAATGGGCTGCTATGGTATTGGCGTCAGTCGCATCGTCGGTGCTGCCATCGAGCAGAACTTCGACGAGCGCGGCATCAAGTTCACCGCCGCCATGGCACCCTTCACCGTGGCCATCGTTCCGGTGGGCTACCAGCGCTCCGAGGCGGTCAAGGCTGCAGCCGATGCGCTCTATGCCGAACTGCGTGGCAAGGGTGTGGACGTGCTGCTGGATGACCGCAACGAGCGACCCGGTGTGATGTTTGCCGATATGGAACTGATCGGTGTGCCGCATCGGATCACCATCGGCGACAAGTCGCTGGCCGAGGGCAAGGTCGAGTACGTGTCGCGCCGCGATGGCACGACGGAACTCGTGGCCCAGGATGCGGTCAGTGCCTACCTGTCTGGCAAGCTGGCCGCTTGAGGCCTAGAGTTGGGGTTATGCGTCGCTTAGTCATTGTTTCCATGCTGTTTTCCGCTGCGTTGCCGGTGCTTGCCGGCGCGCAGAAGGAAGAGGCTTTGTCGCTCTCGGTGGCGACGGCCATGCAGCGTTCGATCAATGACAGCGTCGCGCCCCGGTTGGTGTTCGCCAATCCGGCCGAAGGCGATGCCTGGCTACGCGAAATGTCCTCCCGCCTGAAGAAGAAGATTCCCGACGACTTCATGCGCGAGAAGCTGCTGACGGCGATCCATTACGAAGCGACCCGCGCGGGGCTCGACCCGCAGATGGTGCTTGGCTTGATCCAGGTGGAGAGTGGCTTTCGAAAGTACGCCATCTCCTCGGTCGGTGCCCGCGGTCTGATGCAGGTCATGCCTTTCTGGCAGCGCAGCATCGGTAGCAGCGAGCACAACCTGTTCGACATGTATACCAATCTGCGTTTCGGCTGCACCATCCTGCGTCACTATGTCGATATCGAAAAGGGTGACCTCTACCGTGCTCTGGGCCGCTACAACGGCAGCCTGGGCCAGCCGGAGTACCCCAATATGGTGCTCGGTGCCTGGAAGTCGCAATGGAGCTGGCAGGGTGGCGGCGGGGGCTTGCAGGCCGTAGCCTACCCGTCGCGCTGAACCTGGCCGGGGCGGACAACAAAAAACCCGTCGAGAGGCGGGTTTTTTGTTGTCCTGCGCTTACTTCTTCAGGATCAGCTCAAGCATGCGGTCGGCCAGTTCCGAAGGGCTGCTGTTGCCGTCCGGCTTGTACCACTGGATGGTCCAATGCAGCCCGCCCAGCAACAGCTTGCGCAAGAGGCGGGTGTCCTGGTGCACCAGGCCCGCAGCGGCGGCCTCGTCGAGCACCAGTTGCCAGTCGCGCTCATAGGCATCGCGCAGCTTGATCAGCTCGGCACGCGCCTTGTCCGACAGGCTGGGCCATTCGTAGAGCAGCACCGAGAGAGCGCCCTTGTCGTCGCCGAGCAGGGTGTCGAGGTGAACGCGGCACAGGGTCTTGAGCCGGTCGAGCGGGGTCTTGGCGTTGGCCAGCGCCTCTTCGGCGCGGTCGGTCAGGTCGCCGATGCCTGCCGCCATGACGGCCACCAGCATCTCTTCCTTGGTACGGAAATGGTAGAACAGGCTGCCCGATTGCATGCCCACGGCCTGGGCCAGGTCGCGCACGGTGGTGCGCTCGTAGCCTTGTTCCTTGAACAGGCGGCTGGCGGCGGCAATCAGTTCGGCTCGACGTGTCTTCTCTTCTTGTGTGGTCATGGTGCTTTTCTTGGGTGGGCGATCGAGTGTTCGAATAATTGCGCATTTTATACGCAATCCCCCAGTCAAGCGCACGCTCGTCATTTCTGGCGCGTAGATGGGCCGCTTGTGGTCGCCAAGCCACAACCTTGGGCCTGAATCAGTGCTTGGCGAAATAGCGCGTGGCAGCCATAAAGTTGAAGCGGAGCTTGCCGATAAGTCAGGGGTACTTCGCCGGTTGCTTGGCAGCGGTAGGGAACAGGGGCCAGACCGCGGTGCCGCCAGCTGGATGTGAGTATTGCCAAAAACTGGCTTACAATTCTTAAACAACTTGAATAAAGCGTCCGAACACGATGACAACACGGATATTTTTGTTTGCCATGCTGCTGCTCGGTCTGACCGGTTGTGATCGTCTGTCCGAGCTGGCCAACCAGAGCAAGCTCAATGGCCGCGCCATCGGGGCATCCTGCCGTCATTCCGGCCGGGCGCTGGAGGATTGTTTTCAGCGCAATCCCCGTGTTTCCAAGGCCGACATCTTTGCCGGCTGGAAGGAAATGAACGAATACATGGCCAAGAACAAGCTGGAAATCGTGGCGCCGCCGCCGGATATGCCCAGCCGCAAATCCGAAGTGGCCACGGTCGAGATCGGTGGCGGAACCGAAGCCGATACGCATGCCGATGCCCAGGCCGAATCCGGCAAGAAGGATGCCGCCAAGCCTGCCGCCGGTGCCGAGAAGGCGCCTTCCTAACCGCCGGGTATGTCCATGATTGCGACCCTGAAGCAAATCCCCCTGTTCCACGGCCTCTCCGACGAGGAGCTGTCCCATATCGAGGCTTCGGCCACGGCCAAGACCTATCCCAAGGGCACCATCATCATCAATGAAGGGGATCCTGGTAGCTCCATGTTCCTGTTGATGCAAGGCCGTCTCAAGGTCTTTGTCAGCGATTCCAACGGCAAGGAATACGTGCTGGCCGTGCTGGGGCCGGGTGAATACGTGGGCGAGCTGGCGCTGTTGGACGACGAGCCGCGTACGGCCTCGGTCGAGACTGAAGAACAGAGCGCCTTCCTGGTCATCCAGAAGGAAGACTTTCTTTCGCTCCTGCACAACCACCCCAATATCCAGTTCAAGGTGCTGGTCAGCCTGGTACGCCGTACCCGGCAACTGACCGAGGCGGTCAAGAACCTGGCACTCAAGGATGTCTACAGTCGGGTCCGGCTGCTGTTCGAAGACCTGGCGGTCGAGAAGGAAGGCCACCTGCAGGTCGAAGAACCGATGACCCAGCAGGCCATTGCCGACCGGGTCGGTTCCTCGCGCGAGATGGTGGCGCGGATCATGAAGGAGCTGGTGTTCGGTGGCTATGTGCGGATCGAGAACCGTCGCCTCATCATCCTGCAGAAGATGCCTGAAGCGTTCTAGCAAGACTGAGTGGGTCGGCACTCAGCCCGCAGGGCGCGCTGGGCCTGGGTCGCAAGGCCCAAAGTGCGGCGCCTTGTAGCGCCGTCAATGTTCAGCTTCGGTTCACTGCCCCGCCCTCACACTGCGTCCATCCCTCACAGAAAGGATGTACGCCATGAACCGCCTCGTCATACTCTCCAGCCTGATAGCCGCAGGGTTTGCCAGCGCGCAGGCTGCCAGCTTTGAAGACACCGCCCGCGTCCGCAATGTGGAACCGCAATATGAGCGCATCAGCGTGCCGCACAAGGAATGCTCCAGCGAAGTGGTGACCGAGACCCGTCGTGTCGGCGGCGAGCGTAGCTACGGTGGTGCCGTGGTTGGCGGCGTGGCCGGTGCCATCGTCGGCAACCAGGTTGGCAAGGGCCACGGCCGTGAAGCGGCGACCGCCCTGGGTGCCGTGGTCGGTGCCTTGACCGGTGACCGTATCGACAACCGCGACAACCGGGTCGAGTACGAAGACGTCCCACGTGAAGTGCAGCGTTGCCGTACCGTCGAGGACTGGCAGAGCCGCGTGACCGGTTACCGTGTGACCTACGAATACCGTGGCCAGCAGTACACCACCACCACCCGCGACAACCCGGGCAGGACCATGCCGGTACGGGTGTCGGTCGATCCGCTGGTACCGTAGTACTATTCCCAACCTATCGTTCGCACAGGACCCACCATGCTGAAATTCTCCGCTCTGCTGGCCAGTCTGCTGATCGTCGTTGCGATGCCGGCCTGGGCCGACGTCAGCCGCGATGACGCGGCAGCCATCGCCCAGCGCGCGAGCAATGGGCGGGTGCTGTCGGTCGAGAAGGCGGAGCGCGAAGGCCGGCCGGTATGGCGGGTCAAGGTCGTGACCGCGCAGGGCGAAGTCCGGGTCATCTTTATCGACGTCGCCAGCGGCCGCCCGCTTTGAACCGAACTTGAGAAACGACCGTACATCATGCGACTGCTGCTGATTGAAGATGAGACCGCCCTGCGCCAGAGCTTGAAGAAGCAACTGGAGGCCGATGGCTACCGGGTGGATGAGGCGGCCGATGGTGAGGATGGCCTGTTCCAGGCCAGCGAATACCCGGTTGACCTGGCCATCGTCGACCTGGGCCTGCCCAAGCTGAGCGGCCTGCAGGTGGTCGAGCGGCTGCGTGCCGAGGGCCGGACCCTGCCCATCTTGATCCTGACCGCCCGCGGCAGCTGGCAGGACAAGGTCAAGGGCTTGGAAGCCGGTGCAGACGATTATCTGGTCAAGCCCTTCGAATACCCCGAGCTGGCCGCGCGCATCAAGGCGCTGCTCAGGCGAGCGCTCAAGGCCACGTCCGACGTGCTGAGCGTCGGTCCCCTGGCCATCGACTTCTCTGCCCAGCAGGCGCGCCTGCATGATGAGCCGATTGAGCTGACCACGTTCGAATACCGCATGCTGGAGTATCTGGTCCGTGAACGTGCCCGGGTGGTCAGCAAGCAGGAATTGTCCGACTACCTCTACCCGCACGATGAGGACCGCGACAGCAATGTGCTGGAGGTATTGATCGGCCGCCTGCGTCGCAAGTTGGACCCGGACGGCAGCCTCAGTCCGATCGAGACGCTGCGTGGCCGCGGTTATCGCTTTGTACTGGAATGAGCGCACGCCGGCAGCCAAAATCACTGCCATGGCTGGGTGAGCGGGCATGATCCGCTTGGCCGGCTGGTCTATCCGCACCCGGCTGATGCTGGGTGCGGCCGTCGTCTTGCTGGCCTTCCTGGCCGGTGCCGGTCTTGCCCTGCAGCGGGCCTATGCCGACAGCGTGCGTGACGCCCGCTACGAGCGGCTGCAAAGCACGGTCTACCTGCTGCTGGCGCGCGCGGAGCTCGACGCCAGCGGTGGTCTGATCATGCCGCTCTCGCTGGAGGAGCCGCGCCTCTCGCTGCCCAACTCCGGCCTTTACGCCAATATCTCCAACCCCAGCAGCCGCGAGGAGTGGCAATCGCCCTCCACCTTGGGGCTGCAACCTCCTTTCCCGCGCCGTTTGAGCGCGGGCGAGTGGCGCTTTCATGAGCTACGCAGCGGTGGCAAGGGTTATCTGGCCGCCGCCTATGGCGTGAAGTGGGCAGAAGGCCCGCGCGCCATGCCGCTGACCTTTGCCGTGGTTGAGGACGAGACCGAGTTCTTCACCGAGCTGGCGAGCTTTCGCCGCACGCTCTGGAGCTGGCTGGGTGGCGCGGGCTTCCTGCTGCTGGTCACCCAGACCCTGCTCCTGGGCTGGGGCCTGGCGCCGCTCAGGCGGGTCGCGCGCGAGATCCAGGGCATCGAGCGCGGCGAGCAGCCGCGCATCGAAGGCGTCTACCCTTCCGAAATCGCCGGGCTCACCGGCAATATCAATACCCTGATCGAGCAGCAGCAGTCCCGCCAGACCCGCTACAAGGATGCGCTGGGCGATCTGGCGCATAGCCTCAAGACCCCCTTGGCCGTGTTGCGCGGTGCGCTCGCCGAGCCAGCCGAGCTACCGGCCGTGGTGGCCCAGCAAGTGGCCCGCATGGATGGCATCGTGCAACACCAGTTGGGTCGCGCCGCGGCCAGCGGCTCGGTACGCTTTGCCCCCCCGCTGCTCTTGGCGCCCATCTTCCGACGCATCGTCGATTCGCTGGCCAAGGTCTATGCCGACAAGGCGCTGAGCTACCCCATCGACTGCGGAGCTGCGCTGGCCTGGCGTATCGACGAGGGCGACGCCTTCGAGGTCTTCGGCAACCTCTTGGATAACGCCGCAAAATGGGCGCGTGGTACGGTACAGATCAGTGCCAGGGTGGAGGGGTGGGTGCTCTATGTCCGTATCGAGGACGACGGCCCCGGCTTCAGCAACCCGGACGCTGCCCTGCAGCGTGGGGTTCGGCTGGATGAGCGGGTGCCGGGCCACGGGATCGGCCTTGCCGTAGTCGCCGACATCGTGGCGGCCCACGGTGGTCAGCTGACCCTGGATCGTGCCGCCGGCGGCGGTGCTCAGGTCAATATCCGGCTGCCTTCGCCACTGGTGGATTCGCGCTGAACCACCTGTCACCGCTGCGGTCCATGCCGGGCAAGCTTATCCAATCCAACACCAACAGGCTGGCGCAGGCCGGCGAGGAGGGGCAGATGCGGTATGCAAGACAAGCAGCAAGGTCCAAGGTGGCGCACGGCATGACGGTTGCGTTGCTGACGGTGACAATGGCACTACCGGCCTTGCCGGTACAGGCTGCCGATACGACGTCGAGCACGCTGACCCAGTCGCTGTCGCCCATCCTGGCCGGCAATTGGCGCTCCGAGAAGAACCGCGCGCGCGACGTCTACCGCCACCCGGCCGAGACCCTGGCCTTCTTTGGCGTTCAGCCCGGCCAACACCTGATCGAGATCACCCCGGGTGGCGGTTGGTATACCGAGATCCTGGCGCCGCTCCTGAAAACGAGTGGCAGCTATACCGCTGCCATCGTCAGCCCGGAGCGGCTGGAGGGGCAGAACCGCGAATACTATGAAAAAGCGCGCAGCGGCCTCGCGGCCAAGCTGGCCGGCGACAGTGAGCACTATGGCAAAGCCAGGGTGGTGGAGTTCGACGTCGCCAAGCCCAGCTTTGGCGCCGCCGGCTCGGCCGACGTGGTGCTGAGCTTTCGCAATGTCCACAACTGGGTAGACGCCGGTAACGAGAAGGCCTACTTCAAGGCCTTCTTCGAGGTGCTCAAGCCCGGCGGCGTGCTTGGCATCGTCGATCACCGTGCGATCAGCGGCACGCCGCTGGAGAAGTCGACCGGCTACCTGCCCGATAGCTATGTGATCCAGCTCGCCAACGAGGCTGGCTTTCAGCTGGCTGCCACAAGCGAGGTGAATGCCAACCCCAAGGACACCAAGAATCACCCCAAGGGTGTCTGGACCCTGCCCCCCACCCTGGCCATGGGTGATCAGGACAAGGACAAGTACCTGGCCATCGGTGAGAGCGATCGTTTCACCTTGCGCTTCGTCAAGCCGGCGCGCTAGGGGAGCGCTTCTCTAGCTACGGGCGCGCGCTGGCGTCACCGCCTGTCGGTGCCCCAGTGCGCAATAATCAAAGGCTTGGTTGAAGCGGGCCCGGTCCAGCTCGCCCAAATTGGCCCAGCAGCGGCTGCGATCAGGGTTGAGGATGATGGTGAAGGGCATGGCCACGATGCCGTTGCCAAAGCTACGCAGCAAGGGGCGCGGGTCTTCCGGCGCCAGCAGGTTGGTGAAGGACAGGGCGTTGTCGTCCAGTAGCTTGAGGGCGGCGTCGCGGGAGTCCAGGGCCACGCCCAGGAAGCGGACCTCTGGGTGGGCCAGCGCCAGTTGCGAGAAATAGCGCAGCTCACCCAGGCAAGGCGCGCAGCCATTGGTCCAGAAGTTGACCACGGTCGGTTTGGCCGGCTCGGCGCTAAGACGGAAGGCCTGCTGGCTGCGCAACTCCGGCAGCGCCAGCTCAAGCTTGGGTGGGGCGCTGACCGGCGCAGCCAGCGCCAGATTGGCAAGGCAGGCGAACAGCAGGGAAAAGCGCTTGGTGCGGGGCATGGCAAACTCGGTCGGGCAGCGACAGTCGCTAAGACTGCAGCAAGGTCACGGCGTTCGCCAATCTCGCCGCTTACTCCAGTTGCAGTTCCGCGGTCCGTCCGGCAGCCGTTTGCGTCCATCCTGCACCATCCTATGCCGCCTGGGAAGCCAGGCCTCGGCGCCTTCACCACTGCCGTCCCGGCCCTGCCTCGGCAACTAGGGCGCCACCGAAAGGTGGTGGTGATACGGTTACACGACGACGACCAGCTTTCCGCCCGCCTCGTTGGCCTCCATCAATCGATGGGCCTCGGGAAGGTCCGACAATCCGAACACCCGCGCTGGCCGTCCCTGGTACTGCCCTGTGGTGGCGAGGTCGACGATCTGCTGCATAGGCACATCCGCCAATTCGAAGCCCGGCTGGCCGAACATAAAGCTGCCAAAGAAACTCAGTTGCACGCCGCTGGGCATCTGGCTGAGCGGGTCGAAGTCGGCCAAGGGTGCCAGGCCGCCCAGAAAGCCGGCGAGGCATACGCGGCCACCGCGACGGGTGGCGCGCATCGAATCGAGCAGGGTGGTGTTGCCGATCAGGTCCAGGACAGCATCGGCCTTGCCTGGCCAGCCCTCTGCGCCAGCCAGCTCGCCGATGGCGGGCAACACCTGGTGGGCGCCAAGCTGGCGCAGGCTGTCTGCGCGATCAGGCCGGCGCGTAGTTGCGATCACCTCGGCCCCTAGCTGTGCCGCGATGTCGATCGCAGCCTGGCCCAAACTGGCAGAGCCGCCACGTACCACCAGGCGTTGGCCCGGCTCAATCGCGAGATTGCGATGCAGGCAAGTCCAGGCCACCGCATAGGCTTCGGGCAATGCAGCCAACCTGTCCCAGTCGAGTGAGGTCTCGATCGGCAGCACATTGCTGGCCGGCACTGCGGTGTACTCGGCATAGCTGCCGGCGAAGCTACGGCCCATTCCACCCATCATGGCGACGACGGTCTGCCCGCTGCACAAACGCCCCGAACCGTCCTCCACGACCGTCCCTACGCACTCTATGCCGCTGATGACGGCGACGTCGCCCCAATCTCCGCGCCGCATATACAGCTCGGCACGGTTCAAGCCGAAGGCCCTTACTTGTATCAGCACGGTACCCGGCCCAGCGCGGGGTGTGGGCACCTCCATCACCGACAATTGCTCCGGACCGCCATATTGCTTGCGTACGACTGCTTTCATGCGAATCTCCCAGGGTTGGAGATTCCATGCTATCTATGTGGAAAGTAAGTTTAAATTACTTAGTTTCTACAAAGATTGATGTATTTATAAACAATGAATGAACCTACCTTGCTGCAGCTGCAATGTTTCGAGGCCCTGGTCGACGCGGGCAGTTTCGCGGCTGCCGCGGCCCGCCTCAACCGTACCCATCCGGCCGTGCATGCAGCCGTCAGCGCGCTGGAAGATCAGGTAGGCATGGCGCTGTTGGACCGTGCTGGCTACCGTGTAGCGCTGACGCCGGCCGGCGCCGCCTTTCGGGAGCGAGCCGTTCAGTTCCTGCGGCAATATGACGATCTGCGGCGCAGCGCCGCGCAGCTTGCTGCCGGCGACGAGCCCGAGCTGCGTGTGGTCATTGGCGACCTGTGTCCGTTGCCCGAAACGCTGGGCGCACTGCGACGATTTTTCGCGACCTGTGGCACGACCCGGCTCATCCTGTTGTTCGAGGCGATCGGCGGGCCTTGGGAGCGCCTACGCAAGGGCGAATGCGACTTGATCTTCCACCACTTGGACCGCCCCTCGCCGGAGTTTGAGACGATCGCCCGCTTACCGGTGGAGTTGGTTCCGGTCGCCGCGCCTGGCTTCGTGAGCAATCGCCCTGCGCGTCCGTTGGCGCCGGAAGACATGCGCCCCTACATGCAATGCGTTATCCGGGATACCAGCCACGAGCGCGGCGGCGGCAACTACTACCTGATCGAAGGAGCACGCAGCTGCAGCGTGCCGGACCAGCTCATGAAGCGGGAGTTGATTGTTCAGGGTCTCGCCTGGGGCCATATGCCAAGGCACTTGATTGCGGACGACCTGGCGGCAGGCCGCCTGGAATCGCTGGAAAGTCCGCAGCTTCGCGGCACCAGCTTGCCGCACTACGCCATCCGTCGCCGGAACGTGGCGCATGGCCCGGTCGCGCAGCGCCTATGGGCACAGTTGCAAGGTGACGTCGCGGGTGAATGACGGGCCGCGTTGCAGGAGGCGTGATGGGCCACGCAGCGACCGGATCAGACAGGGCGGGGCGATTTCTTCGGTGTGCGCTTGGGGTGCCCCGGGTCTGTCCGGATGGGGATAGCGCAATGCTGGCCGCGGGCCGGGGCGGGAAAACAAAAAAGGACACATTGCTGTGTCCTTTTTTGTTTCTTACTGGCGTCCCCACGGGGATTCGAACCCCGGTAGTCACCGTGAAAGGGTGGTGTCCTAGGCCTCTAGACGATGGGGACTTCAACTGCTGATCAACCGGTAGAGGACCGATCAATCGTCTTTTGGTGGAGGTAAACGGGATCGAACCGATGACCTCTTGCATGCCATGCAAGCGCTCTCCCAGCTGAGCTATACCCCCAAAAACTGCAATGACGGCATTTTCTGCCATCGCCCGGATGAATCTGGTTGATCATCCAGGTGATACTGGCGTCCCCACGGGGATTCGAACCCCGGTAGTCACCGTGAAAGGGTGGTGTCCTAGGCCTCTAGACGATGGGGACTTCAACTGCCGATCAATCGGTAGAGGACCGATCAATCTTAATTCTGTGGTGGAGGTAAACGGGATCGAACCGATGACCTCTTGCATGCCATGCAAGCGCTCTCCCAGCTGAGCTATACCCCCACTTGGCCTCTCGCTGCGATGTTGCTGCGGCGAAGAGACGCGCATATTAAGGAGGTTCTTTCCGCTTGTAAACCCCCTTTTATGCAATTACCAGAGTTTCCACCACGGGGCCTCGGGGAAAACGTCGGCCTCGGTCAGTTTGCTGTCCGGATAGGTCTTGGTCAGCACGCGCTTGGCATCGTCACGCAGCTCGGTCTGGCCCAGCTTGTCGTAAGAGGCCGCAAGGATCACCAGCGCGGTTTCAACCCGGTCAGTATGACCATAACTCTCCAGTACGGTCTTGGCGCGGTTTGCCGCCGCAAGGTAGGCACCGCGCTTGTAGTAGTAGCTGGCCACCAGGAGGTCATGGTCGGCCAGCGCCACCACCAGGAAGGCCATGCGGTCACGCGCATCCGGGGCATAGCGGCTGTCGGGGAAGCGGGTCACCAAGTCGCGGAAGGCTTCGAACGATTCCTTGGCGGCCTTGGGGTCGCGCTCGGCCATATTCTGCTTTGCAATGGCCGAGAACAGGGTACGGTCTTCAATGAAGTTCACCAGCCCGCGCAGATAGAGCGCGTAGTCCACGTTCTGGTGGGTCGGGTGCTGCTTCAGGAAGCGGTCGATCGCTGCCAGCGCCAGCGCCGGCTCCTGGTCCTTGAAGTTGGCGTAGGCGATCTCAAGGTCGGCCTGCTGAGCATAGCGGCCATAGGGATAACGGCTTTGCAGTGCCTCAAAGAGCTTGACCGAGCGGGTGTAGTTGCCGCTGTCGAGTTCCTGCTTGGCCTCGGTATACATCTGTTCGGCAGTGGCCTTGGCATCCTCGTCGGGTTTCTGGCCCAGGGAACTGCAGGCACCGAGCAGTAAGGCTGCGGCGAGGAAAGGTAGAATGCGCTTCATGGAACACTCCGATATCGAAGCCGACGATTATAACGATTCGGCCGAAACGCTACGCATAACTGTGCCGAAAGAGTTGGCCGGTGGCCGCCTTGATGCGGTATTGGCAAAACTGCTGCCTGATTATTCCCGCAGCCGGCTGGCCCGCTGGATAGACGACGGTGCGGTGCTGCTCGAGGGCAAGACCGCCACCCCCAAGACCAAGCTCTGGGGCGGTGAGGCCGTGACCGTCGAGGTGGCACCAGACCCGCAGGAAAGCGCCTTCCAACCCGAACCGGTGGAATTCCCCGTGGTGTACGAGGATGAATCCATCGTCGTCATCGACAAGCCGGCCGGCCTGGTAGTTCACCCAGCCGCCGGTAATTGGTCGGGCACCCTGCTCAATGGTCTGTTGCACCGCTATCCGGCCTTGGCCGGCGTACCGCGCGCCGGCATCGTACACCGACTGGACAAGGACACCAGCGGTCTGATGGTGGTCGCCCGTACCCTCAAGGCGCAAACCGAGCTGGTGCGCCAGCTGCAGGCCCGCAGCGTAAAACGCCACTACCTGGCCATCGCCCAGGGCGTGCTGGCCGGCGACGGTACCGTGGATGCCCCCATAGGACGCGACCCGCGCAACCGCCTGAAGATGGCGGTGGTGCCAGGTGGCAAGCCGGCCATCACCCATTACTCGGTATTGGAACGCTTTGCCCGCCATACCCTGGTCGAGTGCCGGCTGGAAACCGGCCGTACCCACCAGATCCGCGTCCATATGGACCATTTGGGGCACGCCCTGGCGGCTGACCCAGTCTATCGCGGCAAGCAATATGCCATCTCGGCCGCCCTGGCCGAGGCCCTGACCCGTTTCAACCGGCAGGCCCTGCACGCCGCCCGGCTGGCCCTGGTCCACCCCGAAAGCGGCCAGACCATGGAGTGGACCAGCCCGCTGCCGGCCGATATGGCGACCTTGCTGCAACAACTGCGAGAGGAAAAACCATGAGTGACTGGCTGGCACAGGCCATACGCCCAGATTGGCCGGTCCCTGGGCGGGTGCGCGCCCTGGCGACCACCCGGCTGGGCGGGCTCAGTAACGGCCCCTATGCGGGCCTGAACCTGGGCCAGCACGTGGGCGACGCGCCAGAGACGGTGGCCGCCAACCGCGGCTTGCTGCGGGCAGCGCTGCCGGCCGAGCCGGCCTGGCTGGAGCAGGTACATGGCATAGACGTGGCCGAGGTCGGCCCGGCGGGGCCTTCCGTGCAGCGCGCCGATGCGGCCGTCAGCCGCCAGGCAGGGGTCGTGTGTACCGTGATGACGGCGGACTGCCTGCCGGTACTGTTCGCCCGTGACGACGGTAGCGCAGTGGGTGCCGCCCACGCCGGCTGGCGCGGTCTCAACGATGGTGTGTTGGAAGCAACCATTGCGCAGCTGGGGGAGCCCGGTCGACTGCTGGCCTGGCTGGGGCCAGCTATTGGTCCAGGGGCTTTCGAGGTAGGTGACGAGGTCCGCGCTGCCTTTATGGCACACGACGCAGCGGCCGAGGCAGCTTTCCGGCCCGGCAAGGCGGAGGGGAAGTGGTGGGGGGACCTCTATCTGCTGGCGCGCCAGCGCTTGGCGGCGGCCGGTGTGCTGCAGGTCTACGGTGGCGGTCTCTGCACTGCCTCCGATGCCGAGCGCTTCTATTCCTACCGGCGCGACCGTACCACCGGTCGCATGGCCACGCTGATCTGGCTGGCGGACTGAGCCGTAAAGGACGTAAAGAAAAAGGCGACCCGCGGGTCGCCTTTCTCATACCTGCTACCGGCCACGCTCAGTCGAGCTGCTTGGCATCGCTGACACGGTAGTAGAGGCCCATGGGGTCGTTCTTCAGCAGCTCGAACTTGCCGGTCAGCGCCACCGCCTCATAGCCGAACTTGATTGGCTTGCTGGTCTTCACCTCGATCACCTGGTCCGGCCCGCCAGGCAGGCAGAAGGCACAGGTGGGCGGGGTAGAGGTCAGGATAAAGTGGTTTTGGGCCTCGCCCATGCCCAGCGGCAACATAAAGCCCTGCAGCTTCACCACCTTCTTGTCCAGCGAGACGATGCTCTTGTCGAACTTGGGGGTGAAGCTCTGGCCCTGTGGCACGGCCTCCACCAACGCCAACGTCTTCCAGGAGATAAAGCCGGCACGGTCTGCCACGGCGGGGCCGGCAGCTGGCGTCACGCCAAAGGCGGCGCCACCGACCGGCGCGGGGCCGGCGGGCAGGCTCATGGGGTCGGCTGCCTGGGCGGCGAGGCCCAGGCTCAGCAGGGCGGCGGGGAAAAGACGTAGCAACATGGCGCAGCTCCCGGCAAATTCGTTGATGTGTAGATTGTATTCGACTGACACGGGCCAGGGTGGTTCGTAACCCGAATTTACTTCTTGGCCTCGGGGCGCGGCTCGAGCGTGATCGGGTTGAGGATCCACTCGAAGCGCTTGCCGTCCTTGGCTACCCCGCGTACCTCGTAGCACTTGTGGTGGACCTCGGCGTTCTTCACGCTATGGCCTGCGTCCTCGGCCTTCTTGATGGCGGCCGAAAAGGGCTGCCACTTGCTGGTCGGCTCCTCGGTACAGGGGGTCTCATCGTGGGCCATTACGGCACCGGTCAGGCTCAGGGCAATCAGGCTCAGGGTCAGGCGCATGCTCGTACTCCTAGTGTGGGTAGCAGAGGGGGTCGGCGATTAACGTTCAGACAGCACCGTGCCGATATCGGTGCGGTAGGCCTGGATGGCCGGCAGGAGCGACGCGAGAATGCCCACGCCTAGCGCCAGCAGCGCCAGCCAGCCTTCTTCGGGCACCCAGTAGTGGCCGGTCAGGGTCAGGCCGGGGGTCAGCCCGCTGCGGCCTGCCCATTCGGTCACCAGATGGCCGGCCAAGAGGCCCAGCGCCGCGCTGCCCACGGCCAGCAGCACCCCTTCCAGCAGGACCGCGCTGAAGAGTCGCAGGCGGGTGCTGCCCAGAAGGCGCATGACCGCCAGGTCATAGCGGCGCTCCTTGAGGGTGGTGTAGAGCGCTACGAACAGCGACAGCCCGGCTGAGACGATCAGGATCAACGCAAAGGCGCGGAAGGCATCGAGCCCAAAGCCGACGATGTGCAGGAGGCGGGCCGATTCCAATGCCGGCGAAGCAGCCTGCATATTGGTGTTGGCATTGATCTGTCGCGGCAGGGCCAGTACCGCCAGCGGCGTCTTGTACTTGATCAGGAGGGCGGTGATCTCGCGCGGCTTGCCATCCTCCTCATCATCGGCCGGTTTTGCCGGTGCCAGTGGGTTGGCCTGCTGGTAGACCGGGTTGGTGCTCTCCTGGCCTTCGTGCAGGTCCCAGACGCTTTGCAGATCGGTCAATACCAGGTCATCAATGATGGTGCCGGTGGGGGCCAGAATGCCAACCACCTGGTACTTGTTGTCGTCGTGCAGATGGCCGCCAGCGGCGAGGCCGTGTGAGCTGGCGAACTCCTGGCCCAGCTGGAGCTGGCTCTTCTTGGCCACATTGGCACCCAGCACGGCTTCCATCGACACCGACCAGAGCTTGCCACTGGCGAGCTTGCCGCCATAGAGGTCGATATAGGCCGGGGTTGTGCCGACGATGCGGTAACCCAGGAGGTTGTCACCCAGTGCCAGCGGTACGGTGCTCTCCACCAAGGGGTGCTTGGCGAGCTTGTCGGCCTCGCGCTTGGGGATGTTCCCGGGAGGGATGTCGGCGTGATAGACGGTAGAGAGGATCAGCTGTAGCGGGCTGCCTTTGGCGCCGACCACCAGGTCTATGCCCTCGGCGGTGCGCATGAGCTTGTCCTGCATCTGGGCGTTGAACAGCATCAGCATGGCAATGGTGGCAATGCCCAAGGCCAGCAGGATGGCATTGAGCGCGGTATGCAGCGGCCGCGCGGCGAGCTGCTTGAGAGAGAGGCGGACGATATTCATGCGGCCTGCTCCTTGCTCACACCAAGCGCGAAGCGCGTCTCGAAACGGTCCTTGACGCGGCTGTCGTGGCTGGCCACCAGCAGGCAGGCGCCGGCTTCGTCGGCCACTTTTTGCAGCAGGCTAACTACCGCTTCGGCGGCATCATCATCCAGGCTGGCGGTGGGTTCATCGGCCAGCAAAAGGGCGGGCCGGTTGACCACGGCCCGGCCTATGGCCACGCGTTGGGCCTGCCCTTGCGAGAGCTGGTGCGGTTTGCGGTTGCCCAGGCCAGCCAGGCCCAGCTCGTGCAGCACCGCCTCGATGCGCTGGCTGTCCTGCGGCAGATGGGCAAGGTATTGGGCCAGGCGCAGATTGTCGGCGACGGTCAGGCTGGCGATCAGGTGCGGGCGTTGTGGCACAAAGCCGACCTGGCGGCCGCGGAAGGCGTCGAGCTTGCCGGGCGGCAGTGCGCCGAGGTCCTGGCCCGCCAGGCTGACCTTGCCGGCACTGGGGCGCAAGAGGCCACCCAACAACGAAAGCAGGGTGGTCTTGCCGCTGCCGGAAGGGCCGACCAGCACGGCGCGGCCACCCTGGGCCAGCGACCAATCGGGGAAGGCGAGTTCAGCGCCGCCGGGGTAGCGGTGGCGCACGCTATCGAGTTGGAACACGTTGTGGACTCACAAGGTGGGTGCAGAGAAAGATGGAGGTGTCTGAAGCCGCGCCAACATGCCAGCCAGAACTTAAAAGCAGCTGAAATTCGGCTGGTGCGCTGGGCATGCAGTCTGGCTCAGTTCTGTTTCATGCCGGCGACCAGGGTGGCTATGTTGTAACGCATCATCGCCTCGTAGCTCGCGGCCGGGCCGTCGGGGCGCGACAGCGCATCCGAGTAAAGCCGGCCGCCAGGCTTGGCGCCGGTCTCGCGGCTGATCTGCTCCAGCAGCCTGGGGTTGCTGATGTTCTCGACAAAGATGGCGCGTATGCCCTCGCGCTTGGCCTGCTGGATCAACTGGCCGACCGCCTTGGCCGAAGCTTCCGCCTCGGTGTTCATCCCCTGCGGTGCCAGGAAGGTAATGCCGAAGTGCCGGCCCAAGTAGCCAAAGGCATCGTGCGAGGTGATCACCCGCCGCTTTGCTGAAGGTACGCTGGCGAACTGTTGTTGCGCCCAGCTGTCGAGCTGCTGCAAGGTCTGCCGGTACTGCACTGCCCGCTGGCGGTAGTAGGTGGCATTGGCCGGGTCGGCTGCCGCCAGACCGTCGGCGATATTGGCTACATACTGCTGTACCCGCGCTGGGTCCTGCCAGGCGTGCGGGTCGAGCTTGCCGTGATCGTGACCATGGCCATGCTCATGCCCTTCGTCCTCGGCCATCTGCTCGGCCTGGATCTTGTCGCTGGCGACAACACGGGCACCGCGGTAGCGGCTGGCGGTGATCAGCCGCTCCATCCAGCCCTCGAAGCCCAAGCCATTGGTCACCAGCAGGCGGGCGCCTGCCAGCGTCTTGCCATCGCGCGGGCTGGGTTGGTAGACATGGGCGTCGCCATCCGGTCCCACCAGGGTACGGACCTCGACCTTGTCGCCACCCACCTGGCTGACCAGGTCGCCCAATATGCTGAAGGAAGCGACCACGGGCAGTTTGTCGGCCGCCGGAGCGGCCAGGGCTAAACAGGCCAGGGAACCAGTGAGCCAGAGCGGGAGTTTCATGCGGGTCGACCAAAGGTAAGAGGGTGGAACGGTGCGGGGTAGGTCGACTGCAGCATGCTCAGGCTTCCAGATGGGCGCGGCCCAGCCAGCTGCGCAGCATGCCGCCGCGCGTACCGGCGGCCAGCGAGATGAAATAGGCGATGCCGGCAGTCAGGATGATGCAGGGGCCGGACGGCAGATCGGCGTGATAGGACAGCAAGAGACCAACATAGGCGGCCAGCAGGGCGATCAGGAGGGCAATGCCCAGGAGCGCCGGCAGCTCTTTGGCCCACAGCCGGGCGCTGGCGGCCGGCAGCATCATCAGCCCCACCGCCATCAAGGTACCCAGTGCCTGGAAGCCCGCCACCAGGTTGAGCACCACCAGGATCAAAAAGGCGAAGTGTGCCCAGGCGCCGCGCCCGCCCATGCTCTGCAGGAATTCGGGGTCGAAGCTCTCCACCACCAGGGCGCGGTAGATGCCGGCGAGGACCAGGAGGGTGGCGCTGGCGACCATGGCCAGGAATGCCAGGGCCGTGTCGTCCACCGCCAGCACGGTGCCAAAGAGAATGTGCATCAGGTCGACGTTGCTGCCCCACTTGGAAACCAGCAGCACGCCACTGGCGAGCGAGACCAGGTAAAAGGCGGCAAAGCTCGCATCTTCCTTGAGCCTGGTCGCGCGGGTGACGAGGCCGGCGGCCAGGACCACCACCAGGCCGGCGATCAGCCCGCCTATGCTCATGGCGGTGAGCGAGAGGCCATAGACGATAAACGCGATGGCGGCGCCGGGCAGGATGGCGTGGCTCATGGCGTCGCCCACCAGGCTCATGCGGCGCAGCACCAGGAAGAGGCCAATAGGCGCGCAACCGAGCGCCAGCGCCAGGCAGCCCACCAGGGCGTGGCGCATGAAGGCGAAGTCGGCAAAGGGTTGCCAGAGCAGTTCGTAGGGAGTCATACAGCCTAATCAGTGATCGTGCAGGGCGTGGTCGTGCGGCGTATCGGCCGGTGGTGGCAAGCTGTCGCGGTGGCAGACCGGGGCGTCATCGTCCCAGCTCACTGCCACGCCGTTGGCGCGCGCCAGCCGGGCAGGGGTCAGCACCTCGGTGGTCGGCCCCCAGGCGATACACTCCTTGGCCAGCAGCAAGGTCTGCGGGAAGTGGCTGCGTACCTGTTCGTAGTCGTGCAGCACCGCGATCACGGTGCGGCCCTCGGCACGCCAGCCGGCGACCACGGCCAGCAGGTCGGCGGTGGTCTTGGCGTCCAGCGCGGTAAAGGGTTCGTCCAGGAGGATCACGCGGGCGTCCTGCAGCAGCAGGCGCGCGAACAGCACGCGCTGGAACTGGCCGGCGGAGAGCTCATCCAGTGGCCGCTCGCCCAGGCCGGCCAGGCCCACCCGGGCCAGCGCGTCCTGCGCCTGCTGGCGCAGGCCCCGGCTGATGCGGCCGAACCAGCCCGCACCGCGCCAGGCACCCAGCAGCACGGCGTCCTGCACCGAGAGCGGAAAGTCGCGGGTGATGGCTGCCTGCTGCGGCAGGTAGGCAATATCGCGTGGCTTGAGGCCGCCCAGATCGAGCTGACCATGGTTGGGCTTGAGCAGTCCGACCAGGGCCTTGAGCAGCGTGCTCTTGCCGGCGCCGTTGGGGCCGACGATGGCGGTCGCCTCGCCAGCCAGGAAGTGGCCGCTGACATGGTGCACCACCGGATGGCGGTGGTAGGTCAGGGTCAGATTGTCGAGCCGTATGGCCGCGTCCGTGGCTGGGACGTGGCTGTGGCCATGGTGGCCGTGTTGATCATGAGCGTGATGGTGCGCATGGCTCATGCCGCATCTCCCATCGCCCACCAGACGGCGGCCCACAGGAGGGCCAGCAGCGGCAGTACCAGCAGGATGCGCTGCAGGGCGGAGAGGGCGATCAGTCGCAGCTCGAGCTTCATGCCTTGCCCTGCTGATCGGTGCTGCGGCAGTCCTGGCACAAGCCCTTGACCTCAATATCCTGCGCAGCCACGCTGAAGCCGAACTGGGCAGCATCTTCCGCCAGGCGGGCCTCCAGGCGTTCATCGCTGAGCTCCTTGACCGAGTGGCAGCTATCGCAGATCAGCATCACACCGTGGTGCGGGTGCTCAAAGTCGCGGCAGGCCACGAAGGCGTTCTTGGAATCAAGCTTGTGGGCGAGGCCCGCCGCCACCAGAAAGTCCAGTGCCCGGTACACCGTGGGCGGTGCGGCGGTCGGCTTTTGCTTCTGGATCTCGGCCAGCAGGTCGTAGGCCTTCATCGACCCCGGTGCTTGCAACAGCAGGGCCAGTACCTCGCGGCGCTGCTCGGTCAGCTTTTCACCGCGGGCGGCGCACCATTGCGCAGCAGCGGCAAGGTCGTGCTCGAGGTCACCGGCATAGTCGTGGGCGTGGGTATGGGTGTGTGCCATGGATCAAATGTTATAACGTAACGTTTTGGCCGGCAAGCCGACATGACGATCGGCAGGGTTCAGGCTTGCTCGGTAGGTGGCGTGACTTCGGCCTCTGCCTGCTGCGCCGCCAGGTACTTGGCGCGGATGGCGCGGCGCTTCATCAA
>NZ_DATCSC010000012.1:0-32076 GCF_036568685.1 Chitinimonas sp.
CCAGCCCTACTGGATTGGCCACCGGTACGACCACGATCTCGCCATTGAGTTGGCCCGCCGCTTCCAGCTTGGCCAAGTGCTGTTTGAGATGGTGCAGGACCAACATGCCTGGCAATTCGTCCGCGTGCAGGCTGGCCTGCAGGTAGACCTTCTGGCCCTGGCCTGGCTTGCCATAGTGGAAACTCAAGAGTTCGCGACGGGTGGCGATGCTCGGTGACAGCAGTGGATGGCGTTGGATCTGCATGGCTTACCCCTTGCGCGGCTGCAGGTAGGACAGCCAGCGGCGCTCCGCCAGCTTGAACAGCCACACCAGTGTAAAGGTCAGCGCCATATAGATGGCGCCGGCCGTCAGGTAGGGTTCGAAAACCAGGTACTGCTCGGAACGGATGCGATCAGCGACATTGGTGATGTCGGTCAGGGCCGGCACGGTGCTGGCGAGCGAGGTGCCCTGCAGCATCATGATCACTTCGTTCGAATAGGCCGGCAAGGTACGGCGCAGTGCCGAGGGCAGGACGATGCGCCGCATCAACTGCCAGTTGCCCATGCCCATGGCGCGGGCGGCTTCGATCTCGCCATGGTTGGTGTTGCGGATCGCGCCGGCGATCATCTCGGTCGTATAGGCGCAGGTGTTGAGCGTGAAGGCCAGTACGGCACAGAAGAAGGCGTCCTTGAAGGGCTTGAGCAAGGGCACCGTATCCCAGTTGTTCTGGATGATGTCCAGCTGGGCGAGGCCGTAGTAGATCAGGTAGACCTGGATCAGCATGGGCGTGCCACGCATGATGTAGGTGTAGAGCCAGACCGGCAGCGATAGCCAACGCTTGCGTGAGACGCGCATGATGGCCAGCGGAATGGCGCACAGGCCGCCTATCACCACTGAGATGATGGTGAGTTCCAGGCTGACCAGGATGGCCTGTGCGAACATGCGCAGGGTATCGGGTTCGAAAATAGAGGAGAAATCCATCAGAACTCACCCTTGCGCACGCCCATGGAGTAGCGCTTGTCCAATTGCTTGAGCACGATCAACGAAACCGTGGTGATGGCGAGGTAGATTGCGGCTACCAGGAGGTAGAACAGCATGGGGGCCAGCGGGGTGAGCGAGCGGGTCGCAGCAGAGGCCTGCTTGGCCAGCATGGTCATGTCGGTCAGGCCGATCACCGATACCAGTGCCGTGGCCTTGATCAGCACCAGCCAGTTGTTGGTGAAGCTGGGTAGCGCCAGCCGTATCATCTGCGGCACCACAATACGGAAGAATACGCGGCTACGGCTCATGCCGAAGGCGTAGCCTGCTTCAGATTGACCCTTGGGGATCGCCATGATGGCGCCACGAAAGGTCTCTGTCATATAGGCGCCGTAGATGAAGCCGATTGTCACGATGCCGGCGAACAGCGGGTTGATCTCGACGTAGTCGTTATACCCCACGCTCTCGAGCACCTTGTTGAGCAGCATCTGGCCGCCGTAGAACAGCAGCAGCATCCACACCAGTTCCGGAATGCCGCGGATGATGGTCGAGTAGAGTGCCGCCAGCCAATTCAGTGGCTTGTTGGTGGATAGTTTGGCAGTGGCGCCGAGCAGTCCCAGTACGACGGCAACGACCAGGGAGCCACCGGCAACCTGGAGCGTCAGCTTTGCGCCTGCGAGGACATTGAATACGTACTCTTCCATCTTGAGTCTCGCGTGCCGCGGAGGAGTTGCGGCTTGGGTAGATGCGGCCCCGGTCCGGCGGCGAGCCGGGCCGGGGTAGAAGACGGCGCGAGCGCCGCCCCGGTGAAGCCTGGGCCGATTAGGAGCCCCAGACGTCGAAGCTGAAGTACTTGTCGTTCAGCTTCTTCCAAGTGCCGTTGGCACGGATGGTATTGATGGCCTTGTCCAATGCAGCCTTCAGCGCGGTATCGTTCTTGCGAACGGCAATGCCGGCGCCTTCACCGAAGTACTTGAAGTACTTCTTGTCGCTCAGCACCGGACCGACAAAGCCCCAGCCCTTGCCGTCGGCAGTCTTGAGAAAGCCTTCATAGACTTCCACGCTGTCGGCAACGGTACCATCAAGGCGGCCTGCCTTGATATCGAGGTAAACCTGGTCTTGAGCTTCGTAGGGGACGATGGTCACGCCGGCCGGTTCCAGCTCGCCGCGGGCATATTTCTCCTGGGTGGACGCCTTCAGCACGCCGATCTTCTTGCCCTTGAGGTCAGCCGGCACGTTCTTGACGGTGCCGAGCTTCACCACCACGCGGGAGGGGGTGTTGTAGTACTTGCCGGTGAAGGCAACAGCCTTCTTGCGGTCTTCGGTGATGGACATCGAGGAGATGATGGCATCGTACTTCTTCGCATTGAGGCCGGGGATCATGCCGTCCCAGGCTTGCTCGACGAATACGCACTTCGCTTTGAGCTCATCGCACAGGGCCTGGGCGACATCGACGTCAAAGCCTGTGGGTTTGCCTTCCGGGGTCTTGAAGGTGAAAGGCTTGTAGGTCGCGTCGATGGCAACGCGGATTTCCTTCCACTCTGCTGCGGAAGCGGCCGCCGACAAGGCAAGGGCGACAGCGCCGATCAGCGCGATTTTCTTCATTGCGATACTCCTCGTTTTAAGGGATGCGTTTTGGGCTGGATCAGGCCGGCTCAAGGCGGCAGGGAACCATTACCGGCGCTGATTGTAATACTGCAATCAAGCGGCTTCCATGTCCCAAAAGCGACATGTTCGTATACGGCGGGGTCGCATATATATTCCCGCAACATGCTTATGCGTCGGTAGGGGTTTTCCCCCTGCTCATTGCCCTGCCTGGGGGCGCGGCTATAACAAAGTGTCGCATCCCCTAATACAGGTAGTGCTTGCAGCGGCGCTACAATGCGCCTGCAATCGCCGCAAAGGATGCGGCCTAGCCAGAAAGAGCAGGCGCGCAAAATGTGCCAGGCTCCGATGCCCAACAGGAGACAAACCAAGATGCAAAGCTTCCAAGCCAGCCTCGTCGCCGATATCCAGCGCCATGCGAGCGCCCGCGAGGCCGGGACGGTCAACCTCAGCAAGCTGATCCAAAGCTACTACGCCGATACTGATGCGCACGATCTCGCGACCCGCGACGCGCAAGACTGGTACGGTGCGTTGCTCGCCCACACCAAGCTGGCTGCAGTCCGCAGCAAGGGCGAGGCCCTGGTGCGAGTCTACAACCCGAGCTTTGATGATCACCGCTGGCAGTCCAGCCACACTGTCATCGAACTGGTGAACGATGACAAATCCTTCCTGGTGGATACCGTCAGCCTTGCCTTGAGCCGTCTGGGCTATAGCATCCATCAGATCATCCACCCCATCTTGCAGGTGGAACGGGACAAGGCCGGTAAGCTGATCGATACCGGCAAGGGTGCCGTCGAATCGTGGATGCATCTGGAGATTGACCGCGTCAGTGACAAAGCTCGGCTTGAGGAGATCAAGACCGAGCTTTTGCGCGTCTTGGGCCAGCTCAAGGATTGCGTGGAAGACTACGAAGCCATGGTGACCCGCTTGGGCGAGGTGCGTGCCGAATTGGCCAAGGTCAAGCCGGCCACCGACAAGGCCGAGTGGGCAGACAGCCTGGCTTACCTCGACTGGCTGAAGGACGACCACTTTGTCTTCCTCGGCTACCGCGACTACGACCTGACCGATGGCAAGAACGGCGTGCAGCTGGCCATCGTCAAGGGTTCCGGCCTGGGCCTCTTGCGTGGCGAGACGCGTGGCGCCCATTCGGCCAGCTTTGCCGCCCTCCCCGCTGAAATCCGGGCACTGGCGCGCGACAAGACCCCGCTGCTCCTGACCAAGACCAATTCGCGCTCGACCGTGCATCGTGGCAGCTACCTCGATTGTGTCGGTCTCAAGCGCTACGACGCCAAGGGCAATGTGGTCGGCGAGCGCCGCTTCCTCGGCCTCTACACCGCCAAGGCCTACAATACCCCGCCGCATCAGATCCCGGTGCTGCGCCGCAAGATCGCTGCCGTCATGGCAGGCAGCGCCGTGCTGCCGGACAGCCACAAGGGCAAGACCCTGCTGAACGTGCTGGAGACCTACCCGCGTGACGAGCTGCTGGAGATCAGCGAGTCGGCGCTGACCGAGATTGCCGGCCGTATCGTGGCCATGCAGGAGCGCAGCCAGGTACGCGCCTTTATCCGTGAAGATCTGTACCGTCGCTATGTCTCGGCTCTGGTGTATCTGCCGCGCGACAACTACAACACCGACGTGCGCATGAAGATGCAGCAGCTGCTGCTCAATGCCTTCAACGGCACTTCGGCGGAATTCAACGTGATGCTGTCGGATTCGGCCCTGGCCCGTATCCACTTCATCGTCCGCACGCCAACCGGCTCAACCCTGCCGGACTACGACCCGCGCGAAATCGAGAACCAGATTGCCCAGGCGACCCGTCGCTGGTCGGACGACCTGCAGCTCAATCTGACCGCCCACGCTGGCGAAGAGCGTGGCATGGCGCTGTACGCCAAGTATGCCAAGAGCTTCCCGGCCGCCTACTACGCCGACTACGACGCGCGTACCGCGGTCTACGACATCGACAAGATCGAGCAGGCACTGAAGGAAAAGCGCCTCACCCTCAAGCTCAACGATGCCACCCTGGCCGACCCGACCCAGCATCGCTTCAAGATCTTCCGTGAAGATCCGATCGCGCTCAGCGACAGCCTGCCGGTGCTGGAGAACATGGGCGTGCGCGTGATCGAGGAGCAGCCCTACACCCTCAAGTTCGCCGATGGTGGCCGTGCCTGGGTGACCGATATTGCGCTCAAGCTGCAGCAGGCAGGCCTGTTGGATGACGAAGTCCGCCGCCTGGCCTTCCAGGAAGGCTTTGCCGCGATCTTCGAAGGCCGTGCCGAGAACGACCGCTTCAACAAGCTGATCCTGTTCGCCGGCCTGCAATGGCGCGAGGTCGTGCTGCTGCGCGCCTACGCCAAGTACCTCAAGCAACTGGGCCTGAACTACAGCCTGGACCACATTGCCGACCGCCTGGCGCACTTCCAGGACATCGCCCGCGATCTGGTCACGCTGTTCCTGGCCATGCAGGAGCCCAAGCAGAAGCAGGCCAAGCAAGTGGCCGGCCTGTGCGACAAGATCAAGGAAGCACTGGCCCAGGTGCCCAGCATTGATGATGAGCGCATCCTGTCTGGCTTCTACCACACCATCGTCGCCACGCTGCGTACCAACTACTTCCAGCCGGCTGCCGAGGGTGGTAGCAAGGACTACATCAGTTTCAAGTTCGAAAGCGGCCGCATCCCCAACATGCCGCAGCCGGTGCCGCTGTTCGAGATCTTCGTCTACTCGCCGCGCGTCGAGGGTATCCACCTGCGCTTTGGCAAGGTGGCCCGCGGTGGTCTGCGTTGGTCCGACCGCAAGGAAGACTTCCGTACCGAGGTGCTGGGTCTGGTGAAGGCGCAGCAGGTCAAGAACACGGTGATCGTGCCGGTGGGTTCCAAGGGCGGCTTCGTGCTCAAGCAGGCGCCGACCGAGCGCGAGGCCTATCAGGCCGAGGGCGTGGCTTGCTACAAGACCTTTATCCGTGGCCTCCTGGATCTGACCGACAACCTGGTCGAGGGCAAAGTGGTGCCGCCCAAGGCGGTACATCGTCACGACGCGGATGATCCCTACCTGGTCGTCGCTGCCGACAAGGGTACGGCCACCTTCTCCGACATCGCCAACGGCGTGTCGCAAGAGTATGGCTTCTGGTTGGACGATGCCTTTGCTTCGGGCGGCTCGGTCGGTTACGACCACAAGAAGATGGGTATCACCGCCAAGGGCGCCTGGGAGTCGGTCAAGCGCCACTTCCGCGAGATGGGCCATGACACCCAGACCCAGCCCTTTACCGTGGTCGGTATCGGTGACCTGATGGGTGACGTGTTCGGCAACGGCATGCTGCTGTCCGATCAGATCAAGCTGGTGGCGGCCTTCAATCACCTGCACATCTTCCTGGACCCGAACCCGGATACGGCCAAGAGCTTCAAGGAACGGCAGCGCATGTTCGCCCTGCCCCGCTCGAGCTGGGAAGACTACGACAAGAAGACCTTGTCCAAGGGTGGTGGCATCTATTCGCGTAGCGCCAAGTCCATCCCGCTCTCGCCCGAGATGCGCAAGGTATTGGACGTGACCGACGAGGCCCTGGCCCCGAACGATCTGATCCGCGCCATCCTCAAGGCACCCGTGGACCTGATGTACAACGGAGGTATCGGCACCTACTTCAAGGCCAGCTCGCAGAGCCATGCCGAGGCCAGCGACCGCAGCAACGATGCGCTGCGCATCGACGGCCGTGAGTTGCGCGCCAAGGTGGTTGGCGAAGGCGGCAATCTGGGCTTCACCCAGCTGGGTCGGGTCGAGTACGCCATGAACGGCGGCCATATCTGCACCGATGCCATCGACAACTCGGCCGGCGTGGACTGTTCCGACCATGAGGTCAACATCAAGATCCTGTTCGGTCGCCTGGTCCAGGGAGGCGACATGACGCTCAAGCAGCGCAACACGCTGCTGGCCGAGATGACCGACAACGTGGGTCAGCTGGTACTGCGTGACAACTACCTGCAGACCGCCGCGATCAGCCTGGAGTTGCAACAGGCCCAGTCGCTGCTGTCGGTGCACAGCCGCTTTATGCAGAGTCTTGAGAAGGCGGGCCGTCTGAGCCGCCGTATCGAGTATCTGCCGAACGATGTTCAACTGGCTGAACGCCAGCAGGCCGGTGCCGGCCTGACCAGCCCGGAACTGGCAGTGCTGCTGGCCTATGCCAAGCTGGGTCTGTTCGACCAGCTGATTGCTTCGCCGCTGCCGGCCATGCCGGAATGGGACGAGCTCTTGAGCAGCTACTTCCCGGTCAAGATGGCAGATAAGTTCAAGAAGCAGTTGCCCAGCCATCCGCTGCGCAGCGAGATCGTGGCTACCGTGCTGACCAACGAGTGTGTCAACCGCATGGGCATCAGCTTTGTGTTCCGCGTGGCTGAAGAGACCAATGCCGCGCCCTCGGCCATCGTGCACGCCTGGAGCCTGGCTTCGCGCCTGATGCAGGCCGACAAGCTGTGGGCCGAGCTCGAAGCGCTGGACAACCAGGTGCCGACCAGCACCCAGTACGCCCTGATGCTGGAAGTGCGCAAGCAACTTGAACGGGTAGCACGTTGGGTGCTGAACGTACAGTTGACCGAGAGCGATGCGGCTGCCCGCATCAAACAGCTGACCGAGGAAATCCCGGCCCTGCTGCCCAAGCTCGACAAGTGGCTGGCCGACAAGCCCGCCTTCAGCAGCGAGCGTGATCGCCTCAAGGCGGCCGGCGTCAAGGCTGAGCTGGCTGCCCGTGTGGTCAACCTCGATGCCCTGCTGGCCCTCCTGGATATCGCCCGTCTGGCCCGCAGCAGCAAGACCGCGGTCGAGGATGTGGCTACCGTCTACTTCAAGTTGGAGAACGCCCTGCAGATCGACTGGCTGCGCGGAGTGGTAGATGGTCTGCCGCGTGACAACCGTTGGCAGACGCTGGCCCGGATGGCCTTCCGCGACGAGCTGTATCGCGAGCACACCAACCTGACGGCGCGGGTGCTGCAGGAGAGTGGCAGCATCAACAAGCGGGTCGAAGCCTGGCTCAAGGCGCGTGAATCGGCATTGGAGCATGTGGGCCGCATGTTCGAGGAGCTGCGTATCGCTACCCCTGACCTGGCCATGATCTCCGCGGCGATGCGTGAAATCCGCAGTCGTTTGGCTGCCTGATCACACCACACTGAGCCACAACGGCAATAACAACGGCCGGCATCCTTGATGCCGGCCGTTTTTTTGCTGTTAAACTCCCGGAAAACAAGACCGTTCAAGGCCGACGCGCCATCAGAGCTGCGTACCCTTGATCGGCGGGGGCCATGCCAGTCCATAGGCATGACCGGAGGAAAATCCTCGAGCATCACAGTATCGCAACGAAACTGAACACTGCTGCACGAGCATAGAGCGCCCTGAACGCCATGGAACAACTACCCAATATCCTGATCGCGGACGACTATCACCAGATGCGGCTGGCGGTCCAACATGTCCTCAATGGCATGGAGCTGCGCAACCTGCACGCTGCCAGCCAAGGCCTGGAAGCCAAGCGCATCCTCGAGTCGGTGCCTATTTCCTTGATCATTGCCGACTGGAATATGCCGGGTATGAGCGGCTTTGACCTGCTCTGCTGGTGTCGAAATCACCCGACCTACCGGGACATCCCCTTCATGTTGCTGACAGCGGAGTCGGATCGGGCCTGCCTGAGCCGGGCTATCGAGGCCGGTGTCAGCGACTACCTGGTCAAACCCTTTACTGCCGCGACCCTGAAAGCCCGCGTGAGCAAGTTGCTGGGCCGGTCGAGTGACCCGGTCCGCAAGACCCTGCCACGCCCTTCCCTGCCGGTCATGGCCGAGGTGGCGGTGCTGGGTATGGCTGCTCCGAGTGAAGAACGGCTGGCCAAGGCCACAGTACTTATCGTCGATGACGTGGCGACGAATATCGAGGTCATCGCCGGCATCCTCAAGCACGAATACGCCATCAAAGTGGCGATCAACGGGCGCAAGGCATTGGAGATTGCCAATGGCGAGAGTCCGCCAGACATCATCCTGCTTGACGTGATGATGCCGGAGCTCGATGGCTACGAGGTCTGCCGTCAGCTCAAGGCCAACCCGGCCACGGCCGATATTCCGGTGATCTTTTTGACTGCTCGCGATCAGGTGGACGACGTGGTCGACGGTCTGGATCTGGGGGCCGTCGATTACGTAGTCAAGCCGGCTCAGCCAGCCATCCTCAAGGCGCGGCTGCGTACGCACCTGCGGTTGAGCCAGGCTCAGCTTGATCTCCGCAGGCAGAATGAGGTGATGGGCGAAAACGCCCGCCTGCGCGAGGATATAGAGCGCATCACCCATCATGACCTGAAGAACCCACTCTCCGCGATCATGCATACCTCGGAGCTGATGCTGCTCGAAGGCGAATGGCCGGACGAGCAACGCGAGCGGCTCGCGCTACTGGAGGGCGCCAGCCGGCAGGCGTTGGATCTGGTCACCCTGTCGCTGACGCTCTACAAGATCGAGCAGGGCCAGTTCCAGCCTGAGCTGCGCAAGCTGGACCTCACCCGCCTGCTCGACGCCGTGGTCAGGGAGACCCAGGCCCAGTTCGCCTGGAAGACGGTGACGGTACGCCTGGAGGCCGAGCCGGCAGCCCAGGTTCGTGGTGATCAGGCCTTGTCCCGCTCGGTCTTTGCCAACTTGCTCAAGAACGCCCTTGAGGCTGCGCCTACCGATAGCACCGTCCGGGTACTGGTGGTCCGTGAGCACGACCGCTACCGGGTCGAGATTCACAACCATGGTGCCGTGCCGGAGCAGATCAGGCCGCGCTTCTTTGAGAAATATGTGACCCACGGCAAGGCCGATGGCACCGGCCTGGGCAGTTACTCCGCCAAACTGCTGACTGAAGCTCAGGGTGGTGCGATCGCGCTGAGTTGTGATGACGGACAGGATACGACCTGCCTGACCGTCAGTCTGCAAGCCAGTAGCTGACGCATGCGTGCGCCGCTCCGCCTTGATCTGCTGCGCATATTGGCCGTTACGGTGCTGTTCTGGCTGGCGGCTGAGTTGGGTAGCGCTTTCGTCACCAAGGGCTATCTCACACCGGTCTGGCCGCCGGCAGCCGTCGCCTGTGCAGCGGCACTGCTCTATGGCCCGCGTAGCCTGACCGGTATAGCGCTCTATATCTTCTACGACTACCTGACGGTTGACTTTGGCGATGCCAAGCGCTACCTGCATGGTTTGATCGAACCGAGCTGCATGTATATCACCACCGGCCTGGTGGCCTGGGTAGCCCGCCGCAGCCGACTGGACCTGGCCCTGGGTACGGTGCGCGACACCCTGCTCCTGATGGCCGTGGCCGTGCTCTACGCCGCCATCAGTGCCACCCTCGGTACGGTCGGCTATTGTGGCCTGGCGGGGACCTTGCGCTGCACCGAGGATGGCTGGCTGTCGCACTGGGCCCAATATGGCGTGGGGGATCTGTTCGGCTTATGGATCTGTCTGCCTGCGCTGGTTTCCTGGGGCTTGCGCTTGGATGTGGCCAGTCGACAGCGTTTGAGCCAACCAGAGAAATACCGGCCCGTGCCGCTTAAACAGACGCCGCAGCAACTGGTTTACATCGCCAGCGGGTTGGGCTGTGCTGCGCTGGCCTGGTGGTATACCCGCTATGCCGCCCTGCCGGTGCAGATTGTCGGCTTCATGGCGCTACCGCTGCTGGTCTGGGCTGCCTTGCGCTTCCCGCCCTTGTTTGTCCATTCGGCCATCCTGGTCACCGGCCTTGTAACCATAGGCCTGCAGCTGACTGCACATGCGCAGATGTTCGGCGATACGCCCACCTATCTGGCCTCGCTCTTCCTCTTTTTGCTCAGCCTCTCCATGCTCACCCTGCTTGTCTCGGTGGTAGTGCAGCAGCAGCGCGAGTTGGCGATGACCTTGGCCCACCAGGCGGAGCAGGCCCGCACCGAGGCGCTTTTGGCAGCTGCGCCGGAAGCCATCATCAGCATCGATGGCAAAGGGGCGGTCAGCTATTGGAACCCCGCTGCCGAGCGCATCTTTGGCTGGACCCGACAGCAAGCCGTCGGCCGGCCCATACACGACCGACAATTTCTGCTGCCCGATGTGTTGCGGGATGCGGTCAGTGCCGGCCTTGAGCGCTTCAACCAGGTTGGTGTAGGTACCTTGCCTGAGCATGTGGTCGAACTGGAGCTGCAGCATGCAGACGGCACGCCGGTACCGGTCGAATTGGCGGTCACCGGCTACCGGGAGGGGCGCGAGTGGCACGCGACCGCCTTTGTGCGCGATATTGGCGAGCGCAAGCGACACGAGCTGGCGCTGGCCGCGGCCGAAGTGCGGGCGCGTGACTTGACCGACAAGCTGCCGCTGGCTGTCTTCCAGATGCGTTTTGTGGGCGATGCGCCTCAGGTGACCTTTGCCAATGCGCAATGGCAGGAGTTCGGCCCCTCGCCCGAGGCCATCATGGCCGACGCTGAAGAGATGTTCAGTCTGGTGGTGGAGCGGGATCTGGAGAATGTGCATGCCAGCCTGCGCCAAGCGGTCGAGCGCAGCATGCCCTGGGAGCAGGCCTTCCGTATCCGTCGCAGTGATGGCCAGCAGCGCTGGATCTGGGGGGAGGCACGGCCCAGCATCGTGCTCGGCGGCGAGATTGTCTGGAACGGCTATTGGCAGGACATCACCGACAGTCAGCTGGCCCAGGCCGAGCTGGCCAGTGCGCGCGATCTGGCACAGGATTCGCGCCGCCGCCTGATTGATCTCTCCGATGCGCTGCCTTTGGGTATCTTCCAATTGCGCCTGGATCCTGATGGTCGCCTGCACTATCCCTTTGCCAGCGCCAAGGTCAAAGATATCCTGGGTGTTGACTACACCGATCTACAGGCTGACCCGACGGCCCGTTGGCGCCACGTGTTGCCCGAGGACCGGGTAGTGACTCAGGGTATCGTTCGGCGCGCCATCGCCAATCGGCAAGGTACAGACTTTCAGCACCGTGTCGTACTGCGCGATGAGGTCCGCTGCATCCAGGTGCGTAGCGTCTGCACCCAGCAACAGGATGGCGCCTGGGTCTGGAACGGCTTTTGGATGGATGTGACCGAGGCCCGCGAGCAGGCCGAAGCAATCCGCCTGGCCAAGGAGGAGGCGGAGCTCGCCACCCAGGCCAAGTCCATGTTCCTGGCCAATATGAGCCACGAGATCCGTACGCCGATGAACGCCGTGATCGGCATGGCCCATCTTGCGCTCAAGACCCAGCTCTCACCCAAGCAACGTGACTATGTGGAGAAGATCCATACCGCTGGCGTGTCCTTGCTGGGCGTGATCAACGACATTCTCGATTTCTCCAAGATCGAAGCCGGCAAGCTTGATATCGAGGCGGTCGACTTCGAACTCGACGAGGTGCTGGCCAATGTGGCCACGGTGACCGGTAGTCGGGCCGAGGACAAAGGGTTGGAATACCTGTTCGATATCCCGGCCGACGTGCCGAGGCGGCTCAATGGTGATCCTTTGCGGCTGGGGCAGGTCCTGATCAACCTGATCAACAACGCGGTCAAGTTCACCGAGCAGGGGCTGGTCCAGCTAAGCGCCAGGGTGGTCCAGCAGGATGAAGAGACCGCAACGCTCAGCTTCGAAGTGCGCGATACCGGCATAGGCATGAGCCCGGAGCAGACCAATCAGCTCTTTCTTGCCTTTACCCAGGCGGACGGTTCCACCACCCGCCGTTTTGGCGGTACCGGCTTGGGCCTGAGCATCTCCCGCCGCCTGGTTGAAATGATGGGTGGTCAGATTGGCGTCGAAAGTGAGCTGGGCAAAGGTTCGCTGTTCCGCTTCACCGCCCGTCTGGGGCTGGCACAGACTGAATCGAAGTCTTGCCGGGTGCTGCCGGCGGCGCTCAACGATATGCGCATCCTGGTGGTGGATGACAATCCAGTGGCGCGTGACGTACTGGTGGGCGCCCTGGACCACCTGCCCTTCCGCGTTGCCGCGGTGGATTCCGGCGCCGCAGCGCTGGCGGCGATCCGAGAGGCCGATAGTGATGATCCCTTCCGGGTGGTATTGACCGACTGGCAGATGAAGGGCCTCGATGGTATTGAGCTGACCCGCCAGGTCAAGCAGGATGCCGGTCTGCAACTGGCACCCCTGATGGTGCTTGTCACCGCGTTCGGGCGTGAAGAGATTCGGACCCGGGCCGAACAGGCTGCTGCGGACGGTTTTCTGCTCAAGCCGGTCAATCGCTCAACCTTGATCGATACCCTGGTCACCTTGGTCAGCAGCGAGGATGGCGAGGATGAGGGGGCGGAGCCCGGCTTTGTCGGCGAATCGCTGGACGGGGTGCGTGCCCTGGTGGTGGAAGATAACGAGGTGAACCAGCAGATCGCGCGGGAGCTGCTGGAAGGCATGGGCCTGCAGATCGATATCGCGGCCAACGGCAAAGTGGCGGTGGACATGCTGCGGGCGGCCGAGGCCGACTACTACCGACTGGTTTTCATGGACCTGCAGATGCCGGTCATGGATGGCCACGAGGCGACGGTGACCTTGCGTGCCGATGCGCGTTTCCAGCACTTGCCCATCATCGCCATGACGGCCCATGCCATGGTCGAAGAGCGCGAACGTTGCCTGCGCGAGGGTATGCAGGACCATATCAGCAAGCCGATCGAACCGGCAGCACTGTACAACTGTGTGCGGCGTTGGCTGGGCAAGGACATGGCCGGCGCTGGAGATCACCCGCAGCCGCTGCAAGTGGATGAACTGCCAGAGATTGCCGGCTTGGACCGGGAGGCAGGTCTGCGGCGCCTTGGGGGGAATCGGCAGCTCTATCGTAAGCTGCTTGACCAGTTCGTTGAGCGCTTTGCCGAATCGCCCGCACGTATCAGCGAGCAATTGTCGATCGATCCAAGGGCTGCAGAACGTGAGGCTCACGCCCTGCGTGGGGTGGCCGCCAACCTGGGGGTGCTGCAAGTGCAGTCCCTGGCTGGCGAAGTGGAGCAGGCGCTCCATGTGGGCGAGCCCTTGCCCATGATAGAGGCTGGTCTCAAGCAGCTGGCGCAGGCTATGCAAGACTTCTGCAAGGCCTTGCAGGCGTTGCCGCAACCCCCAACCACCGAGGCCGTCACGGCGCCGGCAGCAGAGTTACTGCCCCGTTTGCACCGCCTGTTGCAAGACAACGACGGCGCGGCGATGGGCTTGATCGAACAGCATGGGCCAGGGCTGCGCAAGCAGCTGGGGCACTCCTTTGCCGCCGTTGAGCAGGCAATCAACCAGTATGACTACGACGCTGCCCTGGCCTTGCTTGGCGTATTGGCCCAGCGCTCCGGCATATCGCTGGCGGCCGGCAGTCCGCTCGGATCTTCCGTATGACCGAACACTTCGATCCACAGAAAACCACCCAGAGCTGGCGGCAGGCATTTGATGCCGGCTTGGCCCTGATGCGTGACGACCCGGCCCAAGGCAAGGCACAAGGCCTCGCGCTGGTCGAGGCTGGCCGGCAGAACCAGCAGCCGCTGCAAGTCTGCTATGGCGAGGTGCTGCAGGCCCTGAGCGACTATTTTGCCGATCGTAACCAGGATACCGAAGCCCGTTTTCTGCGCCTTGAGGCCGAGTTCGGCGCCCTGGGGGAGCGTGACGGTCAGCTGTTGAGCCGCTTCGGCCTCTTGGCGGTGCTGCGGGTACAGGGGCGTACCGAAGAGGGCTATCGCTACGGCCTGGAGCACGTGCAGCCGCTCCTGCCGGCCCAACCCACCCTGAGCAGTGTGTTGGCACTCAATACCCTGGGCATCCTGGCGCAGGAATACGGTCTGACCGATGAGGCTCTGCGCCATTTCTATGGCGCCCTGGATGGTGCCCGCAACCTGGGTCTGCGTGCCCGCGAAGCGCAGGTGACCTGCAATATCGGCGAATTGTTCTATATCTGCGGTAATGCCGAGGACGGCGAGACCATGCTGTGGCAGGCGCGCCAACTGGCGATCACCGCCGGTGAGCGCTGGCTGCTGCCCTTCATCAACCTGATATTGGCGTTGTGCAAGCTCTCCCGCGACGACAGTGCCGGCGCCTACGAGGTGCTGCAAGATTACCTCGACGATGCCGCTCATCTGCGTAGCGCCTCACCGTCCAACCGCGGCTTCTTTTTGGCGGTAGCGGCCTACACCCTGGCCGAGCAAGGCGATCTGGATCGCGCTGAGGCGCTCTGTCAGCGGGCTCTGGGCGAGATGCACCACTACGAGGAGAAGCACCTGCGCCCCTATACCTGGTGGGCCAGCGGCCATATCCACTTCCTGCGCGGGCGAACCGACGAGGCGATCACCGACCTCAATCGTGCCATCGACGAGATCGGTGACATAGGTTATGTCTTCATGCCTATCCGCGCCAGCAAGGAACTGGCCGATATCCATGCTGCCCGCGGCGACTGGCGTCAGGCCCTGATCGACTACAAGCGGCATCACGGCTACTACGAGCGGGCGCAGAATCAAGCCATACGTACCCGCATCCAGGTGCTGAGCATCCAGAGCGAATTGCGCGAGGCAGAGAGCAATCTCAACCATGCCAAGGAAGCGACTCGTGCCAAGTCCATGTTCCTGGCGAATATGAGCCACGAGATACGGACCCCGATGAACGCCATCATCGGCATGGCACACCTGGCGCTGAAGACACCGCTGACGCCCAAGCAGCGCGACTACATCGAGAAGATCCATACCGCAGGCTTGTCGTTGCTGGGCATCATCAACGACATCCTCGACTTCTCAAAGATCGAGGCCGGCCGGCTGGATATCGAATCGGTCGATTTCGACCTCGATGAGATGCTGGCCAATGTGGTGGCGGTGACCGGTGGACGGGCCGAGGAACAAGGCCTGGCCTATGTCATCGATGTTCCGCCCGAGATACCGCGTGGTTTGAAGGGTGACCCCTTGCGCCTTGGACAGGTGCTGATCAATCTGCTCAACAATGCGGTCAAGTTCACCGCACAGGGCGAAGTGCGCCTGCGTGCGCATTTGGAGCAGGATGCAGGTGGCGAGTTGGTGTTGGCCTTCGAGGTGTGCGATACCGGCATCGGCATGAGCGCTGAGCAGTCCGCTCGCTTGTTTCAGGCCTTTACCCAGGCAGATGGTTCGACCACACGCAAGTTCGGCGGTACCGGTCTGGGCCTGACCATCTCCCGCCGCCTGGTTGAGATGATGGGTGGCCAGATTGGCGTGGAGAGCACGCTGGGGGTGGGGTCGCGCTTCTTCTTTACCGTGCGCCTGGCGCATGGGGAACTGGCCCGGACGCAGGAGCAGGCGACGAATACCATCGCGGCCCTGCCCAAGCTGCAGGGGGTCTCGGTGCTCCTGGTCGAAGACAATGATATCAACCAGCAGATCGTGGTTGAGTTGCTGCAGGCGGCTGGCGTGGTGGTCGAAGTGGCCGGTAATGGTCGTGAAGCGCTTGACTTGCTGCTGTTGCAACCCCGCCCGCCCTACGATCTGGTGTTGCTGGATGTGCAGATGCCGATCATGGATGGCTACGCAACCATCCGTGCCATCCGAGCCGAGCCTCGCTTGGCTGAGTTGCCGGTGGTGGCCATGACCGCACACGCCATGCACGAAGAGCGGCAGCGCTGCCTCGATGCGGGCATGAACGGTCACTTGGCCAAGCCTATTACGCCGCAGAGCCTGTTCGACACCGTGGCTCATTGGAGCAGTCGGCGGCCCGGCACCACCCGGACGGCAATGGTGGCATCGCCCGAGCGTCTGCCTACCGTTGCCGGGCTCAATACCGAGAGCGGCCTGGCACGCACACTGGGCGATCATGCCCTCTATCTTGCCCTGCTTGATCGCTTTACCCAGGAGCAGTCGGGAGTGGTGGAGCGTATACGTACGGCACTGCCGACCGATAAGGCGACAGCCAGACGGCTCGCGCATACCCTCAAGAGCGTGGCCGGACTGATCGGTGCCATCACTGTGCAGGATCTGGCCGGCAGCATGGAGCTGCAATTGCAGGATGGTGCCGCAGCACCCTCGGAGCATGAGCTACAAGCACTGGAGCAGGCTTTGTCTACCTTGTTTGCGGGCCTTGTCGCTTTCAAGACCACGGTGCCGGCGGAGGCTGCCGAGACTGGCTTGCTGGCGCGCTTGATCAACTTGCTGCAGGCTCAGGATGGTGAGGCCATCGACTACCTTGAACAGCACCGGTCGGTGTTGGCGCAATCTTTGCCGGACAGCCTGCTGACCAAGGTGGAGCGGCAGATCCGCCAATATGATTACGACGCAGCCCTCCAGCTACTGCAAAAGCGCTGAGTCCCCCGCTTTACCTTTGCAGCAGTAGCCGGTTTAATGCCCTGGATCATTGTCTGGGGCGCAAGAATGAAGACGACGTTGGAGGAGCTGCAGGCTTTTGCTGCGATTGTCGATCGCGGCTCGGCCACGGCAGCGGCGGCTGAACTGGGTCAGACTGTCTCCGGCATCAGCCGGGCGCTGGGCAGGTTGGAAGAGAAGCTCGCTACCACCCTGCTCAATCGCACTACCCGCCGCATGGAGTTGACCGAAGAGGGGCAGCTTTTCCTGGCCCGTGCGCGGACCATCCTGGCCTCGGTTGAAGATGCCGAGGAGCAGCTGGCGCTACGGCGCCAGCAGCCGGCCGGGCGGCTGCGGGTCAATGCCGCCACGCCCTTCATGCTGCATGTCATCGTGCCGTTGGTGGCCAAGTTCCGCGAGCGCTACCCACTCATCGAGCTGGAACTCAATACCGACGAGCTGTTCATCGACCTACTGGAGCAGCGTACCGATGTCGCCATCCGCATCGGTGCACTCAAGGATTCCTCACTGCATGCCCGCTTTCTGGGTACCAGCGGGCTCCGCTTGTTGGCCAGCCCGGACTATCTGGCACGGCACGGTGCGCCGACCACGGCGGCCGATCTGGATAACCATATTTTGCTTGGCTTCAGCCAACCAGACAGCCTCAACCACTGGCCGATCAGCGACGCCAATGGCAACCCGAAGTATGTGAAACCGGCGATCGCGGTCTCCAGCGGCGAGACGCTGCGACAGCTGGCTTTGGAGGGGTGCGGCATATTGTGCCTGTCCGACTTCATGACCAGACAGGATATCGCCGCGGGCAGGCTGGTACAGGTGCTGGCGGCACAGACGCTGCCGGTCCGCCAGACCGTCAACGCTGTGTACTACCGGAACACCCAGCTTGCCGCACGTATTGCCTGCTTTCTGGATTTTGTCGCCGAGCACAGTGGCTGGTAGCCGCTAGTGCTGCAAGGCCAGACCAATCAGCTGGCGTGCCACCTCGGGTAAGGCCGTCAATACGGCATCGGGCGGATCATAGCTCTGGCTGGCTGCGTAAGCACCTTCGAGCAGCAGTGCCAGCGCCTGCGCCAACGCCAGTGGCTGGGATGCGCCTGCCTGGGTCGCCAACTCTTCCAGCCGGGCGAGCAATTGCCGTTTGTTCTGTGCCACCAACTGCCGCACGAAATGGCTGGGTTCGGTGAACTCGGCCGCCATATTCACAAAGGGGCAGCCACGATAGCCCGCTACCACCGCGCGCTGTGCCAGGTCGGTGTAGATCTGCTGCAGTGCGGCCGCAGCATTGTCGGGGTGCTTGGCGATACTGCGCTCAATGGCGGTCCAGAAGCGCGTGTCGGCGCGCAGGAAGTAATGCCTGACCAGTTCGTCCTTGGAGCTGAACTGGCGGTACAAGCTCATCTTGTTGACCCCGGCCTGTTTCACGATCGCATCCACACCTACTGCACGTATGCCGTCGCGGTAGAACAACTCGTCGGCGGCATCGAGCAGTCGTGCAGAAGCCTCCGGGCCTTCAGTGACGCGGCGGGTGGTTGTGGCAGACATCTTGTACTCCTGTACGACGACACTTGACATGTTACCGCTCGGTACATAGCATGGGCAAGCGATGTTACTGATCGGTAACATCATTCAACGCAATCAAGGAATCGAGCATGCAAGCTCTCGCCAACTGGAGTCGCGGGCGTTTCCACTATGCCTGGCTGGCCGTCGCTGTCACCTTTCTGGTGATGCTGATCACCGCCGGGACACGCGCCACCCCCAGCGTCATGATGGTCCCGCTGGAACAGCAGTTCGGCTGGAGCCGGACAACCATCTCACTGGCCCTGTCCATCAACCTCGCGCTGTTTGGCTTGATGGGACCATTTGCTGCCGCGGCCATGTTGCGCTTTGGCCTTCGACGCACGGTGCTGATCGCGCTGACCGTGCTATCGGCCAGTGTGGCGCTTTCCAGCCTGATGCAGGCGACCTGGCAGCTGCAGCTGATCTGGGGGCTGGTCGTAGGTTGCACCACCGGCGCGACCTCGATGACGCTGGGTGCGTCGGTGGTCAACCGCTGGTTTGTGGAGCGGCGTGGTTTTGCCATGGGCATCTTGACCGCCAGCTCGGCCACCGGCCAGTTGGTCTTCCTGCCTCTGCTTGCCGCCATTACCGAGCAGCATGGCTGGCGGCCCGTGGTCCTCTTGGTGGCTGCCGCCGCGGCTGTCGTCATCCCACTGGTTGGCTGGCTGCTGCCAGAGCGCCCGGCGAGCATAGGCCAACGTGCCTACGGTGAGCCGGACGATGCGCCGGTGGCGCCAGCGCAGACCCAGAACCCGATCGCGATCGCTTTTGGTGCCCTGGCCAAGGCTTCCAGGTCGAGGGACTTCTGGCTGCTGTTCTTCAGCTTCTTTGTCTGTGGCGCCAGTACCAACGGCTATATCGGCACGCACTTCATCGCCATGTGCGGCGACTACGGCATCTCGCCGGTCAAAGGGGCTGGCGTGCTGGCGGCCATGGGTATCTTCGATCTGATCGGTACCACCTTGTCCGGCTGGCTATCGGACCGCTACAACGCTCGGGTACTGCTGTTCTGGTACTACGGCTTGCGCGGCCTGGCACTGATCTACCTGCCCTACGCCCTGGGCGTGGAGTTCTTCTTCGGCCTGCCGCTGTTCGCCATGTTCTATGGGCTGGATTGGGTCGCTACCGTGCCACCAACGGTCAAACTGACGACGGATCGTTTTGGCAGTCGGGAGGCACCGGTCGTGTTCGGCTGGATCGTGGCCGGCCACCAGCTGGGGGCCGCCTTTGCGGCCTTGGGCGCAGGCTTGCTGCGCAACAGCCTGGGCAGTTATACGGTAGCCACCATGATATCGGGCGGGCTTTGCATCATCAGTGCCTTGGTGGTCCTGCGCATCAACCGCCAGCCGACCCCTGTCCTGGCACCGGCTTGAGTGTGAGCAGACAGGCATTTTGGATAGGCAAGAAAAACCCCCAACCTGCAACAGGTTGGGGTTTTGTATTGGTGGAGACGGCGGGAATCGAACCCGCGTCCGAAAGTCCTCCACAGAGGGTTCTACATGCTTAGTCTAGTCTATTGGATTTAACGGGTAACACGCCGACCGACAGGCTTGGCAACCGCGAGCCACCTAGATTTAACTGAACGACAAGTAGCCCGCCGCACAGCGATCTCATGTAAATAACGCTGCTGCCGGTTGCCCGGCCTGACCCATGAGCAGATCAGTGCAGCGTCCGGCCGGGATTAAGCGGCCAGAGCGTAGGTTTCGTCGTTTGCGACTAAAACAGTTCAGCGTTTAACGGGGTTCTGAGATCCCGGCATGCCCCCATCCGCTTTGCAACCCCCGTCGAAGCCATGTCGTCCCCGTGGGTACATCAGATGAAGATGTATCGATTATACCTGCTTGGGCGGCAGCAGGGCGAGCAGTTCCAGCGGTGACTGGATGCGCCAATCGGCACCCCAGGTTTCGGGGTGGTCGGTATCGGCGATATAGCCGTAGTCGGCCAGCACCGTCCGCATACCTACCGCGCGGCCAGCGGCAATATCGCGTTCGGCATCGCCTACGTACCAGCAAGCCCCCGGCTGCACGCCCATGGCCTCGCAGGCATAGCGCATGGGGCGTGGGTCGGGTTTGGGCACGCCGACCGTATCGCCCGATACCACGACGGCCGGCGGTACGCTGAAGCCCAGCGTGGGCACCAGCCGATCGGTGAACCGCATAGGCTTGTTGGTGATGATGCCCCAGGCAAGGCCACGTGCGGCCAGCGCTTCCAGCATGGGGTTGATGCCTTCGAACAGCACGGTCTGGTTGCAGAAACCGTCCTCGTAGTGGTCGAGAAAGCGCAGGCGCAGATCATCGAAGCCGGGGGCATCGCGTGCTATGCCAAAACCCAGCTCGACCAGGCCGCGTGCGCCGTGGCTGGCGATCGGCCGGATCCGTTCATAAGCCACCGCCGGCCTGCCTTCTTCTGCCAGCAGTCGATTGAGCGCACCGCCCAGGTCCAGGGCGGTGTCGGCCAGGGTGCCGTCCAGGTCGAACAGGACGGCGCTGATCACGCTACCGCCTTGCGACAGGCCACCAAGTAGTTCACCGTGGCATCGTCGTTGAGGTAGTAGTTCTTGGCGACCAAGTCGTAGCCCATGCCCTTGAGCTCGACGGCGTCGAGGCCGTGACCGCGGCCCATGCGCAGCAGCTCGGAGGGCTTGAGGAACTTGGCGTAGTCATGGGTGCCGCGCGGCAGGAGGCCGAGTATGTACTCGGCACCGACCACGGCGTGGATATAGGCTTTGGGGTTGCGGGAGATGGTCGAGAAAAAGACCCAACCACCCGGCTTGACCAGCTGCGCGACTGCAGCCACCACACTGGCCGGCTCCGGCACGTGTTCCAGCATTTCCATGCAGGTGACCACATCGAAGGCTGCCGGTGCGGCCTCTGCCAGCGACTCTACGGACTGGCAGCGGTAGTCCACCTGCACGCCGGACTCCAGGCCGTGCAGCTTGGCAACCTTTAGCGATTTCTCGGCCAGGTCCAGGCCAGTCACGGTGGCACCGCGCAGCGCCATGGATTCGGCCAGGATGCCGCCACCGCAGCCTACGTCCAAGACCGTCTTGCCCGAAATGGCGGCGTGGCCATCGATAAAGTCGAGGCGCAAAGGGTTGATCTCGTGCAGCGGCGCGAATTCGCTCTCCTTATCCCACCACTTGTGGGCCAACTCGGCAAATTTGGCGATCTCCGCCGGATCGGCATTGCTCATACTCAGGTCTTGGCTCATGGTCATGTCAACAGCTTGATAATCCAGTCAGGGTGCAGCGCCCAGCCAAGAAAGCCGGCCAGGCCAAAGATGATGCCACCGGTGCCGAAGCCCCAGCTCAGCATCAGCAACTTGCGTTTTTCGGTCAGCGCCGCCACGGCGGCAACCGCGATGGAGATGGACAGCAACGCGTCGGAGAGGTCGAACTGATCGTCGCGGTAGCCCAATACGTCATATTGTGCCTCCAGCGCCTTGGCCTTGGCCTTGAGCTCGTCGGAATCCTTGTCGAGTTTGACGATTTTCGCGTTGTAGTCGTCAATAAAGCGCTGGGCATTGGCATTGCCCTGCAGCTTGTCGAGCTCGGCCTGGCTGACGGCCGATTCGGACACATAGCGCTTGAGCCGCTTGGCTTGGTACTCCGCCCAGGTGTCCACGGCGTCGGCCTTGGCGACCTGCATGGCCTGGACGATGTTGTCGTCCTTGATCTTGCAGAGGGCCATGACGACCGACAGGATCACCACCGTTGCCGCTACCCAGTTGTTCAGGGTCTGGTTCTTGCCTTCCACTTCCGGTGCTTCCATCGTCACTCCTTATGATGTTGTGTCGCTTCGGCCTACCGCAATGCGGCTCTGCCACCAGCGGGCCTTGGCCTGCATCTGATCCAACTTGAGGGTGGTGAGTTCGCGCTCCTTGAGGAGCTGCTTGCCGGCTACCCAGGCATGGCTCACCTGCTCGCGCTGCGCTGCATAGATCAGCGTGGACAGCGGGTCGAATACCGGCTGGGTCTCCAGCGCTGCCAAGTCGATGGCGATGACATCGGCCTGTTTGCCAACCACCAAGCTGCCTATGCGGTCTGCAAGGCCAAGCGCACGTGCGCCGGCCAGTGTTGCCATTTCGAGCGCCGTTGCGGCATCAAGCGCGGTCGGGTTGGCAGACTCCGCCTTTGCCAGCAAGGCGGCCATGCGGGTGTCACCCAGCAGATCCAGGCGGTTATTGCTGGCAGCGCCATCAGTACCAATGCCGACATTGATACCGGCCTGCTGCATGGCGTGAATACGGGCAAAGCCCGAGGCCAGCTTCAGGTTGCTGGCCGGATTATGCGCCACGTGTACGCCGTATTTGGCCAGCAACGCAATCTCTGCATCGTTGGCATGAACAACGTGTGCAGCGACCAGGTTGGGGCCGAGCAGACCTAGTGCCTGCAAGCGAGCCAAGGGGCGCATGCCGTATTCCTTGAGGCTCCCTTCGATCTCGTCGCGGGTCTCGTGGATATGGCAATGGATGCCCATATCCAGCTGCTCCGCCATGGTCAGCACCTTGCCAAAGGTTGCGTCTGTCACGGTATAGGGTGCGTGTGGTGCCAAGCTGAAACCCACCAAGCTCTCGCCATGGAAGGCATCGCGCGCAGTCAGGGCCTTGCCCAGGTAGTCATCGGCATGCAAGCCGTAGGCGGTGGGGAATTCCAGGATCGAACACCCCACGACCACGCGCATTCCGGCGGTCAAACCGGCACGGGCGACAGCCTCGTGGTGGAAATACATATCGTTGACCGTGGTGGTGCCGCCGCGCAGCATCTCGGCCATGGCGTGCAGGGTGCCGTCATAGACGAACTCGTCCGAGACATGGCGGGCCTCGGCCGGCCAGATATGGTTGTTGAGCCAGTCCATCAGCGCCAGATCGTCGGCCAGGCCGCGCAACAGGCTCATGGCGGAATGGGCGTGCAGATTGATGAGGCCGGGCAGCAGCGCGTGGTCGCCAAGTACTTGGTGCGCTGCATCCTGGTAGCGCTGACGGGCCGCCTCGCTCGGCAACAGGTCGATGATCTGGCTGCCTTGCAGGACCAGGGCATGCTGCTCCAGGACAAGACCGCGTGGTTCGATCGGGATCAGCCAGCGTGGATGTAGGCAGTGGATGGCGGCCATGTAGGGACCTTGGGTGAAGATGGGCCGGATTCTAGCAGGCCTGCCGTGCCAGGAAGCGGGCAGGATCCAGCGCCAACACCAGTTCCCGCTCCAGTGGCAAAGGCTCGCCCTCAATCTGGCTGGCCAGTAGTTCGGCCATCAGTCCGCTCCAGACCAGCCCTCGGGCACCAAAGCCAGTCAGGGTATAGAGACCGGCTTGGCGCGGCGCAAGGTGCAGGCTGCCGGCATGCTTGGGCTGGAAAGCGGCTGCATCCGCCAGGGGGCCAACCACCGGCAAGCGGTCGGCGGTGCCGGGACGAGTGCAACGGCGCCCTTCCAAGAGCGTGGTCTGGTCTTCGGCGGTGCAGGGCAGCATGCCGCCAAGCAGGGCCAGGTTGGCCGCGGCAGCCGCGGCATCGGAGTCCCGTATCGGCGAGGAGCCCAGGCAGGCTGCTTCACCTGCCCATGGGGTAAGGTAGCCGGCACGGCAGATGACTGCCTTGACCGGTGGCGCTTTATCGCGTGGTAGGTGGCTGACGTAGCGCAGATCCCGCCCCAATTGCAGTTCTGGTGCAAAACGGTCGGCATCGGCGGCGTTGGCCAGGATCAGTACGGGGGCACTGGCGATAAGCCCGCCCGCGGCGTCATAGACCTGCCATGCATCGGCTTGCCGTGCCATGCGCTCAACCGCCACGCCGCAACGCAGGTCGACCGCCGCCCCGGCTTGGGCCAACAGCGCCGCAACCAACGCGCGGGGGCGTACCCACCCGCCTTGGGCGAACCACAGCCCGGCTTGCTCTACGGGCGCACCGGCCAGCTTGTTCGCTTCGGCGGGGTCTACATAGCGGACATAGTCCTCTGGCCAGCCCTGCTCTTCGGAGATTTGCTGAAAACGCGCTGCTTCAGCGTTGTCTCGGGCCAGTTGCAAGGCACCGCAGCGTTGCCAGATTCCGGCCGGCAGCTTGCCAAGCCAGCGTTGGCCAAACAGGAAGCTGGCGCGGACCAGTCTGGCCTGCAGATTGTCGTCCAGGGAGACCACGGGCCGGTAGGCCCCGGCCAGGTTGCCCGATGCTCCTCGAGCGGGTTCTGCTTCGCGTTCCAGCAGGGTGATGCGCCAACCGCGCGCGGCTAGCCGTTCGGCAATGGCGCTACCGGCGAGCCCCGCTCCGACGACGATGGCGCGGCGATCGGCGGGCGGTTGCGGGCGTACCCGATGGCCGCGGAAGGTGCCGCCCAGCATCTGCCGCTTGCTGGCAAAGCCGGGTAGGCGCTTGACCTGGAAGCCGGCAGACTCCAGCCCTCGGCGTACGGCACCGGCCACGGTATAGGTGGCGAGCGTGGCACCCTCAGCCGCCAGGCGGGTGAACTGCTTGTACAGCGCCTCCTGCCAGAGTTCAGGGTTCTTGCTGGGGGCAAAACCGTCCAGAAAGAAGGCGTCGACCTGGCCTGCCAGTTTGGGCAGCAGGCTCAGTGCGTCTCCCAGTAGCAAGGTCAATACCACCCTGCCCTGTTCCAGTTCGATTCGGTGCAGGCCTGGCAGCAAGGTGGGCCACTGGGCCCACAGCTGCTGCCCGAGTTCGGCCAGGGCGGGCTCGGCCTGGAACAGGCGCTCGTAGAGATGCAGCAGGTCCTGCGCGGTGAAGGGATGTAATTCGCAGGAGACAAAATGCAGGCGCTCACTGCGCGCCGGATCGGCGCGCCAGGCCTGCCAGGTGGCAAGAAAGCTCAGCCCCAGGCCAAAGCCGGTCTCGCAGATGGTGAAGGTTGACCTGCCCTGCCAGCGGGCAGGTAGATCGTTGCCAGCCAGGAAGACGTTACGCGCCTGGGCCAGCCCGCCGGACTGGGAGTGATAGATGTCGTCAAAGGCTGGCGAATAAGGGATACCTTCTTCGGTAAACGCCAGTTGGGCAGGTTGCAGCGCTAGCATGGGCTGGATTCGTCAGTCTCGGTTGTCCCAAGGCCCTGGTCGATGGGATAAAAGAAAAAGGCGCGGAAACCCGCGCCTTTTTCCGCATTGCCTGATCAGTCTTCCCGACGCATTTGTGGGAACAGGATCACGTCGCGGATGGACGGTGCATCGGTCAGCAGCATGACCATGCGGTCGATGCCGATGCCGCAGCCACCGGCCGGCGGCATGCCGTATTCCAGCGCACGGATATAGTCGGCATCGTAGTGCATGGCCTCGTCGTCGCCGGCATCCTTCTGGCGGACCTGATCCAGGAAGCGCTCGGACTGGTCTTCCGGGTCGTTCAGCTCGGAGAAGCCATTGGCCAGCTCGCGACCCACCACAAACAGCTCGAAGCGCTCGGTGATGCCCGGGCGGCTATCCGAACCACGTGCCAGCGGGGAGATCTCGACCGGGTAGTCGATGATGTAGGTCGGGTCCCACAGCTTGGTCTCGGTGGTTTCCTCGAACAGACTGAACTGCAGGCCGGCCACGCCGCTGGTGGCAAAGGACTTGCCGCCCAGACGCTCGATCTCGGCCTTGAGCCAGACGCGGTCGTTCAATTGAGCCTCGGTGTACTGCGGGTTGTACTTGATGATGGCCTGCACCACAGTCAGCCGCTCGAAAGGCTTGGACAGGTCCACGACCTTGCCCTGGTACTCGACCACGGCATGGCCATGTACGGCGCGGGCGCACTCGCGGATCACGTGCTCGGTGAGGTTCATCATGCGACGGTAGTCGCAATAGGCCTCGTAGAACTCCATCATGGTGAACTCGGGGTTGTGGCGAGTGCTCATCCCCTCGTTGCGGAAGTTACGGTTGATCTCGAACACGCGCTCAAGGCCGCCCACGACCAGGCGCTTGAGATAGAGCTCCGGCGCAATGCGCAGGTACAGCGGCATGTCTAGCGTGTTGTGGTGGGTCACGAAAGGCTTGGCTGCGGCACCGCCTGGGATGGGGTGCATCATGGGGGTCTCGACCTCGAGATAGCCCTCGCTCACCATGACCTCACGGACCTTCTGCACGATCTTGGAGCGGTTCACAAAAGTGGCGCGGCTCTGTTCGCTGGTGATCAGGTCGAGGTAGCGCTGGCGATACTTCTGCTCCTGGTCGGTCATGCCGTGGAACTTCTCCGGCAGCGGACGCAACGACTTGGCCAGGAGACGCACTTCGTTGACCATGACGCTGAGCTCGCCCGTCTTGGTCTTCATCAGCGTGCCCTTGGCACCGACGATATCGCCCAGGTCCCAGGTCTTGAAATCGGCCAGTGCAGCTTCACCGACCTGATCCAGCGAGACATAGAGCTGGATACGTCCGGAGCCGTCCTGCAGGGTGGCGAAGGCAGCCTTGCCCATCACCCGCTTGAGCATCATGCGGCCAGCGACCGACACCTCGATCTTGTCGGCATCCAGTGCTTCTTTCTCGGCGCCATCGTGCTTGGCGTGCAGGTCGGCAGCCAGGTGTTTGCGCTCGAAATCGTTGGGGAAGGCCGGGCCTTGCTTGCGGATCTCCGCCAGCTTGGCGCGCCGTTCCGCCATCAATTGGTTGTCGTCGAGGGTGAGGGGGCTTTCTTGTTCGGCCATGGTTTGCTCGTTAACTCTCTGATTTTCTTGAATCTTAAACGCCCTGCTTGAGGCTCGCTTCAATAAAGATATCCAGGTCGCCGTCCATCACGCCCTTGACGTTGCCGACTTCCACGCTGGTGCGCAGGTCCTTGACGCGACTTTGGTCGAACACGTAGGAGCGGATCTGGTGGCCCCAGCCGATATCCGACTTGCCGGCCTCCAGCGACTGCTGGGCTTCCATGCGCTTGCGCAGCTCGGCTTCATAGAGCTTGGCGCGCAGCATCTGCATGGCTTCATCTTTGTTGCGGTGTTGCGAGCGGTCGTTCTGGCACTGCACCACAATACCGGACGGGTTGTGGGTAATCCGCACGGCCGAATCGGTCTTGTTGATGTGCTGACCACCCGCGCCGGAAGCGCGGTAGGTATCGATACGCAGGTCGGCCGGGTTGATCTCGATCTCGATGCTGTCGTCCACTTCCGGGTAGACGAACACCGAGGAGAAGGAGGTATGGCGACGGGCGTTGGAATCGAACGGCGAGACGCGCACCAGGCGGTGCACGCCGGTCTCGGTACGCATAAAGCCGTAGGCGTATTCGCCGGTGAGCTTGAGGGTGCAGCTCTGGATGCCAGCCACTTCACCCTCGGACTCTTCCATTACCTCGACCGTGAAGCCCTTGCGCTCGCCATAGCGCAGATACATGCGCATCAGCATGCCGGCCCAATCCTGGGCTTCGGTACCGCCCGCGCCGGACTGGATGTCGATAAAGCAGGCGTTCGGGTCCATCGGGTTGCTGAACATCCGGCGGAATTCCAGATCGGCCACCTTGGCTTCGGCCGCGGCCAGGTCGCTGGCAACCGATTCGATGGTGTCCCAGTCGGACTCCGGCTTGGCCATGTCAAAGAGGTCGCGACTGTCGGCCACGGTCTGGGCGATCTCATCGAGTACCACCACCACGGCTTCCAGCAGCTTTTTCTCTTTACCGATCTCCTGCGCCCGCTTGGGGTCGTTCCAGAGCTCCGGGTCTTCGGCGAGGCGGCTTACTTCTTCCAGCCGGTCCTTCTTGCCAGGGTAGTCAAAGATACCTCCGAAGCTCGTCGCCACGGGCGGCGAGGTCGGCAATGCTGTTCTCGATCTGGTTGAGGCGTTCGGCTTCCATGGCGTGGCTCGGCTAAGGTGGGCCTCGCCGGCGGCATACTGGTGCGCCACACCGAGACCCGGTTGTATCGGGGAAACCGGGAATTATACCTGATGCCGGCGCACCCATGCCGCTCGAGTCGCGTGCCTAGCCTTTGGCCGCCTTCTCCGCCGCCATTACCCGTTGCCGTCGGCTCTCGGCCACGCACATGCCGGACGCGACCGATACGTTGAGGCTTTCCACCGTCCCGAACATGGGGATATTCACCAGGACGTCGCAGTGCTCGCGCGTCAGGCGGCGCATGCCCTCCCCTTCGGCGCCCATGATCCAGGCCAAGGGGCCGGTCTGGTCGAAATGGAACAGGTCCGTGTCGGCGTTCATATCGGTGCCGGCGATCCAGATGCCAGCATCCTTCATGTCACGCAGGCTGCGGGCAAGGTTGGTGACCACGATATACGGAACGACCTCGGCCGCGCCACAAGCCACTTTGGAGACGGTGGCGTTGATGCCGACCGACTTGTCCTTGGGGGCGACGACCGCATGTACACCCATCGCATCGGCCACCCGCAGGCAGGCGCCCAGGTTGTGGGGGTCGGTGATGCCGTCGAGTACCAGGATCAGCGGTGGTTCGTTCAGGTCCTCCAGCACGTCTTCGAGCGCCAGAAAGGTCTTGTTTGCATCGATCACGGCGGCTACGCCCTGATGGCGGTGGTGGCCGGTCAGGCCGTCCAGGCGCTTGGCGTCGGCAGGAATCAGGCGAACGCCGGTATGCTCGGCCAGCTTGAGCAGTTCGCTCATGCGTGGGTCGTGCCGCTCCTTGGCGACATAGAGCTCCAGCACGCTCTCAGGCAGGCGGGAGAGTCGGGCGGTGACGGCGTGAAAGCCGTGCAGAACGCGGGTGTTAGCCATCTTGGCGGTCCTCGGAAGCGTGGTCGATCAAGAGTTGCAGGCTGCGTTTGCCCTGCCACTCGTTGACGGAAAGTTGGTAGACGGCCTCGATCCGCTCGGGTAGCGGTTCGGACCGTTGGAAATACATGGCCTCGAACGACTGTCTGCCCTGCCCTTGCAGTTCGAGTTTGAGATGTTTTTCGCCGACGATGCGCTGCTTGCTGACCCGGAAATGGCCAATGAATCGAGGAACCGGAAAGCCCTGGCCCCAGACTCGGCTATCCAGCCGCTCGGCCAGCTCCATATTCATTGCGGGCGGGTCCAATTCGCCGTCGGTCTCGATGGTGCGGGTCAGTGCCTCTGCCGGCATCAGCTCGCGGCAGACAGCTTCGAAGGCGTTGCGAAAACGTTCGATCTGGCCGGCATCGGCCAGTGTCAGGCCGGCAGCCATGGCATGGCCGCCAAACTTGACGATCAGGTCGGGCTCGCGCTTGGAGACCAGGTCGAGCGCATCGCGCAGGTGCAGGCCATTGATCGAGCGCCCCGAACCCTTGACCTCGCCTTCCAGCCCTTCGGCCAGAACAATGGTCGGGCGGTGGTGCTTGTCCTTGAGCCGGCTGGCCACCAGGCCAATCACGCCCTGGTGGAAGTCCTGGTCGAACACCGTCAGGCTATAGCGGTCACCAACGGCAATCTGATCCAATTTGGCCTGCGCAACGTCCTGCATCTCAGCTTCGATGCTGCGCCGCTCGCGGTTGAGCTGATCGAGCTCGCGCGCCATGGCGAGCGCGGCGGCGTCATCGTCGGTGGTCAGGCAACTGATGCCCAGGCTCATGTCATCCAGTCGCCCAGCGGCATTGAGGCGTGGGCCAAGCATAAAACCGAGGTCAAAGGCACTGGCGCGACGTGGCTCGCGGCCGGCTGCCTGATAAAGCACGCGTATGCCGGTGCAGGCCTTGCCGGCACGGATGCGCTTGAGGCCCTGCTCGACCAAGATGCGGTTGTTGGCGTCCAGCTTGACCACGTCAGCCACCGTCCCGAGCGCCACCAGGTCCAGCAGGCAAGCCAGATTGGGACCGCTTTCCTCGCCGAAGCTGCCGCGTCGGCGTAGCTCGGCACGCAGGCCCAGTAGTACATAGAACATGACCCCTACCCCGGCCAAGTGCTTGCTGGCAAAGCTGCAGCCTGGTTGATTGGGGTTGACGATGGGGGCTTCCGGCAGGGCGTCGCCTGGCAGGTGGTGATCGGTGATCAACACCTCCATACCCAGTTCACGCGCACGGGCGACACCGGCCACGCTGGCGATACCGTTATCCACCGTCACGATCAGGCGTGCGCCCTTGGCGTTGGCCAGTTCGACGATTTCGGGCGTCAAGCCGTAGCCGTATTCGAAGCGGTTGGGTACCAGGAAATCCACTTTGGCGCCTAGCAGGCGCAAGCCGCGAATGCCGACCGAGCAGGCGGTGGCGCCGTCCGCATCGTAGTCCGCAACGATCAGTATGGGCTCTTGCCGGGCGATGGCGTCGGCCAGCCGCTGAGCCAATTCGCCTATGCCCTTGAGCCCCTCGGTGGGCAACAGATGCTTGAATTCCGTTTCCAGTTCCTCGATCGCCGCGATGCCTCGTGCGGCATAGATGCGGGCTTCAATCGGGTGCAGGCCGGCGGTCAGCAGGTGCTGCTCGGCGGCGGGCGGGACGGGACGGGTGAGGATATGCATGGCGACAGGATAAGGCAGACAGGGCTGCGCTGGGCAGCCCCTAGGTGCGGAACGTCAGGCAGCTTCTGCCAAACAACTGGCGAGATCGGCCGGGCGACGCCAGAACTTCCAGCGCTCGCTCGGTTCCAGATCCGCCTGCAGGCTGGTTTGATGGCCTGGTAACATCAGCCGCACGGCGGGAAGCTTGCCGCTTTGCCAGTCGGCAAGCAGTGGTGCGAACCAGTCGCGTTCAAGCGCCACCAGCGTATCGCGCCAGTCATGCAGGTCACCACGACGGGTGGGGTACGACAATACGTCGAGGAGTATCAGTGTGTCTTCCTGTGCGATGTCCGGCGTGTAGCGGGCAGGCAGGCGCCGCTGCTCTGCGCCCGACAAGCTTGCCAGGCCCTTCGCGAGCACGTCATCAGCGACGACCTGACGCCAAGCACTATGCAACTGGCCCGGTGGCTGCTGACCTTCACCCCACAGCCAAAGTGAGTTGACGGCTGGTTGCCCTGCCTGCTCGCGGACGTCGTTGACCGCCTGGGTGTAGAGCAGCATCTGCCATTCATTGAGCAGCTTGTGCCAATGCATGGCTTGAGGGCCGCGAGGCAGATGGGCATGAATATCCTGGCCGCTGACACTGGAAAGGCTGCTGGTTTGCAGATCAGGTACGTCAGGAAGGCGTACGTACCAGCGTTCCGGGGTGGCGGCGACGAACTCGTAGCCGTCGTCGCGGTAGAGCTGGTTTAGCGCGGCAACCAAAGCAGTGGCTTCGTCGCGCTGGATCTGCAGCAGGCTGGCATCGAAAAGAATCGCACGATCACGGTCGGCCCGCAGGTGCACCGGGTCGGCGCGCAGCCAATGGCCCGGAGGGGCGTTGGGTAGATCTACCGCCAGGCTGAGCAAGGCCGTGCTGATCGCGTCGGCCTGAAAGCTGGCCCGCAGCCATTGTTCGGTACTGCTCCCCGGGAGTGTTTGCCGTGTGGCTTTGCCCAGGAGCGTCGCCAACGCGGGCAACGCTAACTCCATCAAGGGATTGAAGCCGGCCTGCCGCGCGAAGCGCAGGTCCGGCAATACGATGGTCAGGGTCATCAGTTGCTGGGTTCCGACTGAGTGCTGGCGATGGCTTGCTTCTCTACCCGATAGAAGACGCAATCGGCACCCAGCTCCTGCTGCGAAATGACCCGGAATGCCAGGTCGCCCTCGCGAGTGGCTGGTGCTACGTAGGTCTTGCCGATTTCCAGCTCGGCCTTGGCCACGATCAAGAGATGCAGGTTATTGTTAAGCGGATCGGGCCTCAGGTAGAGCCCCAGCAGATTGTCCCAGGCGTGATGCTCGGTAACCATCTCCCACTGCGATACCTTGGCGCGGCGGGTAAGCCGGATGGACTCCGGATC
>NZ_DATCSC010000013.1:0-9770 GCF_036568685.1 Chitinimonas sp.
GCGAAGCTGACCCAGCTGAGTGCCCGCTTCAAGGACAAAACGATTCGACGCCTCGATATTGGCGTGTTCCCCTGGCATGGATCGTTGGAGATATCGGTCCTGCTATCTGACGACCCATGTGACGAGCACGATATCGCAGCCTGGCCCCACTACAACGTATCGCAGCTGAGCGAGGGGCAGTGGCCCGAGGCGGTCGATTGCTGCAAAGCCATGCAGCGCCTTTGGGAAAAAGACCCCCATCTGACCAGACCCTTGCTTGAGCTGGTGGGCAACATGGTCAAGTCCGGTAGCATCCGATCGGTAATTGAGCAGTTTGCCCGATCCGAAGACTTCGTCTGTACGGTCTTCCACCCCGACCAACAAAAGTCTACCAACTACGCAAACTGAACCGCCTACTTAGCTGCTCAAGCCACACAAGTGAGCCGACATGCCACATGGCCAGCCGGCACCGCTGCACGATAGACGTTCAAGCCCCTGGCTTGTGGCAGACCACCTCGATATTGTGGCCGTCCGGGTCCAGCACAAAGGCGGCATAGTAGTTGGGGTGATAGGTACAGCGCAGACCCGGCGCGCCATGGTCCTTGCCGCCCGCGGCCAGCGCAGCGTGGTAGAAGGCATCCACCACCTTGCGGTCCTCTGTCACCAGGGCTATGTGCAAGTGCGCGGGGTTGGCTTCGTTCGGGCGCAGACACAGCGAGCTTTTGCCATCTGCACTCAGCTCGATGCCCAGGTGGTTCTCGTTGACGACCTCAATGCCCAGCGGCGCCAGCGCCGCGAGGTAGAAGGCCTTGCTGGCTTCATAGTCGCGCACACCGAATACAACATGGTCGAACATCGGTCTCTCTCCTAGATGTAGGCCGGCACGAGGCCCGGCTGTTATAGGTAGGCCCCGCTGGGCCGAGCGTCTCAATATACAGAGCCAGGGCATGCGGCGTGAAGGCCACAGCCGGCAAGCCGCCATTGCGATGCGTAATTGCCATACCACGCCGCCCGGCCTACGCTGTGGGTCACTCAGCTGGCCGCGAGCGCGCAGCCGGTTAAACCGTACATCAACTATCCAAGAGCCCGCCCATGCCCAACCGCCTTGCCGCCTGCAGCTGCGGCCAACTCACCGCCCAAGTCGCAGGCGCCCCTTTACGCGTCTCCATCTGCCACTGCCTGGCCTGCCAGCGCCGCACCGGCAGCGTGTTTGGCCAGCAAGCCCGCTTCTATCGCAAAGACGTCACCATCGCCGGCAGCTCAACGGTCTACGTCCGCGTGGGCGACGAAGGCTCCCGCATCAAATTCCACTTCTGCCCTACGTGTGGCGCCACCGTGTACTACGAGCCCGAGGGGATGGAGGAGTTTGTGGCCATCCCCGTCGGCGCCTTTGCCGACCCGAGCTTTCCGCCGCCGGGCGTATCGGTGTATGAGGAGCGCAAGCACGGGTGGGTGGTGGTGCCGGCGGAGGCGGAGCATATTGCCTAGCCGTGTACGCAAACTCAGAACCGGGCCTGCTGAGGGCCGCTGTGTACTGGCGGCCATAGCCGGCCTGGCAAATAGCAAAAACAATTGAACAAGGGTGGGGGGAGAACCGTGGGTTTTCAGTGGAATGCTGAACGACTGGATCAAATTGTGCAGGCGCTTGCCGATACCGCGCCGGCGGGCTGGAGAAAGCTCGTCTTCTATATGGAGCTGGTGGAGGACGCGCAGATCGGTCTGAGAAACAGTTTCACGGGACGGGTTTTTGGCGGGCCGAATTTCGATACCCGCCTGGATAGCTACCAGCTCGGCCGGTCGGTGCAGACATTCAACGCCATCAAGGCCTTGTACCAGGAGGCTGCTCAACAGGGTGACAGATGGGCTGGCGTACGCTTGACGGTCTTGCACAACGGGCAGTTCAAGCTTCGCTTCTATTACGACCAGACGCCCCTTCTGGCGGATGACGACGCAGCGCTGGAGCAGATCCTGTCCGAGGGCCTGAGTGAATTACCGCACAGCCATTTGCTGCCCGCGGCAAATCAGGCAGCAGCCCCGGTTATTGAAGAAATCTACCAGCTGATCAAAGCGCACCAGCTGTTCAAGGTCATCCGCGGCGAGCAAGGCGTATTCCGCACGCCCGCCTACATCAATGCAGACCTGCTCCCCACCGATCACAACGAACTGCTGACCAAGGCCATCTACCCGATCGCCGAAAAATACAACGCCAAGTTTGTGGAGCGCGAGCTGGACATGGCACTACGGGTGGCGGCAAGCGATGCCCTGGGAGTCTATTGCGCTATCCAGTGCTATTACATGCAGATCGTGAACGAAGCCGAAGGCCTGAGCAGTCTCCGGCTGGATAGAGTGAGTCTGCCGCAGTATCTGACGGCACGCTATTTTGCCGTGGTAGACGACTTGAAGGCATTGAACCTGAGCGGCAATGATGCACAGGATTACGCGCAAAGAAGTGCGCTGAGTTACTTGGCCATTCTGGACAGAGACTACGGCGTGCAGGTCACTGCCTAGAATTAGGCGCGGAGACACCGGGATCAGGTCTTGCAATCGCATATTCCTCCCCTCAGCCTTGGCTTAGTGATTGCAAGACCCGCCCCAGCCATTCGGGTCAAATCAAAGGACAAAACGCGCCGCCCAGCGCCTACATCACCCGCGCAACACGCAACCCCAAGCTCTCATCGAGCACAAACGGATCGCCTATCAGCCGGGCGGCAGTGCGATGGTGCCCTACACTGTCATACCAACCGGCACCGCGCGCCAGATGCTGCGTGCAATCGCCTGTGCGCCACACACTGCCGTCATCCGGCGCGCCGACATAGTTCCAGTGTACGCAGTCGGCCACCCATTGCTGCACGTTGCCCACCATGTCATACAGCCCGAACGGGTTCGGCGGGTAGGTACCCACCTCGGTGAGCTTGAATCGACCGATGCTACCCAGGTAGTTGCCATGCTCCGGCTTGAATTCCTCGCCGGTGTAATAGGGCGTGGTCGTGCCAGCCCGAGCCGCGTATTCCCATTCCGCTTCGCTGAGCAGGCGATAGGGTTTGCCGGTCTTGGCGCTTAGCCAGCTCACGTAGGCTTGCGCATCCACCCAGGCTATATTCCATGCCGGAAGCCTCCCCTGGCGCATGTTCTCGGCCCCCAACTTGTGGCCATTGCATCCCCCACCCGCAACACAGGCCTGCCACTCTGCGGCAGTGACGTTGTATTTGCCCACCGCCAGCGAGTAGGCGATGCGCACAGCGTGCTGCGGCCCCTCCGATTTTCGGCGCGCCCCTGGAAAGCGATCCGTATCGCTCTCCGGGCTGCCCATCACAAACTCGCCTGGCGGCAGGACCACCATCTCCGGGCAGCCGTCATCGCAGTCCCTGAAGGTCTGTGGCGCCGCTGCCAGCGTGGCGGGTAGCGCAACCGCCAGTACGACCAAGAACCACTTCGTGGTTTTATTCATAGCCTTCCTCCTCGACCCGGCCGGGTACCTAACCACGATAGCGCAATGCACGCCCGTCGGCGTCCCGCCTATTACGATCAAACCTGGCCAACGCCGAGATGGCGGGCTGCTGGCCGGCTAGCCTCGCAAGCCAGGCACTAGCCAGCGCTCACACATACCCCGTCCCCACCACCGCGGCCCTCACCCCGACCGTCCCCTGCTCCACCAGCGCCAGGAAGCGCGCCTCCGCCGCCTTGGCATCTCCACTTTCTTTGAATACCGCATGTGCCTGGACCAGTGCCACCGTCCAGGTGGCGACCAGCAGCCCGGCCGCCAAGTGGGCGTCCGGGTCGTCGGTAGGTTTGCCCACGCACTCGGCCATGGCTTCGGCCACCAGTTGGGCAATCTCGTCGCGGATGGCCCTGGCGCGGGCCTTGAGCGTTTCGCTGGCGGCAATGGTGGCGATAAAGCCCTGGCTATCGGCGCTGAAGCGCACGTAGGGGCTTTGTTCGGCAATCAGCTGGTGGGCCAGCAGACGCAGGGTCTCGACCGGTGATATGGCCGGGTCGCGCTGCTGCAGTACCTCGCGCAGTAACTCGCGGCCGGCTTCGTCCCGGTCGAAGAACATGTCTTCCTTGCGGGGGAAGTGGTTGAACACCGTCATGCGGCCTACGTCGGCCGCGGCGGCGATCTCGTCCACCGTGACATGGTCAAAGCCACGCGCCAGAAAAAGGCGCGTGGCGGCATTGGATATGCCCTGCCGGGTGGCAAGGCGCTTGCGGGACCGCAGGTCGGTTGGCATTGACAGCGCTTTCCTAGGTGGCGGATATTAATATGTACTAAGTATAACTTAGGACTTGGTACATGGAAATTCAAGCCGATGTGGTCGTGGCCGGGGCCGGCCCGGTTGGGCTATTGGCCGCCATCGAGCTCACGCTGGGCGGAGCGCGCGTGCTGGTGCTGGAACGGCTGGCCGAACCCAGCCTGACCATCAAGGCGCTATCGCTCGGGCCCCTGGGTTGCGAGGCGGTTGAGCGCCGTGGCATGGCAGCCGAGGTCGCCGCGGCAGAGGCCCGCAGCCAGGCGGTGATGCAGCAGTTTACCGCGCAGACCGGCAGCGATTTGCGCCTAGGCGGTGGCAAGTTCAGCGGCCACTTCGCCGGCCTGCCGCTGATCCGCAAAGACGCGCAGCGCGAGCCCGAGCGGCGTGCCCGCTTTGTGGACCAGCAGAGCCTGGAAGCCATGCTGGCCGAGCGCGCCCGCGCGCTGGGTATAGATGTACGGCGCGAGTGCGAGGTGAGCGGCTTTGAGCAAGATGCAGCCGGCGTGACCGTGCACTGGACCGCGTCGGACGGGCCGGCACATATCCGCTGTGCTTATCTGCTGGGTTGCGATGGTGGCCGCAGCACAGTGCGCAAGCTGGCGGGCTTCGACTTCCCCGGTACGCCGCCCTCGCTCACCTTCTACCAGGCCATTGCGGAGGTGGACCACCCAGAGCGCCTGCTGCCCACCGGCTGGCGCCGCACCGCCACCGGGGTATTTGCCTACGGGCCCATACCCGGCCGCCTGTTCATGCTGGACTTCAGCGGCCCGCCGACGGACCGCGAGGCGCCGGTCACGCATGAAGAGATCGAGACCACGCTGCGGCATATCAGCAGTGCAGACGTGCGGCTGAAGGCGCTGCAAGCCGCCAACCGCTGGACCGACAATACCCGCTTGGTCGATACCTACCGCCAGGGCCGGGTGCTGCTGGCAGGCGATGCAGCACATATCCATACCCCCTTTGGCGGCCAGGGCATGAACCTGGGCCTGGTGGATGCCGCCAACCTGGGCTGGAAGCTCGCGGCCGTGCTGCGCGGCGAAATGCCAGATAGCCTGCTCGATACCTACACTACCGAGCGCCGGCCGGTGGCCGAGGCGGTGCTGGCCAACACCCTGGCCCAGGTCGCCATATTGCGGCCAGACCCGCAAGCCGGCGCCATGCGCGAGATCATTGCCCACCTCATGCAGTTCGACGAGGTGAACCGCTATATCGGCGAACTGATGAGCGGCCACTTCACCCGCTACGACTGTGGCGCGGAACAGGATGAAGTAGGCCGGCTGATCGGCGACCGGCCGCTGGGCAGCAGTACGCTCTATGCCGCCATGCAGGGCGGCCACGGCGTGCTGCTCGATGCCTCCAAGGGCCAGCAGGCCACCCATCTGGTCGCAACCCATACCCGGCGCGTGCGCTGCATTACCATCGATAGCGGCCCCTCCCTGCTCGTCCGTCCCGATGCCTGCGTTGCCTGGCAGGGAAAGGATGGCAGCACAGCCGGGCTGGCGGAGGCCGTGCAGTGCTGGTTTGGGCCAGCGGCGGCCTAGCCCTTTCGCGAATTTACCAGCCCCAACACGGCGGAAACCCGCACTGGGGCTGGCTTGCCGCCCCTCCCCTTTCCTGTAGCACAGCCAAAACCGACGAACGGTTTAATATTTAGCTTGCTAATCGTTATCGTCGTAAGTATATTGCAACCCATGGAAGCGCAACGCAGCAAACAAAGCGAAGCGCGGACTGCTCGGCAAGCTGACAACAGGAAACGGTAAGCAGAGCGCAGTGCGAGTTAAGTACCAACTTTAAAGTTAGCGCGCAAATAGTTAACGCGACTGCAAAGTTGACAACGTGATCCAAGAATTCCACCAGTTACCCACATTGAAAGGAAACATCATGAAAACCATCGCCAAGCTCATCGCCGCTACCGTTGTTGGCCTGACCGCTACCTACGCCGCCGCAGCAGAAACCACCTACACCGACACCATCCGCCACAGCTCGGTCGCCTTCTACGGCGCCGAACAAGTGGGCAAGGTGTCGCCGGACAATACCGATGCCTACCGCCGCGTGGCTGCCAAGCAAGGTGGCGAGTACATCCTGATCAGCGGCAAGAAGCACGTAACCGCCGACAACACCGACGCTTTCCGCCGCGCAGGCTAAGCACCACTTAGCCCAGCAGCACCCAAGCTTTACCCGGTGGTGAAGACGTTCACCGCCGCCTGGCCCCGCCAGGCATGCTGTCTCACTCCTCCCTGATTCCCGGCCAAGGGCAACCTGGCCGGGCTTTTTTTGTGGAGAGCGTGAGCCGCAGCTTGCACTGACGGGCGAACAATCAGTCTGCCGACAAAGCCACCGCATTGGCCCCGGCCGGAATACGCATGGGCGCGGCCGGGTCGGTGACAGCCCGCCAGACCGCCTCGGCCACGTCCTCGGCCTGGGTCACCGGGGTATCCATACTGCGCACCGCCGCGATCACGCTCTGGGTGAAATCCGCATAGGCATCGGACGGGCTGGCCGCCATCAGCTTGCGGGCGTTATCGCCAAAGCGGGTACTGGGCGCACGGCCGGGCAGCACCAGCCGGGCACGAACATCAAACGCCGCCAGCTCCAGCGCCAGCGATTCGGTAAACGCATTCACCGCGGCCTTGCTGGCGGTGTAGACCGAGAGCAGCGGTAGCGACTTCAAGGTCACGCTGGACGTGACGTTCACCACCACACCTGCCCGCCGCTGGCGGAACTGCGGCAGCACCGCCTGCGTCATGGCCATCGTGCCCAGGGTATTGGTCTCGAAGACCTCGCGGGCATTCACCAACAGCGTATCTTCCAGTGGCGCCAAAAGACCAACGCCAGCATTGTTGACCAGCGCATCAATGGGCCCCGCTGCCGCAATGCAGGCGCGGATGCTATCTGGGTCGGTCACATCCAGCGGCAAGATCCGCAGCAGCTCCGACGCCGGCAGCAGATCGCTGCGCGGTGTGCGCATGGTGGCAACCACACGCCAGCCTCGGTCAAGAAACAGCTTGGCCGTATCCAGGCCAAAGCCGGACGAACAACCGGTGATCAGAACAGTAGAGAGATGGGACATCTGCAACTCCATGGTGTGGTTGAGTGCCCCCATGGTAGTGACCGACAGCAGGACTATCTATAATCCAAAGTCCTTAAATTTGTAGCAATAGTCCAGCATGGTCGATCCCCTGGCCGAAGTCGTCTCCCTGTTGCAGCCCAGCGCGCCGTTCTCCAAGCTCGTCATCGCCTCCGCCCCCTGGGCGGTACGCCGGGCAGAGACCGGCCGGCCGTTCTACTTCGTGCTCCTGGAGGGCGGCTGCCGCCTGACCATCGACAAGCCCGGCGGCAGCGACACCCTCACCCTGCAGCAGGGCGACTTTGTGTTGATCCCGGCCGCGCGCAGCTTTGCCACCGCCAGCCTGGACCGCCAGCCGCCAAGAGCAGATGAGTTAGTCACCACCCCCATCGCGCCCATGCCGGGCGGCGCACGCGTAGGCGACCCGAATGGTGCGGTGGATGCGCGCATGCTGGTGGGCCACTGCCTGTTTGGCTCACCAGACGCCGCCTTGCTGGTATCGCTACTGCCGCAGTGGGTGCATGTACGCGGCGAGCCACGGCTCGCTACCCTGGTGCAACTGGTAGGCGACGAGGCACGGGCCGACCGCCCCGCACGCGAGATCGTCACCGCCCGGCTGTTGGAAGTACTGATGATCGAAGCCCTGCGCTCGCTGGCCGGCAGCGCCACCTCGCCGGGCCTGGTACGCGGCCTGGCCGACCCCAAGCTCGCACAGGCCTTGCGCAGCATGCACGAGCGCCCGTCCGCGCCCTGGAGCGTGGCCGAGCTGGCGCGCGAAGCCACCCTCTCTCGCTCGGCTTTCTTCGAACGCTTCAGCCGTGCCGTGGGCCTTGCGCCCATGGAATACCTGCTGGCCTGGCGCATGGCCATTGCCAAGCAGCTACTGCGGCAAGGAGAGCTGGCCATGATCGAGATTGCCGAGCGCGTGGGCTACAGCTCGGTCAGCGCCTTTGGCGTGGCCTTTACCCGCCAGGTGGGCACGCCACCGGGGCGCTATGCAAAAGCCATATCAAGTGCGGTGCAGCAAGACGTCGAGGCAACACCAGAAGCCGCGCCCTACTCGGCTTGATACCACGCCCCTACCCTGCGGCACCTTGCGGTAGTCGCCCCCGCCGTAGTCGCCATTCCGGCTTAAGCAAAGATAAAAAAAGCTCTTTCGAGCGCGCTTAAAAATACCGAATTTTTACCCGTCCATGCCCGCACCTGCCTGTAGCTTCCACACCGCAAAGGTGGAGGAACACCCCGGATACATGGGGTAAATTAACCAGGTGAAACAAGGACAATAAATGAAAAAGCTCGCAGCACTGCTCCCCGTCGTACTCCTGTTTGGCTGCGCCAACCCCATCCGGGACGGCATCAACGGCCTGCGTACCTCGGTACGCAACGGCTTTCAGGACATGAAGGTCGAGGTCAGCCCCGCCGTATCGAGCGTAGCCACGCTGGACGACGTCAAGCTCCAGGCCGCCCTGGATGACCGCTTCGACCTGGATGGCTACGTGACCTACGGCAAGACCTGCAAGAACTTCCTGACCATGGGCGTGCGCTTCTACGCCGCCGACGGCTCGGCACTGGGCAACAGCACCGCCATGTCCAAGGCCTACCAGGCCAAGGAGCGCGCCAAGTTCAAGGCATCGTTCAAGCAGATCGCCAAGGACCGCAGCGAACTGATCAGCAAGGTGGTGGTAGACGACTTGAAGTGCATTTGAGGTCGTACCTCACGTTGCAAGAAAAAGGGACAAGCCATGGCTTGTCCCTTTTCCTTTGAGGCCCAAAGGCTCAAGCCACCGGCTTGTGGCGGGCCAGCTCAATTCGGCGGCTGCGCGAATCAACTACCCAGCCCCACCTTGGGCCCGCTTTGCGCTGGTACGCTGCGCCGAGCGTATTGTCTCGAAGCGGCCATAGATCTTGCCGAAAAGCAGCAGGGGCAGGGGCAAGAAGGTGAGCAAAAGCTTGCCAAAGTCGTGCGGGTTGGCGGTGAACAATTCGACCTGCTGCCGCACGGTATCTACCAGGCCGAAGTTCAAGAGACAGGCCTTCAGGATTTTGACCACAAAGTAGAAAGGCAGCACCGCCACGGCGTAGATGAACATCCGCGCCCCGACGCCCTCTTCCAAGGGCATCAGCAGCAATGCGAGCGCGTCCACCTTTCCATGCTTTTCGAGCAGGCGGCAGGCCTTCAGCCCCAAGGCACAGCCCATAAAGAGCAGGAAAAAGAGTAAGAACAAATACATCAAGGACAAATCAGAATTCATTAAAACATCCCAGCCAGCACACGGGCCGCGGTCATTTTACACCACAGGCCCGCAGCCGGCTTATGCAGCTAGCCTCAAGCCGCCGGCTTGTGGCAGACCACCTCGATATTGTGGCCGTCCGGGTCCAGCACAAAGGCGGCATAGTAGTTGGGGTGATAGGTACAGCGCAGACCCGGCGCGCCATGGTCCTTGCCGCCCGCGGCCAGCGCAGCGTGGTAGAAG
>NZ_DATCSC010000014.1:0-8575 GCF_036568685.1 Chitinimonas sp.
GCTGTCCACCCCGGACTGCGACGGCAGCCCGGACTGCGCACCCAACCGCTTCTACGCCTATGGCGTGGTGGCCCGCTTGGCGCTCCTGGCCGCCTCGCGCGAGGTCGAGGTGACGGAGCCGGCGGCGGAGTTTTCGGTCGCCGCTTAATGTAGATGTAGTGAGTGGCTGTCACGGTCAGTGCGGGCGCCCGGGAGACCCGGGCGCTAGTCGTAAGTGAAACCTGAAGCGGCCGCTCCCCCTGATTTAGTCCCTGCCCCCTCCGCCCCCGCCCGCCGGCGGGGGGACCTCGCTACGCTCGTGGTTGCTCCGATGGGCGCACTCGTCGCTTGCCCCTCTTGTGGCTAGCAGGGGTTGGGGCAAGGCAGCGGCCTTCACGATTTTTATATATAAAGCGGGTTCCAACCATAAAGAGGAGAGACTCCATGGCCTTTTGGCGCCCGCTGCTGCTTGCGGCCTTGCTGCCCCTGGCGGCCCACGCCACCCCGGCTCCCGGTGATGGTTACCCCCAGGGGGCGCAGGTTTATTTCATCGGCCTCAAGGATGGCGACGTGGTGCCGCCGACCTTCAAGGTCAAGTTCGGCCTCAAGGTCATGGATGTGCGCAAGGCCGGGGAGGATATCTTTGACCGCAAGACCGGCCACCACCATCTCTTGATCGATACCGCGCCCATCCCCAAGGGCGAGATCGTGCCCTTCAGCGAGCACCACATCCACTACGGCAAGGCGCAGACCGAGACCACCCTGACCCTGCCGCCGGGTGAGCACACCCTGACCATGCAGTTCGCCGATGGTGCCCATATGTCCTACGGTCCGCAGCTCGCCGCCACGGTCAAGATCGTGGTCAAGTCGCCGGAGACTGGTCTTATCAAGCATCAGAGCGAGTAAGCACGGCTGGGCGGCAAGCGGTACTGGCCGCCGCGCGATAGGGTTCTATGCTTAAGCGTGGCCGCCCCATCCCGGGGTGGTTCTTACCAGTCGCCGCGCAGACTGTACCGCGCCGGTGCCCCCCACCCTGCCCTCGCGGCAGCCTGCTACAGGAGTGTTGTCATGACGCTGGAAGAGATCTTCGACAAGGCCGCCGGTCGTTTGCCCATGGTGCCCAAGGTCGTTCAGGAGCTGCTGGCCAGCTTCGAGAAGTCCGAAACCAATGTGGACCAGGTGGTCGAGCAGGTCTCACACGACCAGGTGCTCTCGGCCAAGGTGCTGCGGCTGGCCAATAGCGCCAAGATGAGCGGCGGCAAGGGAGTCAAGAGCATAGACGACGCGGTGGTGCGGCTGGGCTTCGACAACCTGCGCCTCCTGGTGGTCTCGTCCGGCATGTCCGGCATGCAGGTCGACAGCCCCGGTTTCGATCGCAAGGTCTTCTGGCTCAAGAGCTTCAAGACCGGCAATCTGTCGCGCTGGGCGGCCAAGCTCGCCAAGCTCGATGGCAACACCGCCTATACCTGCGGCCTGCTCCACAATATCGGCGAATTGCTGATCCATATTGCCGCTCCCGGCGAGATGGCCAAGATAGACCGCATGGTGGTGGCCGGTACCGACCGCGCCCAGGTCGAGAACATGGTGCTGGGGGTGGACCTCGCAGCCGTTGGTGGCGAACTGGCCCGCCGCTGGCAGTTCCCGGCCGAGATCCAGCGTGCCATTGCGCAGCATCAAAACCCGGCCGCGCACGAGCAGTTCGAACCCTATGCCGGGGTGGTGGCGCTGTCCAATCTGTTGGTCGCACAGTTCGACGCCCAACTGACCAACGGCGATATCGCCGAGATGTTGCCGGCCAAGCTCCTGGCCAAGCTCGAGATCGACCCCGGTGTCATGATCGGCGAACTCGACAAGGCCCGCGCCTCCTGCGAGGGCCTGGAGGAACTGCTGTAGCGCGCCGCCGGTCGCAGTACCATCACCGTCCAACCCAAGCGGGGGCGCGAGCCCCCTTTTCATGTCTTCAGACCCTGGTCCACCATGCAGATAGCCTTTCTTGCCGACCCGCTCGCCAGCTTCAAGACCTATAAGGACTCCACCTTTGCCATGATGCGCGAGGCCGCCCGCCGCGGCCATGTCATCCATGCCTTCGAGCAGCGGCATATGCGGGTGGAGGCCGGCCGGGTGGTGGCTGATACCTCCGCCATCACCCTCACCGGCGACGCGCATGACTGGTTCCGCGCCGCCCCGGCCGAGCGCCGCGAGCTGGCCAGCTTCGACGCCGTGCTGATGCGCAAGGACCCACCCTTCGACAGCGAATACCTGTACGCCACCCATCTGCTCGAACATGCCGAGCGGCAGGGTGCGCGGGTCTTCAACAAGCCCCGCGCGCTGCGCGACTACAACGAGAAGCTGGCCATCCTGCGCTTCCCCGAGTTCACCGCCCCTACGCTCGTCAGCAGCCGCGAGGACGATATCCGTGCCTTCCTGGCCGAGCAGGGCGACGTGGTGCTCAAGCCGCTCGACGGCATGGGCGGCACCGGCATCTTCCGGTTGCGGCCGGAGGACCCCAATATCGGCTCCATCCTGGAGAGCCAGACCCGCAATGGCAGCGTCACCCTGATGGCGCAACGCTACCTGCCGGCCATCAAGGACGGTGACAAGCGCGTGCTCTTGATCGGCGGCAAGCCGGTGGACTGGTGCCTGGCGCGCATCCCCAAGGCCGGCGAGACCCGTGGCAACCTGGCAGCCGGCGGCACCGGCGTGGCCCGCCCCTTGAGCGAGGCCGACCGCACCATCGCCGAGTCGTTGGGCCCACGCCTGGTGGCAGAAGGTTTGCTGCTGGTCGGCCTCGATGTGATCGGCGACAAGCTGACCGAGGTCAACGTCACCAGCCCGACCTGTTTCCAGGAAATCACCGAGCAATCCGGCATCAATGTCCCGGCGCTGTTCATCGACGCGCTGGAAGCGGCTGTCGTCTGAGTGTAGGTAGTTAGGTGTGCTGTCGAGCGTAGCAAGGTTCCCCGTCGGCGGGCGGGTGTATAGGCCGGAGTTGAAGTCACTTACAACGCATTGCAGTACGCCCGTGCAGCGGCTTTTCGCGCCGTGCCGGCTCGCTGATAGAATCGGTACCAACGCATAGTTTGAGCCTCATCATGGTTGGAATCCTGCTGGTCACGCACTATGGCCTGGGCGAAAGCCTGGCTGAATGCGCGGCCCACGTACTTGGCCGCCCCCTGCCGCAGCTGCGCTACCTCCCGGTCTACCGTTCGGACGACCCGGACGTGGTGCAGGAGCGGGCACGCAGCCTGCTGCGCGAACTCGACACCGGCGCGGGTGTCCTTGTGTTGTCGGACATCTACGGCGGCACCCCGTCCAATGTCGCCTACCGTCTGATCGAGCCAGGCCGGGTCGAAGCCGTGGCCGGCGTCAACCTGCCCATGCTGGTCCGTACCCTCAACTACAGCCACGAACCCTTGGATATCGTGGTCAGCAAAGCCGTCACCGGCGGGCTGGAAGGCGTGATGTACATGCTGCCGCCCGCCGCCCAGGCATAACCGGAATACGCATATGGCCCAACAGGAAGTCGAGATCATCAACAAGCTGGGCTTGCATGCTCGTGCTTCGAGCAAGCTCACCCAGCTCGCCAGCCGCTTCAAGAGCGAAGTGTGGCTGAGCCGCAACGGCAAGCGCGTCAACGCCAAGAGCATCATGGGCGTGATGATGCTGGCTGCCGCCAAGGGCAGTCGTATCACCATCGATATCAGTGGCGAGGACGAAGAGGCCGCCATGGGCGCCCTGGTCGAGCTGATCGCCAACCGTTTCGACGAGTCCGAATAAGAATCGGGACCGCCATGGACCATCTCGCCCTTGCCATGACGATGGTCCGCGCCGTGTCTCGCCACAGGCTGGAGGAGCCTAGGCCATGACCATCACGCTACATGGCATCGGCATCGGGGGCGGTATCGCCATCGGTCGCGCCCACCTGCTGAGCCATACCGACCTTGAGGTCGCCCACTACGAAATTACTGCCGCCGAAGTGCCGGCCGAGATCGCCCGCTTCGATGCAGCCGTACGCCTGACCCGCAAGGAGCTGGAACAGCTCTGGGGCAGCATTCCCGAGAACGCCCCGACCGAGCTCGGTGCCTTCCTGAGCCTGCACGTCATGCTGCTCAACGATCACACCATCAGCCGCGAGCCGCGCGACATCATCCTGGAGCAGAGCTGCAACGCAGAATGGGCGCTCAAGCTGCAGCAGGACCGGCTGCTGGCGCAGTTCGACGAGATCGAGGAAGAGTACCTGCGCGAGCGCCGCAACGACGTGATCCAGGTGGTCGAGCGGTTGTTCAAGGCCCTGGCCGGCCAGGGCGGCGGCCACTATGTGCCGCCGGACGACAGCAAGGAACGCATCCTGGTCGCCCATGACCTCTCGCCGGCCGATATGGTGCTGTTCAAGGAGGCCGACTTTGCCGCCTTCCTGACCGACGTCGGCGGGCCGACCTCGCATACCGCCATCCTGGCCCGTAGTCTCGACATCCCCTCGGTACTGGCGCTGCACCATGCCCGCCAGCTGATCCGCGAGGATGAGACGCTGATCATCGACGGTACCGCCGGGGTCGCCATCATCGACCCGAGCGAGACCATCCTTGCCGAGTACCGCAAACGCCAGGTGGCGCTGGCGGCCGAGCGCAAGAAGCTGCAGAGCATCAAGCGTACCGCCGCGGTCACCCGCGACGGCACCGCCATCGAGTTGCAGGCCAATATCGAGACCCCGGCCGACGTCGAACAGGCCATGGGCAATGGTGCCATGGGCGTGGGCCTGTATCGTTCGGAATTCCTCTTCCTGGGCCGCGACGACCTGCCCGACGAGGAAGAGCAGTATCTGGCCTACAAGGCCGTGGTCGAGGGTATGAAGGGCCAACCGGTCACTATCCGCACCATAGACCTGGGCCGTGACAAGATGCCGCGTTGGGCCGACGAGGAAACCACCTCGGCCCCCAACCCGGCGCTGGGCATGACCGGCGTACGCCTGTGCCTGGCCGAGCCGCACCTGTTCCGCACCCAGCTGCGCGCGCTCCTGCGTGCCGGCCAGCACGGCAAGCTCAAGCTGCTGGTGCCCATGCTGGCCAGCCTGGCCGAGGTCAACCAGGTCCTGTTCCATGTGGAGCAGGCCAAGGAGGACCTGCGCGACGACGGCGTGCCCTTTGCCAATGATGTGGAAGTGGGCGGCATGATCGAGGTGCCTGGTGCGGCGCTGACGGTCGGCCACCTGCTCAAGAAGCTCGACTTCATCTCCATCGGCACCAACGACCTGATCCAGTACACCCTGGCCGTGGACCGCGGCGACGACAGCGTCAGCCACCTCTACGACCCCTTCCACCCCGCGGTGCTGCAGCTGATCGGCCATGTGATCCGTACTGCCGACCAGGCCGGCGTGCCGGTCTCGGTCTGCGGCGAGATGGCCGGCGACGTGCGCCTGACCCGGCTACTGCTGGCCCTGGGCCTGCGCCGCTTCTCCATGCACCCTGCCCAATTGTTGAACGTGAAACAGATCATCCTCAAGAGCGACCTGACCCAGCTCGCCCCGCTGGCCCGCGATATTGAAGCCGCCCCGGACGCCGATTCGGTCCGTGTCCTGCTGAGCGGGGTCGTCGCGTGAGCCAGCCTCCCTACCGCCGCGCCCTGGTCATCAAGCTGCAGCACCATGGCGACGTGCTGCTCACCAGCCCGGTCGTCAGCACCCTGGCCGCGGCCGGCATCGAAGTGGATGCGCTGGTGTTCGACGAAACCAAGCCCATGATCGCCGGCCACCCCAACCTCTCGCAGCTGCACGGCATCGTCCGCAACGGCCACCGTGCCTTTGGGCTATGGGGCTGGATCAAGACCGAGTGGCGTTTGCTGCGCACCCTCAAGCAGCGCGACTACGACCTGATCGTCCACCTTACCAAGCGCCGCCGCGGTGCCTGGCTGACCCGGTTGCTCAAGCCGCGCGTCTCGGTCGCGCCCGAGGCGCTGACCGACCGCTTCTGGCGCAAGAGTTTCACCCATCTCTACTTTGAGCTGCAGGGCGAGCGCCATATGGTCGAGGTGCACCTGGACGCGGTACGCCGCATCGGCGTGCAGCCGGTGCCGGAGTCGCGCCGGCTCAGCCTTGCGCTGGACCAGACTGCGGTGGATAGCGCCCGCGCCCTGCTGGCCAGCCACGGCCTGGCGCCGGGCGGCTATGTGCATGTGCACCCCACCTCGCGCTGGATGTTCAAGGCCTGGTCGGCGGAGAAGATGGCCACCGTCATCAACGCCCTGACCGCGGCTGGCGAGAAGGTCATCCTGACCGCCACCAAGGACCCGGAAGAAGTCGAGATGGTCGAGGCCATCAAGAAGCTGCTGGAACGCCCGGTGGTGGACTTCACCGGCCAGCTCAACCTCAAGCAGCTCGGCGCCCTGATCGCCGACGCCAAGCTCTGGTTCGGCCTTGATTCCGCCCCCATGCATATGGCCGCGGCGCTCGGCACCCCCACGGTCGCCATCTTTGGCCCTACCGGCGAGAACAAATGGGCGCCCTGGATGGTGCCGCACCGCGTGGTCGCCAGCCCGGAATACGGTTGCCGGCCCTGCTTCCGCGCCGGTTGCGGCGATGGCCGGGTCAGCGACTGCCTGGTCAACCTGCCGGTCGAGCCGGCATTGCGCGCCATCCGTGAGTTGTCGATTGAGGTCGGCCGGCCGATCGCCCTGGCTTGAGCGGGGTTCGCCAAATAAAAAGGCCGGCATAGCCGGCCTTTTCTATTGGTTTGCCTGCCTGGCCGCCTTGCGGCGCGCCCGCCAGCGCTTGGCGGCGAACCAGGGTGCCAAGAGCCAGGGGAAGGCCGCATAGGCCAATAGCCGTACGCGGATCGCCATGGGCACGCCTCGGGCGCCCAGGAACAGACCCAGCTTCTTGCCCAGACCCTCGGCCAGCAGGATGTCGTGGATGTACTGCTCGCGTTGTAGCTTGGCTTTGAAAGCTGTATCCACCGCCGCAGCCTGTCCGCTCTGGCGCGCCGCATCCCACAGCAAGGGGATCTCGATCAAGGCGCTGCGCGCACCACGCAAGAGCCGCCGGCTCACGTCCTCGGCCGAGAGGCTGCGCTGCTTGGCCGAGAAGCCGCCGCGCCGATAGCGCACCAGCGGTGCATCGAGGGTACGTGCCCCGCCGGCCACAATGGCACGGAACACCATCACCAGGTCCTCAAACATCACCCCTCGCGGCAGACCGCCAAAGCGGTCGAACAGCCGTCGCGTCCAAGCTTGCGCCGCGCCGATCACATAGGGCGGCTTGGCCAGCCAGTCGGCGGCATTGCGGTAGGCGGCCAACTGGTCGGGGCAGATACGCTCATGCTCCCTGCCCTGCTCGTCGATATCCACCAGTGCGCTGGCGATCAGGTCCAGCTGGCGGCCCGAGTCTTCCCAGGCCGCCATCACCCGCTCGACGCGCGTCGGCAGCGAGATATCGTCACCGGCCGCCACGAACAGCATTTCCCCGTGGCTCAGCCGCGCCACATGGTCGATATGGGCGCCTATGCCCATATTGCTGGGGTTGCGATTGAGGACGATGCGGTGCGGCCCGGTATAGCCGGCCACCGCGGCCTGCATACGGGCATAGGTATCGTCCGGCGAGGCGTCGTCGGAGAGCACGATCTCCAGCGGGCTATAGGTCTGCGCCAGTGCGCCGGCAATCGCGTCTTCTATGCTGTCGGCTTGCCGGTAGGCGATCAGCAGCAGGCTGGCCAGCGGCCGCTCGGAAGAGGACTCGCTCAACGGTAGATCCACTGCCCGCCGCGGCGGTCCATGTGCAGGGTCATGCCGGTGGCCGCCAGCTCCTGGGCGCGCCATTGCCGTTCGCGGTTGCGGCGGATGCGCTTGTAGGCCTGCCGGCCCCACCAGGAGAGCCCCAGCTTGCGGTAGAGGTAGCGGTGGTCGCCAAACTCGGTCACGCCGGCTTCCAGCTTCATGGCTTTCTGGGTGATGGAGCCGAAGTGGTGCATGACCGCCTCGCCCACCGTCGCCATCTTCACGCCATTGCGCTGGCAGCGGAACAGAAACTCGGTGTCCTCGCGGCCGAACAGCGCCCGGTCGGTATCGAGGAAGCCGATGCGGTGGAACACCTCGCGTTTGACCGCGAAGCACACGCCGTGGAAGAAGTCGGCGCGTTGCTGGCCGGCCATCTTCTGCACATAGTCGGCGCTAAAGCTCTTGAGGTCGTAGTCCAGCTCACCTTCGATCAGGGCGGTACTCACCACCTCCACGCCCAGCTGTTCGGCGCGGGCGATGCTCGCCTCGATGGCGTTGTGGCCCATCACGATATCGTTGTTGAGCAGCACTACCCATTCGCTGTCCCAGTGCAGTGCACCCTGGGTCCAGGCGCCACCGCAACCGAGGTTCACCACGTTGCGGATGGAAGCGTATTGCGGGTTGGCGGCCAGCCAGGCGGGCGTTTCGTCGCTGCTGCCATTGTCAATGATCAATATGCTCTCGGCCTTTACGCCATTGGCCAGCAGGGATTCGACGCACTGCTGGGTGTAGTGGAGCTGGTTGAGCACCGGGATGATGATGCTGTACTTCATGCTTGTTCTCGGTCGGGTAGTGGCTTCAGCGTAGCAGGGCAGCTGCCAGCAAGGTGATC
>NZ_DATCSC010000015.1:0-94174 GCF_036568685.1 Chitinimonas sp.
CACGAGCACGATCACCACAGCGATGAGCATGCCGACGAGCACCATCACGGTCTGGGCCCCAACGACAAGCCGCGCGAGTCGCCCTGGGTGGTGACCCTGCCGCTGATTCTGTTGGCCGTGCCTTCGCTGATCATCGGTTACATCGCCATCGAGCCCATGCTGTACGGTGACTTCTTCAAGGGCGTGATCGACGTCAGCCAGCACCCGGTGATGCACGAGCTGGCCGAAGAATTCGAGAAGATCCACGGTCCCGCCGGCATGGCCTTGCACGGCCTGATGACCGCCCCGTTCTGGCTGGCGCTGTTCGGTGTGGTGGTAGCCTGGTTCTTCTATATGAAGCGCCCGGACATCCCGGCCGCGATCAAGGCTAAGACCGGCCCGATCAACACGCTGCTGGAAAACAAGTACTACATGGACCACCTCTATATCCAGGGCTTCGCCGCGTTCGGCCGTGGCCTCGGTAAGGTGTTCTGGAAGGCGGGCGATACCGTGCTGATCGACGGCCTGGTGGTGAACGGTGCAGCCAAGCTGGTGGGTGCGATTTCCGGCCTGGTACGTCGCGTACAGACCGGCTACATCTATCACTACGCTTTCGCCATGATCATCGGTGCTCTGGTGCTGTTGACCGTGTGGCTCGGCCGCTACGTCATCCCGCATTGATCCGTGCTTGCGCGCATTAAAGAAAACACATTCAGTAGGTAAGGGTGGATATGTCTGAACATCTGTTGAGTCTGGCGATCTGGGTGCCGATCGTGGCCGGTCTCATCGTGCTGGCGACTGGTGGGGACCGTAACGCGGGCGTGGCCCGTGTGTTGGCCCTGATCGGCGCGGTGCTGGGTTTCCTGGTCACCATCCCGCTCTACACCAGCTTCGCCCCGTTGCATGGTGGGGCTCAGTTCGAAGAAATGCGGGCCTGGATTCCCGCCTTCAACATCAACTACCACCTGGGCGTCGACGGCCTGTCGATGTTCTTCGTGATTCTCAACGCCTTCACCACCCTGCTGGTGGTGGTCGCGGGCTGGGAAGTGATCCAGGAACGCGTGGCCCAGTACATGGCCGCTTTCCTGATCATGTCCGGCCTGATCAATGGTGCTTTCTCCTCCATGGACGCGATGCTGTTCTACGTGTTCTTCGAGGCGATGCTGATTCCGCTGTACCTGATCGTTGGTGTATGGGGTGGTCAGAACCGCGTTTACGCCGCCATCAAGCTGTTCCTGTACACCCTGATGGGCTCCTTGCTGCTGCTGGTTGCCTTCATCTACCTGTTCTTCAAGACCGGCCATAGCTTCGAGATCGCTGACTTCCAGCGCATTGCACTGCCGCTGTCGGTGCAAGGCCTCCTGATGGTCGCCTTCTTCTTCGCCTTTGCAGTGAAGGTGCCGATGTTCCCGGTGCATACCTGGTTGCCGGACGCCCACGTGGAAGCGCCTACCGGTGGCTCCATGGTCCTGGCCGCGATCACGCTGAAGCTGGGCGCCTACGGCTTCCTGCGGTTTGCGCTGCCGATCGCCCCGGATGCTGCCCGCCAGTACGGCTGGATCATCATCTTGCTGTCGCTGATCGCCGTGGTCTACATCGGCCTCGTCGCCCTGGTGCAGACCGATATGAAGAAACTGGTGGCGTATTCCTCGATCTCGCACATGGGCTTTGTGACGCTGGGCTTCTATATGCTCGTGGATGGTGCCCCGACCACCTATGGCGTGGAAGGTGCGCTGGTCCAGATGATCTCGCACGGCTTTGTATCGGCCGCCATGTTCTTCTGCATCGGGGTGATGTACGACCGCGTGCACAGCCGCAAGATCGCCGACTACGGCGGCGTGGCCAATACCATGCCCAAGTTCGCTGCCTTCGCGCTGCTGTTTGCCATGGCCAACTCCGGCCTGCCAGCTACTTCCGGCTTCGTGGGCGAGTTCATGGTGATCGTCGGTGCCGTGCAGGTGAACTTCTGGTACGCCGCGCTGGCTGCCACCACCCTCGTGTTCGGCGCCAGCTACACCCTCTGGATGTACAAGCGCGTGATCTTCGGCGAGGTGGCCAACAGCCACGTGGCCGAGCTCAAGGACATCAATCTGCGTGAATTTGCAGTGCTGGCCGTGCTGGCAGTGGCGGTGCTGGGCATGGGTCTGTACCCGGAAGCCTTCACCTCCAAGATGCATACCAGCGTCGATACGCTGATCTCGCAGGTCAAGCAGTCCAAGCTGCCTTGATAAGCGATACGGAAAACGGGATTGAACAAGAATGACGCTCGCTAGTTTGAATCTGGTCGCCGCCCTGCCGGAAATCTGGTTGCTCTGCGCAACCTCGGCCATCCTGCTGATCGATCTGTTCCTCAAGGATGAACAGCGCGATATCACCTACGCGCTGTCGCTGCTGGCGCTGGTCGGTGCCGCGGTGTTCACCATCGAGGGCTACTCGGCAGCGCCGCGTGCTGCCTTCTCCGGCATGTTCGTGGCGGATGCGATGTCCGACGTGCTCAAGGTCGGCATGTACGCTGCCGTGGGCCTGATGCTGGCTTACAGCCGCAGCTACGCCGCCGATCGGCAGATCTACAAGGGCGAGTTGTTCACGCTCTCGCTGTTCGCGCTCCTGGGCATGATGGTGATGGCTTCGGCCACCAACCTCCTGACCCTGTACGTGGGCCTGGAGCTCTTGTCGCTGTCGCTGTACGCCCTGGTGGCCCTGCCGCGTGACAACAAGGTCGCGACCGAAGCTGCCATGAAGTACTTCGTACTCGGCGCGCTGGCCTCCGGCATGTTGCTGTATGGCATGTCCATGATCTACGGCGCCACCGGTAGCCTGAACGTGCACGAGATCGCCCAGAAGGTAGCCAGTGGTTCCGCCAACGCCACCCTGTTGGTGTTCGGCCTGGTCTTCATCGTCACCGGCATCGGCTTCAAGCTTGGCAACGTGCCTTTCCATATGTGGGTGCCCGACGTGTACCAGGGTTCGCCCACCGCCGTCACCCTGCTGATCGGTTCGGCTCCCAAGCTCGCTGCCTTCGCCTTCGTCATCCGTCTGCTGGTGCAGGCGCTGCCCTCGCTGCAGGCGCAGTGGCAAGGTATGTTGATCGTGCTGGCGGTGCTGTCCATCGGTATCGGTAACGTGGTCGCCATCGCCCAGACCAACCTCAAGCGCATGCTGGCCTATTCGACTATCTCGCACATGGGCTTCCTGCTGCTGGGCATACTGTCCGGTTCGCTGCAGGGTTACTCGGCTTCCATGTTCTACGCCATCGTCTACGCCCTGATGTCGGTCGCCGGCTTCGGCGTGGTCCTCCTGATGTCGCGCCAGGGCTTTGAGGCAGAGCGCCTGGCCGATCTCAAGGGCCTGGCTCAGCGCAGCCCCTGGTTTGCCTGGATGATGCTGTTCGTGATGTTCTCCATGGCCGGTATCCCGGTGTTCTCGGGCTTCTTTGCCAAGCTGGCGGTGATCCAGGCGGTGGTGGCGGACGACAAGCTGATCTGGCTGGCCGTGGTGGCCGTGCTGTTCTCGCTGGTCGGTGCCTTCTACTACCTGCGTGTAGTCAAGCTGATGTTCATGGATGAGCCGCTGGATGCGAGCCCGATCGCCGTGAAGTTCGACATGCGCGTGCTGTTGTCGATCAACTGTCTGGCCATCCTGGTTCTGGGCCTGATGCCGCAGTCGCTGCTCAAGCTCTGCTACGAATCGGTCAAGACCAGCCTGGGCATGCTGTGAGCGCAGCGCTGTTTGCTTTTCTCGGATTGGCGGCCTTGGCCGCCAATTTGCCATTCATGGCCGAGCGTATCCTGTTCCTGCTGCCCAACCGCAGGGAAGGGGGCAAGGCCTTCGGTTGGCGGCTCCTGGAGCTGGTACTGCTCTATCTCCTGATGGTAGGGGTGGGGCTGTGGCTAGAGTCGCGTATGGGCCCTTTGCACCCCAAGAAGCTGTTGAACTTCTATGTGCCAACCTTCGCGCTATTTCTGATCGCGGCCTTTCCTGGCTTTGTAATCAAGTACTTCTGGCGCAAGCCAGGCATGTAGCAAAAGTTTTTTGAAGAATTTCGTAGGAAGGGCTTGCCAGAACACCCGGAGATCCCTAGAATGCGCAGCTCTTCAGGCGCGTAGCTCAGCTGGTTAGAGCACCACCTTGACATGGTGGGGGTCGTTGGTTCGAGTCCAATCGCGCCTACCAACATCGGAGCAAACGACTATGTCATTCCGAACTACTACTACCGGCAATTCTCATCTGAGCTGAGTCGGCTTTCGGAAGTTCGTTTGTTCAAAAAAAGTGCGACTTAGGTCGCACTTTTTTTTCGTCTGTACTCTTCGTAATGCAACGCAAAGGTGGAATGAAATGCCCATCGTCACGCTTCCCGACGGCTCCCAGCGCAGCTTCGACCAACCCGTCCGCGTCGCCGACGTGGCCGCCAGCATCGGTGCCGGCCTGGCCCGCGCGGCGCTGGCTGGCAAGGTCGACGGCAAGCTGGTCGATACCTCCTACCTGATCGATCGCGACGTGCAACTGGCCATCGTGACCGAAAAGGATGCCGATGGCCTGGAGGTGATCCGCCATTCCACCGCCCACTTGCTGGCTTACGCCGTCAAGGAGCTGTTTCCGGATGCCCAGGTAACCATCGGTCCGGTCATCGAGCACGGTTTCTACTACGACTTCAGCTACAAGCGTCCCTTTACGCCCGAGGACCTCGAGGCCATTGAGAAGAAGATGGTCGAGCTTGCCAAGCGCGATATCCCGGTCGAGCGCTACGAGCTGTCGCGTGATGAGGCGGTGGCCTACTTCAAGGGCATAGGCGAGAAGTACAAGGCCGAGATCATCGAGAGCATTCCCGCCAATGAGGCGCTGTCGCTGTACCGCGAGGGTGAGTTCACTGACCTTTGCCGCGGCCCGCACGTGCCTTCCACGGGCAAGCTCAAGGTCTTCAAGCTGATGAAGCTGGCTGGCGCCTACTGGCGTGGTGACAGCCGCAACGAGATGCTGCAGCGTATCTACGGTACCGCCTGGGCCAAGAAGGAAGACCTGGAGCAATACCTGCACATGCTGGAGGAGGCTGAGAAGCGCGATCACCGCAAGCTGGGTAAGCAGCTTGATCTGTTCCATATGCAGGACGAGGCCCCGGGCATGGTGTTCTGGCACCCCAAGGGCTGGAGCCTGTGGCAGTCGGTCGAGCAGTACATGCGCAAGCGCCTCGACAAGGCGGGCTACCAGGAGGTCCGTACCCCCATGGTGATGGACCGCGTGCTGTGGGAGAAGTCCGGCCACTGGGAGAACTACCGCGAGAATATGTTCACGACCGAGTCGGAAAAGCGCGACTACGCCGTGAAGCCCATGAACTGCCCGGCCCACGTGCAGATCTTCAATAGCGGCCTGCGTTCCTACCGGGACCTGCCCATGCGCCTGGCTGAATTCGGGGCCTGCCATCGCAACGAGCCGTCCGGTGCGCTGCACGGCATTCTGCGCGTGCGCGGCTTTACCCAGGATGACGCCCACATCTTCTGTACCGAAGACCAGATCGTGGCTGAATCACAGGCCTTCAACGAGCTGGCCATGTCGGTCTACCGCGACTTCGGCTTTGACAATGTGGCCGTCAAGCTGAGCCTGCGGCCCGAGAAGCGTGCCGGCACGGACGAGACCTGGGACAAGGCCGAGAACGGCCTGCGCGACGCCTTGCGCGCCTGTGGCGTGGAGTGGGAAGAGCTGCCGGGCGAGGGTGCCTTCTATGGTCCCAAGGTCGAATACCACATCAAGGACGCGCTGGGCCGTTCCTGGCAGTGCGGCACCCTGCAGCTGGACTTTGTGCTGCCTGAGCGGCTGGATGCGGAGTACGTCAGCTCCGAGGAAAGCCTGCGCAAGCGCCCCGTAATGCTGCACCGGGCCATCCTGGGTTCGCTGGAGCGCTTCCTGGGCATCCTGATCGAAAACCATGCCGGCGCCTTCCCGCTCTGGCTGGCGCCGACCCAGGCTGTGGTCATGAGCATCAGCGAACACCAGGCCGATTACGCGGCTGAAGTCACGGCTTCCCTCAAAAAACAGGGGTTTAGGGTCGAGTCGGACTTGAGAAGTGACAAGATTGGCTTTAAAATACGCGAACATAGCTTGCAGAAGCTGCCTTATCAGATTGTTGTCGGCGATAAGGAAAAAGCTGCTGGATTGGTTGCCGTGCGTTCCCGCGGTGGCGAAGATCTGGGTCAGATGACGGTAGATGCGCTGGTTGAGCGCTGGAAAGCCGAGCTGATCTAGGTTCGAGTCCGACGGCCTCGTTGAAATACGAGGCCGTTTCGTTCGGGTCGCGCGGTTTTCGTTTTTTACTTGGGAGTAAGCGCTATCGCTCAGGACAAAGAGCCGCGGATCAACGGTGAGATTACCGCCCGCGAGGTGCGTCTGAATGACGAAGAAGGCGAACAGCTCGGTATTGTGAGCTTGGCCGAAGCATTGCGTATGGCGGAAGAGCGCGAGGTGGATCTGGTTGAGATCGCCCCGAACGCCACCCCGCCGGTTTGCCGTCTGATGGACTACGGCAAGTTCAAGTACCGCGAGAGCAAGAAGCGGCACGAGCAGAAGCTGAAGGTCAAGCAGGTCCAGATCAAGGAAGTGAAGTTCCGTCCGGGTACCGACGAGAACGACTACCAGGTCAAGCTGCGTAACGTGACGCGCTTCCTGGAAGAGGGCGACAAGGCGAAGATCACCTTGCGCTTCCGTGGTCGTGAGATGGCGCACCAGGAGATCGGCATGGCGCAGCTCAAGCGCATTGAGACCGATCTGGGCGAACTTGCCGTCGTCGAGCAGTTCCCTAAGCTCGAAGGCCGCCAGATGATCATGATGCTGGCGCCCAAGAAGAAGGTCTGATAGCTGATGGATAAGGGGTGGTAGCAAGCCCCGCCTGGCGTAAGCCGGGCGCTCTTGCTGCAAATAAGCGTGGTGTTGGGTACTAAGTGCGGCTTGCCGCCGCCCATCGCCAAATCTAACTAGGCAAAACGGAGTACGTCATGCCGAAGATGAAGACCAAATCGAGCGCCAAGAAGCGTTTGAAGGTGCTGGGTAACGGTGGCGTCAAGCGCTCCAAAGCGTTCAAGCGTCACATCCTGACCAAGAAGACCACCAAGAACAAGCGCCAGCTGCGCGGTACGACCATGGTCCACCCGACCAATATGGCTTCCGTGCGCGCCATGCTGCCGTACGCCGCTTAATCTTCTCGGGAAAGGAATAAACCATGCCTCGCGTCAAACGTGGTGTAACAGCCCGCGCTCGTCACAAGAAAGTTCTCGCTCTCGCCAAGGGCTATCGCGGTCGTCGCAAAAACGTCTATCGCATCGCCAAACAGGCGGTGATGAAGGCCGGTCAATATGCGTACCGTGACCGTCGTCAGCGGAAGCGTCAATTCCGTCAGCTGTGGATTGCTCGTATCAACGCGGCTTCGCGTGAACTGGGCCTGTCTTACAGCAAGTTCATGAACGGCCTCAAGCGCGCTTCGATCAATATCGATCGTAAGGTGCTGGCCGATCTGGCAGTGTTTGATAAGGCTGCGTTTGCGCAAATCTTTGCGCAAGCCAAGGCCAATCTGCCTGCCTGAGCTATCGGTAGCTGAAAGAGGGAGGCGTAAGCCTCCCTTTTTTTGTCCCGTGCCCTATTTCCCTTGCCTGTCTGTCGGGCCGCTCGCCATGGGTTTTCGCGTAGAGAATCCATCGCCAGCGTTGGGGCCGATCCTGGCCACCTCGGCCGGGGTCGCACCCTTGGATTTGATGAGGAGCGATGCAGTATGGGCAACGTCCAAACCATTCTCGACGAAGGTCTGGCCGCGCTGGCGGTCACCCACGACCCGATCGAGCTAGAAAACGTCAAGGCCCGCTATCTGGGCAAGTCGGGTGCCTTGACCGAACTCCTCAAGCAGCTGGCGGCTCTGCCGCCCGAGGAAAAGCGCGCCCAGGGCGCCGTCATCAACCAGGCCAAGACTGCCTTCGAGCAGGCGCTCAATGGTCGCCGCGAAGCGATTGCTGCCGAGAAGCTGGCGCAGCAGCTGGCTGCCGAGGCGCTGGACGTTACCTTGCCGGGCCGTGGTAATGCCGCCGGCGGCCTGCACCCGGTCTCCCTGGTCAAGGAGCGCATCGTCGCCTTGTTCCAGTCCATGGGCTTTGACGTGGCCGACGGCCCCGAGATCGAAGACGACTGGCACAACTTCGAGGCGCTCAATACCCCCAAGGGCCACCCCGCCCGCTCCATGCAGGACACCTTCTACGTTGAAGGCGGCAAGGACGGCGAGCCACTGGTGCTGCGTACCCATACCAGCCCCATCCAGGTTCGCTACATGCTGAACCATCAGCCACCGATCAAGATCGTTGCGCCGGGCCGTGTCTACCGTGTGGATTCCGATGCCACCCACTCGCCCATGTTCCACCAGATGGAAGGCCTGTGGGTTGCCGAGGGTGTGAGCTTTGCCGACCTCAAAGCCACCATGAGCGATTTCCTGCGCCGCTTCTTCGAGCGTGACGACCTGCAGGTGCGCTTCCGTCCCTCCTTCTTCCCGTTTACCGAGACTTCGGCCGAGGTGGATGTGCTCGGAGAGCGCGGCTGGTTGGAAGTGGGTGGCTGCGGCATGGTGCACCCCAATGTGCTGCGCAACGTGGGCATCGATCCGGAGAAGTACACCGGCTTTGCCTTCGGTATCGGCCTCGACCGCTTCGCCATGCTGTACTACGGCGTCAACGACCTGCGCCTGTTCTTCGACAACGATCTGGCCTTCCTCGGCCAGTTCCGTTGAGCGAACGACCAACCCGATTCGATATCGTCAAGGCAGGGCCCGCATGCGGGCCGTGCCGTTCCCACGAGGGATAGAGGCATGAAATTTTCTGAACAGTGGCTGCGCGAACTGGTCAACCCCGCGCTGGACAATGCGGCGCTGGCCGAACTTTTGACCATGGCCGGCCTCGAGGTCGAGGAAAATGAGCCGGCCGCGCCGGCTTTCGACCAGGTAGTGGTGGCCCAGGTGCTGGAAGTACGCAAGCACGAGAACGCCGAGAAGCTCAACGTCTGCAAGGTGGATGCGGGCCTGGGCGGCGAGCCGCTGCAGATTGTCTGCGGCGCGCCCAATGTGGCTGTTGGCGTCAAGGTGCCATGTGCCCTGGTCGGCGCCAGCCTGCCGGGCGACTTCAAGATCAAGGAAGCCAAGCTGCGCGGTGTGGAGAGCTTCGGCATGCTGTGCTCGGCCCGTGAACTGGGCGTTTCGGAAGAGAGCGATGGTCTCTTGCTGCTGCCGCAGGATGCGCCCGTGGGCATGTCCTTCCGCGACTACTACCAGCTCGACGACCGCCTCTACACCCTCAAGCTGACCCCCAATCGCGCCGACTGCCTGAGCCTGACCGGCATTGCCCGCGAGGTGGCCGCCCTGACCGGCAGCAACATGAAGCCGGTGGTCGTCGCCCCGGTCGCGCCGGCCATCGACGCGGTCCGTAACGTCAAGCTGGCGGCCGGTAGTGCCTGTCCGCGCTACGCTGGCCGGCTGGTGCGCGGTGTCAATGCCGGTGCCGCCACGCCCGACTGGATGAAGCGCCGCCTTGAGCGCAGCGGCATCCGCTCGATCTCGGCCCTGGTCGATATCACCAACTATGTGTTGCTCGAGCTGGGTCAGCCCATGCACGCCTTTGACGCGGCCAAGCTGCAAGGCGATATCGTCGCCCGCATGGCGCAGGCCGGCGAGCAGCTGGAGCTACTGAACGGCAAACAGCTGACGCTGGAAGCGGACATGCTGGTCATCGCCGACGCCAGCGGCCCCGTCGCCCTGGCAGGCATCATGGGCGGCATGCCGACCTCGGTGCAGATCGGTGAGACCCAGGACGTCTTCCTCGAATCCGCCTTCTTTGCTCCTGAAGTGATCGCCGGCAAGGCGCGTCGTCTGGGCTTCAGTTCGGACTCCAGCCACCGCTTCGAGCGTGGCGTGGACTTCGGCAACTGTCGCCAGGCCCTGGAGCGCGCGACCGCCTTGGTGCTCGAGATCTGTGGTGGCCAGGCAGGCCCCGTGACCGAGGCCCTGGCCGAGCTGCCCCAGCGTCCGGCGGTGAGTCTGCGCGTGGCCCGTGTGGCGCGTGTGTTGGGCGTGACCCTGTCGGCTGACGAGATCAGCGGCATGCTGCAGAAGCTGGGCCTGGCCGTGGTGCGCGATGGCGAGACCCTGACCGTCACGCCACCGAGCTATCGCTTCGATATTGTCATCGAAGAGGATTTGATCGAAGAAGTGGCCCGTCTGTACGGCTATGACAACGTGCCGACCCGTCCGCCGCTGTCCGGCCAGGCCATGCTGCCGCAGGATGGTAAGCGGCGCCCGGCCTTGGCGGTCAAGCTGGCCCTGGCCGCACGCGACTACCAGGAGATCGTCAGCTACGCCTTTGTTGAGGCGCAGTGGGAGGCGGACTTTGCCGCCAACGCTACTCCGGTGAAACTGATGAACCCGATCGCCAGCCAGATGAGCGTGATGCGCTCGACCCTGATCGGTGGTCTGGTGAATACCCTGGTCGGCAATCTGAACCGCAAGCACGAGCGCGTGCGTCTGTTCGAGTTGGCCCGCGTGTTTCATGGCGTGGCAGCCGAGCAACAGCCGGAGAAGCTGGCCGGTCTCGCCTATGGCCCGCGCCAGCGTGAGCAGTGGGGTGCCAAGGCGGTACGTATCGATTTCTTCGATGTGAAGGCCGACGTCGAGGCGCTGTTGGCTCCGCGCCAGGCCCGCTTTGAGCGTGCCGAGCACCCGGCCTTCCATCCGGGGCGCTGCGCCCGCATCGTGCTCGACGGTAAGGCCGTGGGCGTGATCGGTGAGCTGCACCCGAAGTGGGTGCAGGGCTACGATCTGCCGGCTGCGCCGGTGCTGTTCGAGCTCGACGCTGCGGTGCTGCTGGAGCGCTATCTGATCCGCTCGCAACCGGTCTCGAAGTTCCAGCCGGTACGCCGCGACCTCGCCTTTGTGGTTGATGAAAGCGTCCAGTACCAGCAGATCCTGGATGCCCTTACGGCCGCCAAACAACCCTTCGTGACGACCATCGAAGGCTTCGATGTGTACCGTGGTGCAGGGGTCCCGGATGGGAAAAAGAGCCTTGCATTCAAGGTGATATTGCAAGATACTCAGAAAACGCTTTCGGACGCGGACATCGATTCCGCCGTCTCCCAGCTCGTCGCCACGCTGCAACAACACGTCCAGGCTCAGCTCCGCAGCTGAGCCCATCGCGACGAATTCCGCACCAAAAAATCATGCCTGTGACACTGACTAAAGCTGAACTTGCCGACCTTCTTTTTGACAAGGTCGGTCTGAATAAACGTGAAGCCAAGGACATGGTGGAAGCCTTCTTCGAAGAGATCCGCCAATCCTTGCAAGAGGGGGAGAGCGTCAAGCTGTCCGGCTTCGGCAACTTCCAGTTGCGCGACAAGCCACAGCGGCCTGGCCGCAATCCCAAGACTGGCGAGGAGATTCCTATCTCCGCCCGCCGTGTGGTGACTTTTCACGCCAGCCAGAAGCTGAAGGGCATGGTGGAAGACAACTATGCAGATGGAAAGCTCGTTACCGAGAGCTGAACTGCCGCCCATCCCCGCCAAGCGCTACTTCACCATTGGTGAGGTCAGCGAGCTATGCGGGGTGAAGCCGCACGTGCTGCGCTACTGGGAGCAGGAGTTCACTCAGTTGCGACCGGTCAAGCGGCGCGGCAATCGCCGCTACTACCAGCACCATGAGGTGCTGCTGGTCCGGCGCATCCGTACCCTGCTGTACGAGGAGGGTTTCACCATCAGCGGCGCCCGCAACCGCCTGGAGCACCAGGCGCTGGACGCGGTCGCCCATGGCGAGGCCAATCTTGGCGAGGCGCTGGAGCACGAGGCTGAAGCGGTGCAGGCGGCCAGCGCTGCCTTGCTGAGCGTACGCGAGGAGCTGCTCGCGTTACGCGCCTACCTCGATAGTTGAGGCACCAGGCCGGTTCGCCGACCAACGTCGGTGAACTGGGTGACCAAGCTGTTGGGCGGTAAATGCTTGATTTCATGGTGCCTACCCACCGGCAGTTTTTCTGGCGGGCTCTGGCTGGCGGTTGATCGCCAATCTGGCCGGTACTTTCGCCTACAAGACTGCTTGCCAGGGCCGAGAAATCGGCTATAATCCGGCCTCCTTCGAGTCGGAGCGTGGCGCAGCCTGGTAGCGCACTTGCATGGGGTGCAAGGGGTCGGAGGTTCGAATCCTCTCGCTCCGACCAAGAAACATAAAAAGCCTGAAGCCTAGCTTCAGGCTTTTTGCTTTGCAGGCCCGCCTACGTGACCACACCGCTCAAATACCTTGCCGCCTATTCGCCCGCCCTGCAGGAGCAGGTGCGCGGCCTGATTGCGCAAGGGCGACTGGGTAGCCACCTGGGCAGCCGCTACCCCGATGGCCACGCCATCCAGAGCGACAAGGCCCTCTACCAGTACGTCTGCGAGCGCAAGGACCGCTATTTGCGGACCGCGCCGGCCATCGACAAGGTGGTCTACGACAGCAAGCTCGACGTGGTGCACCACGCCCTGGGCCTGCATACCGCCATCTCCCGGGTACAGGGCGGCAAGCTCAAGGCCAAGAAGGAAATCCGTGTCGCAACCCTGTTTCGCGAGGCGCCAGAGCCCTTTCTGCAGATGATCGTGGTGCACGAGCTGGCGCACCTGAAGGAGCGCGACCACAACAAGGCCTTCTACCAGCTCTGTTGTCATATGCTGGCCGACTACCACCAGCTGGAATTCGACCTGCGTCTGTGGCTTACGCTGCGGGAACTCCCCGAAGGCTCGTAGTGATGCAAAAAAGCCCGCCAAGGCCTAAGCCAGGGCGGGCACCAGGGAGGACAAAATGGTTCGGGGGGACTTAGCCCTCGGTGGTCTCCGGAATCGGCTCGCCACGCGTCTTCCAGAGCGAATACAGCACCCCGGCAGCCAACAGGCCAAAGGTCACGCCTAGCGACATGGGCGAGGGGATCTTGATCGCCAGATTCACCAGGAAGATTTTCACGCCGATAAACACCAAGACCACGGCCAGCGCGTACTTCAGGTAGTGGAAGCGGTGCACCATGGCGGCGAGCGCAAAGTAGAGCGCGCGCAGGCCCAGGATGGCGAAGATGTTGGAGGTGAACACGATAAAGGTGTCGGTGGTGATCGCGAAGATCGCCGGCACGCTGTCCACCGCGAAGATCAGGTCGGTGACCTCCACCATCACCAGTGCCAGGAACAGCGGCGTAGCCCACCACAGCTGACGGGCCGGGTTCTTGGGGTCGGCCTGCTTGACGAAGAACTGCTTGCCGCTCAGTTGCTCGGTAAAGCGGAAGTGGCGCTTGAGCCAACCGATCATGGGGTTGCTGGCCACGTCGGTCTCATCGTCCTTCATGAACAGCATCTTCACGCCGGTGATCACCAGGAAGGCGCCGAACAGATAGAGCACCCACATGAACTGGTGGATCAGGGCGGCGCCGAGGCCGATCATCAGGCCGCGCATGACGATGGCGCCCAGAATGCCCCAGAACAGCACGCGGTGCTGATAGACGCGGGGCACGGCGAAGTAGGTGAAGATCAGGCTGATGACGAACACATTGTCCATCGACAGGCTTTTCTCGACCAAAAAGCCGGTTAGGTAATCCATGCCGGCCGCGGGGCCGAGCTGGTACCACACCCAGCCGCCGAACAATAGGCCGGCGCTGATATAGAAAGCCGAGAGCTTGAGGCTTTCCTTGACCCCGATCTCGTGGTCCTTCTTGTTCAGTACGCCCAGGTCGAGTACCAGCAGCACCAATACGACAGCCGCAAAGGTACCCCACATCCAGATGGGATAGCTCATGATGGTTCCAGTCTAGTCTTTGCGGGTCGGTCTGCCCGCGGAAGGGGGGCGGCGACCCCGAGCGGGGCCGCCGGTCAGAGGCGGGGCAGTGTGCCCGCCGTCAGGCTCGGGCAGCTTGGCGCAGGGCCTCGATACGTGCCTCGAGTGGCGGGTGGCTGCTGAAGAGGCTGCCTATGCCGCCGGCGATGCCGCTGGCGGCCATGTTCTTGGGTAGCTCACCCGGCTCGCGGCCGCCGAGCACCTGCAGCGCGTCGATCATGGGGGCATTGCTGCCCAGGAGCTTGGCGGCTCCAGCGTCGGCGCGGTATTCGCGTTGGCGCGAGAAGTACATGACCACGATGCTGGCCAGAATGCCAAAGATGATTTCGAACACAAAGCTGGCGATCATGTAGCCGATGCCGGGACCGCTGCTTTCTTCGTCGTTACGGCGCAGAAAGCTGTCCACCAGATAGCCGGCCACCCGCGAGAGGAAGACCACGAAGGTGTTCACCACGCCCTGGATCAGGGTCAGGGTCACCATATCGCCGTTGGCGACGTGGGCGACCTCGTGGGCCAGCACGGCTTCCACTTCGCGGCGGCGCATGGTCTGCAAGAGACCGGTCGAGACCGCTACCAGCGAATTGGACTTGCTGGGACCGGTGGCGAAGGCATTCGGCGCACCTTCGTAGATGGCGACCTCGGGCATGGCGATATTGGCGCGCTGTGCGAGGCTGCGCACCGTCTCCACCAGCCAGGCCTCGTCGGCGTTGCGTGGCTGGCTGATCACCTCGGCGCCGGTACTCCATTTGGCCATGGTCTTGGACATGAGGAGCGAGATAAACGAACCACCGAAGCCGATCAGGCCGGAGAACACCAGCAGCATGCCAAAGTTCATGCCGTTGGCGGTCAGGAAGCGATCGACGCCCAGCAGGCGGGCGCTGACCGACAGCACCAGCATGACGGCCAGGTTGGTCAGCAGGAATAAGACGACACGTTTCATGGCGATTTCCTTTCCGGGGAAGCTAACCACCCTTAAGGTGGTTGCGCCCTCAATACAATCAAGTGCTTGCCGCTTTGGACGATGTGGCGCGGACAAGGTGCCCGACCGTCCTTGCGGACTCATTACGGGGCTAAGGATAGGTGAACTAGGCAGAAAGAAGAATCGAGCTTATTCTGACTGAATGATCGGTTTTTTCGATGTATTGTCATGCAGCCACTGAACTTCAAGCACTTGCATTACTTCTGGATGGTCGCCAAGGAAGGCGGAGTGGCCCGCGCTGCGGAGCGGTTGGAGGTGACACCGCAGACCATCAGCGGTCAGCTGGGCAGCCTGGAGCGGGAGTTGGGGCGTGCCTTGTTCCGCCAAGTAGGCCGCCGGCTGGAGCTGACCGAGGCGGGGCGCGAGGCGCTGCGCTACGCGGATGAGATATTCCTATTGGGTGAGCACCTGCGGACCGCCCTGGCCGACCCGGCGCTGGATAGGGTTGCACGGCTGACCGTGGGCATTGCCGATTCGGTCCCCAAGCTGGTGGCCTACCAGCTCTTGGCGCCCATGGTGGGCGATACGCCCAATCTGCGGCTGACCTGCCACGAGGGTAATTTCGACGAACTGGTCTCGGCCCTGGCGCGCCACAAGCTGGACCTGGTACTGTCCGACCGTGACCTGCCGCAGTCGCAGCACCGCCTGCAGGCACGGCGGGTGGCCAGCAGCCCGACTGGTCTCTTTGCCACTCCGGCGCTGCATGCCCGCTACGGCGGCGACCTGAGCCGCGCGCCGTTGCTGCTACCCAGCCGGCGCAGCTCGCTCAGAGCGCGGCTGGATGGCTGGTTGGAGAGCGAGGGCCTGCGGCCGCCATTGGCGGGGGAGTTCGACGACAGTGCCTTGCTGACTACTTTTGGTGGCAATGGCGCCGGTTACTTCCCGGCGGCGACGGTGCTCGGGGAAATGCTGGCACAGCAGTATGGGGTAGAGCTGGTGCGGGAGCTGCCTGAGCTTGATGAGGACTACTACGCCATTACCTCCGCCGCGCGGTTGACCAATCCCTTGCTGGAGCGGCTGTTGCAGGCCAGTGAAATGCGCTGAGCGATGGTGGCAAGGCAAAACAAAAAGCCCAGCTAGGCTGGGCTTTTTGCTTACATCTGGCTCCTCGACCTGGGCTCGAACCAGGGACCTACGGATTAACAGTCCGGCGCTCTACCGACTGAGCTATCGAGGAAAGGAGGCGCACTTTAAGGGCAAGACGAGCATTCGTCAAACATTTTCCGCACTTTTTTTGCGAATTTTTTTCGTACTGGGGGGAAGGCTTTTCCGATCAATGTCTTGCGCGTTACCCTCTGTGCAGGGCGAGCGAGAATATATCTGCTGGCAGCGGGACGTCTGCTAAGAAGAAATTGGGTTTGGCGATAAGGGAGTCAACATGCGGGGCTGGTTGGGGGTACTGGGGCTGTTGCTCCTGGCCATGCCGGCCAGTGCCGATTGCCGTGAGGGCTACCGTGTACCGCTGATACCGCTGGGCTATGCCAGCGGCGCGGACAAGCAAGGCGAGCCCAGCGGCTTTTACGTGGACCTGTTGCGCGAGGTGGCCAATCGCAGTGGCTGCCGCCTGCTGCTGGAGATACTGCCGGCGGCAAGGGCTCGTGCACTTAGGGAAGTCCGGCCCAGCCCCATCATGGCACCTACCGGCGCCAGTAGCGCCGAAGCCAATCCTGCCCTGTTGTTCATCCCCATGGCGCGCGAACCGATGGACCTGATCATCCGCGAAGATTTGCCGATCGAGGGCTGGCGGCAAGCCGAGGAGGACCGCAAGCTGGTGTTCGGCAGCATCCGGGGTGCCAGCTACGGCGAATGGGTCAATCGCTTTCTGCGTGATCTGCCGGCGGGCCGGCATGATGTCTCGATCGATGCGGAGACGGTCTACCGCAAGCTCGGTGCCGGGCGTATCGGCGCTACCTTTGGCAATGCCTATGTCTACCGCTGGTATATGGACAGAGGACAACTGCAGGGGCAGGTCAGGGTGCTACCGGTGCCTGCCATGCGCCGTGTCGTGGTCGGGGTGATGCTCGATACCACGGCCTTGGCGCCGCAAGACATATCCTTGCTCAAGCAGACCGTCGAGGCGGTGCGCGACGATGGCAGCTTTCGCCGCATGATGGCCCGCTACCTGGGCGAGGAGCTGGCGCGCGAGCGCGCCTACGCCTCGCCGCCAGGGCCGCTAGCGCCGTAGCGCAGAGATGGCTGCATCGAGGTGCTGCAGCAACTGGGCCACGTCTTCCAGCCGGCTGGCCGGGCTCAGCAGCATCATATTGTGGAAGGGGGTGATGAGCACCCCGCGGTTCAAGAGGTAGAGGTGCAGCACGTGTTCCAGCGCCGGCTGCATGGCGGCGTCCGCCTCGCTGCCGGTGCGTGGTGGCGTGGCACAGAACTGGAATTCCAGCCGGGCACCCAGCTCGGTCACGCACCAGGGCAAGCCATGCTTGGCCAAGAGGTTGCGCAGGCCGCTGGCCAGCTGGTGGGCCAGGGCATGCATATGGCGGTAGGCCGCTTCCGTCATGACCGATTCCAGATTGGCGCGCATGGCCGCCATGGCCAGGGCATTGGCGGTCAGCGTGGTGCCGATGCCGGAATGGCCGGGAGGGGCAGCCGACTTGGCAGCCCGCATGCGCTGCGCCAGCTTGGCGGTAAAACCGTAGGCGGCGCAGGGCACGCCGCCGCCCAGCGGCTTGCCAAGCACAAAGCAGTCCGGTGCCAGGCCGTGCAGGCGGCTGTAGCCACCGGGGCCGCTGGAGATGGTGTGGGTCTCGTCACAAACTAGCAGCGTACCAGCCGCCTTGATCAGGGCGCGGGCGTGTTCCCAGTAGCCCGGCTCGGGCAGCACCATGCCGATATTGGTCATGGCGGGCTCGGCCAGCACACAGGCGATGTCGCCCCCGGCCAGCGCGGCTTCCAGTGCTGCCAGGTCATTGAACTCCACCACCACCGTGTGCTGGGTCAGGTCGTAGACCTGGCCCAGCAGGCTGTCGCGCTGGCGAGGTTGGCCGTCCACCAGGTCGACGAAGACGTCGTCCACCGTGCCGTGGTAGCAGCCGTTGAAGACCAGCACCTTGCTGCGCCCGGTCACGGCACGTGCCCAGCGGATCACGAAACGGTTGGCGTCGGACGCGGTCATGGCGAATTGCCAGTAGGGCAGGCCGAAGCGCTCGGCCAAGAGCTCTCCGACCCGGGCGGCATCTTCGCCCGGCAGCATGGTGGTGAAGCCGCGGCGGGCTTGCGCTGCCACCGCTTCGGCCACGGCGGCCGGGCCGTGACCGAACATGGCGCCGGTATCGCCCAGGCAGAAGTCGGCGTAGTGGTGGCCATCCACATCGACAAAGCCGGCGCCTTGCGCTTCGGCCACGAAGAGCGGGAAGGGTGTGCCCCAGTCGGCCATCCAGTGCAGCGGCACGCCGTATAGGAGGTGGGCGTCGGTGCGCTGAGCCAGGGCTTGGGAGCGGGGCCGGGCGGCAATATAGCGCTGCCGCTCCTCTGTCATCAGCCGTTCTATGGCGGTAGGGGCGATGCCGGTCTGGGTCTGCATGGTCTGCCTCGGTGGTGAAATATTTCATCACTCTGTTTAATATTCACACCATTCTGCCGAAAGAGCCTGGGGCTGGTAAATACCCCCGGTGCTGCCACAAGACGGCCGGCAATCGCCTATTCCGAGTTCTGCCATGCCCGATATCGCCATCATCGAACACTGCGCCAACGACGACCCGGCCTACCTTGGCACCTGGCTGGAAGCCGAGGGGCTCAGCTACCGGGTCTACCGTATGTATGCAGGAGAAACCTTGCCGGCCGATCTGGCGGCCTACCGTGGGCTGGCTGTCCTGGGTGGGCCGATGAGTGCCAACGACGCCTTGCCCTATTACCCGCAGCTGTTCGGCCTGATCCGCGAAGCGGTTGATGCCGCCAAGCCGGTGATCGGTCACTGCCTGGGTGGGCAGCTGCTGAGCCGCGCCTTGGGTGGCACGGTGCAGGCCTCCGAGCAAGTCGAGATAGGCTGGAGCGATCTGGCGGTGGAAGGGGTGGGGGCTGAGTGGTTTGGTGGTGCAGACCGGCTGCGACCCTTCCAGTGGCATGGCGAGTCCTTCTCCATCCCGCCTGGCGCCGCGCGCATTGCCACTGGCCCGTACTGTGCCAATCAGGCCTTTGTGCTCGATGGTCGTCACCTGGGCATGCAGTTCCACTGCGAGGTGGACGAGACCAAGGTGCGCCGCTGGCTGATCGCTGGCCACGATGAGCTGATACGCAGCGCTTCGCCTGCGGTACAGCAGGCCGAGGCCATCCTGCCTACGCTGGCCGAAACCCTGGTACAGAGCCAGGCCACTGCAGCGGCGATCTACCGTCGTTGGGCGCAGGGCCTGGGCTGAACTTCAATGCCCCTGGGCGGCTAGCCAGCCATAGAGCCGGCTATGGTCGGCCCAGGCGGCATTGAAGCGAAAATGGCGGCAGGGCTGCGGCTCGGGCAGGTAGAAGCGGCCCGGTGCCAGGGCGATGCCGGCGGCGGCAGCACGCTCGGTCAGGTTGCTCGCATCCACCGCCGTTGGTGCCTCGGCCCACAGGAACAAGCCACCCTGCGGCTGGTGAAAGACCCGCCAGCCCAGCTCCCCCAGCCGCCGGCAGACCCTGGCCTGCGCTTCCTGCAAACGCTCACGCAGCCGGTCCAGATGACTGCGGTGGTGGCCGTCGGTCAGCATGGCGAGCGTTGCCGCTTCCATGATCTCCGAACTGGTCAGGCCGGCCGCCATCTTCAAACGACTGGCGCGGGCGACCAGCGCTTCGTTGCCGACCAGATAGCCCACCCGTAGCGCCGGGCTGATGCTCTTTGAGTAGGACCCCAGATAGCTCACCCGTTGCAGGCCGTCGAGCGCGGCCAGGCTGACCGCGTGGCCCAGCTGCAGTTCGGCAAAAGGGTCGTCCTCCACCACTTGGAAGTCGTACTGGTCGGCCAGTTTGAGCAACTGGTGCGCAGTATGGGCGCTGGTAGAGGTGCCGGTGGGGTTGTGCAGGGCGCTATTGGTGAAGAAGGCCACCGGACGGTGCTGCTGGGCCAATTGCGCCAGCTGGGCCACATCCGGACCCTGTGGCGTGCGGGCTACGCCCAGCACCCGTGCGCCATGCCCCAGCAGGGCGGAGATCAGGTTGGAGTAGCCGGGGCTGTCTACCAGTACCGTGTCGCCTGGCTTGACCAGCAGCCGCAGCACCAGATCCAGACCTTGGCTTGCCCCCTGGGTCAGCACGATGCGTTCGGCCGGCGCCTCGATACCCCGCAGTGCCAGTTGCCATTGCAGATGCTGGCGCAGGGCCGGCAGGCCTTGCGGGTGACCGTAGCGGGTCAAGAGCTCACCGGGTGCCTTGGCCAGGTTACGCAGGGCTGTGCGCAGGCCGTCTTCATAAAGCCAGTCGTGCGGCAGCCAGCCGCCGCCGGCCTGCAATTCCAGTTGCGTGTCCTCGTAGACCCGTCGTAACAACCAGGCCTCGTCCACTGGCGCCCGCGCCACCTGTGGGGCCGCGGCCAGCGGCCGCCGGCTGACGAAGTAACCGCGCGCGCGTTGGGCCGCGATCCAGCCGCCGGCCACCAGCCGGTTGTAGGCCTCGGCCACGGTGAAGGGGCTCACCGCGCAAGCCTCGGCCAGGCCGCGCACCGAAGGCAGACGGCTGCCCTCGGCCAAGAGGCCGCGCTCAATCTTTGCTGAGAGCTGCTGGACGATCTGACTGGTTAGTGAGCTGGCAGCTTGGGGGTCGAGTTGCAGCATGATCAACTGTACTGGGTTGAGGGTCTGTACATCAGGCTTGCAAACCGGGCCCGATGTATATGGCTGATTGCCTGAATCATGGCTGATACTGGGTCGCCGTCACAAGTGCCGTGACAAAAGATATTCAGTACAGACCATTACACTACAGCCACGGAGCCGACCATGGGCCACAGCGAGCTAGACCCCCACCAGCAACTCGATGCCTACTGGATGCCGTTCAGCCATAACCGCTACTACAAGCAGCATCACCAGAACCGCTTGTTGGCCAAGGCCGAGGGTAGCTACTACTGGACCACCGAGGGCAACAAGCTCTACGACGCCTTGTCCGGCCTGTGGTGCTGCGGTCTGGGTCATCGCCACCCCAAGCTCGTCGAGGCGGTCAAACGGCAGCTCGATGTGCTGGACTACGGTACCGCCTTCCAGATGGGCACGCCCCAGGTCTTCCAGCTGGCCGAACGCATCGCCGAGGCGGCGCCTGAGGGCTTTGAGCACGTGTTCTTCTGCAATTCCGGCTCCGAGGCGGTGGATACCGCGCTGAAGATGGCGCTGGCCTACCACCGCGCCCGGGGCGAGGCGCACCGCACCCGCTTTATCGGCCGCGAGAAGGGCTACCACGGAGTGGGCTTTGGCGGTATCTCGGTCGGCGGCATGGTGGCCAACCGCAAGATGTTTGCTGCCGGCATGCTGCAAGGGGTGGACCACCTGCCGCACACCCACAACCTCAAGGAGATGGCCTACAGCCGCGGTGAGCCGGACTGGGGCGTGCATCTGGCGGACGAGCTGGAGCGGCTGGTGGCGCTGCACGATGCCTCCACCATCGCTGCCGTCATCGTCGAGCCCATGCAGGGTTCGGCCGGCGTGGTGGTACCGCCCAAGGGTTACCTCAAGCGGCTGCGCGAGATCTGCAGCAAGCACGGCATCCTCTTGATCTTCGACGAGGTGATCACCGGCTTCGGCCGCATGGGCGCCCCGTTCGCTGCCCAGCACTGGGGCGTCACCCCCGACCTGATCACCTTCGCCAAGGGCGTCAACAACGGCCTCGTACCCATGGGCGGCGTGATCGCCACCGGGCAGATCTACGACACCTTCATGACCGGCCCGGAGCACCTGGTCGAGTTCTTCCATGGCTACACCTATTCCGGCCATGCCCTGGCGGTGGCGGCCGCCCACGCGGCGCTGGATGTGATCAAGGAAGAGCACATCTATGAGCGCGTCAACACGCTGGTGCCGGAGCTGGAACGCGTGGTGCATGGTCTCAAGGGCACGAGCAATGTGATCGATATCCGCAACTGTCAGTTGGCGGCTGCAGTGGAGCTGGCACCCATGGAAGGCAAGCCCGGCCTGCGCGGTATCCGGGTGTTTGAAGAGGCGCTCAAGCGTGGCGTGCTGTTCCGCTTCACCGGCGACATCATCGCCATGGGGCCGACCTTTATCTCCAGCCCGGCCGAGCTGCAGCGCATGGCCGACGTGCTGGCCGAATCCATCCAGGCTGCCGGCTGAGCCGGTTCCCGCTCCCCAGACACAGGAAACTACCCCATGGCTAATCTCATACCGCACTGGATCAACGGCCAGACTGTGGCCGGCAACTCGGGCCGCTACAGCGAGGTCTACAACCCGGCTTTTGGCGAAGTCAGCGGCAAGGTCGCGCTCGCCAGCCCGGCAGAACTGAACCAGGCCGTTGCCGCGGCCGCCGCGGCCTTCCCGGCCTGGGCAGCTACGCCGCCGCTGCGTCGGGCACGGGTCATGTTCAAGTTCAAGGAACTCTTGGAGCGGCATGCCGAGGAGATCGTCGCTGCCATCTCGCAGGAGCATGGCAAGGTGCGCGCCGATGCGCATGGCGAGCTGATCCGTGGCATCGAAGTGGTGGAGTTTGCCTGTGGCGCGCCCCACCTGCTCAAGGGCGAGTTTGCCGAGAACGTCGGCACATCGGTCGATAGCTACAGCCTGCGGCAGCCTCTGGGCGTGGTGGCCGGCATCACGCCGTTCAATTTCCCGGCCATGGTGCCGATGTGGATGTTCCCGCTGGCCCTGGTGGCCGGTAATACCTTTATCCTCAAGCCCAGTGAGCGCGATCCTTCGGCATCCTTGCTACTGGCGCGGCTGCTCAAGGAAGCTGGGTTGCCCGACGGCGTCTTCAACGTGGTGCACGGCGACAAGGTGGCGGTCGATGCCATCCTGGACCACCCGGACATCCAGGCGGTCAGCTTTGTCGGCTCCACTCCCATTGCCCAGTACATCTACGCCACCGGCACGGCCAAGGGCAAGCGGGTGCAGGCGTTGGGCGGGGCCAAGAACCATATGGTGGTGATGCCCGATGCCGACCTCGACCAGGCGGTGGACGCGCTGATGGGGGCCGCCTACGGTTCGGCCGGCGAGCGCTGCATGGCCATTTCGGTGGCGGTGGCGGTGGGTGACCAAGTCGCCGACGCGCTGATCGCTCGGCTGGCCCCCAAGGTACAGATGCTGAAGATCGGCGCCTGGGACGCCGGCAACGATATCGAGATGGGCCCCCTGGTCAGCCGGGTCCATCGTGACAAGGTTGCGGGCTATATCGAGGCCGGTGTGGCGGAAGGCGCCAAGCTGGTGGTCGACGGCCGCGGCCATGTGGTGGCCGGTTGCGAGGCGGGTTTCTTCCTCGGCGGCTCCCTGTTCGACGGCGTACGTACCGATATGAAGGTCTACCAGGAAGAGATCTTCGGGCCGGTGCTGTGCGTGGTGCGGGTGGACAGCTACGAGGAGGCGGTACGCATCACCAATGCGCATGCCTACGGTAATGGCACCGCCATCTTCACCCGTGATGGCGATGCTGCGCGTGACTTTGTGGCACGTATCCAGGTCGGCATGGTGGGCGTGAACGTACCCATTCCGGTGCCCATGGCCTTTATGAGCTTTGGTGGCTGGAAGCAGTCGCTGTTTGGCGACCACCACGCCTACGGGGCTGAGGGCATCCGCTTCTATACCCGTCTCAAGACGGTGACGGCGCGGTGGCCGCAGTCAATACGCTCCGGGGCGGAGTTCGTCATGCCCACCATGAAATAGAAGACGATTTGCGGAGGTGTTGATGTCTGCTCAGCTCCCGGCTGAGCCGGGAGTTAAGCAGCAGTTGATGTTCAAGCGGGCTTCGCTTTATTGAGTCCGAGCCCCCGCGGCCCCCCGCCTTCGCCGCCGCGAGCGAGTCTCGCTGACGCTTGTTAGCGAAATTTGGTGGCGTTTGCTTGGGTTCAGGTGGTCGTTCAACGCCCGGCATAGCCGGGCGTTTTGCTGCATATGAAGTTAAAGTGCGCTTTGGCTTTGTTGATTCCATACCCCGCCCCTGCCGCCGCAGGGGAGCCTCGCTACGCTTGGGGCATTGCGCTCCGCTTTACGGATGCCTGGCTCCGTAGAGCCAGCAGCAGGAAATTTTCTGGTCTGAGTTGTTCACTTAATACGACAGCGGTCGGTCGGCCAATCGTTGTGGTGCTGGGGCTATGGCATGCTGCGGGCCTGCGCCTGGGCTTATCCGGTCCGGGCTTTGCCACCTACCGGAGTATCCGCCGTGTCGTTTACCTTGCGCCGTGCCGTTCTTGCCGTCTGCCTGATCGGCAGTGTTGCCTCGCCCGTGTGGGCGGCGAAGAAGCCCAACCCGAGCCCTGCCGACATCATCAAGCAATCCAAGCCGGCCGATTGGCGGGCGCTGGATCTGCAGAACACGCTGGTGATGGACGTGAATGGCAGCCAGGTGATCTTCGAGCTGGCGCCGCGCTTTGCGCCGCGGCATGCGGCCAATATCCGCAAGCTGGCCAGCGAGGGTTACTACGATGGGCTGGCGGTGATCCGGGTGCAGGACAATTTTGTGACCCAATGGGGCGACCCGGCCGATGAGGACACCGCCAAGGCCAAATCCCTGGGTGGGGCCGAGGCCAAATTGCCGGCGGAGTTCTCGATACCCTACAAGGGCCTGCCGATCAGCCGCCTCAAGGATGCCGACGGCTATGCGCCGGTGAGCGGCTTTCTGGATGGCCTGCCGGTAGCGGCCGATCCCAAGCATAACCAGGCCTGGATACCGCACTGCTACGGCGTGATCGGTGCCGGCCGCGGCAATGAGGTGGACAGTAGCAATGGCAGCAGCCTCTACGTCATCATCGGCCAGGCGCCGCGTGCGCTGGACCTCAATATCACCGTAGTGGGCCGGGTACTCAAGGGCATGGAAGCACTGAGCGCCTTGCCACGAGGTACCAAGGCGCTGGGCTTTTACGAGAAGCCGGAGCAGTACGTGCCGATCAGCAAGGTCAAGCTGCTGGCCGATATCCCGGCTGCCGAGCGCCCGGCGCTGGAGGTGCTGCGCACCGACACCGATACCTGGCGCGCGCTGGTGGAAAGCCGACGCCATGCCAGTGGTGACTGGTATGTGCACAGCGCCGAACATGTGAATGTCTGCAACCTGGGCGTGCCTACCCGCCCCATCGAGCAAGCCAAGGGTTGAGCCTGTTCAGGCTCGCTGAGCACCGAGCAAGCGGTCGACGGCCAGCAGGACTTCGCTGGCCGGGGTGACCAGGCGGCCGTCGTTGGCGACCAAAGCATCGCTGGCGGCGCCGTGCACCCAGGCGCCCAGGTTGGCTGCCTGCCAGGGCGCGAGGCCTTGGGCCAGCAGGGCACCCAGCAGACCGCTCAAGACGTCGCCTTGGCCGGCATTGGCCAGGGCTGCACTGCCACTCGGGTTGACGGCCGTGTGGTGGCCATCGTCCACAATGCTGCCGGCGCCCTTGAGCAGCACCGTAGCGGCCAGCCCGCTGGCGAGGCTGCGGGCTGCATGGTAGCGATCTGCCTGTACTGCTGCGGTGTCCACGCCCAAGAGCCGTGCCGCCTCGCTGGGGTGAGGCGTGAGCAGGCAGGGGTGGGCTCGAACTGCCAGGTGGTGCCGCAACTCAGGAGCCCCGGCCAGCAGGTTGAGCGCATCGGCGTCCAGTACCAGCGGTTTATCGCTATCCAGCGCCCACTGCAGCAAGGGGCCGCCGGTAGGGCCGAGGCCAGGGCCGACCACCAGTACGTCGGCGGGGGCTAGCCGTTGCGGCTCGGCCGGCCCCAGCATCAGCTCCGCTTGTAGTGGGTCGACCGATGGTGCCTGTGGGTCGAGCAGTCCCAGCAGCACCTTGCCTGCGCCGGCATGCAGGGCGGCGCGACCCGCCAGCAAGGCGGCGCCAGCCATGCCGGCGCTACCGCCCAGTACCGCGACGGTGCCGAAGCGTCCTTTGTGACTGTCCGTCTCGCGGGGCAGCCGCGTCTTTGCTGCCAACTGACGGCTGCAGCAGATTGGGGGCGGGGTGGTCGTGAGATCCAGGCCCAGCGTATCGCAGTGCAGTTCTCCGACATGATCGCGCGCGGCACCGGTAGCCAGTCCACGTGCCCGGCCGATAAAGCTCAGGGTCCAGCGAGCGTGCATTGCCGCGCCCAGCCGGGCGCCGCTGTCGGCGGCAATGCCGCTGGGGACATCCAGCGCCAGCAGGGGGCGCTGCAGTGCATTCACCGCTGCGATCAGCGTCTTCCAGTCAGCATCGAGCGGCCGGTTCAAGCCTATGCCGAAACCACCATCGATCACCGCGGTGACAGGGTGGGGTGGAATCTTATCCACCACCAGTCCACCGGCGGCTTGCCATTCGCGCCAAGCGGCGGCTGCATCGGCCGGCAGGCGATCGACTTCACCGCGGAACAAGAGGTGGACCGTATAGCCGCGTTGCTTCAATAGCCGGGCGGTGACCAGGGCATCGCCACCGTTATTGCCCGGCCCGGCCACTACCAGCAGCTGCGCTGCACTGCCAAAGCGCTGGCTGACGAAATCGGCAGCGGCCTGGCCTGCACGCTGCATCAGCGGCAGGCCCTGGGCCAGATGCTGCCGTTCCAGGTTGCGTAGCTGTTTGACCGGGTAGTACATGGGGCGGAAGGAGTAGTTGGCTGTGCTAGCCAGCCTAGGCCAAATCCAGCTCGCTGCCCAGCGCCGGCCTTGACACTGCGCAAGCTCCTTGCACACACCCGGGAAGCTCTGCAAAAGTATCGGGAATGCGGCGCGGCTTGGCGTGCCGACATGCATTCTATGTGGTCCCAAGCGCGGTTCCCGAGACTGTTACAGAAAATCCCTAGCGATATGCACACCACGGAAGGCGCCGCTCGCCACCTTTTGATCCTGCATGCCGGCCAATCCGAGGCTGGCCATTGCTACGCCCTGGCACGGGCGGCCTATGAAGGTGCCGCCGGTGCCGAGGGGGGGAGCACGGTCAGCTTGCTACCGGCGCTCAGGGCTGGCCTGGAAGAACTGCTGGCCGCCGATGGCCTCCTGCTGGTGACGCCGGAAAAGTTCGGCTATATGGCCGGCGCGCTGAAAGACTTCTTCGATCGTACCTTCTACCCGGCCCAAGGCAAGGTGGAGGGGCTGCCCTATGCGCTCCTGGTGGTCGCCGGCAATGATGGCCAGGGGGCGGTCACGGCAGTGGAGCGCATCGCCCGCGGCTACCCGTTCAAGGCCGTGGTGCCGGCCACCGTTATTCACGGCGCACCGGGTGAGGCAGAGCTGCAGGCGGCCTATGAGCTGGGCGAAGGTCTGGCGGCCGGCATTGCCATGGGCCTGTTCTGAGCATGGCGAACGACAGCGGCTGGTACGTCTATCTATTGCGCTGCGCAGACGACAGTCTCTATTGCGGCATTACCACCGACCTCACCAAGCGGCTCGCTGTCCATAACGCTGGCAAGGGGGCGCGCTATACCCGTGTGCGGTTGCCGGTGGTGCTGGCCTGGTCCGAGGTATGCGCCGACCGCTCGGCAGCCAGCAAGCGCGAGGCGGCGATCAAGAAACTGCCTCGTTCGGCCAAGCTGGCCTTGCTGGCAGGCTAGGGCGGCCTTTCTTTCCTGCTTGGCTGCGCAAATATCTTGCATAATAAATACATATTTAATACGATGAGCCCACGTAAACCAGCTCAGTGGAGTCCAGCATGCGCAATATCGCCAGCGAGATCGGCATGGAGCAGGTCAAGGCCGTGGTCCATGACTTCTATGCCAGGGTACGCGCCCATAGCGCGCTGGCGACAGCGTTTGCCAAGGTGGCGGATTGGTCCGCGCATGAGGAACATTTGACGCATTTCTGGTGGGTCACCCTGGGTGGCCAGCGCTATCTGGACTACCGCTACGATGTTGCGACCCGCCATGCCGAGGCCGGCTTCACTCCGGACCTGCTGGTGGACTGGCTGGCGCTATTTCGCACCACCCTGGATGACCATATCGCAGCTGAGCTGGCCGAAGGCTGGCTACAGCGGGCCGAGCGGATCGCCGAATCGTTGCGCCTGATGCATGAGCTGGGCCACATCCCCGCCAGACCCAAGCTGGACATTGCCGCCATTCCTCACTGAAGTCTCGAAGGAGCAACACCATGCGCAATCTGCCCCTGTTCCGCCGTATATCGATCTATCTGATGGAAATGTCGGTACTGATCACCCTGACGGGCTTCTACTTCGGTTATGTGGTCAACAATCGGGTGGGTCTCGCTACCCAGGTGGCCGGCCATTTGATGTTGCTGCTTGGCCCCAGCGCAATGAAGTTCGGCTATGTGTTGCGCCTGGCCGTGGCCGAAGAGGGCAAGCGTGCCAACCGCCGGAACGAGGCCTTGGGCGCTGCAACGCTTTTAGCCTTGCGCTAAAAATAGTATTTTATATGCATCTAAATAAGGTGGGTGTTATTCGCCTGGATAACGCAGACCGATCTGGGCGCGGATCGTATCCAGCGCGTCCATTGAGATCAGGGTGTCGGCCCAGGGCATGCGCGGGCTCTCGCAGAGCCCGGCGCGCAGGCAGCGGTTTACTTCCTCGACCTCGTAGCCATAGCCGTTGCCGCGGTGGGGATATTCGGAGGTGGTGCTGACTCCGTCGCGCGTCAGGGTGAGCCGCTCCGGCTTGAAGAAGGGGCTGTGCAGTCTGATGCTGCCGCGCTCGCCCATGAGCGTCGCCTCCCAGGGTGTTTGTGCCCGCAGGCTGCAAAAGCCGCCGGTCATGCCGCCGCCCGCGTGCTGCAGACTGAAGGCGGTCTGCTCATCCACGCCACTCTGCCCAAGCTCTGCCTGGGCGTTCGTGCTGGCAACAGGGCCGAGAAAGAGCTGACCCAGCGCCAGGGGATAGATGCCGATATCGAGCAAGGCGCCGCCTCCCAGGGCCGGGTCGTACAGGCGGTGGGCCGGCTCGAAGGGATGGTGGAAGCCGAAATCAGCCTGCACCGCGTGTACGCGACCGATCTCGCCGCGCGCCACCATGGCCTCCGCCTCTCGTATGGCGGGTATAAAGCGGGTCCACATGGCTTCCATCAAAAAGAGGCCGCGCGCCTTGGCGTAGGTGATCGCCTGGCGAGCCTCACGGGCGTTGAGGGTGAAGGGCTTTTCGCACAGCACCGCCTTGCCGGCTTCGAGGCAAAGCATGACGGCGGCGTAGTGTTGGGCGTGCGGGGTGGCGATGTAGACCACCTCCACCTGCGGGTCGGCCACCAGCTCGGCGTAGCTCGGGTAATGGCTGCGGCTGCCATGCTCGGCGGCAAAGCGCGCCGCCTGCGGGCCGCTGCGCGAGGCGACCGCCTGTAGTACCGCGCCCTCGGTATCGTTGACCGCGATGGCCAACTGGCGGGCGATGCCACCGGTGCCCAGGATGCCCCAGCGTATGGCTTGCTGCATGGTTCTGTCCCCCCTCTGATGGTGTCTTGCCGCCCATGCTAACGGCTGCCTGCAAGGTAGTGGTGGCGGGATGACTACCGCTCTCGGCATGGGCAGTCTGTGGCCAGGCTCACCACAGCGCTTGCACTGTTGCTTGACGTGGCCGGGCCGGCGGCGGCAGACTGCAGCATCCCATTCACAACCACAGGAGAAGTGCCATGCGTCAGATTGATCTTGCCCTCCTGTCGGCCGCTGCCTGAGCTCGTTCCCCCTGTAGTACCCCTGCCGCCCCTGAGCGGTCTGGTCTGATTTCGAACGAATCGTTTTCCAGGTGCGTTGATACGTCCGCCACGCGCGGCCGACTTCCATTTGCCTTCGTCCCACGCGCCCCTTGGCGCCGTGGTTCGCCTGCGCACGGCGCAGGCTTGCAACCTGGAATACAACGACACCATGATCGAATTCGATTTCGAAGTACTGCGCAACATCGGCCTCACACAACAAATCGTCAGCCAACTGGCCTTTCTCGGCCAAGCCGCGCCCGGCAGCCGGCTGATGCGGATTACTGAAGTACAACGCGATTGCCTGCATGCGCATGACGGTGAGCAGGAGCACGGGCTGCGTGCCTTGCCTGGGCTGACCGCCGACCTGCAACTGCAGGGCACCAGCCTGGCAGTGGGCGATTGGGTGGTGGTTGAGCTGCATGAACATGGCGAGCTATGGGTGAGTGAGCGGCTGACGCCCTTTACCCACTTGGCACGTCGGGCTGGTGACGGACGTCGCCAGGCCCTGGTCAGCAATGTGGATACGGCCCTCCTGGTGATGGGTCTGGACCATGACTACAACCTGCGGCGCATGGAGCGCTATCTGGCGCTGGTACAGGCCAGCGGGGTGATGGGCGTGGTGGTGCTGACCAAGGCGGATATCGGTACCGAGGTGGAGGCCCGCATGGCCGAGCTGCATGAGCGCCTGCCGCGCAGCGTGCCGGTCTATGCGGTGGATGCCCACGCCGCAGAGACGGCCGAGGACCTTGCTCCCTGGCTGGGCATGGGTCAGACCCTGGTGCTGCTGGGTTCATCCGGCGCCGGTAAGTCCACGCTGACCAATACCTTGAGCCAGGCAGGGCAGAAGACTGGCGACGTGCGCCGTGGTGATGGCCGGGGCCGACACACCACCACGGCCCGCTCGCTGCATCTGTGTGCCGACGGGGCCTGCATCATCGACACCCCGGGCTTGCGCACATGGCGGCCGGATGCCGATGCCGAGACCCTGGCCTCGACTTTCGAGGACATCGAGGCACTGGCGGTGCAATGCCGCTTCCGCGATTGCCAGCACCTCGACGAGCCGGGTTGTGCGGTACGGGAGGGGATCTCGCCCGATCGCCTGCTCAACTACCACAAGCTGCTGCGCGAAGTACGGCGTGGCCAGCAGACACCCTTGGAGCGCAAGGCCATGCAGGCCAAGTGGAAGTCCATCGGCAAGGCCGGCGAGCAGCGTTCGCGCGAAAAACGGCGTGGCTTCTGACCGCCGGCCGGTCTGCCCGGCCGGCGGGTGCTGCGGTAGACTCTCGTCCGCCGTCCCCGGGGCGCCGAATCAGGCGCCCTGGGTGGCGGACCTCTCTGTCTTCCTGCCGCTTGCCGCCATGACCTTGCCCCAGTCCGAATCTCCCATTTTCCATACCGATGCCGACAGCCTGGATCCCGCCGATTGGGAGTCCTTCCGTGCAATGGGCCACCGCATGCTCGACGATATGGTCGATTTTATGGCCAGCGTGCGCGAGCGGCCGGTATGGCAGAAGATGCCGGACGCCGAGCGCGCCGAGCTGACCGGCGAGGCCATGCCACGTGGGCCGGGCGACCTGGGGGCGACCTACGAGGACTTCCAGCGCCTGGTGCAACCCTATATCACCGGCAATATCCACCCGCGCTTTCTGGGCTGGGTGCACGGTGGCGGCAACCCGGTGGGCGTGTTGGGTGAATTGCTCGCCGCCAGCATGAACGCCAACCTGGGTGGGCGCGACCATGCGCCCATCGAGGTCGAGCGGCAGGTGATCCGCTGGGCGGCCGAGATGCTGGGCTTCCCCAAGGGAGCCAGTGGCGTCTTGGTGACCGGTACCTCCTTGGCCAATCTGATCGCTGTGTTGGTGGCCCGCACCCGCGCCGTGGGCAGCGAGGTGCGCCGCGATGGCGTGGGCGGCCGGCAACTGGTGGCCTATACCTCGACCGAGGCGCATAACTGCGTCTCGCGCGCCATGGATATGGCTGGCCTCGGCACCGCCGCGCTACGTCTGATCCCCTGCACCGAGCTGCACCGCATGGACATGGCCAAGCTGGCCGAGGCGGTGCAGCGAGACCTCGCTGCTGGTCTGCGGCCCTTTATGGTGGTGGGCAGCGCGGGCACGGTCGATACCGGTGCTGTCGATGACTTGGCAGCGCTCTCGGCCTTCAGCAAGCAGCATGGGCTGTGGTTCCATGTCGATGCCGCCTTCGGCGCCATGGCCATGCTCTCGCCCACGCAGCGGCCGCTACTGGCCGGGATCAGCGATGCTGATTCGGTGGCCTTCGATTTCCACAAATGGGCCCAGGTGCCCTATGACGCCGGCTGCATCGTGGTGCGCGATGCGGATATCCATGCCGCGAGCTTTGCCACCCAGCCCACCTATCTGCGCCGTGAGGCACGCGGCTTGGCGGCCGGCCACCCTTGGCCGACCGACTTTGGTCCGGATCTCTCACGTGGCTTCAGGGCACTCAAGGTGTGGATGACGCTGAAGACCTACGGCGCCGACAAGCTCGGCCAGGTGATTGCCGCCAACTGCGCGCTGGCCGCGCAGTTGCAGCGTAGGGTGGAGTTGGAGCCGGAACTGGAGTGCGTCGCACCGGTGGCGCTCAACGTGGTCTGCTTCCGCTTCCTGGCGCCAGGGCATGACCAGGGCCAGTTCAATGCCGAGATCGTGGCCGACCTGCAGGTGGATGGCATTGCCGTGCCCTCGACCACGCTGATACGCGGTGAGCTGGTCATCCGCGTGGCCTTCGTCAACCACCGCACCCGGCCGGAAGACGTCGACATCCTGGTCGACGCCATCCTGAAGGCGGGTAGGGCGCGTCTGGCTAAAATCTAGGCTTGCTCGGCGCTACTTCCAGCGCAGCCGCTCGATCTTGTAGCTATCGCTGGCGGTCGGCTCTACCCCAACAAGGTTGCGGTCGTAGACCACCACCGGCAGCGGGTAGGTGAGGGTGGTGAAGGGCACTTCATCGGCCAGTATCTTCTGCACCTCGCGGTAGTACTGGCTGCGCTTGGCTTGGCTGGTGGCCACCCGGGCAGCATCCAGTGCCGCGTCTGCCCGGCTGTTGCACCAATGAGCGAAGTTGTAGCCGTTCCTGGCAGCGTCGCAGCTGGCGAGGTTGCTATAGAAGCCATCCGGGTCCAATGCGCCGCTCCAACCGCTCAAAAGCGCCGGCGCCTCGCCGGAGCGGGCCTTCTTCACCAGTTCCACCCATTCCACATTCAGTAGCGTCAGCTTGACACCCAGTTTGGCCCAATCGGCCTGGATGGACTCGGCCGTCTGCCGAAAGCTCGGGTTGGTGCCTGAGCCGCCTGGACGTACCCACAGCTCGGCCTCGAAGCCCTGCGGGTAGCCCGCCTCGGCCAAGAGCTTGCGGGCGCGGGCCAGGTCGGGCGCGGCGGGCTTGACTGCCTCGCTACCCCACAGGCTGCGCGCCGAATAGGGCGCGGCCGCTGGTTCGGCGCGGTTGTCGTAGACGCCGCGGACGATGGCGCTACGGTCTATGGCCATTGCCAGGGCCTGCCGCACGCGTTTGTCGTCGTAGGGCTTGCGGGCCACGTTGAAGAAAAGCTGGCTGCTGGCCTGATTGCGCAGCGGGGTGACGCCGAAGCGCGGGTTGTTGTCGAACTTGGGCAGGTCTTGCGGCTTGATGGTGTCTGCCAGCTGGCATTCGCCGGCCAGCAGCTTCTGCGCCCTTACCGCCGGGTCGGGCACGGTGGCGAGTATGAGCTTGGGTATGGCGGGCTTCTGCCGCCAGTACTGCGGGTTGGCCTCGTAGCGCGCCTGAGCGCCCTTGTCGAACTTCTTGAGCAGATAGGGCCCGGTACCGACCGGCTGGCTGCCGATCAGCTGCGGTGTGCCGCGGGCATCGAGCTGCTGGCCGTATTCGGCCGAGACGATGGCCAGGGCCGGGTGGGCCAGCCGCTCCAGCAAGGGGGCATAAGGCTGGTTCAGCGTCAGCCGCACGGTGTAGTCATCGAGTTTTTCGACCGCTTTGAAGAGGTGCTGCCAGTCGCCGGCATTGGCGTAAGGGAAGCCGCCTGGAGCCGCCTTGGCACCCGGATGGGCAGGGTCGATCTGCCGTTGCAGGGTCCACAGCACGTCGGCGGCCGTAAAGTCGCGACCGGGCTTGAACCAGTCGGTGGTCTGCCATTTCACCCCACGACGCAGGTGGAAGGTATAGACCAGGCCGTCGGGCGAGATGTCCCAGGATTGCGCCAGACTGGGTGTAAAGCGGAAGGGGCCTGGCTCGTATTCGATCAGGTTGTTGTAGAGCTTGGCGGCGGAGGCCTTATGGGTGGCGTCGTTGGCGCTCTGCGCCGGGTCGAAGCTGTCGGGGTCGGCATCGGCACAGACCACCAGGGGCTTGGCGGCTGCCAGCGCGCCGGTGGCGGCGAGCAGCATCAATAGGGAAGGCAGGGCGCGCATTGCGGTTCCAGGGCTTGCAACAGGATGACCATATCGTAGCCGAGCCTATGGCTGGGCTTTATATTCTAATTGGCAATTAAAAATTAATTTTTAATAATTATTAAACATAAATAGAGGGGGCTACAGTGCACTCACACCACTGCAGGTCGCACGCCCCGGGGGCGATCGGAGGTGGCAATGCCATCGACCGTAAACCAGCGATATTTTAGGAGTGCACGCCATGTTGAAGCAGCTCAAGCAATATACCCTCGCCGCCGCTCTTGCCACAGCCGGCCTTCTGGCCCAGGCGGAGGACGCCGTGACCATTGCCTACCAGACCACGGTGGAGCCGGCCAAGGTGGCCCAAGCCGATGGCGTGTATGAGAAGGCCACCGGCAAGTCTATCCAGTGGCGCAAGTTCGAGAGCGGTGCCGACGTGATCACCGCTGTAGCCTCGGGCGACGTGCAGATTGGCTATGTCGGTTCCAGCCCGCTCGCTGCCGCCGCCAGCCGCAGCCTGCCCATCCAGACCTTTCTGATCGCCGCCCAGATCGGTACGGCCGAGGCGCTGGTGGTGCGTAACGGCAGCGGCATCAGCAAGCCGCAGGACCTGCAGGGCAAGAAGATCGCCGTGCCCTTTGTCTCTACCACCCACTACAGCCTCCTGGCCGCGCTCAAGCACTGGAAGATCGATACCGGCAAGGTACAGATCCTCAACCTCAGGCCGACCGAGATCGCCGCCGCCTGGCAGCGTGGTGATATCGACGCGGCCTATGTCTGGGACCCGGCGCTCGGTACCGCCAAGGCCAATGGCAAGGTACTGATCAGCTCGGCCGACGTGGCCAAGTGGGGGGCGCCGACCTTCGATGCCTGGATCGTGCGCAAGGATTTTGCCGACAAGAACCCGGACTTCGTCACCCAGTTTGCCAAGGTGACCGGCGAGTACTACGCCCGCTACGAGAGCAACCCCAAGGCCTTTGGCGCCGACAAGGCCAATACCGACAAGATCGCCCGTATCACTGGCTCCAAGCCTGAGGAGGTGGCCGAGCTGCTGGCCGGTAACCGCTACCCCACGCTCAAGGAGCAAGCCACCCTGCTGGGTAACGGCACGGTACAGGCAGTCGCGGCCACCTCGGCCTTCCTCAAGGAGCAGGGCAAGGTCGATGCGGTACTGCCGAACTACGCCCCCTATGTCGAGGCCAAGTTCGTCAAACAGGCCAGCGCCGCCAAGGTGGCCAGCAAGTAGGACCTCGGCCGCTGAATCCCACCTTCATGTCAGCACATATGGCCGCAAGGCTTATGGGCTGACAGTCCCTTCGATAGGAATACGTCATGAGCAGCCTGCAGCTGGAGTCGGTCTCGGTACGCTATGAGGACCATGCCGCACCGGTACTGGACCGTATCTCGCTGGCCGTGGGTAACGGCGAACTGGTGGTGGCGCTGGGCCCCTCGGGCTGCGGCAAGACCACCTTGCTCAATCTGATGGCCGGCTTTGTGGCGCCAGATAGTGGCAGCATCAGCCTCGACGGTGTGCCGGTAGAGGGACCATCGGCCGAGCGTGGCGTGGTGTTCCAGGACGACGCGCTGTTGCCCTGGCTGGACGTGCTCGGCAACGTGGCCTTCGGGCTCAAGCTGCGTGGGGTGCCGCGCGCCGAGCGGGAGGCCAGGGCGCGTGAGTTGCTGCATCTCGTGGACCTGGCTCAGCACGCCAGTCAACCGATCTGGGCACTATCCGGCGGGCAGCGCCAGCGCGTGGGCATTGCCCGCGCCCTGACAGCCGACCCGCGCGTGCTGCTGCTGGATGAACCTTTTGGCGCGCTTGATGCGCTCAACCGCGAGCAGATGCAGGCCTTGCTGCTCAGGGTCTGGCAGGCAACCGGCAAGCAGGTCTTTTTGATCACCCACGACATTGAAGAGGCCGTGTTCCTGGCGACCGAGCTCTTGCTGCTGTCGGCCCGGCCTGGGCGCATCGTCGAGCGTATCAAGCTCGACTTTGGCCGCCGCCATGCGGCTGGCGAGTCGGTGCGTCGCATCAAGTCCGACCCGTCCTTTATTACCGTGCGTGAGCAGGTGCTGGCGCGGGTGCTGGGCACCGAGCTGGAGGCTGCATGACGATGTATGACCCTATTCTTCCGGCGTTGTACGAAGACAGTCAGCCCGAGCCCGTGCGGACCAAGCCTACCCTGCGCCATACACCCTGGCTCAGCACCACCCAGCTGGGTCTCGTGACCGTGCTGGTATTGCTGCTGGCCTGGTGGCTGGTGAGCTGGCAGGGTTGGGTGGCGCCGCTATTTCTGCCACCGCCACAGGCGGTGCTGGCCAAGGGTTGGCTGCTGGCCACCCAGGGTTATATGGAGGCGACGCTATGGCAGCATCTGGCGGCCAGCCTGGGCCGTATCGGCCTGGCTTTGCTGGCGGCTGCAGCCTTGGGCGTGCCGCTGGGCATGGCCATCGGCCTCAACCGCTGGGCGCGCGGCATACTCGACCCCCTGATCGAGCTGTACCGGCCCATCCCGCCCTTGGCCTATCTGCCCCTGATCGTGATCTGGTTCGGCATAGGAGAACTCTCCAAGGTGTTGCTGATCTTTCTGGCCATACTCGCGCCCATCGTGATCGCCACTGCCAGCTCGGTGCGTGCGGTTGACGGTAGCCGCTTGCGTGCCGCCCAGTCATTGGGCGCCACACGCTGGCAACTGCTGAGCCAGGTGGTGCTGCCCAGCGCCTTGCCGGACATCCTGACCGGCCTGCGCATCGGCCTCGGTGCCGGCTGGTCCACCCTGGTGGCGGCCGAGCTGGTGGCGGCCACCCGTGGTCTGGGCTTTATGGTGCAGTCCGCTGCGCAATTTCTGGTGACCGATGTGGTGGTGTTGGGTATCGCCGTCATCGCCTTGGTCGCCTTCTCGCTCGAACTGGGCCTGCGTGCCCTGCAACATCGTTTCGTGCCCTGGCATGGCCGGGGCTGATCCAAACACAAGCAGAGTCTCCCCATGACGTTAGGTATCACCCCGCTTACTCCTGCCATCGGTGCCCTGGTTGAGGGGCTGAACCTGGCCGAACCACTGGCCGACGCGCATCAGGCTGCCATCAGCCAGGCCTTGCTGGAGCACCAGGTGCTGTTCTTCCGCAAGCAGCCGATCACGCCGCGGCAGCAGCGTGATTTCGCCGCCCGTTTTGGCGACCTGCATGTGCATCCGATCTATCCCAACATCCCGGAGCACCCGCAGATCATGGTGCTGGATACCGATGCGAACAATCTGCCGGACAATGACAACTGGCACACCGACGTCACCTTTATCCAGACCCCACCGCTGGGGGCCATCCTGGCGGCCAAGCAATTGCCGCCCACCGGTGGCGACACGCTATGGGCCAGCGGCATTGCTGCTTTCGAGGCGCTGTCCAAGCCTTTGCAAACTTTGCTTGATGGCCTGCAGGCCGAGCATGACTTCGTCAAATCCTTCCCGGCCAGCCGTCATGCCATCACCCCCGAAGCCGCCGCCCATTGGGAGGAAACCCGCCGCAAGCACCCGCCGCTGCTGCACCCGGTAGTGCGCACCCACCCGGTCAGCGGACGTAAGGCTTTGTTTGTGAACGAGGGTTTCACCACCCGCATCGTGGATCTGCAGCCCAGGGAGAGCGAAGCACTGTTGGCCTTCCTCTACGCCCATGTGGCGAGGCCGGAATTCACCTTGCGCTGGCGGTGGGAGCTGGACGATGTGGCGTTCTGGGATAACCGGGTGACGCAGCACTATGCGGTCGCGGACTATCTGCCGGCGCGGCGCATCATGCATAGGGCGACGATCTTGGGGGATAGGCCGTTCTGACCGTAGAAGGTCATTGAGAGGGCCACCCTCCTAGAAGGGGGTGTTTAGCGGCTGTCGCCGCGTTATCCGCACCCCACCCTAAACTGCACGAGGTGCGGATAACGCGGCGACAGCCGCTAAACGCTTTTGGACGATGGACTACGAGCGCTGGTCCGTACCTCCAAACCAGTCTGCATCCGGCAACTTCCCGAATACCCGACGCAAACCGGACCCCCATTCCTTACGCAACTTGTTGAAGTAGGGATCATCCGCATCGATGCGGTGCGGTGCAGCGCGGGTGAAGCTGTCGCGTTCGTACATGAGCATGTCGATGGGCAGGCCCACCGAGAGATTGCTGCGTATGGTCGAGTCGAACGAGATCAGCGTGCACTTGGCGGCTTCGGCCAAGGAGGTGTCGTGGTCTACCACCCGGTCGATGATGGGCTTGCCGTACTTCGACTCGCCGATCTGGAAGTAGGGCGTATCGATGCCGGCTTCGATGAAGTTGCCTTGCGGGTAGATATGGAATAGCCGCGGACCTTCGCCGCGGATCTGGCCACCGACCAGGAAGTTGGCGCCGAAGTCCACGCCCTGGCTCTGGGTGGCGGTGCCGGCGTCACGGGCGACCACTTCCTTGACCGTGTTGCCCACCAGGGTGGCTGCGTCGTAGAGGGTGGAGACGTTGTGCAGGTTGACCGCGTCGAAGTCCAACCGTTGCCGCAGCAGGCTCACCACGCTCTGGGTGGTAGCCAGGTTGCCAGCGCTGAGCAGCACGATCAGGCGCTGCCCCGGCAACTCGAAGAGGTGCATCTTGCGGAAGGTGGCGATGTGGTCGACCCCCGCATTGGTGCGGGAATCCGAGGCGAACAACAGGCCGGCTTTGAGCCGCATGGCAACACAGTAGGTCATGGTATGGCGAGGGAGCGAGTGATTCCGCCCAGCTTAGCCCAGCCAGGCGGGGGCGGGGTGAGGATTATTGCTGAGCCTGCCCCTGGCTGACCTGCACCATGGCACGCATGGCCTCCAGCCCGCCACCCACGCGCACGCCACGTACCGGGCAGGCATCCAGATAGTCCTGGCCCACGGCCAATTTCACATAGCGCTGGTCGGCCAGGCACTGGTTGCTCACGTCGTAACCCAGCCAGCCATCCTCCAGCCAGACCTCGGCCCAGGCGTGGCTGGCCACATGTTGCACATCGGCGGCCAGGTAACCGCTGACATAACGGGCCGGCACGCCCAGGAGGCGGGCGCAGGTGACGAAGACCTGGCTATGGTCCTGGCACACCCCGTTGCGGTTGGCAAAAGCTTCGGCCGCCGGCGTGGCAGCGTCGGTGCTACCGGGGGTGTAGGGCATATGCTCGCCGAGCGCCTGCATCAGCTGCGCGAGGCCCGTCTGCCTGTTGGCAGCCAGGGGTTCCATGAATTGCCCAGCAAAGCGGCTGATTGCGGCGTCGGCGCGGGTCAGGGCGGAGTCGCGCAGGAACAAGGGCGGTGGCAGGCCGTCGTCCTGCTCTGGCGAGGGCGGCTCGTCCAGGGTCTCGACCCGGCCGCGGGCATGGAGACGGATCTCGCTATGCGGCTGGTCCAGGGTCAGCACATGCAGCACATTGCCGTAGGCATCGAGACCCTGGCTCGCGCGGGCCGGCAGGGTCAGCTGCCAGTCGATGATGCGCAGGCGGCGGCCGGCACGTGGCGTGAGCCGCAGGTATTGGGTGCTGCGCGCCACCGGGGCGTCGTAGCGGTAGATGGTCTCATGCTCGATTTCGAGGTACATCCGCGTCCTCTCCGGCTAGCAACTGCACCTGCCAGTAGCCTACATCCACCCAGCGGCCGAACTTCAGGCCCACCTGCTCGAACATGGCCACCCGCTTGAAGCCCAGCTTTTCGTGCAAAGCGACACTGGCTGCGTTGGGTTGGGCGATGCCGCCGATCACCGTGTGCAGGCCGCGCGCGCGCAGCAAGGCCAGTAGTTCGCTATACAACTGGCTGCCCAAGCCGCGGCCGCGTGCGGCGGGGGCCAGGTAGACCGAGCTCTCGACCGCGTAGCGATAGGCACTGCGCACACGCCAGGGTGTGGCATAGGCGTAGCCCAGAAGTTCACCATCTTCTTCCGCCACCAGCCAGGGCAGGCCGGCCTCGGTCACCTTGGCCATGCGCTGCCGCATCTCGGCGGCGTCTACCGGTGTTTCCTCGAAGCTGATGACGGTATCGAGGATATAGGGGTTGTAGATGGCCGCGATGGCCTCGCTGTCATCTACACGAGCCTGGCGTATCAAGCGGGTGTCGGTGGCGATCATGCGGCCTCCAGGTAGGCTTGGGAGATTGCCTCGCTGATCCTGGCCGAGCGGGCCAGAAAACCGGTCAGCCAGTCGTGCAGGCCCAGTGCCAGGATCTCGTCGACCGAGCCGTATTCCAGCTGTACCGCCAGCTTGCCGGCCAGTTGCTTGACGTGCCGGCCGGCATCGAGCGCGCCTTCGGCGGCCTCGATTTGCGGCAGGATCAGGCGGATCTCGTCGCAGCAGGCACGCAGCGAGCGCGGTACGTCCGGGCGCAGGATCAGGAGTTCGGTGACCCGCCGCCCGTCCAGGCTGTCGCGGTAGGCGGCATGGTAGGCCTCGAAGGCCGAGAGCGAACGCAGGAGCGCGCTCCAGGCGTAGAAGTCCGGCGCGCTCTCGGCTGGAGCATCCACCGGCATCAGGCTGGCGTGAGCCGGTTCGATCAATTGTGACTTTACGTCCAAGAGGCGTGCGGTGTTGTCGGCCCGCTCGATAAAGGTACCGAGCCGGATAAAGCAGTAGGCGTCGTTACGCTGCAAGGTGCCGTAGGTGGCGCCGCGAAAGAGGTGCGAGCGCTCCTTCACCCAGTCGAAGAAGGCGGACACGCTGGGTATGCCCCGCTGCGGCATCTGCCGTGCCTCCAGCCAACTGGCATTGATGGCCTCCCACATCTCGGCGGTAATCTGGCCGCGTACCGCGTGGGCGTTCTCTCGGGCGAACTTGAGGCAGCTCAGCACCGAGGTCGGGTTGTCGAGGTCCAGCGCCATGAAGTTGAACAGCCGGTCGGCGTCCAGCTTGGTGTGGCTGGCGTGGAAGGCATCCAGGCTGCCTGTGACGGCCAGCGGCGCGGCCAGCTCGGTCAGTGCGCCACGGGTCTGTGGTAGCAGCGAGAGCGAATGGGTCACGTCCAGCATGCGGACCAGGTTCTCGGCCCGCTCCAGGTAGCGGCTCAGCCAGTAAAGTTGGGCGGCGGTACGGGATAGCATTCAAGCCTCGCTTTGCTGCCGGGCGGCACGGGCCCGGCCTTGGCATGGGAGTGATATGCGACAGGCGGTGTACATGGACTAACCCTCCAGCACCCAGGTGTCCTTGGTGCCGCCACCCTGCGATGAATTGACCACCAGGGAGCCTGCCTTGAGCGCCACCCGGGTCAGGCCACCGGCCACCATGCTGATCTCGCGGCCGGTCAGCACAAAGGGCCGCAAGTCGATATGGCGGGGGGCGATACCGCTTTCCACAAAGGTGGGGCAGCTGGAGAGGCACAAGGTGGGCTGGGCGATGTAGTTGCTGGGGTTGGCGCGTACCCGCTCGCGGAAGTCCTCGACCTCGGCGGTGGTGGAGGCGGGGCCGACCAGCATGCCGTAGCCGCCTGCGCCATGGACTTCCTTCACCACCAGGTCGGGCATATGGGTCAGAACATGGTCGAGCTCATCCGGCTTGCGGCACTGCCAGGTCGGCACGTTGTGCAGGATGGGCTCTTCACCGAGGTAGAAGCGCACCATGTCCGGCACATAGGGATAGATGGACTTATCGTCCGCTACGCCGGTGCCGATGGCATTGGCCAGGATCACATTGCCCTGCTTATAGACCGAGAGCAGGCCCGGCACCCCGAGCATGGAGTCGGCGCGGAAGGCCAGCGGGTCGAGGAAGGCGTCGTCGATGCGGCGGTACACCACGTCCACCCGCTGCGGGCCGACGGTGGTGCGCATATAGAGGTGGTCGTCCTTGACGAACAGATCCTGCCCCTCCACCAGCTCGACCCCCATCTGCTGGGCCAGGAAGGCATGCTCGAAATAGGCGGAGTTGAAGGGGCCGGGGGTCAGCACCACCACGGTCGGGTTATCTGCCTGGCTGGCATGGCGCAGAGTGTTGAGCAGCAGGGTAGGGTAGTGCGCCACCGGTGCCACCGGGTACTGGGCAAAGAGCTCGGGGAAGAGCCGCATCATCATCTTGCGGTTCTCCAGCATATAGCTGACCCCGGAGGGGACCCGCAGATTGTCTTCCAGCACGTAGTAGCCGCCGTCGGCATGGCGTATCAGGTCCACACCGGTGATATGGGTATAGATGCCGTGCGGCAGGTCCAGGCCCTGCATGGCGGGCTGGTACTGGGCGTTGGCGAAGACCTGCTCGGCCGGGATCAGGCCGGCCTTGATGATCTCGTGGTCGTGGTAGATGTCCCAGAGGAAGCGGTTCAGGGCGGTGACCCGCTGGCGCAGGCCGGCTTCCAGTATCTGCCACTCGCTGGCGGATACGATGCGCGGCACGGTGTCGAAGGGGATCAGCCGCTCTGCCCCGGCCTCATCGCCGTAGACCGCAAAGGTGATGCCCACCTTGCGGAACAGCAGGTCGGCCTCGGCCCGTTTCTTGGCCAGCGCCTCGGGCGTCTGGGCGTGCAGCCAGCTGGCAAAGGGCTGGTAATGCGGCCGGATTGCGCCGCTTTGCAGCAGCATCTCGTCGTAATGGCCTTGGGCCGGCAGGGTGAGGGCGTGCATAGGGACTCCCGGATCGCTTATATGGAGTCTATGCAAGAGCCGTGCCGATGTTCTGCCTGATTAAAATCAATGGTTTGTCTAGCGAGTTGCTACTTGTGGTCGCCCGTTTGCACCAATAGTGTGCAGCGCCCCAAAACAGGGGCTCCTGTCAAATTGGGAACTCTCTGGAAAAACGGCTTACAGCGCCGGCGCGAATTTAATGTGCTGACGAGCGTCAGCGAGGTTCCCCGCCGGGGGGGGCAGTGAGTAGGGGGAATCAATCAGGGAAGGGCCGCTCGTCCTGCCCGCACAAATGACAAGCGCCCGGGTATCCCGGGCGCCAGTGCTGACTTCAGATACTAAGCCGCTATGTGAAAGCAAACAGGCCCTAGAAGCTGTACACCGCCTGCAATCCGAAGAGCGTGTTGTTCTTGACCTGCTCGCCGTTCTTCTTGGCAAAGACCGGCAGGTTGGCGTGGTCGAAGCGCAGTTCGCTCTTCAGCACCACCTGCTTCATCGGGTAGAACAGCAGCGCTGCCGAGATCGCGCTGCGCTTGGCACCCTTGCAAGCGAAGCCGTAGTCGCTCGGGTCGTTGGCCTGTGCATCGGCCAGGCAGGCCGGGTCGATGCCCCAGCCATTGACCGTGTCGGTACCGCCCGCGCCGTAGTAGGCCGGCATGCCGCCGCCGTTCTTGCTGTTGTCGAGGTAGTCGTAGCGCAAGGTACCGGCCCAATCGTCGTTGAACTTGTAGTTGCCCAAGAGCGACAGGCCCCACCAGGTGGCGTCGCCGCCGTTCCAGGCCGCCTTGCGTTGCCGACCGTAGTCGATCTGCGCGTTGAGGGTAGTCTCGAACAGGGTATAGGCGAGGTCGGCCTCGGTGTAGACGACGGCCGACTTGAAGTCGGTCGGGGCATCCTGGCGGTTGTTCACGCTGCTCTTGCCCACATAGCCCGACCAGCCGATGTTGGTCTTGCTGTCCCAGGTGTAGTCCAGCCGGTATTCGAAGGTCGGCGACTTCACCCCGCCCGAGAAGGGCTGGCTGTTCGGGTTGCCGAGCATGAACTTCCAGGCCGCGTTGCCGCTGGTGTAGGTCACACCGGCGCCAGTGAAGTAGGCCGGGTCGGCAAAGTCATACAGCAGGTTGTGGGTAATGGTGTTGAGCAGGTTGGACTGGTAGTACTCGTAGCCGGCGAAGGAGCCGATCTGGCCGAAGAAGTAGGACATGCTCTTGTCCACCGGCAAGGTCACCTGGGCGGTATGGACGATGTTGTTGCCACCGGTCGAGCCTGCGCCGTAGCCGCGGTTGGGGGCGATCACCACCTCGAAGGTCGGGGCCAGCACGCTGGCTGCCTGGGCCGGCATGACCGTCCCGGTGCCGAAGGTCTTCTTGATATCGAGGTAGATATCGCCCATCGAGGAGTTGTCGTAGGCATAGGTCGAATTGTTCGGCCGGCCAAAGCTGAAGCTGCTGGTCTTGGCATTGCGGTTGGCAAAGTAGGCCACGTCGGCGTAGCCGGTGATGCTGAGGCCGGCGTTGGGGCCTTCGGCGTCGGCGCTGGCCAGTTGTTCGACCTGCAGTTCCATCTTGTTGACGCGCTGTTCCAGGGTGGGCTCGTCGCTGGCCACCGCCGGTGCCGGTGCAGGTGCTACGGCAGGGGCTGGCAGGGCGGTATTCACCGGCTGCTTGGCCAATAGGCTCTGGGTGGCGTCCTTGAGTGCATCGACCTGCGCTTGCAGGGCTTTGACCTGGGCCTTGAGGTCATTGATCTCGCGCTTTTCCTTGTCGCCGGCGTGGCTGGCGACGGCCGTGCTGGCAAAGGCCGCCGCGACCAGCAGACTGATCGGTTTGATGCTCCGTTGCATGTTATTCCCCGTATCGTAGTCTCAAGCCAGCCTTACTTGCTGGTCTTGAAGATGTTGAAGTAGAAGCTGATCTGCTTTTGCGCATCGCTCTGGATGGGCTGCTTGGGCTGCATCACCGCCATGACCGCCGGGGTCAGGTAGATCTTGGCGTCGCCGGTCAGCTTGGGGCTGACGTACTGGGTGGCGGCGGTGTTGGGGTTGGCGTAGTTCACCTTGTTGGAGATACCAGCGGCCACCTTGGGATCGAGGATGTTGTTGATCCACTTGTAGGCGTTGTCGACATTGGTAGCGTCCTTGGGGACGGCCATGGTGTCGATCCACACGATGGTGCCCTTCTGCGGCACGATGTATTCGATCTTGTTGCCGTTCTTGGCCTGTTCGGCCCGGTCGCGCGCCATATAGGCATCGCCGTTGTAGGCCATGCCCACGCATACGTCGCCGTTGGCCAGAAGGTCGATGGGCGAGGAATTGAAGACACGGATATCGGGGCGGATTTCCTTCAGCACCTTGGTGCTCGCCTCCAGCGCTTCCTTGCTGAAGTCGTTGGCCTTGCGGCCTTGGTAGATATTGACCAGGGAATAGACGTCGCTACCTGCATCAAAGAAGGAGATACCGCAGGACTTGAGCTTGTGGGTGTACTTGGGATTGAAGATCAGTTCCCACTCATCGGCCGGCAGCGGCTCGCCACCCAAGGCCTTCTTGACCCGATCGACGTTGATGCCGAAGGCGGTGGTGCCCCACATGTAGGGGATCAGGAAGTCGTTGGTCGGGTCCCCGATCTTCATCTTCTCGAGGATGGTCTTGTCGATATTGCCGTAATTGGGGATCTTGCTCTTGTCGAGCTTGAGATAGATGCCAGCCTTGATCTGCCGGGCGGCGAATTCCAGTGAGGGGACCACGATGTCGTAACCGGAGCGGCCGGTCATCAGCTTGGCCTGCAGTACCTCGTTGCTGTCGTAGAGGTCGTACTTCACCTTGACCCCGAACGCCTTTTCGAAGTCCGGCAAGGTGGTGTCGCCGATATAGTCGTTCCAGTTGTAGACGTTCAGGATGCCGGCGGCGGATGCCGTCAGCGCCAGTCCGCCGAGCCCCAACGCGGCGAACGCCCGCCCCAGTTTGCCTAGAGTAGCCATCGAATTCCCCTGTAATGAGTACGCAACTCGGTACAGCTGAGATGGCCAACTGAAGTTCTCTCCCCGAGTCTGCAGCAGTATGGTCAGCCGTCAATAATGTAAAACATAGCGATGAGGATATTGGACAAATATACAAATTTACAATTTTGTGTTGTTGTTTACGTCACTGACGTTAGCGTCAATTAAGCTTTCTTTAAGGAAGTTGGCCGACGTTCGTGCATGAAAAAGCCCCGGTCTGAGCCGGGGCTTTGAGGTGGCGTGCAGACCGCTTCAGAGCTGCATGGACTTGGTCTCGTAGAACTCGTGGATGCCGAAGTCACCCCATTCGCGGCCGTTGCCAGACTGCTTGTAGCCACCTAGCGGCGCGTCGTAGTTGAAGTCGCCACCGTTCACATAGCAGCCGCCAGCACGGATCTGACGGGCGATACGGATGCCCTCCTCGCGGCTGCCGGCCCAGACGCCGGAAGAAAGGCCGTAGATGCTGTCGTTAGCGATGCGGATGGCTTCGTCCAGGTTCTGGTAGGGGATCATGCAGATCACCGGCCCGAAGATCTCTTCCTGCGCAATGCGCATCTGGTTGTTGACGTCGCGGAAGATGGTCGGCTTCACATACGCGCCGCGCGTCAGGCCTTCGGGTCGCTCCAGGCCGCCGGTCAGGAGCGTGGCACCCTCGGCGATGCCTTGTTCGATATAGCCGAGTACGGTGTCGCGTTGCGACATCGAGCTCATCGGGCCTACATAGGTGTCCTTGTCCATGGGATCGCCGACCTTGAGGCTCTCCGCTACCCGCTTGGCAATGGCGGCGGCTTCCTCATAGCGGCTGGCGGGCACCAGCATGCGGGTCAGGGCGATGCAGGTCTGGCCGCTGTTGATCATCACGTCCTTCACGCCAAAGCTCACTGCCTGCTCCAATGGCGCATCCTCGGTGATGATATAGGGCGACTTGCCACCCAGTTCCAGGCAGACCCGCTTGACGGTGTCGGCTGCCAGGCGCTGGATGCGGCGGCCGGTAGCGGTGGAGCCGGTGAAGGACACCATATCGACCTCGGCATGGGTCACCATGGCGTCGCCCAGCACGCCGCCCTTGCCGGTAATCAGGTTGAATACCCCGGCCGGCAGGCCGATCTCATGCACCGCCTCGGCGAACAGGATGTCCTGCAGCGGCGTGACGGAGGAGGGCTTGAGCACCATGGTGCAGCCGGTGGCGAGCGCCGGCGCGACCTTGCCGATCAATTGGTAGAGCGGGTAGTTCCAGGGGGTGATGAAGGCGCAGACACCAACCGCCTCGCGGACTACCAGCGAATTGTTGACCTGCTTTTCCACTTCCATCTCGAAAGCGCGGTCGGCGAACTTTTCCAGCGCCTTCACGCAGTTCACCTGGATGATCTTGGCGATCTCCAGCGGGCAGCCCATGGACTGGCTGATGGCCAGTGCCAGTGCGTCCTTGCGGCGTTCCAGTGCGGCGTGCAGCTTGCGGATGTAGTCGGCCCGCTCGGCGGCGGTGGTGCGCGACCAGGCAGGGAAGGCGGCGCGGGCGGCGGCAAAGGCCTGGTCCACGTCGACGAGGTCGGCATTGCATGTCTCGGCAAAGCCCTCTTCGGTGGCCGGGTTGTAGACGGTGGTGTAGCCGCTGCCGTGCGGGGCGACCCATGCGCCATTGATATAGAGCTTGTCGTAACGTTTCATGGACTTACCTCTGCAAGATAAATGGGCTGCCCGGCGTAGTGCGCGGCAGTTGGCTCAATCAGAAACTGGGCGGCGCGTTGGGGCTGACCAGGCTGGCGCTGATGATCTCGGCAGTTTCCTTGCCGAGATTGCGAAAGCGGTGCGGCAAGGTGGATTCGAAGTAGTAGCCCTCGCCGGCCTTGAGTACCCGGGTCTGTTCATCCACGGTGAGCTCGATCTCGCCACGTACCACGGTGCCAACCTCCTGGCCGACGTGGCTCAGCATCTCGGCACCGGTATCGGCGCCCGGCTCATAGACCTCGCGCAACATGGTGATGTGGCGGTTCTGCACGCCGTGGCCGATCAGGAACAATTTGACGCCCTCGCCGCCGATGTCGGGCATCTGTTCCTTGTCGAAGAAGGGCGAGGGGCGTACCGGCTCGGCGATGTCGAAGGTAAAGAACTCCGCCAGGCTCATGGGTACGCCGTCGAGCACCTTCTTGAGCGAGGAGATGGACGGGCTGACCCGGTTCTGCTCGATCAGCGAGATGGTGCTGTTGGTAACGCCGGCACGTTTGGCGAGCTCGCGCTGCGACAGCGCGTGCTTCTCGCGAACCAGCTTGAGCCGGGTGCTGACTTCCAGTGACATGGCATCTTCCTTGCTAATCAGAGCGGGACTGAGTGTGCAATATTGTGAACGCTCTGTGGTGGGAAATTATACGGTCAAAGCCGCGCTGGCAAGTGCGCAAATGCGCGAAAGTCCTTGATATTGCTTTTATTGCGACGCACAACCGATGCTGCTTGTGCCCTGTTTGGAGGCTGGTGTTTAATATGTTTGACATTGCACAGGCCCAGTGCGTTGAGAATGTTTGACGCACCGAGGCGGTGATTCTGTCAGCCCTGCGGGTCACGAGCCGGCGGTGGCAACCAGCCAAAATAATGGAGACGACATCATGCTGATCGGTGTACCCAAGGAAATTAAGAACCATGAATACCGCGTCGGGTTGACCCCGGCCGGTGTCAAGGAACTCAAGCGCAACGGCCATGAGGTGCTGGTGCAGGCCAATGCGGGCACCGCTATCGGCTTCCCCGACGAGCAGTACCTGGCCGCCGGGGCGCAAATCGTGCAGGCTGCGGAAGAAATCTTCAAGCGTGCCGACATGATCATCAAGGTCAAGGAGCCGCAGCCGGTCGAGTGTGCCATGCTGCGTGCGGGGCAGATACTGTATACCTACCTGCATCTGGCGCCGGACCCTGAACAGACTGCGGCGCTGGTGAAGTCCGGCTGCGTTGCCATTGCTTATGAGACCGTGACCGACGGCCGCGGCGGCCTGCCGCTGTTGGCACCCATGTCCGAAGTCGCCGGCCGCATGGCCATCCAGGCGGCTGCTCGGGCGCTGGAGAAGTCGGCCGGCGGTTCCGGTGTGCTGCTCGGCGGTGTGCCGGGCGTGGCGCCGGGCCATGTTACCGTGATCGGTGGTGGCGTGGTCGGTACCCATGCAGCCCGCATGGCAGCCGGCCTGGGCGCTGACGTCACGCTGCTGGATCGCTCCTTGCCTCGCCTGAAGGAGATCGATGAAGCTTTCGGTGGCCGTATCAAGACGCTGTACTCGACCCAGGACGCGATCGAGAACGAACTCAAGGTGGCCGATGCGGTGATCGGCGCGGTGCTGATCCCTGGTGCTGCTGCCCCCAAGCTGGTCAGCAAGGATATGCTCAAGCTGATGAAGCCCGGTTCGGTGCTGGTGGATGTGGCCATCGACCAGGGCGGGTGCTTCGAAACCTCGCACGCAACCACCCATCAGGACCCGACCTATGTGGTCGAGGGCGTGACCCACTACTGCGTGGCCAATATGCCGGGTGGTGTGGCGCGGACCTCGACCATTGCATTGACCAACGCCACCCTGGTGCATGCGGTGGCCATTGCCAACAAGGGCTGGCGACGCGCATTGCGCGACGATACCCACCTGCGCAACGGCCTGAACGTTTGCGAAGGCAAGGTGACCTATCAGGCAGTGGCCCGTGATCTGGGCTACGAGTACGTGCCGGCAGACCATCTGCTCGGTTGATTTGAATGGTGCAGTAACCGCAACAATGCAGGTTGCTCTGGACCGCAAGGTCAGCAGCAGCCTGAAGGAGTCAGCATGAAGCGCAAACCCCTCGTCGCCCTGGTGGCGGATCGCAAGCAACTGGGCCTGCATCCCTTTCATTGTGTCGGCGAGAAGTACATCACGGCGGTTGTGGAAGGGGCAGGCTGCCTTGCCATGCTGATCCCGGCGCTCGGCGAGCTGCAGGACTTCGACAGCATCCTCGACCTGGTGGATGGCTTTCTGTTCACCGGCAGCGTCTCCATGGTCGACCCGGCCCGCTACCGTGGCCCCAGTCTGCCTGAAGGCCAGCAGCTCGATACCGCTCGCGACCAGACCGCCATGCCGCTCATGGAGCGGGCGATCCGGCGTGGCATCCCGGTGTTCGCCATTTGCCGTGGCTTTCAGGAAATGAATGTGGTGCATGGTGGCTCGCTGCTGCAGAAGGTGCATGAGACCGAGGGCAAGATGGACCACCGCGAGGATGGCAGCGCTTCGCTGGAGGTGCAGTACGGCCCGGCCCATCCGGTCCGTTTTACCGAGGGCGGGCTGATTGAGCGCACCAGCGGTTTTATGGAATACAAGGTCAACTCCATCCACAACCAGGGCGTGGACCGGCTGGGCGACGGCCTGGTGGCTGAAGCGGTCGCACCCGATGGCCTGGTGGAAGCGTTCTCGGTCAAGGACGCCAAGGCATTCACGCTCGCGGTGCAATGGCACCCCGAGTGGAAATTCGCCGACAACCCTCTCTCGGTTAGCCTGTTCCAGGCTTTCGGCGAGGATTGCCGGCGCTATCAAGCAAGCCGCGAGTAAGCTGCCCAGCGGATTACCAGGGAAGCGTCGGAAAGCGACGAGGAATCCCCCTCGCCGCGCTTTCCCGCGTTTGCCGGCTTGCCAACAACCGGAGGTTCGTCGCCCAGCGGCGAAAACAAAGCATGGCTATCAACCAGTTCCAAGACTTTTTCCGTGAGCATGGCATCACCGAGGTGGAGTGCGTCGTACCGGACATGACCGGCGTGGCGCGTGGCAAGATCCTCCCCAAGAGCCAGTTCAACTCGGCCAATATGCGGCTGCCCAAGGCAGTGCTTATTCAGACCGTGACTGGCGACTGGCCTGACGACGACGAGATCACCGGGCCGACCGATCCGGACATGGTTTGCGTGCCGGATATCAACACCACCCGCCTCGTTCCCTGGGCGCCGGACCCGACCGCCCTGGTGATCCACGACTGCGTGCACTTCGATGGCTCGCCGGTTTCGATCTCGCCGCGCTATGTGCTGCGCAAGATCCTCAAACTCTATGAGGAGCGCGGCTGGAAGCCGGTGGTGGCACCGGAACTGGAGTTCTACCTGGTCGAGCGCAATATCGATCCGGATATCCCGCTCAAGCCGCCTATCGGCCGTACCGGCCGGGCCGAGACCGGTCGCATGAGCTACAGCATCGACGCGGTGAACGAATTCGACCCCTACTTCGAGGATGTGTACGAATACAGCGACGCCATGCGGCTGGATGTGGACACCCTGATTCATGAAGTCGGCGCCGGCCAGATGGAAATCAACTTCGTGCACGGCGATGCACTGGACCTTGCCGACCGGGTATTCCTGTTCAAGCGGGTAGTCCGTGAAACCGCGCTGCGCCACAATATCTACGCCACCTTCATGGCCAAGCCCATGCAGGAAGAGCCGGGTAGCGCCATGCATATCCACCAGAGCATCGTGGACAAGGAAGGCAACAATGTCTTCTCCAATGCCGATGGTGGTCCCTCCAGCCTGTTCCTGAGCTATGTGGCTGGCCTGCAGCGCTATATGCCGGCAGTGATGCCCATCATGGCGCCGTTCGTGAACAGCTATCGCCGCCTGAGCCGCTTTACCGCGGCACCGATCAACCTGCAGTGGGGCTACGACAACCGTACCGTGGGTATTCGCGTACCGAACTCCGGCCCTGAGGCGCGCCGGGTCGAGAACCGGGTGCCGGGCGTGGACGTGAATCCCTACCTCGCCATGGCGGCCACCCTGGCTTGCGGTTACCTCGGCATGGTCAAGGGCCTGAAGCCTTCGGCCCCCATGGTGACCAGTGGTTACGACCTCGACTACGAGCTGCCGCGCCATCTGGAAGACGCCATCGAGCTGATGCGCGATTCGGCCGATATCGCCGAGGTGTTCGGTGCCGACTTCGTCAATGCCTTCTGCGCGGTGAAGGAGAAGGAGTACGACACCTTCTTCCGCGTGATCAGCTCCTGGGAGCGCAGTCACCTGCTGCTCAACGTATAACGCGCTACCGCATTTCATTCATTACAACCCGGCGGCCGCCTTGCGGCCGTCACGGAGAAAAACCATGAGCAACCCCTTCGAGAACCGGCCTGCGATCCACGCCGAGGCCCGCCAGGCGGGTGGCGTGTTCGCTGCCCGCACCACTGCCGAATACCAACAGCTCGATGCCGCCCATCACCTGCATCCCTTCAGTGACATGGGCTCGCTCAACAAGCAAGGCAGCCGCGTCATCACCAAGGCCGAAGGTGTCTACCTGTGGGATAGCGAAGGCAACAAGATCATCGACGGCATGGCTGGCCTGTGGTGCGTCAATGTCGGTTACGGCCGCAAGGAGCTGGCCGACGTTGCCTACAAGCAGATGCTGGAGCTGCCGTACTACAACACCTTCTTCAAGACCACCCACCCGCCGGTGATCGAGCTGTCCAAGATACTGGCCGAGGTCACCCCGGCCGGCTTTGAGCACTTCTTCTATTGCAACTCGGGTTCCGAGGGCAATGACACCGTGCTGCGTGTGGTGCACCAATACTGGGCCGGCGCAGGCAAGCCGCAGAAGAAGTACGTGGTGTCGCGCAAGAACGGTTACCACGGTTCCACCATTGCCGGTGGTTCGCTCGGTGGCATGGGCTATATGCACGAGCAGATGCCATCCATGGTCCCCAACATCGTCCATATCGACCAGCCCTACTGGTTTGGCGATGGTGGTGAGCTGACACCGGCCGAGTTCGGCCTCAAGTGCGCTCGCCAGTTGGAAGAGAAAATCCTCGAACTGGGTGCCGAGAACGTGGCCGCCTTCATTGGCGAGCCGTTCCAGGGCGCCGGCGGGGTGATCTTCCCGCCGGAGACCTACTGGCCGGAGATCCAGCGCATCTGCCGCAAGTACGACGTGCTGCTGTGCGCCGATGAGGTGATCGGTGGCTTTGGCCGTACCGGCGAGTGGTTCGCCCACCAGCACTTCGGTTTTGAGCCCGACATGCTGACCCTGGCCAAGGGCCTGACCAGCGGCTACGTGCCCATGGGCGCCGTTGCCATCCACCGCCGCGTGGCCGATGCACTGATAGCCGCCGGCGACTTCAACCATGGTCTGACCTATTCGGGCCACCCGGTTGCGGCTGCGGTCGCCGTTGCCAATATCAAGCTGCTGCGTGAAGGCGGCATTGTCGAGCGCGTACGCACCGAAACGGGGCCTTATTTCCAGAAGTCGCTCCGTGAAGCACTTGCGGGCTCCCCATTGGTGGGCGAGATCCAGGGGGCTGGCCTGGTAGCGGGCATGCAGTTGACCGAGGACAAGGCGACGCGCAAGCGTTTTGCCAACGGTGGCGACATCGGCCTGCAGTGCCGTGACCATTGCTTCCGTAACAACCTGATCATGCGTGCTACCGGTGATCGCATGCTGCTTTCGCCGCCGCTGGTGATCAGCCGCAGCGAGATCGATGTGCTGGTCGAAAAGGCAGCCAAGTGCATTGCGCTGACCGCACAGGACCTGGGCATGGCCTGAACGGCCTGAGGGCGCCGCCCGCGTGTTACACCGGGCGGCGGTCCGCCGAGCTGTGGAATGGTTAGTGCTTGACGCAGCGGCAGCCCAAGCTGGCCGCGCGATCGTGGATGTAGGCAAAGCTACTTGGCAGCACCCTTTTTTCACAGGAGCAAACTGATGGCAACGAAGCAGTTCGGCATGACCTTGCTAGCCCTGGGCCTCAGCAGCCTTGCCCTGCACGCGCAGGCGGCTGGCCAGTTGAATGTGTACAACTGGAACGACTATGTTGGCGACACCACGGTGGCCGACTTCGAGAAGTCGACCGGCGTGAAGGTGAAGTACGACGTCTACGACAGCAACGAGGTATTGCAGGCCAAGCTCATGACCGGCAAGTCCGGTTATGACCTGGTGGTCCCCTCGCTGGAATTTGCGGCCAAGCAGATCCAGTCTGGCATCTACCTGCCGCTCGACAAGAGCAAGATCCCGAATTACGCCAACCTCAACCCCGAGATCCTCAAGAAGGCCGAAGTGGCCGACCCGGGCAACAAGTACCTGGTGCCCTATATGTGGGGTACCACGGCCTTCGGCATCAATGTCGAGAAGGTCAAGAAGGCGCTCGGCAGCGAGCCCATGCCGACGGATGAGTGGGAACTGATCTTCAACCCCAAGTACACCAGCAAGCTCAAGTCCTGCGGCATCTCCTTCATGGATACCGGCAGCGATGTGTTCTCCATGGTCAACATCTATCTGGGCAAGGACGCCAACGACCACAGCGAAGCGGCACTCAAGGAGGCCACCGAGACCATCAAGAAGGTGCGCAAGGACGTGCGGGTATTCAATTCCTCGCCGATCGACCTGTTGGCCAACGGCGACGTGTGCGTGGCCATGGCCTTCAATGGTGATACCTATATGGCCAAGGACCGCGCCGAGCAGGCCAAGAAGAAGCAGCAGATCGAGTACATCGTGCCGCAGAAGGGCACCATCATGTGGGTGGACAATATGGCCATCCCCAAGGACGCCAAGAATGCGGACAACGCCTTCAAGTGGATCAACCATATTCTTGACCCCAAGGAAGCGGCCGGCATCTCCAACAAGGTGAACTACGCCAACCCCAACCTCAAGGCCACGCCCTTCGTGGACAAGAAGCTGACCAGCGATCCCAAGATCTATCTGACGGCCGAGTCCATGAGCAAGCTGCAGGCCAAGAAGCCGATCGATCCGGCGGCGCAGAAGCTGATCACCAAGTATTTCAACCAGTTCAAGACTGCAAAGTAGTGCCCATGGGGCCGGAGCAATCCGGCCCTTTCCATGTCAGCATCCGTTACCAAATCAAACGCTCGTTTTTGTAGAATGCGCGTTTGACTTGGCAATGACCCAACCCAGGATGGAGTCTCTATTGTGGCGGTAACCCCGAACGACGTCGCTGCTGGCGACAGCAAACAGCAATTCCTGCAGATCAAGGGCGTGACCAAGAAGTTTGGCGATTTCTATGCGGTCGATGATGTCAATCTCGTGATCCCCAAGAATGAGATCTTTGCCCTCTTGGGCAGCTCAGGCTCCGGTAAATCCACCTTGCTGCGCATGCTGGCCGGCATGGAAACCCCGACCGAGGGCCGCATCATCCTGGACGGCGAGGACATCACCGACCAGTCGTCCTATCACCGGCCGACCAATATGATGTTCCAGTCCTACGCTTTGTTCCCGCATATGACGGTGGAGCAGAACGTGGCCTTTGGCCTCAAGCAGGACAAGGTACCCAAGGACGAGATCATCGAGCGTGTTGGCAAGCTCCTCGACCTCGTGCAGATGCGCAAGTATGCCAAGCGCAAGCCACACCAGCTCTCCGGCGGTCAGCAGCAGCGTGTGGCACTGGCCCGCTCGTTGGCCAAGCGGCCCAAGCTCCTTTTGCTGGATGAGCCCTTGGGCGCGCTGGACAAGAAGCTGCGGGTGCAGACCCAGTTCGAGCTGGTGAATGTGATCGAGACCGTGGGCGTGACCTGCATCATGGTGACCCACGATCAGGAAGAGGCCATGACCATGGCCAGCCGCATCGCCATCATGAGCGAGGGCAAGCTGGAGCAGGTTGGCGGCCCGCGTGAAATCTACGAATTCCCGAACAGCCGCTTTACCGCCGAATTCATTGGTTCGACCAATATCTTCGAGGGCCGCCTGTCGGTGGACGAGCCGGACCATATCGTGATTGACAGCGCGGACCTGGGTCGTGGCATCTACGTCGACCATGGCATCACCGGCCCCAAGGGCATGACGGTCTGGTATTCCATCCGTCCGGAAGACATCACCCTGTGCCGGCAGAAGCCTGATTCGCAGTACAACTGGGCCGAAGGCAAGGTGCACGACATCGCCTACCTGGGCTCCCACTCGGTCTACCACGTGCAACTGACTTCCGGCCGCATCGTGATCGCCAACGTACCGACCAGCCATTGGGGCAGCGAAAAGCCGGCCACATGGGGTGACGAGGTGGTGGTGAAGTGGAGCGACGGTGCCAACGGCTGGGTACCTGGATCGGTGCTGACCAAATGATCAAATCCCTCCTCCAACGCTGGCTGCCACAGGGGCGCACGGGCGTGATCGCCGTGCCCTATGTCTGGCTGCTGTTTTTCTTCGTGCTGCCGTTCTTCTTCGTGCTCAAGATCAGTTTTGCCGAGCCCGATATCTCGCAGCCCCCCTATACCCCGCTCGTGAAGCAGGAGGACAACAAGACCACGGTGGTGCTCGATACGAGTAAGTACAAGACCGTGTTCGGCGAGGTCGATGCTTTCTTCGAGAAGAGCTGGTCTGAAGCCAAGGAAGAGAGCCAGTACCTGGTGGCCTATTGGAATGCCATCAAGCTGGCGTTCTTCACCATGGTGCTGACCCTCTTGATCGGCTACCCCATCGCCTACAACATCGCCCGCTCCAATGAGGCGACCCGCAACACGCTCCTGATGCTGGTGATGATCCCGTTCTGGACCTCTTTCCTGCTACGGGTCTATGCCTGGATAGGCATCCTCAAGAACAACGGGGTGATCAACAACATCCTCCTGGCCACCGGCATGATCAATGAGCCGATCGAGATGCTGTATACCCCGGGTTCGGTACTCCTGGGCATGGTCTACAACTACCTGCCCTTTATGATCCTGCCGCTCTACGCCCACCTGGTGAAGCTGGACAGCCGGCTCTTTGAGGCGGCCGCCGACCTGGGTGCCAAGCCTTGGACCACCTTCTTCCAGATCACCCTGCCGCTGTCCAAGGCCGGCATCATCGCCGGTTGCATGATGGTGTTCATTCCGGCTGTGGGTGAGTACGTGATCCCAGCCCTGCTGGGTGGCGGTGACGTGGTGTTCATCGGCAACAAGCTGATGGATGACTTCGGCGCCAACCTCGATTGGCCGCAGGCCTCGGCGGTGGCGGTCATCATGCTGGTCCTGCTGGGGGGGCCCATCGTCTGGTTCCACCGCATCGAACAAAAGCAGCAGGAGGCCGAATAATGAGCCGCATGCCTTTATCCAACCGCATTTTCATGGGGCTGGGCTTCTTCTTCCTGTATGCGCCCATCCTGAGCCTGGTGATCTACTCCTTCAACGAGTCGCGCCTCGTGACCGTCTGGGGTGGCTTCTCGCTGAAGTGGTACGAGGTGCTGATCAATGACGCCGACCTGCTGCATGCCGCCGGGCTGAGCTTCAAGATCGCCTTTATGTCGGCCACCCTGGCGGTGGTGCTGGGTACCATCGCCGGCTTTGTGCTGGCGCGCTTTGGCAGCTTCCGCGGCCATACCCTGTTCGCCGGCCTGACCACGGCGCCCATGGTGATGCCCGAGGTGATTGTGGGCCTTTCCATGCTGCTCCTGTTCGTGGCGCTGCAGACCGGCATGGGCTGCAGTGCCGAGGGTGGTCCGCAGGGCCTGTGGGCGCGGCTGGGTTGCTGGGCCTTTGGCGAGCGCGGCATGATCACCATCTGGATCGGCCACACCACGCTGTGCATGGCCTATGTGGCGGTGCTGGTGCAGTCGCGCCTGAAGGAGCTCAACCGCTCACTGGAAGACGCTGCCATGGACCTGGGCTGCCACCCTTTCAAGGTGTTCTTCGTCATCACCATCCCGGTGATCTCGCAGGCCCTGGTTTCTGGCTGGCTCCTGAGCTTCACCATCTCGCTGGACGATTATGTGCTGACCGCCTTCCTGTCCGGTCCGGGTTCGACCACCATGCCGCAATGGATCTTCTCCTCTATCCGGCTGGGCCTGACCCCCGAGATCAACGCGCTGGCGACCATTGTGATCGTGGTGGTGAGCGTGTTCGTGGTGATTTCCAACCGCTTGATGCTGTCGGCCCAGGCCAAGCGCGACAAGGCCATGCAGGCGGCGTTTGCTCAGGGTGGTTCGGCGCACTGAGTAAAGGCATGCAGCAACGAAAAACGGCACCCTAGGGTGCCGTTTTTTTCGCACTTGCGTATCAGCCCAGCGCTTTACTGACGTAGCGCTTCACCGTCTCGGCATCATTGGGTACCACTTCGCAGCGCTGCGGCAGCGCCTCGATGCCGGCAAGGCCCTCGGGGCGCGGTGGTACCGTACCCAACGCCTCGGCAATGGTGGCCTCGAACTTGGCCGGCAGGGCGGTTTCCAGCGTCACCATGGGTACGCCTGCGCGACGGGCTTCCAGCGCCACCTTCACGCCGTCGGCGGTGTGCGGGTCGAGCACCACGTTCCAGCGTGCCTTGGCAGCGCGGATGGTGGCGATACGGTCGGCGTGGGTGCTCTTGCCCGAGCTGAAGCCGAATTCACCAACCATGCGGGCGAAGAAGGGCGTCTTGCCGAAGTCGAAGCCACCAGTGCTGTCGACTTCGCGCCAGAGCTGCGCCAGGGCGGCGCTGTCGCGGTCGATCAGGTCGAACACGAAGCGCTCCAGGTTCGAGGCCTTGGAGATATCCATGGACGGGCTGGAGGTGGCATGCGTATCGGCCGAGCCGCGCACGGTGTAGCGGCCGGTCTTGAAGAACTCGTCGAGCACGTCGTTCTCGTTGGTGGCCACCACCAACCGACCCACCGGCAGGCCCATCTGGCGGGCGATATGACCGGCGCAGATATTGCCGAAGTTGCCCGAAGGCACCACGAAGTCGACTGGTTCGCCGATCTGGGTGGCAACCTCAAGATAGGCGCGGAAGTAGTACACCACCTGGGCCACGATGCGGCCCCAGTTGATGGAATTGACCGCACCGATCTTGTAGCGGGCCTTGAATGCCGCGTCGTTGTTGATCGCCTTGACGATGTCCTGACAGTCGTCAAAGGTACCTTCGACCGCCAGGTTGTGGATATTGCCATCCTGCAGGCTGAACATCTGGGCGCGCTGGAAGGGGCTCATGCGGCCATGCGGGCTGAGCATGAAGACATTGACCCCCTGCTTGCCACGCATGGCGTATTCGGCCGCCGAGCCGGTATCGCCCGAGGTTGCGCCGACGATATTCACCGCCTCGCCGCGCCGGGCCAGCACATATTCGAACAGCTGGCCGAGCAGCTGCATGGCGATGTCCTTGAAGGCCAGGGTAGGGCCGTTGGACAGGTGCAGGAGGTGCAGGCCAGGTTCCAGCTCGGTCAACGGGGTGATGGCGCTTGAACCGAAGGCTTGCTCGGTATAGGCAGCGTCCACCAGCCGACGTACGTCCTCGGCCGGAATGTCGGTGGCGAAGCGCGACACCACCTCGAAGGCAAGCTGCGGGTAGCTCAGCGTGCGCCAATGGGCGAGGGTAGCTGCATCGATCTGCGGGTATTGCTCGGGTACGACCAGGCCACCATCGGGTGCCAGGCCGCCGAGCAGGATGTCGCTGAAGGACTGCGGGGCCATACCGCCGCGGGTACTGATGTATTGCATGGCGGTTCCCTTACTTGTCCAGATTTTCCAGCCGCAGCTTGGTCACCGGGCCGGAGATGGTCGCCAGTGCCTCGATGCCGGCGATGGCCTGGTTGACGCGCGCTTCCTGGGCCAGATGGGTGAGGATGATGATGTCGACGATCTTCTCGCCCTCGGCCGGCTCCTTTTGCATCATCGCGTCGATGGAGATGCCCAGGTCGGCCAGGATACGGGTCACATCGGCCATCACGCCCGGCTGGTCGTGCGCCTTGAGGCGCAGGTAGTAGCTGGTCTCGACCGCCGTGATGGGCAGGATGGGAAGATCGGACAGGCGATCCGGCTGGAAAGCCAGATGCGGCACGCGGTGTTCGGGGTCGGCGGTATGCAGCCGGGTCACGTCCACGAGGTCGGCGACCACGGCCGAGGCGGTCGGCTCGGAACCGGCGCCACGGCCGGAGTAGAGCGTCTGGCCGACGGCGTCGCCCTGTACCACCACCGCGTTCATCACGCCGTCCACATTGGCAATGATGCGCTTGGCCGGGATCAAGGTGGGATGCACGCGCAACTCCACCCCTTCACTACGGCGGCGGGCGATGCCAAGCAGCTTGATACGGTAACCGAGCTGCTCGGCATAGGCGATGTCTTCCTGGGTCAGCTTGCTGATGCCCTCGAGGTAGACCTTGTCGAACTGCATGGGGATGCCGAAAGCCAGCGCAGCCAGGATGGTCAGCTTATGGGCGGCGTCATGGCCTTCGATATCGAAGGTCGGGTCGGCTTCCGCATAACCGAGCTTCTGTGCCTGGGCCAATACATCGGCGAAAGCCGCACCCTTGTCGCGCATCTCGGTCAGGATGAAGTTGGAGGTGCCGTTGATGATGCCGGCAATCCATTCGATGCGGTTGGCGGTCAGGCCTTCGCGCAGTGCCTTGATGATGGGGATGCCGCCGGCAACGGCGGCCTCGAAGGCCACGATCACGCCGCGCGCCTGGGCGGCGGCGAAGATCTCGTTGCCGTGCAGGGCCAAGAGGGCCTTGTTGGCGGTGACTACATGCTTGCGGTTCTCGATCGCGCGCAGCACCAGCTCCTTGGCCAGGGTGGTGCCGCCGATCAGCTCGCAGACCACATCCACGTCTGGATCGTCCACCACGGCATGGAAGTCATTGCCGAAGGACAGGCCCTCGGTCACGGCCGGGGCAATGGCCCGGGCTTTTTCAATATTGCGGACCGCGACCCGCTTGACCTCGATGGCGCGGCCAGCACGACGGCCGATCTCCTCGGCGTTGCGGGCCAGGACCTTGGCGACACCGGAGCCGACCGTGCCAAAGCCCAGCAAGCCTACTTGTATGGGTTTCATTCGGAATGCCTAACTGTTTGCTTGGAGCGGTTTTCTGAAATTGAAGGAGGCGATGACCAAACCCTCGCGGTGGTAGAAGCGATGCGCGTCTATCCGCTGGGTGCCGGAGTCGAGCATGAAGTTGGTCGCGCCGCGCCGCAGGGCCTCTTGTTGGAGCCAGTCGAGCAGCAATTTGCCGACGCCTTGTGAGCGCCATTGGGAGGTGGTGACCAAGTCGTCCACATAGAACTTGGTCCCGGAGAAGGTATCGCGATATTGCCGGAAAACCGCCACGCCGAGAACGTGCTCGCCGTCGATGGCGATCACCATCTCGCCGCCATCGGCAAAGATGCCTTGCATCTGGGCGCTGTAGTCGCTGGCGAGCTGCGGGCGCAGCTCGCGGTGTACGGCCTCCGCCCGGGCGAGCCAGGCGGGTTCAATCAGTTGGCGTTGCTCGTTGGTCAGGCGGAGTGTTTGCATGGTTCAGCCCGCGTGGCGTTTTCGATAGGCAGCCAGGAAGCGCTCGATGCGGTCGAGGGCTTCTTCCAGCTCGTCGATATGGGGTAGGAAGACGACCCGCAGGTGGTCTGGCGTGGGCCAGTTGAAGCCGGTGCCCTGCACCAGCAGCACCCGCTCCTCTTCCAACAGCTCGGTGATAAAGGCCTGGTCGTCGGCGATCGGGTAGACCTTGGGGTCCAGCCGGGGGAAGAGATAGAGCGCCCCCTTGGGCTTGACGCAGCTCACGCCGGGGATGGCGGTCAACCGCTCCCAAGCCAGATCGCGCTGACGGGTCAGGCGGCCATCCGGGGCGACCAGCTCGTTGATGCTCTGGTAACCGCCCAGCGCGGTCTGGATGGCATGCTGGCTGGGCACATTGGCACACAAGCGCATGGAGGCGACGATGTTGAGCCCGTCGATATAGTCCTGGGCGTGGCGCTTGTCGCCGCTCAGTATCATCCAGCCGCTGCGGTAGCCGCAGGCGCGGTAGTTCTTGCTGAGGCCGCCAAAGGTCACGCAGAACACGTCCTCGGACAAGGAGCCGATGCTGGTGTGGGTATGGCCGTCGAACAGAGTCTTGTCGTAGATCTCGTCGGCGTAGACGATCAGCCCGTGTTCGCGGGCGATCTGCAGGATGCCCTTGAGTATCTCGTCCGGATAGAGCGCGCCGGTCGGGTTGTTTGGGTTGATCACCACGATGGCACGGGTGTTCTCGGTGATCTTGGCGCGGATATCGTCCAGGTCCGGCAGCCAGCCATCCTCCTCGTTGCAGAGGTAGTGGCGGGCGGTACCGCCGGACAGCGACACGGCGGCGGTCCACAAGGGGTAGTCCGGTGCCGGCACCAGGACCTCGTCACCATTGTCGAGCAGGGCGTTCATGCTCAGGAGGATCAGCTCGGAGACGCCGTTGCCGATATAGATGTCTTCGATCCCGACACCCTTGATGCCCTTTTGCTGCGAGTAGTGCATCACCGCCTTGCGAGCGGAGAAGAGACCCTTGGAATCGGCATAACCGCCGGCTTGCGGCAGATTGTGGATCACGTCCTGGACGATCTCGTCCGGCGGTTCGAAGCCGAACACGGCCAGGTTGCCGATATTGAGCTTGATGATGCGATGCCCGTCGTCTTCCATCTGCTTGGCACGCGCCAAGGCTGGGCCGCGGATTTCGTAACAGACCTTGTCGAGCTTCTGGCTTTTCTTGACGGCGCGCATCGTGGTGCTTTTAGGGGTGTTGGGGGGAGCGTTCGATAGTAGCAAAGATTTTTGCGCTGCAATATTCGCTTTGCTGTCCACGCTTATTCCCGCCTGGGCGCGCTAAAATAGGCCCCTGTCCTACCTTGGTCACCGCCATGAAACTGCACGCCGACAAGCCCACCCATCTCAATGTGTTCACCAGTTATGGCGAGGATTTTGTCAGCGTCAACCAGCAACGCCAGAGCGGTAGCCTGATTGTCGGGCCGACCGAGCTGCAACCCTGGCGGCCGGCGAGCTTTGCCGATCTGACCGAGGCCGATTTCGAGGCCCTCTTGGCCCTGAAGCCCGAGGTGGTGTTGCTGGCAACCGGCAGCCGGCTGCAGTTCCCCCACCCACGGCTGACCCGTGCGCTGATGCAGGCGCATATCGGTGTCGACGCCATGGATATATCGGCCATGTGTCGCACCTTCAACATCCTGGTGGCGGAAGACCGCCGCGTCATCGCCGCCGTGCTGTTCGCCTGATCCGCGCCGACGTTCGTCGGCGCCCACTTTCGTTTTCTGCCCTACACACCATGCTGACTTAGCGGGGCCTGCGCGCATCGTCTCGCAGTCCCTGCTTTGGCCGTAGCGGTTTTAGTTCTGGAGTGAATCCATGCATCTACCTCTTCCGCTGCGCGCTGCGCTGCTTGCCCTTTTACTGACGCCGACCACCCAGGCTGCCACCCTCGCAGGCGCCGGTTCCACCTTTGCCGAGCCACTCTACAAAGCCTGGGGCGGGCAATATGCCAAGCAGGCCAGCGAAGTGGCCTATGACGGTGTGGGGTCTGGTGAAGGCCTGGCGCGCATTGCCGCCGGCAAGGTGGACTTCGGTGCCTCCGACGAGCCTTTGCAGCGCGCCGAGCTGGAGCAGAAGGGGCTGCGGCAATTTCCGGTGGCCATGGGCGCCATCGTACCGGTGGTGAATCTGCCCGGCCTGCCGGCCGGGGAGCTGAAGCTCGGCGCCGAGACCCTGGCCAAGATCTATCTGGGCAAGATCACCCGTTGGCGTGACCAGGAGATCCTGATCAATAACGACCCCATTGCCAGCCGCATTCCTGATTTGCCCATTCGCCCCCTCTACCGCGCCGATGGTTCCGGTTCCACCTTCGTACTGAGCTACTTTCTGGCGGCCCGTTCGGCCGACTGGAAGAAGGGCCCGGGTGTAGGCAAGGAACTCAAGGGGGTGGCCGGGAGTGCGGTCAAGGGCACGGGCGGCATGGTGGAGGCCTTGCAAAAGAGCCCGGGCGGCATTGCTTATGTGGACTACGGTCGGGCGCTCAAGGACAAGCTCAACATGGTGCAGCTACCCAATCGGGTCGGCATCTTTATCAAGGTCAGTCCGGAAAGCGTGTTGGCTGCGGCCAAGTACGATGCAGAGAATCTGATCTACGCGGCCGACCCGGACTTCTATTTCGTACTCTCGAACAACGACACCTATGGTGGCTGGCCGCTGGCTACCGCCACCTTCGCGGTACTGCCGCGCAATGGCAAGGCGGCAGACAAGGTGATCGACTTCCTGCTCTGGGGCTACCGCAACGGCGATGCGACGGCGCGCGAACTTGGCTACGTGCCTTTGTCGGAGACGATGAAGATCGGCGTACGCAAGGCCTGGAGCCGGCAGTACGGCTATAAGATCAGTCAGTAGGCTTGTTTTGTGAAAATTTAATATAATCAATAACTTGTGTTTATTTTGGGCGTGCCATTCGTCACGCCTGTCTACCATTCAGGCGCGCTATCGACAGCTCGTCGCATGGTCCGAGCCGTTGCGCGATGACTGCGCTAGGATGCTTGCACAACGTTGATCTCCCCTGAAACGCGTTGTAAATCAGACGCCGGTCCTTCCCAGGGCCGGCGTTTTCCTTGCTCGGGTACAATTGGCGCTCCGTTCATTTCATGCTGCGCCGCCATGACCGCCTTGCTGCCCCCTGCCCACCTGATCGCCCGCCAAGTCGCTACCGCCCTGGAAGAGGATATCGGCCAGGCGGACTGGACCGCCATGCTGATCCCCGCTGATCGCCCCGGCCGAGCCACCGTGATCGCCCGAGAAGCGGCGGTGCTGTGCGGCCAGGCCTGGTTCGAGGAGTGTTACCGCCAGGTTGATGCCGGCGTGCGGGTGAACTGGCTGGTGGCGGAGGGGGCGCAGGTCCAGCCCGGCCAGTTGTTGTGCGAGCTGTACGGCCCGGCCCGGGCACTGCTCACGGCTGAACGTAGCAGCCTCAACTTCCTGCAGACCCTGTCCGCCGTGGCGACCGAGACCCAGCGCTATGTTGCGCTCATCGCCGGCACCCGCGCCAAGATCCACGATACCCGTAAGACCTTGCCTGGCCTGAGGTTGGCGCAGAAATACGCGGTCAAGGTCGGAGGTGGTGAGAACCAGCGCATCGGGCTCTACGATGGCATTCTGATCAAGGAAAACCACATCGCTGCGGCTGGCGGTATCCGCCAGGTGCTGGCGGCTGCCTTTGCCTTGGCACCGGCCGGCGTGGGCGTGCAGATCGAGGTCGAGAATCTGGATGAACTGGACCAGGCACTCAAGGCCGGCGCTACCTCGGTGCTACTGGACAATATGAGTCTGGCTGATCTGCGTACCGCTGTGCAGCACAGCGCTGGCGCGGCGGTGCTGGAGGCCAGCGGCGGGGTGGATTTCGATACTGTGCGAGCGATCGCCGAGACCGGTGTGGATCGCATCTCCATCGGCAAGTTGACCAAGGATGTGCGCGCACTGGATCTCTCCATGCGCTTTGTGTTCGCCGATTGATGAGCAAGCTGGGCGTGGGTGATTTGGTGCAGCGATGCGCCCGGGAGGCCCGGGCGTTCATCATCTGAGCACGCTAAGGCAACGGCTCACCCCTGATTTATTCCCACCCTCCGCCCCGCCCGCTGGCGGGGAACCTCGCTACGCTCGAATGCTGCTGGATACAGTGGTGAGTAGCCTAAGCATGGCTCGGGTTCAATCGGCGTCGGTCTCAACCCCATACTTTTTCCATAAGGGCTTGAGCACCCCTGCCTTGCGCATGCGCTCCAATAGCTGGTTGAGCTCGTTCACGGTGGGGTGGATACCGCGCCGGATGATGAGGGTGTGGGCATAGGCCTGGTCTTTCTTCTTCGAGACCAGGAAGCGATCGCGGTATTCGGGCTGGCGGGCGAGGAAGTCCGCCAGAAAAGCTTCCGATACCACCGCTACATCACCACGGCCCAGCAATAGCAGCTTGAGCGAAGCCTCGTTATCGTTGGTGAAGGAGATCTGGAAATGTTGGCGTAGATAGCCAGGGTCGGCATTGAAGCCGGCAAAGCCGTAGTGATAGCCCAGCATGACCACCATTTGCCTGGCTGCCAGGTTGTTGAAGTAGTCCTCGCTGCGGCCCGGCAGATTGAGTGCCACGTAGACCTCGCCGCCACGCAGGTAGACATTGGAAGCGTCCACCGGCCGGTCCTCCCAGCCCCAGGCCAGATTGTCGTAGGTCGACATATCGTACTTGCCGAGATCGAAATCCTTGAAGCGGCGGATCGTGCCGGTCACCACCGGCCTGAAGCGGTAGGTGTCCTGGAAGGCATTCATCAGGTCCAGCAGCTCTACCCGCAGCATATCGCTGCCGGACGCCGGGTCTTTCTGGATATAGGGCGGGAACACCGCAACCCCTACCTTGACCACCTGGGCCGCTTGGCAGGGGAGGAGGATACATAACAGTAGGATGGTGATGGTCCGGAAGCCGATATACCGCATGGCGTGGCTGTTGCAGATAGCTGATGAAATCAGCTTAACCGGCCTGACCCGCACTTGCTAAGCGCGGCAGCCATACGGTGCCGCCACTGTGCCTATTCAGCCTGCCAATGACCCGACTTGCCGCCGCGTTTCTCCAAGAGACGGGTCGATTCGATCACCATGCCCCGGTCCACCGCCTTGAGCATGTCGTAGATGGTCAGGAGGGCGATCGATACCGCGGTCATGGCTTCCATCTCCACGCCGGTACGGCCGATCGTTTCGGCCACGGCAGTGCAGACAATGCTGTGACTGGCCGGGTCGAGCGCGAAGTCGACGCTGACATGGGTCAGCGGCAGCGGGTGGCAGAGGGGGATCAGGCTGCCGGTCTGCTTGGCGGCCATGATGCCGGCCAGCCGCGCTACGCCGAGCACATCACCCTTGCGCGCATCACCCTCGCTGACCAGTGCCAGGGTGGCGGGCAGCATGCGGATGCGGCCCTGTGCCGTGGCGCTGCGGGCGGTCTCGGGCTTGCCGGCCACGTCGACCATGTGGGCCTGTCCGGCGGCATCGAAATGAGTCAGGGATTGGGGTTCAGTCATGGTCCGTGTTGCCATATTGTTCGCTGACCACCTTGTGCCAGCGTTCGGCGGCACTGTAGTCGCTTTCGCGGGCATCCACCCAGCGCGGGCCATCCGGCGTCCATTCCTTCTTCCAGAACGGCGCGCGGGTCTTCAGATAGTCCATGATAAAGGCGTTGGCCTCGAAGGCGGCGTGGCGATGGGCGCTGGCGACCAGGACCAGCACGATGGGGTCGCCTGGATGCAGCTTGCCCACCCGGTGCACGATGCGCACGGCGTGCAAGGGCCAGCGCACCGCGGCTTCTTCAGCAATGCGGCCCAGGGCCTTCTCGGTCATGCCAGGATAGTGCTCCAGCTCCAGCGCAACGACGTCTGCCGCCAGATTGAGGTCACGCACCAACCCGACGAAGCTGACGATGGCGCCGATGCCGCGGTCGTCCTGACCGGCTTCACGCATCTCGTGCGCCAGGTCGAAGCCGGCCTCCTGGACGACAACCGTGATACGGGCCTGGGGCAGGGTATCCATCTAACCTCCGGTCACCGGCGGGAAAATCGCCACCTCGGCGCCCTGGTGCAAGCTGGCGCTGAAATCCACCAACTCTTGGTCCAGCGCCACCCGGAACACCTTGCCACCGGCCAGCTCCTCGGCCCAGGCATCGCCACGTGCGGCCAGATGGGCCAGGAGACCGGCCACCGTGACCACGCCCTCGGGCACGGTCAGCTGCTCCTGAGCGAGGCCAAAGCGCTCGCGCAGACGGGCGAAGTAGAGCAGGTTGATGTCCATGTTCAATCCAGTAGTTGCGCCAGTGGCAGGTAGTGCACGGTGTCACCGGCTTTGACCGTGGTCCCCGGGAACAGGTCCACCAGCCCATCGGCCCAGGCCAGCCCACTCATCACCGCCGAACCCTGGCTGGGGTAGAGGCTAACCTGCGTTTGGCCGGTGCTGTTCTGCTCCAGTCGGGCGCGCAAGAACTCCCGGCGCTTGTCGGCGCGCGGCCAGTCAAAGCCTGCCGGCAGCGGCAAGCGGCTGGGTTGCACCACGACCGCGCCCATACGCTTGAGCAAAAAAGGGCGCGCCAGCAAGACAAAGGTCAAAAAAGCGCTGACCGGGTTGCCCGGCAGGCCGATAAAGTCGGCCGTCCCGACCTTACCGAATGCCAGCGGCTTGCCGGGCTTGATGGCGATGCGCCAGAGATCAAGCCGCCCAAGCTCGCCGACTGCAGCCTTGACGTGGTCCTCTTCACCGACCGATACCCCGCCGCAGCTGATCACCACGTCGTTCTCGTGGCTGGCCAGGCGTAGCGCGGCCACGGTGTCCTCGCGGGTATCGGCCACCTTGCCATAGTCACTGACCACACAGCCCAGCCGTCGCAGCAAAGCACCGATGGCGAACTGGTTGGAGTTGTAGATGCCACCCGGCGGCAGCGGCTCGCCCGGTGGGGTCAGCTCATCGCCGGTACACAAAACGCCCACCCGCAATGATGCTCGGACCTTGAGCCGGGCAATGCCCAGCGAGGCGGCCAGTGCCAGGTGCGGCGGCCCCAGCCGGGTACCAGCGGTCAGCACCTCGCAGCCCAACGCAATGTCCTCGCCCAGGCGGCGGATATGCTGGCCTTCTTTGATATCGGCCAGCAGGCGCAGCTGATTATCGTTGGCTTCGGTTTCTTCCTGCGGCACGACTACATTGCAGCCCGGCGGGACGGGGGCGCCGGTAAAGATGCGGGCGGCCATGCCTGGGGCCAGCGGCTCACCGACCTCGCCGGCGGCGATGCGCTGGGTGATCGGCCACTGCGCCGGCAACTTGGCGAAGTCGGCAACATGGAGGGCGTAGCCATCCATGGCGCTGTTGTCGAAGCCTGGCACGGCCAGCGGCGCGACGACGTGCTCGGCCAGCACACGGCCATCGCAATGCGCGAGTGGCAGGGTTTCCAGGGGGGCGTGAGGCTGGGCTTGGTCCAGGAGGCGTGCCAGCGCCTCATCGAAGCTGAGCAGTGACATGGGCGGAACAAAGAGGGGTGAATAGCGCTCCACCCTACACCAAGCGGCCCCGCTCGGGGAGTAGCCTGGCCCGTGGCTAGCGCAAAGCCCTTGATTTTGTTATGGTGCCTAGGTGCTGCAAGTATCCACGGCGGGGATTCCGCCGGCAGCCTGCAAGAACCGCCCGCGCAAGTGGGCCCAGTCAGCCGCCGGAGAGGCGGTACCTACATGGAAGGAACTCCCATGTCCAAGCGTGTCGTAACGCTGGCGCACTATTACACCGCGCCGGAAATCCAGCAGATGGCCGACAAGGTCGGCGACAGTCTCGAACTCTCCCTCTACGCCCGTGATGCCCAGGCCGATGTGATCGTCTTTGCCGGTGTGCGCTTCATGGCGGAGACCGCCAAGATCCTCAATCCCCAGGCCGAGGTGATCCTGCCGGATGCCGGCTCCACCTGCTCCCTGGTGACCCAGACCGACGTCAAGCGCCTCCAGGCCTGGCGTGAGAAGCATGCCGACTACGTGCACGTCTCATATATCAACAGCTCGGCTGAGCACAAGGCGCTCAGCGACTGGATCGTGACCAGCCGCAACGTCGACGACATCATTGCCCACCTCTATGCCGAGGGTAAGAAGGTGATCTTCTCGCCCGACCGCAATATGGGCGCCTATCTGAACTACCAGTACGGCTATGACATGCCGCTGTGGTCGGCGGTGTGCGAGGTGCACGACAGATTCAACGAGACTGCGCTCAATGAAGGCATGGCCGCGGTCGATGGCCCCAAATACCTGATCGCCCACCCCGAGAGCCCGCTGCCAGTGCTCAAGCGTGCCGATTACGTGGGGTCGACCAGCGGCATGCTGAACTGGGTCAAGGCCTTCGATGGCGAGCCGGATGCCACCATCTTCGTCGCTACCGAGGATGGCATCCTCTACAACATGGGCCTGGCCCGTCCGGACCTGAAGATCGCCCAGGCGCCGATCTACGCTGGTTGCCAGTGCAACCAGTGTCCCTATATGAAGATGAATAATGTCGAGCGGGTACGCCGCGCCCAGGCCGGTGAAGGTACGCGCATCGACTATCTCAGCACTGAGCAGATGGATGCTGCGCGCCTGCCCATCGAACGCATGCTGGCCTTCAGCGAGGCGCAGATGCAAAAGCAGGTGCAGGCCAAACCGGTTGCGATACCGGCGTAACGCTACTTAGGTAGAAGGGCAGGGTGACCTGCCCTTTTTTGTCCCCGACTCTTTTGTCCTGCAATGCGCGAATTCGACTACCTGATCTTTATCGGCCGCTTCCAACCCTTCCACAACGGCCATTTGTGGACCTTGCAGCATGCCCTGCAGCTGGCCGACAAAGTGGTGGTGCTATGTGGTTCGGCCCGCCAGGCGCGCAACCCCATGCACCCGTTCACGGTCGAGGACCGTGAACGGATGATACGGCTCGCCTTGGCCGAGGAAGAGCAGTCGCGGGTATTCGTGGTTGGCATCTCCGACCGCATGTACAACGACCAGCAGTGGCTGACCGAGGTACAGCACCTGGTGGACCGGGTGATCGCGGTCGATACCTCGGACGTGGGCAGCCGCCAGGCTCAGTTCCGCATCGGCATTGTCGGGCCGCCACGTGGCGCCAAGAAGGGCAATGCCGAATACCTGGACCTGTTCCCGCAATGGGCGCGGGTCGAGGCGCCTGAGCTGCCGGACGTGCATGCCTCGCGCATCCGCCATGCCTTCTTCGATCCTGAGCGTGACAGCGACTGGCCGGCCTGTGCCGCCTTGCTGCCGGTGCCGGTGTTCGATTGGCTCAATGACTTCCGGGCGGGCGAGACCTACGCCAAGCTGCAGGACGAATACCTGTTCGTGAAGCGCTACCGGCAAAGCTGGGCCGCCGCGCCTTATCCCCCAAGCTTTGTCACGGTCGATGCGGTGGTGATCCACTCCGGTCACGTGCTGCTGGTGCGCCGCCGCTCCCAGCCTGGCAAGGGCCTGTGGGCATTGCCGGGCGGCTTCGTCAACCCGGACGAGCGCATCAAGGACGCGGTGATCCGCGAACTGAAGGAAGAAACCCGCCTCAAGGTACCGGCGCCGGTACTGGCTGGCTCCATCCGTGGCAGCCGGGTATTCGATCACCCGCAGCGCAGCCTGCGCGGGCGCACCATCACTCATGCCTTCCTGATCGAGCTGGCACCGACTACCGAGGGCTTGCCCAAGGTGCGCGGTGATGACGACGCCGACAAGGCCAAGTGGGTGCCACTGTTCGAATTCAACCGTATGGAAGAGCAGTTGTTCGAGGACCACTTCTACATCGTGAACTGGTTCCTGGGACAGGTATAGCGCCTACCTGCTGCTGGCCGGCAGGCTAGCCCCTATACTGGCGCCATGACACACGGACGCATGTATTTGTGGCGAGGCAGGGCGCTGGTGCTGGGGGTGGATACCGACTCCACCCCGCACGCCCACCATGCCATCCAGCTCTCGCTGGCGCTGGAGGGGGAGTTCCGGTTGGCCGTGGACGATGGCCCTTTGCTGCCTTGCCGCGCTGCTATCCTCTGGCCGGGCCAGCAGCACAAGATCGCGGCCAACGGCGCCTTGATCGCCCACCTGTTCATCGACCCCGGCTATCGCCTGCTCAAGGCTTGGCAGGAGGGCGGCGCCCGGCCCGAGGCCGACCCTGCGCTGTGCCATGACCTGCTCGACGCCTGGCGCATGCCGCGCCCCCTGGCCAGTTGCGAGGCGCTGCTGGAGCGCTGGCAGGCCGCTTGGCTGCCGGGCTTCGAGCGCGCACCGGTGCTGGATGCGCGCGTTACCCAGGCCCTGCAGCAACTGGCGGCCGACCCGGAGCTGGGGGCGGACGCCCTGGCGGCAGCGGCGACACTCTCCACCAGCCGCTTCAGCCATCTTTTCCGTCTACATACCGGCCTGCCCTTCCGCCGCTATCAGCTGTGGATGCGGCTTTTGGCTGCGGTGGACAAGCTTGCTACCGGCGCCAACCTCACCACCGCCGCCCATGCCGCCGGCTTTGCCGATCTGGCGCATATGAGCCGGGTCTTTCATGCCACCTTCGGCGTCGTGCCCTCTACCTTGAGCCGGCTGGCCATCATCAGCGGTTAGATAGGTACAGTGAAATCGTTCAAGCCCAAGGTCCGGAACTCGTACTAGAGTGTCTGCTCCAGTCTCGCGATGGCGGGGCTGGCATGACAATAACGGAGACGGCCATGAGCACCATCGATACCCTGTTCGACCGCTACGGCGAAAGCCACCAGAACCCCTTCAACAAGCGCGTGCACTGGATCTGCGTGCCGCTGATCACCTTTAGCCTGCTGGGCATGTTGTGGGCCGCCAGCCCCTGGCTGGCGCTGGGTTTCGTGATCTTTGCGCTGGGCTATTACCTGCGTCTGTCGCTACCCATCGCGCTGGGCATGCTGCTCCTGTCCGCCGCGATGCTGGGCATCGCCTCGGTGTTACCGTCCCTGCTCTGGAGTTCGGTTACCATCTTCGTGCTGGCCTGGATATGCCAGTTCATCGGCCACAAGGTCGAAGGCAAGAAACCCTCCTTCTTCGACGACATCAAATTCCTTCTCGTCGGCCCCGCCTGGCTTCTGGGCTTCATCTACCGGCGCCTGCACATCCGTTACTGATCAGCGCATTTAGCAGCCTTGCTGCCGCTCTTGGATATCCGCCTGAGGTGCCAATGGCATGGCGCTAATTCGCCGATCGAAGTCGCTACCGAGCGTCAGCGAGGCTCCCTCGCGGCGGCGAGGGCGGGGGGAGTGGGAGAAATGAAAGCAAAGCGCGTCCGAACATCGAATGCAGCAAAGCGCCCGGCTATGCCGGGCGAGGAGCTGAGGCTTGGGTTCTCAGGCCAGCCCATCCGTGATTCTCAGCGAGGCTCCCTCGCGGCGGCGAGGGCGGGGGGAGTGGGCTCAATAAAGCGAAGGCGCGCTAGGGCATCGATTGCCGGCTAGCGCCCGGCTCTGCCGGGCGATGAACTACAGCGTCAGCTCAAGCTGCAGCTATTCTGTGCCCTACCATTGCTGGTTTGATGCAATCAATGCCGTCGCCTGTTCCGCCGGCAGCGGCTTGGCGAAGTAGTAGCCCTGGGCGTAGTGGCAGTCCATCTCGCGCAGGGCCAGGAGCTGCTCGTTGGTCTCCACCCCCTCGGCGATCACCGCCATGCCGAGGCTGCGGGCGAGCAGCACGATGGCGCGGACGATCTCGCGGCTGAAATGGTCCTCGGTGATCTGGCGCACAAAGGAGCCGTCTATCTTCAGCACATTGGACGGAAAGCGGTGCAGGTAGGACAGTGACGAATAGCCGGTACCGAAGTCGTCCATCAGGATCTGGATGCCGCGCGCCCGGATCGCCTGCAGCATGGCGATGATGGCGTCGGTATTGTCCATCAGGATGCTCTCGGTGATCTCCAGCTCCAGCCGGTTGGCCTCGATACCGGCCTGAGCGATGGCGCGGTCGATCTGCTCGATCAGGTCGAGCTGGTTGAACTGCTTGCCCGAGAGATTGACGCTGACGCGTAGCAGGCGGTCAGGGAACTGCTGCTGCCACTTGGCGATCTGGTAGGCCGAATCTTCCAGCATCTGCCGGCCGATCTCGTTGATCAGGCCGATTTCTTCGGCCAGCGGGATGAATTCGGCCGGGCTGATCAGCTTGCCGTCCGGCTGTTGCCAGCGCACCAGGGCCTCGAAGGCGGCGATCTGGCCGCTTTCCAGGTCCACGATGGGTTGGAAGTAGGGCAGGAATTCCTGCGCGGCCAGGGCACGGCGCATCTCCTGTTCCATCTTGAGGGCGCGCAGCATGGTGCCTTGCATGGCCCGGTCAAACACTTCCAGCTTGCCGCCCTTGCGTTGTTTGGCGCGGTGCATGGCAGTGTCGGCGTCGCGGATCATCTCCTCGGGGTGGGCATAGCCGCCGGAGGAGAGCGCGATGCCCACGCGTGCACCGGGGTAGACCTCGTGGCCTTCCAGGTCGATGGGCTTGGCCAGTTCCGCCAGCATGGATTCGGTAAAGCGGATCGCCTCGCTGGGGTCGGAGATTGCATCGAGCAGGATGGCGAATTCGTCACCACCAAAGCGCGCGACCACGTCACCCGGCCGCTGCACCCGTGCCAGCCGCTCGGCCGTCACGCGCAGGATACGATCGCCGGTGGTATGGCCAAAGCTGTCGTTGATGTAGCGAAAGCGCTCCAGGTTGAGGCAGAGCACCGCGCAAAGATAGTCTTGGTCGCGGGTGGCGTGGCCCAGTGCAAAGCCCAGGAAGTCGGTAAACATGGCCCGGTTGGCAAGGCCGGTCAGACTGTCGTGCAGCGCGTCGTACAGCATCTGCTCTTCGGCGCGCTTGCGTTCGGTGATGTCGGTCAGGGAGCCCGCCATGCGGAAGGCCAGGCCGCTGGCCGGGTCTATCATGGCCATGCCGCGTGTCAGCATCCAGCGCCAGCTGCCGTCCTTGTGGCGCATGCGGTGCTCGGCCTCAAAGTGAGGCGTCTCGCCCTTGAGGTGCTGGATCAGCTGAAGCCGAATGCCCTCGCCCTCGTCCGGGTGAGTCAGCGCCAGCCAGGTCTCCGGTACCGGGTCGACCAGCTCGTCTTCGCTATAGCCCAGCATGGCCTTCCAGCGTGGCGAGAAATAGATGCTGTCCTCGCGGATATTCCAGTCCCACAAACCATCATTGGCACCGCGTATGGCCAGCTCATAACGTTCCTGGCTCTCGCGCAGCGCCAGCTCGGCCTGTCGTTTGGCGCGGCGGTTGCCGGTCTCGCGCAGTTCGCGCTCCACCACGCTGGCTAGCCGTTTGAGGTGGGTTTTGAGGATGAAGTCGTTGACGCCGGCCTTCATCATGGCGACGGCAGATTCCTCGCCTATGGTGCCGGTGACCACGATAAAGGGCACCACCTGGCCGTATTCGCGGAAGATGCGCAGTGCCTCCTGGGCGGAGAACTGCGGCATGGAGTAGTCCGACAGCACCAGGTCCCAGCTGCCGGTATTGAGGGCGTCGTGCATCGTCTCCGGTGCATCCACCCGTTGGTATTCCACCTCAAAGCCCTGGCGGCGTAGCGCCAGCACGTTGAGGAGGGCGTCGTCTTCGGAATCGTCGACGACCAATACCCTGAGTGTGCGCTGGATGACGGTGGTTTCGTCCATGGGCGATCAGTTCTGGACCGGCTCGTTCAGCATCAACCAGTAGATGCCGACCTGGCGTACCACCTCCATGAACTGCATGAAGTCGACCGGTTTGCGGATATAGCTGTTGGCGCCCAGGCTGTAGCTCTTGACGAGGTCGTCCTCTTCCTTGGAGGTGGTCAGCACCACCACCGGGATCAGCTTGGTCGGCTCGCAGCTGCGGATACGCCGCAACACTTCGATACCGCTGAGCTTGGGTAGCTTGATATCCAGCAGGATCAGGATGGGGCGTTGGCTGAGGTCGCGGCCGGCATGGTGGCCCTGGCCATACAGATAGTCGATGGCCTCCTGGCCGTCCCGCGCGACGATGATGGGATTCTGTATGCCGTTCTTGCCAAAGGCACGGATGGTGAGTGCCTCATCATCCGGATTGTCTTCGACCAAGAGGATAGGGGTGTGCATGCGTCTTTCCTGGGGGCGACCAGGGGCCGCCGGCTATCGGTTCGCTTAAACACTAGACCACGCCTTACCCCGCCAGCAAGCGGGGTAAGGCGTGCAGCCTGCTTTGCGACAGGCTTCGCCCCCTATCCTAACAAGTCATTGCAGGTTCTTGGAGACGATTTCATAAACATCGCGCGATAGACCGCTGTGGGCCGCCACCCGGCGCAGCGCAGCTTCCATGCTGTTGCGGCGCAGCGGTTCCAGCTTCTTCCAGCGGTTGAAGCAGCCGGCGAGGCGGGCCGCCACCTGCGGGTTGAGCTTGTCTACCGCCAGAATGGTGTCGGCGGCGAACTCGTAGCCGCTGCCATCGGCCGCGTGGAAGCCTGCCAGGTTGTTGTGCAGGAAGGCGCCAACCAGCGAGCGCACCTTGTTGGGGTTGGTCAGGGCGAAGGCTGGGTGCTGCATCAAAGCACGCACCTGCTCCACCTTGCCCAGGCGCTGGCTCAGCGCCTGCAGGGTGAACCACTTGTCCATCACCAGGGCTTCGCCGGCCCACTTCTCGGCGAAGGCACGCAGTGCAGCGTCACCTTGCGGCCAGTTCACCATCGCGGCCAGTGCGGCCTGTGCGTCGGTCATATTGCTGGCACCGATGTACTGTTTCTCGGCCAGTTCCAGCAAAGGTGCCTCGCCCAACTCGGTCAGGTAGGACAGCGCCACGTTCTTGAGCGAACGGTGTGCCACGGCACGGGCTTCGTAGCGGTAGGGACCGCTGTCCTGCAGGCGCACGAAGGCGGCCTTGAACTCGTTGCGCAGTGCCTGCGCGAGGCCCAGCTTCATGGCGTCGCGTGCAGCACGGATGGCGTCCGGGTCGATTTCCTGCTGCTGGTCGGCCAGGTAGGTCTCGGCCGGCAGGGTCAGCATCAGGGCCACCAGGGCCGGGTCCAGTGTTTCGTCGGTCAGCACGCGGCGCATGGCGGCGACGAAGTCATCCTTCAGCACCAGCGCCTCACCGCGGCGGGCGGCCTCGATCAGGCCCTGCAAGTCTTGCAGCATCAGGGTCTGGCTGGCTTCCCAGCGGCAGAAGGCGTCGCTATCGTGGGCCAGCAGGTGCACCAGTTGCGGTCGGGTCCAGGCGAATTCCAGCTTCACCGGCGCAGAGAAGTTGCGCAGCAGCGAGGGGACCGGTTCTGCGGTCACGTTCTGGAACACATACTGTTCCTGACTGCCCTTGACCGACAGCACGCGGCTGCCTGCCACGGCTTCGCTCTCACCGGCAAGCTGCAGCGGCAGATCGGCGCCGTCCGGACCGACCAGGCCCAGCGCCAATGGGATATGGAAGGGCAGCTTCTCGCTCTGGCCCGGAGTGGCCGGGCAGCGCTGCGAGACATCCAGGGTATAGGTCTGGGCGGCAGCGTCGTAGCGGCCGGCCACGGTCAGCACCGGGGTGCCAGCCTGCGAGTACCAGCGCGAGAACTGCTCGAAGTCGTAGCCGTTGGCATCGGCCATGGCAGCACGGAAGTCGTCACAGGTAACGGCCTGGCCGTCGTGGCGCTTGAAGTACAGGTCCATGCCCTTGCGGAAGCCCTCGCGGCCCAGCAGGGTCTGGTACATGCGGACGACTTCGGCACCCTTTTCGTACACCGTCACGGTGTAGAAGTTATTGATCTCGATATAGCTCTCAGGCCGTACCGGGTGGGCCATGGGGCCGGCATCCTCGGCGAACTGGTGGGTACGCAGGGTACGCACCGCCTCGATGCGGTTGACCTCGGGGCTGCCCATGTCGGCCGAGAATTCCTGATCGCGGAACACGGTCAGGCCTTCCTTCAGCGACAGCTGGAACCAGTCGCGGCAGGTCACGCGGTTACCGGTCCAGTTGTGGAAGTATTCATGCGCGATCACCGCCTCGATACCGTCAAAGTCGACGTCGGTAGCGGTATCCGGGCGGGCCAGCACGAACTTGGTATTGAAGATGTTGAGACCCTTGTTCTCCATCGCCCCCATGTTGAAGTCGCCGACGGCAACGATCATATAGGTGTCGAGGTCATACTCCAGGCCGTAGCGCTGCTCGTCCCAGGCCATGGATTTCTTGACCGAGGACATGGCGTGCTCGCACTTGTCGAGGTCGCTGGCGTCGACAAAGATCTCCAGTGCGACCTCACGGCCCGAGGCGGTGGTGAACTTGTCGGCGAGCTTGGACAGCTTGCCGGCCACCAGGGCGAACAGGTAGGCCGGCTTCTTGAAGGGATCGACCCACTTCACCCAGTGGCGGTTCTTGTCCAGCACGCCTTCGCCCACCTTGTTGCCATTGGAGAGCAGCACCGGCCACTTGCCCTTGTCGGCCACCACGGTGGTGGTGAAGCGGGCCATCACGTCCGGGCGGTCCAGGTAGTAGGTGATCTTGCGGAAGCCCTCGGCCTCGCACTGGCTGTAGAAGTTGGCACCGGAGCGGTACAGGCCGTTGAGGCTGGTATTGGTCTCCGGGTGGATGATGGTGACGATCTCGAGGATCGCGTTGTCCGGCATGGCGGCAATGGTCAGCGATTCGGCATCGATCTCGTAGCGGCTGCCGTCCAGCACCTCGCCGTCGAGCTTGATCGACTCGAGCTCCAGCTCCTTGCCGTCGAGCTTAAGCGCCGCCCGGCTGTCGGGATGCGCCGGGTTGCGGTGCAGTACCAGGCGCGAACTGACGCGGCTCTGGGTTTCGTCCAGATCGAAGGTCAGGTCGACCTTGTCGATCAGGAAGGCCGGCGGGGTATAGTCCTTGAGTTGGATCGGCTGGGGCGTATTGGCGTCGAGTTTGGCCATGGTGCGTCTTTTCTCAGGCTGGGGCAGGGCGGCAGGATCGCTGCCTCGTGCTGCCGTGGGGCGGATGCGGGAAACGGGTGATTATAAACCTGCACCGTAGGCAGCGCAGTAGTGCGTCAGTTCCCTGACACGGGGCTGACAGTCACGTGGCTCAAGGCCGCCAGCGGCGGCATGCCGGTGATCGACCTGGGCTGTGCATATGCGCCCAGGGCGATATGAATAGACGCAAACGTTCGTTTTTCGCATAAGGCGGCGCTGTTATTCTGCGAGACTCCCGCCAGCTTCCCGATTGGCCGCACCATGTATGTCTATGACGATTATGACCAGCAGATAGTCGACGAGCGCGTCGCCCAGTTTGGCGACCAGACGCGCCGTTATCTGGCCGGCGACCTGACCGAGGACGAATTCCGTCCGCTGCGGCTGCAGAACGGTCTCTATATCCAGCGCCATGCGCCCATGTTGCGGGTGGCCATTCCTTACGGTCATCTGCGCAGCGACCAGGTGCGCCGCCTGGCCAGCATCGCCCGCCGCTACGACCGTGGCTATGCCCACTTCACCACCCGGCAGAACCTGCAGTACAACTGGCCCAAGCTCGAGGACGTGCCCAAGATCCTGGCCGAGCTGGCCGAGGTACAGATGCACGCCATCCAGACCTCGGGCAACTGCGTGCGCAATACCACCAGCGACCAGTTCGCTGGCGTGGCGCATGACGAGTTGATCGACCCGCGCCCCTGGTGCGAGCTGATCCGCCAGTGGAGCACCTTCCATCCCGAGTTCGCCCACCTGCCACGCAAGTTCAAGATCGCGGTCAGCGGCTCGGTGCAGGACCGCTCTGCCACCCTGGTGCACGATATTGGCGTGCACGTGGTGCGGAACGCGGCCGGCGAGGTCGGTTTCAAGGTCATCGTCGGTGGTGGCCTGGGCCGCACCCCCGTCATAGGCAGCGTGATCCGCGAGTTTCTGCCGCGCCAGCACCTCTTGAGCTACTTCGACGCCATCCTGCGGGTCTACAACCGCTACGGCCGGCGCGACAACAAGTACAAGGCGCGTATCAAGATCCTGGTCAAGGCCATGACCCCCGAAGTCTTCGCCGCCAAGGTCGAGGCCGAGTGGGCCCATCTCAAGGATGGTCCCATGACCCTGACCCAGGCCGAGATCGACCGCGTAGCCAAGCACTTCGTGGCACCCGGCTACCAGACCCTGCCTGGCGACGATGCCGGCTACCTTGCACTCAAGGCCGAGAACAAGGCCTTCGCCCGCTGGGTGGAGCGCAATGTCTTTGGCCACAAGGTGCCGGGCTATGCCGCCGTCACCCTCTCGCTCAAGCCCACCGGCAAGCCGCCGGGTGACGCGACCAGCGAGCAGCTGGAAGGCGTGGCCGATCTGGCCGACAAGTACAGCTTTGGCGAGGTACGCGTCAGCCACGAGCAGAACCTGATCCTGGCCGATGTGCGCCAGAGCGACCTGGCCGCCGTCTGGGAAGCGGCCAAGACGCTTGGCTTCGCCACGCCCAATATCGGTCTCCTGACCGACATCATCTGCTGCCCGGGCGGCGACTTCTGTTCGCTGGCCAATGCCAAGTCCATTCCCATCGCCGAGGCCATCCAGCGCCGCTTCGATGACCTCGACTACCTGTTCGACCTCGGAGAGATCGACATCAATATCTCCGGCTGCATGAACGCCTGTGGCCACCATCATGTGGGCAATATCGGCATACTCGGCGTCGACAAGAGCGGTTCCGAGTGGTACCAGGTCTCGCTGGGTGGCCGTCAGGGCCATGCCGCCAGCCTGGGCAAGGTGATCGGCCCCTCCTTCGCGCAGGACGATATGGCCGAGGTCATCAGCCAGATCATCGAGGTCTATGTCGAGCAGCGCCACGAGGACGAACGCTTCCTGGAGCTGGTGGACCGTGTCGGCATCGAGCCCTTCAAGACCCGCATCTACCAGAAGGAGCGCGCCCATGGCTGAGCACCTGCCGCTGGACCAGCAGGACCCGGCTGACGGCGCCGAGCCGCAGCAGCCGCACCCGCATTGTACCGATGCGCGCCAGCGCATCATTGTCGACCGGCAGATCGTCGAAGACGTCTGGCAACTGGTCAATGACGACCAGATTCCCGCCAGCGGCCCGGTGATCGTGCCGCTCAAGGTCTGGCTGGCGCAGCGCGCGCAGCTGCTGGCGCGGGGCGAGGTCGGGGTCTGGATTGCACCGGACGAGGAGGTCGAAGACCTGGCGCAGGATGTGGCCAGGCTACCGCTGATCGCCGTGGACTTCCCGGCCTTTACCGATGGCCGTGGTTTTTCCACCGCCCGCCTGTTGCGCGATCGCTATGGCTTCAAGGGCCAGCTGCGTGCGGTTGGCGATGTGTTCAAGGACACCATGCTCTATCTGCACCGCTGCGGGTTCAATGCCTATGCGGTGCGACCGGACAAGGACATCGTCGAAGCTGCCCGCGGTCTCGATGACTTCCACGAGTTCTACCAGGGGGCGGTTGACCAACCGCTGCCCTTGTTCCGTCGCCGGAGCACCTGAGCATGGCGGGCAAGGTCTATCTGATCGGCGCGGGTCCGGGGGCTGCAGACCTGATCACGGTGCGTGGCATGCGCTTGCTGCAAAGCGCCGACGCCGTGCTATATGACGCGCTGGTGCAGCCCGAGATGCTGGACTACTGCCCGCAGGCGGTGCTGATTCCGGTGGGCAAGCGCTGTGCGCAAGCGTCCACCGCCCAGCGCTTTATCAACAAGATGTTGCTGGATGCTGCGGCCAAATACGGCAAGGTGGTGCGCCTCAAGGGCGGTGACCCCATGCTGTTCGGTCGGGCGCAGGAAGAACTGGCCGAGCTGGCGGCCGCCGGTATCGAGTATGAAGTGGTGCCGGGTATCACCGCCGCACTGGCGGCTTCGGCAGAAGCCGGTGTATCGCTGACCAGCCGCGGCCTCGCTCGCAATGTACTGTTTGCTACCGCCCGCGTGGGTGAGGGCGAAGCCGGCAGTGACTGGGTCAAGCCGGTCATGGCGGCGGATACCGCCGTCCTCTACATGGGGGTGCGGCAGGCTGCCGAGGTGGCAGCTGCCTTGCTGGCGGCCGGCATGGTGCCAAGTACGCCGCTCCTGATCATCGAGAACGCCTCGTTGCCGGGCAGCCGGGAATTCCCGCTGACTCTGGCCGAGCTGCCGCAAGCTGCCAGCTGGAACCTGGCCGGCCCTGCCATCCTGCTGATCGGCGAGGTCTATCGTGCCAAGCTGGCCTTGGCGGAACCCGATGTCCGAGCCCGGTTCGGCTGACACGCGCTCACGGACGTAAAGACAAACGCCGCATTCCTGATGCGGCGTTTTGCGTGGTGGGCCACCGGGACCCTATAGCCACAGCTTATTTGGCGGTCTGCTTGGCCAGCTTGCGACCAACCAGGGCACAGGCCGGGCAGAAGCCGACCAGGCCGGAGATGACGATGCCGGCGGCGGACAGGGCGACGATGATGCCGGTCAGGCCCGGTAGACCCAGGAGGGCGGCGACAACGACAGCCAGACCCACGATGACGCGCAGCACGCGTTCCCAGTTCGGCACATTCTTGACGTAAAGCATGGTGGTACTCCCAGTTGGTCAGAGGACATCCTCGACCACTAAGAGGCGGCGGCTTTGCAAACGGATTCGCGACGTTTCAAAAAATCCCCTACCGTTCGTCGGTTTGAGATTCGAGTTGGCGGGGCGCATTGCACCAGGGCTAGGCAAACAAAAACGCCCAGGAGTCCTGGGCGCTTCTGCCGTCAGAGAGTGCGGCGGCCAATCCACCGCACGGTCTTAACCTTGGTTGTGCTTCTTGCGATAGATCTTGCGGCTGGCCACGTTTTCATCGTGCTGCACGCGAGCCTGCTCACGGGCGCTAACATGGCCATCGCGACCGGCACGTGCCTCGGCACGAGTGTCGCGGGCTTCGGCGCGCTCGGTACGGGCGATCTCACGATTGTTCAGGGTGCCGTTCTGGATGCCCTGCTCGATGCGCTGCTGCTGGTTGATATTGCGCTGCACATCGGCCTGCACGCGCTGCGAGGAGGCCGAGTTGGGGTTACCGAGCTGGCCGTCGTGCTTCTCGCGGCTGATATCACCGCTGACGCGGTTCTCGGCGCGGTTGATGCGAGCCTTTTCCTGTTTGCTCAGGTGGCCGTCCTTGAGCGCATTCGCTTCCATCTTCTCTACGTGCGTTTCTTCGCCTTCCAGGCGGGCGGCTTCGCGGGTATTGAGCTGGCCCGATTTGAGGCCTTGCTCGATACGTTGCTGCTGGTTGACGTCACGTTGTACCGGTTCGGCCGGGCTGGCGGCAAAGGCGCTGCCGGTCAGCAGCAGGGCGGCGAGCAGGAGGGTGGGACGAGTCTGCATTTGTGAGGCTCCTTGTGGTTGATCTGTGGCCGTTGTCTCAGCCTGTACCTGCAAAAACGTCTCGCCCCGGCGGCAGGATGACCCTGCTTACGCTCGTTTACATTCCATTGACATTTGTTGCAGCCTGATCGGTTGGCGTGGTGATGATCCAGCCTTCCAGTGCATCCATGTCCGTTGGCAACCCATAGCCGCGGCGCTGCACTGCCCAGGCCGCCTGTATAAGGCAGAGCGTGGCGTCCAGCAGGTCGGCACTGCCGTCTTCGACCAGATCTTCCACCCACTGTGGCGCTGCCGGCTTGAGCGTAATGCCTAGAGGATGCCTGCCGGCCAACAAGGCGGCCACGATCTGCTCGCGCCGTGCTCGACGCTCGGCAGTCTGCTTGGCGCGCGTATCGCTCTTGTAGCTGGCATTGCCGATTACCTGCCGCGCTGCCAGCGCGGGGTAGGCCTCCAGGGCCAGGCGCAGTGGGTCGCCTGCATGCAGGCCAGGTAGCGTGATGCCGGCTTGGTAGAGCCGGGTCGCCCCCTCGTGCAACATATAGGCGACCGGCGGGTTGACCCACTTCATCGAAGGGCTGGAGCGTGCCAAGGTGTCGACCGTGCGGTGCGCGAATTTGCTGCCCACGGGTCGTGCGGTGCAGAAGTCGCGCAGTATCTGGGTCAGGTTGGCACGGTCCAGGGTCTGTAGCTGGCGCATCAGCGCTGGCCAGGATTCAGGCCAGCCCTGCTGTTGCACCAGTTCACGTGGCAGGCCGAAGGGGAAGTCACAGCCAGCGAGCCATGGGCCTGGCTGCTACAACAGCGCCTCGAAGGCGGTGAAGTCCGGCAGCTTGTCCAGGCGTTCCAGCAGCAAGCCCCCGGCCTGCAGCCGACCGACCGCCACGGTGATGGGTTTGCGCCTTGTGGGGCGGCTGGTGAAGTCGATGCCTAGCAGCTGCATATTGGAGTCCGGTTTGGGAACTTGGGCGGGATGCGATAGTCTGAGAGCTATTCTCATTAGGAGTCAGCATCGCATGAAACGTCTCTTCTACGCCTTTTTCGCGCTGTTCCTGAGCGTCGGGGTGATGATGCCCGACGCAGAGGCCAAGCGCTTTGGCGGTGGCAAGTCCTCGGGCATGCAGCGCAGCGTACCGACGCGCGATGCCAGCCCGCAGCGGCAGGCGGATCGTCCGGCACAGAGCCCGCAGCAGGCGGCGCCCGCGCCGGCCCAGCCCAAGCGTAACTGGCTCGGCCCGCTGGCTGGCCTGGCCGCGGGTATTGGCTTGGCCGCCTTGTTCTCGCACCTGGGCATGGGTGAGGGTATGGCCAACTTTGCCATGCTGGCGCTGTTGGCCGTCGCCGTCTTCGCGGTGATCGGCTTCTTTATGCGCCGCATGCGACCGGCCCAGCCGGCGCCAGCCGCTGCGCAATATGCGGGTGGCCAGGCTGCACCTGTCGCTTACCAGCCGCAAGGCAGTTACGGCGGCGCCAGCAACGGCTCGTCGGCTGGCTATAGCGCTGCCACCTTCCCGGCAGACTTTGACGAAGCGGCCTTTGTGCGCAGCGCCAAGCTCAACTTCGTGCGCCTGCAAGCCGCCTACGATGCTGCCAATCTCGATGACTTGCGCGAGTTCACCTCGCCGGAGATGTTTGCCGAGATCAAGCTGCAGATCGCCGAGCGTAATGGCGCGGCCAACAACACCGATGTGGTGAGTGTTGAGGCCGTGGTGCTGGACTATGTCCAGGAAGCGCGCCGCGACATTGCCAGCGTGCGTTTCCATGGCCTGATCCGCGAGACCGCCGAGGGTACGGCTGAAGCCTTCGACGAAACCTGGCACCTGACCAAGGCCAACGATGGCCGGGCTGGCTGGGTAGTAGCCGGTATTGAGCAGAATCGTTGAAATAGATCTGCAGGCAAATGAAAAAGGGCACCTCGGGGTGCCCTTTTTCATGCCGGTTATCCCCCGCGCTCAGTCTTCGGCCGGATGGGCCTTGCCTTGCTGGCGACGGTGGTATTGCTGGTAGAGCAGCTCGACCTTTTCGCGCGCCCAGGGCGTGCGGCGCAGAAAGGTCAGGCTGGACTTGATGCTGGGGTCGGACTGAAAGCAGCGGATGGGGATGCGCTGAGCTAGTGCGGGCCAGCCATAGTGCTCCACCAGCAGAGTCAGCATGCGCTCCAGGGTGACCCCGTGGCCGGGGTTGTTGGTCTGCGTGCTGCTCATGGCTGCCACCCGGCCTGGCTGAGGGCGCTCTGGGCATGGTTGAGCCAGGGCTTGTTGATGCTGCGGGCGTGGCTGTGCCAGTGGCGGCTGTCTTGCACCACCTCCTGGTACAGCCCAGCGGCACGCTGCTTGTCGGCATCCTGACCCTGTTGCTGCAACCAGTCGGCATAGCGGCACTTGGCTTCCGGGCCGCTGGCCACCACCAGGGCTGCTTCAAAGGCGTCGCGGGCTTCGGTTTGCTGCCTGACGCCTAGCGCACGGGCGTACAGCAAGGCAGTTTCGGGCTGGCGGCGCGCGTCCGGCTTGGCCTCGAACAGCCGCTGCAGGGTGGCGTAGGCGGCGTCGGTGGCGCCGGTTTCGAATTCTGCCTCGGCCAGGCCGGCCAGGAGGGCCGGGTCGCGGGCGAAGGGGCCGTTCGCCACTTCCCGATACAGCGCCAGTGCCTCGGAGGCGGCGCGGTTCTGCAGCAGGGCTTCCGCCAGCCGTAGGCGCTTGTCCAGCGTGGGCGTCAGCTCGAAGGCCTGGCGAGCTTCACGCAGGGCGCGTTGCGGGTCTACCAGCTGGCGCAGCGCCCGCTTGGCCGCTACGCCACCACGGCTTTGTTGCAGCGCTGGCAGGTAGATGACGATGAAGTAGACGATGCTGCCCAGGAGCGGGAAGGCGAACAAGACAAATAGCCAGTACATGTTCTGACCATGGCGTAGTGCATGAACAGCGAAGTAGATGGCGACCAGCACGTGCAGGCCCAAACCGAAGATCGGCATGCCTTACATCCTTAATACAGTGGCGAAAGCGCCATTCTAGTCGGACTGGATGGCGCCCGCAGTGCCGCACTTGATGGCTGGCGGTAAACTGGTACTTTCGCAGCCCCTCCCCGAACCCTTGACCGCTCCACTCCCCGCCCGTGAGGGCATCGCCCCCAGCTACCTCTGGCTGCCCGAGGGCCGCTGGCCTGATCTCTTGACCTTTCTGGTACAGCGCTTCCCGCACCTGGGCGAAGCGGTGCTGCGCGAACGTATGGCGCGTGGAGACCTGGTGGATGAAGCGGGTAGGGCGCTGTATCCCGAACACCCCTACCGGCAGGGCATGCGCATCTGGTACTACCGAGAGGTACCCACCGAGACCCCCATCCCCTTCGAAGCGGTGGTCCTGCACCGCGACGCGCGCCTTTTGGTGGTCGACAAGCCGCACTTCCTGCCCATGGCACCGGCCGGCCGGTTTTTGCAGGAGACCCTGCTGATCCGCCTGCGGCGGCAACTGGACCTGCCTGAACTCACGCCCATTCATAGGTTGGACCGGGAAACCGCAGGGGTGGTGCTGTTCTGCCTGGACCCGGCCAGCCGCGGTGCCTATCAGAGCCTGTTTGAGCGGCGCGAGGTGAGCAAGCAGTACGAGGCCCTGGCGCGCTACCGGGAGGATCTGATGCTTCCCTTGCTGCACCGCAGCCGCATGGAGGAGGGGAAGGACTTCTTCACCATGGAAGAGGTGGCCGGTGAGCCCAATAGCGAGACTCTGATCGAGCTACTGGCAAGGCGCGGCGAGTTGGCGCACTACCGGCTCTCGCCGCAAACCGGCCGCAAGCACCAGCTGCGCCTGCATCTGGCCAGCCTGGGCATACCCATACTCAACGACCCCTTCTACCCGGTGGTGTTGGCCGATAAGGGGGATGACTTCAGCCGACCCTTGCAGCTCCTGGCGCGCAGCATTGCCTTTCGCGATCCCTACACCGGCGGACCGCGCCAATTCGAGAGCAGCCGCACGCTTGATGAACCTGCATGGCAGACCGCCGGCGAGGTGGCTGTTCAGAACAGCTCCACGCTGCCGTAGGCGTCCTGCTTGATCACGCCGGCGTCCACCAGCTCGCCGTAGCTCTCGACCCGGTTGCGGCCGCCGCGCTTGGCCTCGTAGAGCGCTTTGTCGGCGTGGGCGATCAAGGTGGTGGCCGAATGCAGGCTGTCAAAGCGGCAGAAGCCGACGCTGACGGTGACCCGTCCAACCTGGGGGAAGTCGCGCCGCTCAATGGCGACTCGCAGGCGATCGAACTGCTCAGGCCGACGGCATTCGGCGTCGGTGGTGGTGATGATGACAAATTCCTCGCCACCGTAGCGGTACAGCAGATCACCCTCGCGCAGGTTGCGGTGCATGGTCTGCGCCACCAGCAGCAGGATCTCGTCGCCGACCACATGCCCGTAGTTGTCGTTGATAGGCTTGAAGTGGTCCACATCCACCACCGCCAGCCAGTATTGCCGGTTGCCACCGCGGCGCAGCTCAGGGTCGTGCTCCTGTTCCTGGATCGGAGTGCTCTCGGTAGCGGATTCTGAATGGCTGGATAGTGCCGACAGCATGCGGTCCAGACCCTGGTCGAGGGCATGCCGGTTGAGCAGGCCGGTGAGCTTGTCGCGCTGGCTCTCGTCCAGCAGGGTGTAGTAGTTGCGGTAGAGCTGCAGGATGCCCTTGAGAATGGCGCTGTGGCTGAGTGAGATGGGTTGGCGCGATTCGAAGACCAGATAGCCGTTCATACCGGCCCGGCCAAACAGAGGGTAGAGGTTGAGCACCTTGCTGCCCTGCTTACGGGAGGCCTGGTGCAGGGTCAGCTTGACCGTGTCGATCAGATCCATCAGGTCTTCGCCGAGCACGATATTGCTGTACTCGATCTCCGCCCGCTCCAGTACCCGCTCCGCTTCGTCGGCAGAGCGCTTGGCTGAGCGATGCATATGGATGACGCGCAGAAAATCCTGCCGCTCGTTCAAACGGTACAGCGAGCAATCGGCAATATTGAGCGTGGATAGCACCGTTTTGAGCAGGCTCTGCTCCAAGAGCTCGGTATCGCGTATCGACGTCAGAGACCCCAGGCGTTCCAGCAGGCTGGGCATCTGGACTGCGTACATCGCTGGCTCCCCGGTGGATGATGTTTAGATCATAGTCAGCCGGTGCCCGGGTCGCGACCTCGCCGGCGGTGTTCAGGTAGCCGGCAGCGCAGCAGGGTTGAGCACGTGCGCCCGCTCCCCGGCAGCAAAGCGCAGTACGTTCTCAAAAGCGAGCCGGAAGTAGAGCGCGTAACTCTCCCGCTCTACATAGCCCAGATGTGGCGTACAGAGCACCTTCGGGTGCTTGAGCAGCGGATGCTCCGGGTTATAGATGGGCTCCTGTTCGAATACGTCGAGTGCCGCGTAGCCCGGCCGCCCCTGCGCCAGCGCCGTTTCTAGCGCGCCCGGTGCCACCAGCTCGGCCCGGCTGGTGTTGACGAACAGGGCGTCGGGCTTCATGGCGGCGAGGTCGTCCGCAGTGATGCTGTGCTCGGTACTGGCAGCCAAGCGCAGGTGTACGGTGAGCACGTCGCTATCGGCAAAGAAGGCCTGCCGGCTCAGCGCGGCTTGATAACCGTCCGCTTGCGCGGCGGCTAGGGCGCGCTCGCTGCCCCAGACCAATACCCGCATGCCAAAGGCTTTACCGTAGCCAGCCAGCAACTGGCCTATCTTGCCGTAGCCCAGTATGCCCAGGGTCTGGCCGTGTACCGCACTGCCGATATTGGTCTGCCAGCGCCCCTGGCGCAGACCGTCGATCGCGCCTATCAGCTGCCGGCGCGCAGCCATGATCAGCAGCCAGGCCAGTTCCGCCGGTGCGGTCGGCGATCCGGCCCCTTCAACCACGGCTACGCCGGCGGCCGTGCAAGCAGCGAGGTCGATATTGCGCGCCACCTTGCCGGTCTGGCTGATCAAGCGGAGCCTGGGTGTGCGGCGCAGAAAGGCGGCGTCGACCACCGTACGCTCCCTGATCAGCACTAGGCACTCGGTTCTGGCCAGCGTTGCGTCGGCCGCGGGCTCGTGCGCCAGATCGCCCAGTACGGTGAGCTCATGGTCGGCCAGCAGGGCGACTTCGCGCAGCTGGCGGCTGGCGTACTGGTAGTCGTCCGGTATCAGGATATGCATGGTGCGTCCTTCAGTCGGTCATCAGGCTCTGTAGCTGCTGCAGCCACTGGTCTGCGGCCGCTTCGCCCTGCTGTTCGTATAGCCAGGCATAGCCAGCCCTGAGGCTGTCGTTCGCCAAGCCCGGCGAAAGGCGCGCGGCTTCTTCCAGGTAGTCGAGCCCCTTGCTGTCACCTTCGTCCAGCAGTACCCGACCATAGTAGTAGACGGGCTTGGGGTAGCGCTCGCCGCTACGCCCAAGCAGATGGGCCAGCACTGGCTTGGCGGCTGCGGACCCCTGGTATTCAGCCAGCAGCAGGGCCAACTCCTGCGCGGCCGAGGCATCGAGATGCTCCATGGGTTGGCCGGACAGCTCGGCGATCCGGCTGGTGGCCCGGGTGTGGCGGCGGTGATATTCCTGCCACTGGCCTTTCTCCCCGTCCCACCAGCGTTGGTCGAACTCCCGGGTCAGGCTGGCCAGGGATTCGCCCAGCAAGGCGTCGGCCGCCGTCACGCTCAGCGCCGGTGGCAGGGCGCAGGGTTGATCCAGCGCCTGCACCCGTTCACGCAAGCAGGGGTGGGTGTCGTGCACGCCGGAATCCCGCTGCCAGGCGGCCTGCAGGCGTTCCTTGCTGGCCCACTCCGGCATGGTGGCGGCGGCGATCTTGCGCATCGCCGCATAGGGCATGAAGCTGGGGTTCGCACGCTGGGCCGCCTGCTGGTAGAGCTTGGGCCAGAATTCCTGCTGCAGCCATTCGGCCAGCAGTTCGCTGCGGACCAGCCCCGCGGCACTGGCCTCGGCGCCGGCCAGCCGGCCGGCCACCGCATCGGCCTCGTATTCATTCTGCCGCGAGAGGACGAAGGTATAGGCGTTGTAATAGGGCGCAAAGCGATCCAGCAAGGTGGCGAATACGCCGTTGATCACGTCCTCCTCGCGGCGCTGGCTGGCATGCTCGTGCAGGCTGGCAAAGGTTCGCCGCTGGCGGTAGATCCAGGCGCTGAGCTTGCCGTGGCTGCCGGCCAGGTGGCCATATTCGTGGGCCAGTACGGCCATCATCTCCTTGGGCGCCACGGTATTGAGAAAGGGCAGGCCCAGGATCAGATAGTTGCGGTGCCCGCCAAAGAGCCCGAAGCGGGGCACCTGCGCGATGGCGGCGTTGAAGTCGTGGGTGAGCAGCACCGTGTGGATCGCAGGCGCCTTGAGCTGGCTGCGCAGGCGCTCGATCAGCCTGAACAACCGGGGCGCCTCTGCCGCCTTGAGCGCACGACCCTGCGGTGCATCAAGGCGCGACAACAGCATGCGGGCGCTGATGGCGAGCACCGGCAGCGCCGCCAGCAGCCAACCTATCAGCGCCAACGTGGGGAACAGCCGCCAGCCATGCCTGACCCAACTGAAGAGGCCCCAGCTGATCAACCCGACTCCGCCCAGCAGGCCCAGCAACAGAAGGTAGGCCGACAGGCTGATCAGGATGACCTTGGCCCGGAACAGTGCGGGTTGTTCGCGCGCCTCGGCTTCCAGGCTCCAGACCAGCATCTCGTAGTCGCGTTTTTCCATGCAGGGGATTGTAGTGCAGTCGTTACCCGGCCCCAGCGACAAACAGGGTTGCGGCTCAAGCGGAAATTAAAAACCCCGCACGGGGCGGGGTTGGATGGCTTAACGCGAGATCGGCTTGTAGCGGATACGCTTGGGCTTGGCACCTTCCTCACCCAGGCGGCGCTTCTTGTCGGCTTCGTATTCCTGATAGTTGCCGTCGAAGAAGGTCCACTTGGAATCACCCTCGCAGGCGAGGATGTGGGTGGCGATACGGTCCAGGAACCAGCGATCGTGGGAGATCACCATCACGCTGCCGGCGAATTCCAGCAGGGCGTCTTCCAGCGCGCGCAGGGTTTCCACGTCCAGATCGTTGGACGGTTCATCCAGCAGCAATACATTGCCGCCGGCGATCAGGGTCTTGGCCAGGTGCAGACGACCACGCTCGCCGCCTGACAGCTGACCGACGATCTTCTGCTGGTCCGAGCCCTTGAAGTTGAAGCGGCCGATATAGGCCCGGCTGGGGGTCTCATAGCGGCCCACCTGCAGGATGTCGCGACCTTCGGCGATCTCGTCGAACACCGTCTTGTCGTTGGAGAGTGCGCCACGGCTCTGGTCCACATAGGCCATCTTGACCGTGTTACCGATCTTGACCGTGCCGCTATCAGGCTGCTCCTGGCCGGCCAGCATGCGGAACAGGGTGGATTTACCGGCACCGTTGGGACCGATGATGCCGACGATGGCGCCGGCCGGGACCTTGAAGCTCAGGTCGTCGATCAAGAGGCGGTCGCCAAAGGCCTTGCTGACGTTCTCGAATTCGAACACTTCATTGCCCAGGCGCTCGGCGATGGGAATGAAGATTTCCTGGGTCTCGTTACGCTTCTGGTATTCCTGCGAGTTCAGTTCCTCGAAACGGGCGATACGCGCCTTGGACTTGGCCTGACGTGCCTTGGGGTTCTGGCGCACCCATTCCAGCTCCTTGTTCAGCGCCTTCTGGCGGGCCGATTCGCTGGCCTCTTCCTGCTTGAGGCGAGCTTCCTTCTGCTCCAGCCAGCTCGAGTAGTTGCCCTTCCAGGGAATGCCGTGGCCACGGTCCAGTTCCAGGATCCATTCGGCGGCATTGTCGAGGAAGTAGCGATCGTGGGTAACGGCCACCACGGTACCGGGGAAGCGCACCAGGAACTGCTCCAGCCAGTCCACCGATTCGGCATCCAGGTGGTTGGTGGGTTCATCGAGCAGCAGCATGTCGGGGCGCGACATCAAGAGCTTGCACAGCGCCACGCGGCGCTTTTCACCGCCGGACAACACGCCGACGTTGGCATCCCAGGGCGGCAGACGCAGCGCGTCGGCGGCGATCTCCATCTGGGTTTCCAGATCCTGGCCGGCGGTCGAGAGGATGGCCTCGCAACGGGCCTGCTCTTCGGCCAGCTTGTCAAAGTCGGCATCCGGCTCGGCGTAGGCGGCGTAGACCGCCTCCAGTCGTTGCTTGGCTTCGAAGATCTCGCCCATGCCCGACTCGACTTCCTCACGCACGGTATTGGCCGGGTTGAGCTGCGGCTCCTGTGCAAGGTAGCCGATCTTCACGCCGGCCAGGTGTTGCACCTCACCCTCGAATTCCTTGTCCACGCCGGCCATGATCTTGAGCACGGTGGACTTGCCCGAGCCGTTCAGGCCCAGGAGGCCGATCTTGGCGCCGGGGAAGAAGCTGAGCGAAATATCCTTGATGATTTGCCGCTTGGGCGGAACGACCTTGCTCACGCGGAGCATGGACATGACGTATTGGGCCATAGGGAATCTTTGTACTGAGAGGGGAAATGCCGCCAGTTTAGCAAACCCGGCGAAGATCGCCCCGACTGGCGTTGCTTTATGCGATGCCACCAACGCCTTGCCGGGCCTGGGCCAAATCGGCTTTACCTTTGACGTGCAGCACGCAATCGGGCACCGATCGGGTCGAAGACCTGATCGATAGGCAAGGGTGGTTCGTTCCGGCGTGCCTGGCCGGGATGGCTGGCATCGCTGAGCTCGCGGCTGAGCTGCTCCAGCCCGGCCAGCGGGCGCCAGCGCTCGCCCTGCGCCTCCTCAGGCCAGGCCGAGGTACCGTCGAATACCAACGCCAGATGTGGCGTGGCATGGGCATCGCCCTGGCGGGCCATGACGGCGGCCAGCCGGCTTGGACCCAGCCGCGCCAGCGCACGCTGGTAGGCGCGCAGTGCGTCGCTACAGCGGACAAAACCGAAGCCCGCCATCAGCCGGCGGAACTGGCGGGCAAGGCCGGGACTGTCGTCGAACAGCTGCTGCACCATGCCGGCTCGGGCATCGAAGGGCAGGGCGGGCTGGATGTCGCTACCAGCTTCCAAGCGCAGTAGCGGGGGCGTGACGACGCCCGCCTGGCGGCAAACTCTGCCGAGGTTGGCGGCAAAGACCGGCAGCGTGGCACGCAGATTGCCGGCCACTTCGTCCAGTTCTAGTCTTCCGTTGGCATCCGGCGAGGCGCCCCACAGCCCGAAGTCGGCCGGCCCGCTCTCCAGTGCCGGATCAGGGCGTGGCGCAGCCGCTGCCAGGGCCTGGGCGTACCAGACCTCGAAGCCGGGCGGTGCCTGGCTGGGCGGTTTGGCCTCGACCTGGCTGCCACTGGTGGGCAAGGTCTGGCTGGGATCGACGGGATGGGCGCGCATGGCCAGGCTCAATTGCAAGCGCCGTGCCACCCGGGCAGCCAAATGCAAAGACCCGCGCATGCCGGGCCTTGGCGAGTTTTCTCGGGCCGGAAGTTGCTGCAATCTCGCGCCAGCGAGGCTCCCTCGCGGCGGCCAGGGCGGGGGGAGTGGGATAAATCAGGGAGGGGGGCCGTTGATTTCTCACCAGTCCCTAACGCCCGGCTTTGCCGGGCGCAGAGCTGGCGTATCGAGTAGTCACTTGCCTGCGAGCCGCACTACCCCCGGGCGATGATGATCTGGTACTTCTGCATCAGCGCGTCCTTCGTCTCTTTGCGGTCCGGGTCGAGCGGGATGCAATCGACCGGGCAGACCTGCTGGCACTGCGGGGCGTCGAAGTGGCCGACACACTCGGTACAGAGATCCGGGTTGATCTCATAGATTTCCGCCCCCTGCGAGATGGCATGGTTCGGGCACTCGGGCTCGCACACGTCGCAGTTGATGCATTCGTCGGTAATCATCAGGGCCATGGTGGTATCTCGGCTTGGGCAATCGGGGGAGAATTTTACCACCGCTGCATGACAATTCTTAGTGCCTGTTATGAACCTAAGAATTTGAAAACAGGCATTTATTCAAAGTGCGCCCGAGCGCAGCGAGGTTCCCCGCCGGCGGGCGGCTGCCAGAGTTCTTGGCACTCGCGCCTAGAACCTGTGCGTGCAAGGCTGCGGAGGGGCGGGAAGAAATCAGGTGAGAGCCTTCGTTTCAGTCATCTGTTGATGATTGGCGTCAGGGTGGGCGAAGTCGTTGCCACCGTTAGGTGGCTTACTACTTCGGCCGCCCCTTGCGGGGACAGCCCGGGCGCTTGCGTTGAGTGCATCTCACATCCGCTGCTAGTAAGCCTACAAGGGCTCTTAGTGCTTGTTTCCAGATGTAAATTCCCCACGCAAGCAAAGAGGCCGGCTGGCATGAATTGGCGGCGTGCGGCTAGGCTGTGGACACCGATTGCCTTGGAGCCTCGCCATGCGCCTTGTGCTGCCTCTCGCGGCTGCGCTTTTGTCTACCCTCGTATCCGCCATCCCCCTCGGGGAATCGGATGCGCGCCACTTGTTGGCCCGTACCGGCTTGGGCCCCACGCCGGCCGAAGTGGCCGAGTATGCCCAGCTGGATCGGGCGGCCGCTGCGCAGAAACTGCTCGATGGGGTCAGGACGGTTGCAGCCACGCCGGCCCCCGACTGGACGGCGCAGGATCTGCCGGAGCGGCCCTACCGCGACATGAGCGACGAGGAGCGCAAGGCCCTGCGTGAGCAGCAACGTGATCTGGGTATAGAGCTGCGCAGCTGGTGGTATACCGAGCTCTTGACCACACCCTCGCCGCTGACCGAGCGGATGACGCTGTTCTGGCACAACCACTTCGTCTCGGCCCTGCAGAAGGTCAAGCTGCCGGTGCTGATGTACCGCCAGAACGTATTGCTGCGGCGCGAGGCGCTGGGCAACTTCGGCCACCTGCTGCACGAAGTGGCGCGCGACCCGGCCATGCTGGTCTACCTGGATGGGGTGCAGAACCGCAAGGGACAGCCGAACGAGAACTTCGCCCGCGAGGTGATGGAGCTGTTTACCCTGGGCGAGGGGCACTACAGCGAGCAGGACATCCGCGAGGCCGCCAGGGCGCTGACCGGCATGGGCGTGGATCGGGCCAGCGGCGAATACCGCTTCCGCCCGGCCCTGCATGACGACGGCAGCAAGACGGTATTCGGCCAACGTGGCCGTTACGATGCCGGCGCCTTTATCAACCTGCTCTTGAGCCGGCCGGAGACGGCCGAATTCGTCACCGCCAAGCTGTGGCGCGAGTTCATTTCTCCTGAGCCTGATCCGGTGCTGGTCCAGCGTTGGGCGCGCCAGTTCCGCGCGGGAAACTACGAACTGCGACCGCTGCTCCAGACCATGCTGAGCTCGGATGCCTTCTATGCCGCCGCCAACCGGGGCGTACTGGTCAAGTCTCCGGTAGAACTGACCGTGGGTACCCTGCGCCAGTT
>NZ_DATCSC010000016.1:0-14211 GCF_036568685.1 Chitinimonas sp.
CGGGGTGAACGAGATCACCTCGTCCTCCTCGCTCAGCAGCACCCGCGTCACCTTGCAATTCGATCTGGACCGCGATATCGACGGCGCCGCGCGCGATGTGCAGGCCGCCATCAACGCCGCCCGCTCGCTGCTGCCCACGGGGCTGCCCAGCAACCCGCAGTACCGCAAGGTCAACCCGGCCGATGCGCCGGTGATGATCATCGCGCTGACCTCCGACACCCTCACCCGCGGCCAGATGTACGATGCCGCCTCTACCGTGCTGGCGCAGCGCCTCTCGCAGGTAGAGGGCATAGGCCAGGTGAGCATAGGCGGCGGCGCGCTGCCGGCAGTGCGCATAGAGCTAGACCCCAACCGGCTCTCGGCCAACGGTATTGCGCTAGATAACGTACGCGCCACCGTGGTCGCCACCAATGCCAACCGCCCCAAGGGCGCGCTGGAAGACGGCCAGCGCTACTGGCAGATCGGCGCCAACGACCAGGCCCGCACGGCGGCTGAGTACGCCCCCCTGGTGCTGAACTACCGCAATGGCGCGGCGGTGCGGCTGCGTGATGTGGCCGAGATCAGCGATTCGGTGCAGGACGTGCGCAACTACGGCCTCAGCAACGGCAAGCCGGCGGTGCTGCTGATCCTGAGCAAGGCACCTGGCGCCAATATCATCGAGACGGTAGACAAGGTGCGCGCGCTCTTGCCGCAGCTGCGCGCCTCCATCTCGCCGGCCATCAATGTGGACGTGGTGGTGGACCGCACGCCCACCATCCGCGCCTCCATCAAGGAGGTGCAGCGCACCCTGGCCATCGCCTTCGGCCTGGTGCTGGGCGTGGTCTACCTCTTTCTGCGCAATCTGCGTGCGGCCCTCCTGCCCGCCGTGGCAGTGCCGGTCTCGCTGGCCGGCACCTTCGGGGTCATGTACCTCCTGGGCTACAGCATCGACAACCTCTCCCTCATGGCCATGACGGTAGCCACCGGCTTTGTAGTGGACGACGCCATCGTGGTGCTGGAGAACATCGCCCGCCGCATAGAGCGCGGCATGGCCCCGCGCGAGGCGGCGCTGGTAGGGGCCAAGGAGATCGGCTTTACCGTGGTCTCGATCAGCATTTCGCTGATTGCCGCCTTTATCCCCATCCTGGCCATGGGCGGGGTGGTGGGGCGGCTCTTTCGCGAGTTTGCCGTGGTACTGTCGGTGGCCATTCTCGTCTCCATGCTGGTTTCCTTGACTACCACGCCCATGATGGCGGCGGTGCTGCTGCGGCCGCATGTGGCCAACAAATCGCCCGGCCGCATCAGCCGCTGGCTGGCACGCATCCAGGCGGCGCTCTTGCGCGGCTACCGCCGCAGCCTGCGCTGGACCTTGCGCCACCAGCCGCTCACCTTGCTTATCCTCCTGGGTGTGGTGGCGCTCAATGTCTCGCTCTATATCACCATCCCCAAGGGTTTCTTCCCGCAGCAGGATACCGGCCGGCTGACCGGCAATGTGCAAGCCGACCAAAGCAGCTCCTTCCAGGCCATGCAGCAGAAGCTGGAGGCCTTCAGCAACATCGTGCGGGCAGACCCGGCGGTGGATACCGCCACCGGCTTTACCGGTGGCGGCCAGCGCAATAGCGCCAATATGTTTATCTCGCTCAAGCCGCTGGCTGAGCGCAAGGCGAGCGTGGACGAGGTGATCGCCCGCCTGCGCGGCAAGCTGGCGCATATCCCCGGTGCCAATCTCTTTCTGGTGCCGGTACAGGACATACGCGTGGGAGGCAGGCAAAGCAATGCCGCCTGGCAGTACACCTTGCAGGCGGATGAACTGAGCGACCTGCGCACCTGGGAGCCCCGCATACGTCAGGCGCTGAGCCAGCTGCCCGAGCTGGCGGACGTGAACAGCGACCAGCAGGACAAGGGTCTGCAGACCTCGCTCACGGTAGACCGCGATGCGGTAGCGCGCTTGGGGCTCACCATGGGTACCGTGGATAGCACCCTCAACGACGCCTTCGGCCAGCGCCAGGTGGGGGTGATCTACAACCCGCTCAACCAGTACCGAGTGGTGATGGAGCTAGCGCCGCAATACCTGCAGAGCCCCGAGACGCTAAAGCTCTTGCAGCTCACCGCCCCCGGCGGGCAAGTGCCCTTGAGCAGCGTGGCCAAGATAGAGACCACCAATACGCCGCTGGCGGTGAACCACCAGTCCGGCAGCCCGGCCACCACGGTGAGCTTCAACCTCGCACCGGGCGTGTCGCTCTCGCAGGCGGTGGATACCATCGATGCCGCCATGCAGAAGATCGGCGTGCCCACCTCGGTGCACGGCAGCTTCCAGGGTACGGCCAGCGCCTTCCAGTCCTCGCTCTCCAGCCAGCCCTGGCTCGTGCTGGCGGCCATCGTCACCATCTACATCGTGCTGGGCATGTTGTACGAGAGCCTGGCGCACCCGGTCACCATCCTCTCCACCCTGCCCTCGGCCGGCGTGGGGGCGCTCCTGGGTTTGATGGCGTTCGGTACCGAGTTCACGGTCATCGCCCTGATCGGTGTGGTGCTCTTGATCGGCATCGTCAAGAAGAACGCGATCATGATGATCGACTTTGCCATCTCAGCCCAACACACGGCGCAGCGGCACGGCCACACCCTGGGCGCCGGTGCGGCCATCTACCGCGCCGCCCAGCTGCGCTTGCGGCCTATCCTCATGACCACGCTGGCCGCCATCTTTGGCGCCGTACCGCTGGCCATGGGCACAGGCGACGGGGCCGAGCTGCGCCAGCCCTTGGGCATCGCCATCGTCGGCGGCTTGCTGCTGAGCCAGCTGCTCACCCTCTATACCACCCCGGTGGTGTTCGTCTGCATAGACCGCTTGCGCCGCAAGCGTGCTGTGGCAGCGGCCACTCCGCACACTGCGCCCGCCCTGGGCTGACCACCATGCCAGCACGCAAACCTTCGTTCGCCACCGCCGCACTCACCACCCTGCTGCTGGCCGCCTGCGCCGGCCCGGTGGCGCCCATGCAGCCGATCAAGCCGCCGGCAGAATTCAAGGAGGCCGGCCTCTGGCAACGTGCCGCCGCCACGCAAGGCAGCGAGGTCACCGTGCCTACGCAGTGGTGGACGCTGTTTGACGACAGCACCTTGAACGCACTACAGCAGCAGCTGATCATCGGTAACGAAAACCTCAAGGGCACTGCAGCCCAGGTGGCCAGTGCGCAGGCGGCGGTGAGCGCCAGCGAATCGGCCCTGTGGCCCACGCTCTCAGTTGGTGCCAGCGCCAGCCGCGCCGGCAGCCCCGGTGCCGATGGCCGCCCGCGTAGTACGACCAACAGCTACGGGTTGACTGCCAGCGCCAGCTGGGAGCTGGACCTGTGGGGGCGCCTCGGCAAGGCCGAGCAGGTAGCCGGTGCGCGCCTGCAAGCCAGCCGGGACGACCTGTCCGCAGCCCGCCTCTCGGCCCAGGCCAGCCTGGTGCAGAGCTATTTCTCGCTACGCAGCGCCGAGGTGCAGCAAGACCTGCTGGCCCGCAGCATTGCCGCCTACCAGCGCAGCGTGGCGCTGACCCAGGCGCGTTATGCGGCCGGCGTGGTATCGCGCAGCGATGTGCTGCAGGCCGAAACGCAACTGCGATCGGTGCAGGCCCAGGCGCTGGACGTGGCCGCCCAGCGCGCCCAGCTGGAGCATGCCGTGGCCGTGCTCTTGGGCCAGCCGCCAGCGGCCTTGTCGCTAGCGAGCACCGCCAAGCTGCCAGCCGTGCCCGCCGTCCCCTCGCTGCTGCCCACCACCCTGCTGGAGCGCCGGCCAGACATCGCCGCCGCCGAGCGCCGCGTGGCGGCCGCCTATGCGCAGATCGGCGTGGCGGATACCGCCTGGTTCCCCTCGCTGACGCTGGGTGCCACCGCCGGCTACCGTGGCAGCACGCTGTCCAGTCTCGTGAGCGCGCCCAACCTCGCCTGGTCCTTCGGCCCCAGCCTGACCGAGGCCATCTTCGACAGCGGCGCGCGCAAGCTGGCCAGCGCCCAGGCGCGCGCTTCGGCCGACGAAGCCGCCGCCGGCTACCGGCAGACCGTGCTGACCGCGCTGCAGGAGGTGGAAGACAATCTGGTACTGGCCCACCAGCTGGCGGGCGAGGCGAAATTGCAGACCCAGGCAGTGGACGCCGCCCGGCGCAATCTGGAGATCGTGCAGGACCAGTATAAAGCCGGCACGGTGAGCTTTTTGAATGTGGCCAGCGCCCAGACTGAGCTTTTGAACAGCGAACTCTCCCTCAATGCGCTGCAGACGCGGCAACTGCTGGCGGTGAACCAGTTGCTGAAGAATATCGCCGGAACCTGGCGGGACTGATGGTCCGGCAACCTACCGCTGTTAGATAGTGATCTCGATCCTGTTACCTTCTGGATCCAGCACCACGCTCTCATAGTAGTTATCACCGGTCAGACGAGGGGCCGAGAGTAGCTTCACGCCGGCCTGGACCAGTGCTTCGGTCTTGCGCTCCACCTCCATGGCGGTACCGACCGAGAACGCCAGGTGGGCGTAGCCCAGGGCCTGCCGTACCTCGCTATTGGCGTTCGCCAGAATGCCCGGCATCTGCATCAGCTCCAGCCTGGCGCCTTCGTGGAACTGGATGAAGTAGGACGAAAAACCGCTGCGCGGGTTGAGGTAGCGCTCGCTGGCCGAGCCGCCAAAGCGCTTTACGTAAAAGTCCTTCATGCCTTCCAGGTCGGCCACCCAGAGCGCCACATGTTCGATTTTCATGCTGACCTCGCAAAAACCCGCAAACAACGGCAACAATATTTGCGCTTTAATGCGGTTATCGTCAAGTCAACCTTGCGGTATTTTGCAACATCAGGCATAAAACAGCATATCCACGCAGCCGAGACCGCCATGTTTGCCCAGGAACGCCACCAACGCATACTCGCCGCACTGACCGAGCACGGCCGGGTCGAAGTCGCCGCCCTGGCGCGCGAGCTGGACGTATCGGAAGACACCGTGCGGCGCGACCTCAAAGCGCTGACCGGGCAAGGCTTTGTGCAAAAGACCCACGGCGGCGCCGTGCTGCTGGCCACCACCCAGATCCGCTACCCGGCCCGCAGCGCGGTGCGCCCTGCCGCCAAGGCCGGGCTGGGCGCCGCTGCCGCCGCCCTGGTGGAGCCGCACCAGACCGTCTTCATCGACGCTGGCAGCACCACCCTGGAACTGGCCCGCGCGCTGGATGTGACGCCATTACGGGTGGTGACCAATTCGCTCGACGTGGCCAATGTGTTCTCAGACCAAGCCGGCGTGGAGCTGGTGCTGAGTGGCGGCGAATGGAACCCCTTGGAGCGGCATTTCTCCGGCCCCGGCGCGCTGGCTCAGATCGTCCAGTACCGTGCCGACCTCGCCTTCCTCGGCGCCTGCGCCGTGCACCCCAAGTTGGGTGTGACCGCCAACCTGGCGCCCGACGCCCAGCTCAAGGCCGCCATGATCGCGCACGCTGCCAGCGCCGTGCTGGTGGTGGACGACAGCAAGTTCGGCCAGATCGCCCCGCACTCGGTCGCGCCGCTGGCCGCCTTCGAGCGCTTGATCACCGACCGCGCGCCAGCCTGGCTCTCGGGCGAACAGCCGCTGGTGCAGGTCGTCGCAGGCGCGGCCTGAGCGCGTCAGCCGCTATTGCTGACCGTGCCGGGAACCATGTATACCGTGCACCATCCAAGTGCGCGGCGCTCCTTGCGCCCCCCCACTGAGAGCCGCTAACAAAACCCAGCGAAGCGGTTCTGGCGCCCCCGTAAAGGGGAGGCCGTGGTTGTAAAGACGCTAAAGCGTCAACAACCACGCTCAGGCGTGCAAACGAAGGCGCGTGCCACGGACAGTACGGTTGGTACGGCAAGTTTGCACAACAACGCCAGAAGGGTTTTGTTAGCGGCTCTGAATCAAAACAACGATACCGGGCGCCTTGGCGCCCGAGATGCTTAGGATGGAACCATGCTCAAGAACCTGATACGCCTCAGCTGCGTGCTCCCCGTCATGCTGCTGGCAGCCTGCAATGTCAGCAGCCGGCTGGACGACGGTAGCGGCGGCAGTGGCGGAGATGCCACCCTGACGGCGGACCGCAGCAGCTACCTGGTCGGCGAAGTCGCCACCCTCACCCCCAAATTCACCGGCAAAGTGGCGCGCATCGACCCAGGTCTGGGCGCGGTCACCAGCGGCGTGGCGGTCAAAACGCCAGCCCTGCGTGACAACACGGAGTACAAGCTGGTGGTGGGCACGGGTGCAGACGCCAAGACCATCAGTCTCACCCTGCAGGTCCGCTTCCGTAACAGCTACCGCGTGCTGGACCAGACCTTCGCCGTCTCGCAGCATGCCGCGGTAGCGCTCGCCGATGGCAGCGTGCTGGTCAGCGGTGGTTCGCGCGGCCTCAGCATCCTCTCCACCGCCATCAACCGCTTCGACCCGGTCAGCCAGGGCTGGACCCAGCTTGGCGTGCTCAACAACGGCCGCTCCGAGCACCAGATGACCCTCCTGGCCAGCGGCAAGCTCCTGATCACCGGCGGCAACCTCAACCTGGCGGGCGGTGCCGCGGCCGAGCTGTTCGACCCCACCACCGGCATCAGCCTGGTACAGGGCGCCATGCTGGCGCAGCGCCTGCACCATACCGCCACCTTGCTCAACAGCGGCAAGGTGCTGATCACCGGTGGCAGTACCGGCGAGGGCTTCCCCGGCGGCACCAGCAACACCGCCGAGCTGTGGGACCCGGCCACCCAGAGTTTCACTCCCACCGTCAATACCATGACCACGGCCCGCGCCAACCATAACGCCACCCTCTTGAGCGACGGCAAGGTCTTGATCACCGGCGGCTACAACAGTTGGGGCACGGTGCAGTACGCCGAGCTCTACGATCCGCTCACCAACAAGTTCAGCCCCTTGGCCGGTGGCCCCGCCGCCCTGCCTGCGTTGCAGACTGCCGCCGCCCGCCCGGATGGCAGCGTCTGGCTGCTGGGCGGCGAGAACCAGCAATCCACCGCGGGTGTGCGTATTGCCTACCAGTACCTGCCATCCACCGGCGCGCTGAGCGCCCGTAGCGATATCCCGCTGGCGCAGAGCGCCGCGGCCAGCGTGGTACTGGGCAATGGCGACGTGCTGATGTTCGGCGGCTACCTCGACGCCACCGCCATCACCAACCAGGCCCAGCGTATCGGCGCCAACGACGGCAGCACGCTGGCCAATATGCCCTCTGCCCGCCTGGGCCATACCGCCACCCGCCTGCCGGATGGCCGAGTGCTGATCGTCGGCGGCCAGAACGGTACTGGCACGCTGCAATCCAACGTGCTGGTCTACGAATAAATCGTCCCGATCCGCAGCAGGAAAAAGCCCATGCCGCAACACGGCATGGGCTTTTTTCATTGGGATCTCGCCCGCGTCAGCTGCATTCACTTCCCAAGAGGGACTTACTGCCACCCAGCGCCTGGGCACCCGCAGCGCTGAGCCTATCCACCACCGCGTGCTGGAAATCCGCCAGCTCGGCCGCACCATCAGGCTGCTTGCGTGATACTTCCAGCACCAGACCGCTGGCCAGCTGCCAGGCTTCCACATCCACGCTGTCGCCCTCAAAGCGCTGCACGGGGTTGCTGCAGCCCTTGGCCTTCGGCTGGCGCTTGGCCGGTACCACCTCGGCCACCGTGCCCTTGACGGTACAGCTCAGCGAGTAAGCCTTGCGCGCCTCGCCCCCCGCCAACACGGCCACATCCACCTCGCGCTTCTGTTTGGCCTTGCCCTTGAGCGGGCAGTGCCAGTCGCCATCCGGAAAGCCCTGCTCACCACGGTACTTCCAGGTCACTTCGGCCTTGCTGCCATCGGGCCTGCTGCGTTGCCGCAGTATGGCGGTAAAGCCGGCCGGCGCGTCCTTGGGCGGCTCAACCGTGTAGTACTGCACCAGCACCTGATCCATCTTCTGTAGGGGCTGGCCCAGCAGTGCCAGCACGGCCTTGCCATCCGCCGGGCCACCCTGCTGCGGCCGCCAACGGTAGGCGTACTCGGCCCCCGCCTCCTCACCCTGCCCGGCCAGCACCCGGCTAGCGGCCACCAGCAGCAAACTCAAGCCAACCTGCTTCAGCTTCATACTTTTTCCTCCGCGGCCGGCTCCTGCAGGCCGATCACCGGTTTGAACTGCGCAAAGGCGGCCGGTAGCTGGGATAGATCCCCGGCCCCGCCTGCCCTTCCAATTGCCCCGCAAGCCGGCAGCGTAGCGGCGCACCGATATTGGCGGCAATGCCACACTCGGCACGACTGGCCCGGCAGGCAGGATCGGCTTGCCTATACTGAACCCAGCTAGCCCCCGTAGCGCTGCATTGCGTATACCAATCAGGGCAAGGAGACCTTGTGCGTCGCTGGCTTGTGATTTGGTTATTGTTTCTGATCGTACTGGTCGGGCTGCTCGTGTCCGACGAGCTGCAAACCGCTACGCTGCAATCGCGCTATCTCTCGGAGCTGGGCCGCGAGCTCAGCTACAAGGTCGAATCCGGCGCCAGCGATGCCATCCGCTTCCCCACCACCGGTCCCTATGACGAGCGGCTGGGCTATAGCCGGCTACCCAGCTTCAGCCAGGCGCTCAAATCGCGTGGTTTCGCCGTCACGGCCCAGGCGCGCATGTCCCAGAGTCTCCTGTCGCTGACCGAGGAAGGCCTGTTCCCTGCCTACCACGAGAAAAGCGCGGCCGGGCTGGAGCTGTTCGACTGCAATGCCCGACCCTTCTATAGCATGCGCTACCCGGAGCGGCGCTACGACCGCTTCGAATCGGTCCCGCCGCTGATCGTGCAGACCCTCTTGTTCATCGAGAACCGCGACTTGCTCGACACCACCCAGCCACGCCAGAACCCGGCGGTATCGTGGGCGCGGCTGGGCAAGGTGCTTGGCGACCAGGCCATCAGCATCGTGCGGCCCGGCCACCCCACGCCCGGCGCCAGTACCCTCGCTACCCAGATCGAGAAATTCCGCCACTCGCCCAATGGCCAGACCACCACCCGCAGCGACAAGCTCAAGCAGATGGCCTCGGCCTCGGTACGGGCCTATCTGGACGGCCCCGAGACCATGGCCACCCGCCAGCGCATCGTGGTGGACTACCTCAATACCGTGCCGCTCTCGGCCCAGGCGGGCTATGGCGAGATCAGCGGCCTGGGCGATGGGCTCTGGACCTGGTACGGGCGTGACCTCGACGATGTGAACGCGCTGCTCAAGCAGCCCTTCGCCCCCATCCCCACCCAGCTTTTCTCGCGCCAGGTGCAGGCTTACAAGGAGGTGCTGTCACTGATGCTCGCACAGCGAGCACCGTCCTACTACCTGCGCGGCCGGCCGCTGGAGCTGGACAAGCTCACCACCTACCACCTGCACATCCTGGCCGAGGCCGGCATGATCCCCGCCGCCATGCGCGATGCAGCGCTCAAGATCCCGCTCAAGCTCCGGCCCGGCCCCATCCGCCACCCGGTACCCTCCTTCGTCAATCAGAAGGCCTCCACCATCGCCCGGGTACAGCTTGCCGGCTGGCTGGGCATGCCCGACCTCTATGCGCTGGACCGGTTGGACCTGAGTGCCCACACCACCCTCAACGACCCCATCCAGCGTGCGGTGAGCGAAAAGCTGCGCCTTGCCGGCACCGTGGAGGGTGCCAAGGCGGCTGGCATGTATGGCTACAACATGCTCAAGGCTGGCGACGATCCTTCGCGCCTCCTCTACAGCTTCACCCTGCTGGAGCGCGGGCCGGGCGTGAACCTCCTGCGGGTACAGACCGACAGCGGCAACGCCCCCTTCGACATCAACCAGGGGGCCCGCCTCAACCTCGGTTCTACCGCCAAGCTGCGCACCGTGGTGCATTACATGGAGATCATGACCGAGCTGCACCAACGCTATGCTGCCCTGCCGGCCAGCGACCTCGCACGCGTCCCCACCGCCCGGCAGGAGGTACTGCACCGCTGGGCGCTCGACTATCTCATCCATGCCGAGGACCGCAGCCTCAAGCCCATGTTGCAGGCGGCCATACAGCGTAGTTACTCCGCCAACCCGTCCGAGGTCTTCTACACCGGCGGCGGTGCCCAGCAGTTCACCAATTTCGACCCCGAAGAAGACCACCGCAGCTATACCGTGGCCGAGGGTCTGCAGAAGTCGGTCAACCTTGTCTACGTACGGCTGATGCGCGACATGGTGCGCTACCACATGGCCAAGCTCGCCGGCACCCCCGAGGAGGTACTGGCCGATCCCAGTGCCCGCAAGACCTACCTATCGCGCTTTGCGGACTGGGAGGGCACCACCTTCATGGCCCGCTTCTACCGCAACTACCACGGCAAGACGCCGGAGCAGATGCTGGACCTCCTGCTCTCGCAAACCCGGCTGGAATCGAGCCGGGTGGCCACCATACTGCGCAGCGTGGAGCCCGAGGCGCCCTTTGATCACTTTGCCGAGCAGATGCGCCGCTACCTGCCAGCCAAGACCCTGAGCGACAAGACCCTGCACGACCTCTACAGCAAGTACGGGGTGGACAAGTACTCGCTGGGCGACCGTGGCTACCTGGCCCGGATCCACCCCCTGGAGTTGTGGCTGGTCGAATATCTGCGGCGCAAACCGCAAGCCACCATGGGCGAGACACTGACCGCCGGGGCCGAAGCGCGCCAGCAGGCCTACGCCTGGCTGCTGCAGACCCGTAGCCCCGAGAAGCAGGACAAGCGCATCAAGTACATGCAGGAGCTGGAGGCCTACCAGGAGATCGCAAAGGCTTGGCGCGCGCTGGGCTACCCCTTTGCCGCCATCACCCCCTCCTACGCCAGCGCCGTGGGCGCGGCAGGCGACCGGCCGGCAGCGCTGGCCGAGCTGATGGGCATCATCGTCAATGGCGGCGTGCGCCAGCCTACCCAGGCGCTCACCCGGCTGCACTTTGCTGCCGGCACCCCCTACGAGACCCGCTTCGACGGCGCCCCCGGCGCCCCCAGCCGGGTCTTGCCGACCGAGATCGCCGAGGTGGCGCACGACCTCCTGGTCGACGTGGTCAACGGCGGTACGGCCGTACGTATCAAGGGAGGCTACGTGCTGCGCGACGGCACCGTGCTTGAGGTGGGTGGCAAGACGGGGACCGGCGACCACCGCTACGAGGTCTACGCCCGCGGTGGCGGCCTGATCGAATCACGCCGGGTCAACCGCTCGGCCACCTTTGTGTTTGCGCTGGGCGACCATTTCTACGGCACCATCACCGCCTTTGTGCGCGAGCCCTATGCCGAGAAATACAGCTTCACCAGCGCGATGATGGTGCAGCTGCTCAAGTCAATGGCGCCCGACCTCCTGCCCGAGATCGACCCCGCCAGCCGCGAGCCCCAGGCCGCCTGCCGCGACACGCTGGACCTGCCGCCACCACTACCGCCCGGGCCACCACCACCATCGCCGGTCCATTTCGAACCACCTGCTGGCCCAGGCCTGCCGCCTTTGCCGCATGTGGAGACGCGCGCGGGGCTCAAGCCACTACATTGATCCGTCAGCGCCGCTATCCGTACCACCGACCGCCAGCCCGGCCGTAAACGCCGTCAACAGCGCCCGCCCTTGCGGCCAGTCGCCCAAACCACTGGCGCCGTTGATATGGCCCAGCTCGCCCAGCTCCACCAAGCCGGAACCCCACTGCCGCGCACAATGCTGCGCATGGCTAGTCGCGGCATAGGGGTCGTTGCTGCTGGCCAGCAGCAAGGTGGGGAAAGGCAGTCGGGCGGTGTCCAGCAAGGTGAACTCCGCCGCCGCTTGCGGAAAGCTGGCAGAGGTAGGGTCGGGCACCGCTACCAGCAGTGCGCCTGCGACCGGCAAGCGGCTCTGGCGCGCCCAGTGCGCGACCAAGAGGCAAGAGAGGCTGTGGGCGATCAAGAAGGGTGGCGTGCTCGCCACCGCCACCGCTCGCTCCAGTGCGGCTATCCAGTCCGCAAGGTCCGGTGCGTCCCAGTTCGTGGGGGCAAAGCGGCGCATGCGCTCGTCGGCCCGCTCCCAGTGGGTCTGCCAGTGCGTCTCGCCGGAGTTGCCTATGCCCGGCAGCAATATCATCTCCATCTATACACCCTCCTTGAAAGTCATTGCGACTTGGCCAAGCTTGCCGCAAACTGGCTAGAGGCTGAATGCAGAGTCATCGGCCGATTGTTGATATTTCCGATGAATTCAAGGCAGGGAAGACAAACCACCATGGCCGAACGGATCACGCTGGATGCCATCGACCACGCCATCCTCACCGCCCTGCAAGAGGATGGCCGCCTGGCACTGTCTGAACTCGGGCGGCGCATCGGCCTCTCGCAGCCAGCCACCTCGGAACGGGTAAAGCGGCTGGAGAGCCGTGGCGTGATTACCGGCTATGGCGCGCGGGTGGACCCGGCCATGTTGGGACTGGGGCTGACCGCCATCATTCGTCTGCGGACCACCCACGAGCATATCCAGACCTGCTTGCGGCGCTTTCGCGAGATGCCGCATATCGTGGAGGTCTACCGGGTGACCGGCGAGGACTGCTTTGTGCTCAAGGTGCTGATCCCCGGCCCGAACGAACTCGAAGGCGTGGTGGACGCCATTGCCCGCTTTGGCGCGGTCACCACCGCCATTGTGCTGCGCAGCGAGGCGGCCAAGCCGATTGGGGCACATACGCTGAAGCAGCTGGGCTTTGTCCCCTAACCTAGCGATGCCGCCAAGAGGTTGATGGCACCACCACCCAGCACCAGCCAGGCAAACAGGATGGCGGCGAGCAGCAGGGGCTTGAGGCCTGCCTGGCGTATCGCCCCCAGGTGAGTGCTGAGGCCCAGTGCAGCCATGGCGGTGGCCAGCAGCAGGGTATCGAGCTGATTGGCGGCAGACATGGCTTCCGCCGGCAGCCATTGCAGCGAGTTGAACAACACCACCGCCACAAAGCCCACAGCAAACCAGGGCAGCTGCAGCTTGGCCTTGGGCGCGTCCTCGCTGCGCTGGCCACGGGCCAGCCAGAACGATAGGCCGATCAGGAAGGGCGCCAGCAGCATCACGCGCACCATCTTGGCGATCACCGCCGCATCGGCGGCGGTGGTGCTGACCGCATTGCCGGCCGCCACCACCTGGGCCACCTCGTGGATGGTGGAGCCCATATAGATGCCAAAGCGCTGGCTGCCGCCAGGTAGCCAGTTCCAATCGAGGTTGAGCTGGTACAGCGCCGGGTAGAGAAATATGGCCAGGGTGCCGAACACCACTACGGTGGCCACCGCCACGGTGACCTGCTCGCTACGCGCCTTCACCACCGGCTCGGTAGCCATGACAGCCGCCGCACCGCAGATGGCGCTACCGGCACCGATCAACATGGCGGTACGCCGCTCCAGGCCCAGCCAGCGGGTACCCGCGTAGCAGGCCAGCGCAAAGGTGGAGCCCAGCACCAAGCTGTCGACCAGCACGCCGCTCCAGCCTACCTGGCCGATATCCTGCACCGTCAGCCGCAGGCCATACAGCACCACGCCCAGGCGCAGCAGGGTCTGTTTGGAAAAACCGACGCCGGCGGCGCAATACGTGGCCAGGCGCGGGTAGACGGTATTGCCCACCAGCATGCCCAGCACGATGGCCAGGGTCAGCGCGGTAAAGCCGTGTGCTTGCAGCCAATCCAGCCGGCCTAGGCCTAGCGCGGCCAGTGCCAGCAGGCCAGCCAAAATCAGGCCAGGCAGCTTGCCGCTGGGGCTGGGTGGCAGCACCGCCGGCAAGGGTGGGTTCAGGGTTGTCGTCATGGTAGCGACTCATTTGGGGGAGATGGCGTCAATCTAGGCCCCAGCCATAAACCCGTCCAATGGCTTATCTTGCTAATATCAAGCTGTTGAATCGCTACATCGTAAACATGGACATCCTGCGCCTTACCCTACGCCAGCTGCAGATCTTTGTGGCGGTTGCCCAGAGTGGCACCACCGCCGCGGCGGGCGAAGAGATCGCCCTCTCGCAATCCGCCACCAGCGCGGCGGTGAACGAGCTGGAGCGGCTGCTATCGCTGCGCCTGTTCGACCGGGCCGGCAAGCGGCTGCTGCTGAACGACAACGGCCGCAGCCTGTTGCCGCGCGCGCTGGCCATGCTGGACGGCGCCGCCGAGATCGAACGCATGGCGCGCGAGGCGGACGCCCAGGTGCAGTCGCTGCGCATCGGCGCCAGCACCACGCTCGGCAACCATGTGCTGCCGGCCTTGCTGGGGGACTTTCTGGCACCACACCAACCGGCAGCGGCGCCCAGCTGGCGCTCGCAGGTACGCATAGGCAATACCGCCGCCATCTGCGCCGCGGT
>NZ_DATCSC010000017.1:0-32394 GCF_036568685.1 Chitinimonas sp.
ACCGGCCTAGCTCCCAAGGCGGTGATTGGGGCGGTGATGCGCAAGCTGGCCCACCTGATCTATGGGGTGATCACGTCCGGCAAGCCGTTTGATGCAAATCACGGACAACCTGGGCTTGCTATTCAAGACGGTATCTGACCCCGGTATTTTTTATTTTTTTGACCGAAAGGTTAATTTTCATTAGAAAAGCTCGCCTTGATCTTTTAGAAATTTTTTGTAAGCTTTGTGACGCGCACCTTGGAGCGTTTCATTTTTGTTCTCCCCGTCGGACACACTAAGCACTACAGAAACGGAGTACCCGGTAATTACGATGTCGCCAACCGCATCGAATCTGCGATTGATTTTCAAAACACATTCGATCACTGATCCATGCTGAAATGACACCTGCCTAGCAAGGACGGAGAACTTAAACTCATCGTCAGCCATGGAAAATGAGATTAATTCCCCTTGATAGATACCCTTCCACTGATAGTTCCCTTCTTTTAGGACAGGAGCGACTATTTCAATAGTAGCCGGCTCGACAATTTCAACAGGCAAGTTATTTGTGGATAGCACGAATTTGTGAAACTCTGACTTGTCAACATAATTTTCAATATCTCTTTCAATTACTGGGGAAATACCGACACCAGTAACTTTTCCATATTCCACAAGATTTTTATAAAAATTTGAGCGCCTTACTGCGATCTTTACATTTTCTTGGATAGCGGCGGCGCCGGTATTCAGAGTTTCCTTAGAGACGTTATTTTCTTTTAATTCTTGCTTGAGTTTTTCTATAGCTAGCCTTTTTTCCTCCAGGGTTAGCTTAGCAATCTCTTTATTTAGGTTGTCCATCTGAGCGTCTGACACGGGAGCTACAGGGACTCTCGAAAATATCAGCACAACTATTGCGAGCAGTAACGTCAGTTGATTATTGTTTTTCCCAATGAAGTCCCATATTTCCCGTAAGCCACCTTCCGTATAGGCGGATGTCTCAATAGAAACAGTAATTCCTAATGATTTGGCAATTTCCAAGAAGGCTGCAAGGGCTTCCGCCTCACATCTATTTCTGATCAATGCATCCATTGAATGGGACTGATCCTTGAGATGGTAGTGCAGTTCCAATTTCTCTACGGATTCCATATTTCTCCTAAATTTAATGCTGCGTTAGTGTGGAAAGAACCTAACGTGGAGTTCAGCGACACCTGCATGGGGTCAGTGAACAGAAACCCTCGCTTACCAGACGTCCGCTGTGTCCTGTTGGGTATTTTTCTGCGCGCCAAATGCGCAGGGTTGGAGCATGCCGTCATGCATCTTGTCCAGAAGACGAATTTTCGGAATGTTGTCCAAGAGTGCAAACTCTTCTACCAAAGGTGTAAAATTGCCGCCGTTATCGGAAACACAGTTATAGAAGAGCAGCAGGAGCTCCTGATCAGAAAGCTGGGCGCGAATTAGGCGTAGATAAGGGCCATCCACCTGCTTCGATTCCTTAATAAAGCGGACCACGTTATAAAGGTAGCGAAAGTAATGTCCCAGCTCAGTTTGATGCTCCTTCCAGAACAGCTGATAAGCCAACTTCAAAACCGATTCTTCAGTGTATTTTCCATTCGCCTTTTCTTTATTTTCACGATATATTTTATTAAACCTTGTGTAGAAGACACTAAAACAGTCTCTACCTCTGGTGACCCTTCCCTGCTCGCTAACGAGATCGATTGCGTTCACGATCTGATTATGAATTTCTAACATCTGAAAGAAAGTGTTTTCGAAGTTCTGTTTCCTCAGGCTTTCGTTTTGGTCGCGCAGCGCATCGGCTGAACGCCTAAGTTCAACGCGAGACTCCTGCAACTCGGTTTGCTGAATAACGATTGTAATCAACAACCCCATAAACATTAGAAAAGTAAGGATTGGGTTTAGTACCCCGCCGAAGAAATCACCCCACTCGCCGAAAGAACTCTTTCCGATTGAGAATAGGTTAACAACAAAAACCAGAAACATTGCAACTGCCGCCGCTTGAAAAAGCCGATATAGCGGACGCAAGGTCGGCTTTCCGCGTGGCGCTATTAATGCGACAAAATTTCTATAGAGCCTTTGATTCAGATTCATACGTGTCCAAGTATTAATGCCCAGCGTAATCCAGCGTAATTTGGGGTCAGGTCTTGCAAGCTAACAATTTCATGCGTAATTGCAAGAAATGGCCCTAATTTCTCCAGAAACTCTCCAGCACCACGTTCATCGCCTAGCTAAACCTTATTTTTCCAGCGCGCATCAATTTCCTCACAAGCCGCTTCGATGTCGTTCATTTTTCTTTTGAAGGCCTTCGGAGCACTAACAACCCGCTGAGTCGGAACGTCAACCACATAACACTTTGAATGATCGATTGCTGAACTACTCTCTCCACTTTCTAAATAAACTCTCATGGCGGTAGCCACATATTCGGCCGCCTGAGGCGTTAATGGGCTTGTTTTGGAAAAATGAAGTTTTACGCAACCGACGACTTGCCCAGACTCTGGATCTTTAAGTACAGCATCCGGCCTCATACTTATTTCCACCCCCGCGACTTCCATAGTATGGGATGAAGTAGACTGCCCTGCCTCAACAACGAGGCTTTCCAAATCCAAATCTCCGGAAGCCTCTAGGAAATCCTCAATTGCTGAGGCAGAAGCTTGTCGATCATGCTCTACAAATTCACTTCCACCATTTTGGATTCTAAGTCTTTTCGCAGCGGACAGAATTTCTGAGTCGTCGCTCATGCCAGTCGAGAGGTATTCAACAATTTCTTCTCTAGCGTCAGAGTACCTGGCTGCGACAAATGTCTTTGGCTGCTGCTGATCCTCGATAATTCTTTTTCGCCTGGAAGGCGTTGCGGTCAGATACTCACCAAGTTTATTGACACTAATTCTGGGCTTTGACATGAACTGACTCCCGCGACAAAGGGCTTACATTTAAAGTAACCAGCACAAGAGCGTAATGGAGGCACCAAACTGCGCAGCAATTTGGTGCCCGACTGACTGCCTTGTTAGGGTGATATTGATGTGACTTCCTTGGCAACAATTTTGGCAGCTTCGCGGGAAGAAACATTGCAAGCAATTTGCACTGCCTTGAGGAGAAAGATAATTCTTGAGTCAGGACGAGCCGATACGATTCGAACTGCATCACCCAACGACTGACCGCTACAGAGCAACTCAGTCAAATGTTGTGCCAAAGGCTTCCAGCCATTTGAACCAATGAGAGTCATAAAGTCATAACCTGAAGCTAACTCGCCGGCCGTCAGGCCGGTCGGATTGAGCACAAAAGCGAAATAGGGAACAGACCACAATTTCCGGCAGCTCTACCTAGTCTATTTAACCCAACTCTACCCAGAAAAAAGGCCACCATCTCTGGCAGCCTTTATTCACATCACTATCAATCCCAGCTCAAAGCCCCACCGCTCTGGTACTCAATCACGCGGGTCTCGAAGAAGTTCTTTTCCTTCTTCAGGTCGATCATCTCGCTCATCCACGGGAAGGGGTTGGTAGCACCCGGGAACATGGGCTCCAGGCCAATCTGCTGCATGCGGCGGTTGCAGATAAAGCGCAGGTAGTCCTTGAACATCGAAGCATTCAGGCCCAGCACGCCGCGCGGCATGGTGTCCTCGGCGTAGGCGTATTCCAGCTCAACAGCCTTCTGGAAGAGGCCAGTCAGCTCGGCCTTGAAGGGCTCGGTCCAGAGGTGCGGGTTTTCCAGCTTGATCGTGTTGATCAGGTCAATGCCGAAGTTACAGTGCATCGATTCGTCGCGCAGGATGTACTGGTACTGCTCGGCAGCGCCGGTCATCTTGTTCTGGCGGCCCAGCGCCAGGATCTGCACAAAGCCCACGTAGAAGAACATGCCTTCCATGATGCAGGCAAAGACGATCAGCGACTTCAAGAGCTGCTGGTCAGCCTCGGGCGTGCCGGTCTTGAAGTTGGGGTTGGTCAGCGCGTCGATAAACGGGATCAGGAAGTTGTCCTTGTCGCGGATCGACTTGATCTCGTGGTAGGCGTTGAACACCTCGGCTTCGTCCAGGCCCAGGCTCTCCACAATGTACTGGTAGGCGTGGGTGTGGATCGCCTCTTCAAATGCCTGGCGCAGCAGGAACTGGCGGCATTCCGGCGCGGTGATGTGGCGGTAGGTACCCAGCACAATATTGTTGGCCGCCAGGCTGTCGGCGGTCACAAAAAAGCCCAGGTTGCGCTTCACCAGGCGGCGCTCGTCTTCGCTCAGGCCGTTGGGGTTCTTCCACAGCTCAATATCGCGCTGCATATTGATTTCCTGCGGCATCCAGTGGTTGGCGCAGGTGGCCAGGTACTTCTCCCAGGCCCACTTGTACTTGAACGGCACCAGCTGGTTCACGTCGGTACCGCCGTTGATAATGCGCTTGTCCACGGCACTGACACGACCGGCACTATGGGCCTGCACGCTGGCGGTGTTGTAGTCGGCTTGGGCAGGGGCCGATTCAAACGAATACTGCGGCTGCGCCGGAGTTTGCGGGGCAGCCGGCTTGGCGGCAGGTTGAGCGGGGGTATCGTCCCAGGACAGCATATTATTTCCTTTCAAATCAGTCGTTTGGACAGTTTGAAGCACTTACTTGTTCAACTGGATAAGCCACCGCCCATCAGGCAGGCAGCCCATCTTCTTTCTATTCATCCGGCCCTTGCGGCCGGTAGCTACCGCAGGCGCAGAAAGGGGTGGTCACCCTCCCCTTCCCACTTAGCGGCGACTAGCCGCCAAGAAAGCCCAGCAAAGCGGCTCTGGCGCGGCGTGCGAGCGTAGACAGTACGTCTGGTACGGCAAGCTCGCACAACAAAGCCAGAGGGGCTTTATTGGTGGCTAGGCTTTATTGGCAAGCTTCGCATTCTGCAAATCCCGGATCACCCGGGCGCATCATGCAGACGGCGCCTTCGGCTTCCGGCATCACCGGCGCAGCGGCCACCGGGGCGGCCACGGCAGCAGCAGCCATCTGGCCACCACCCACCGGCACCGAGTTCAGCTCGCCACCACGGCCGGTCGATTTCTCGGCGCTCGATGCCGACAAGGTGCGCAGGTAGTAGGTGGTCTTCAGGCCACGTACCCAGGCCAGCTTGTACAGGTCGTCCATCTTCTTGCCCGATGCACCGGCCATGTAGATGTTCAGGCTCTGCGCCTGGTCAATCCACTTCTGGCGGCGCGAGGCACATTCCACCAGCCACTGGGCTTCCACTTCAAAGGCGGTAGCGTAGATGTCCTTCAGGTCTTGCGGCACGCGGTCAATGCGGTGCAGCGAACCGTCGAAGTACTTGATATCGCCAATCATCACGTCGTCCCACAGGCCGCGGGCCTTCAGGTCGTGCACCAGGTGCTCGTTGATGACGGTGAATTCGCCCGACAGGTTGGACTTCACAAAGATGTTCTGGAAGTTCGGCTCGATCGAGGCAGACACACCCACGATATTGGCAATGGTCGCGGTCGGGGCGATGGCCAGGCAGTTCGAGTTACGCATGCCGTAGGTGGCAATGCGCTCGCGCAGCACGGTCCAGTCCAGCTTGGACGAACGGTCCATCTCCAGGTAGCCGCCACGGGCTTCGGCCAGGAGGTCGATGCTGTCCTGCGGCAGGATGCCACGGCTCCACAGGCTGCCGGCGTAGCTGGGGTAGCGGCCACGCTCTTCGGCCAGCTCGGTCGATGCGTAGTAGGCGTGGTAGGCCACCACTTCCATCGAGCTGTCGGCAAATTCCACCGCCGCTTGCGATGCATACGGGGTGCGCAGCATGTGCAGGCAGTCCTGGAAGCCCATGATGCCCATGCCCACCGGGCGGTGACGCAGGTTGGAATTGCGGGCCTTCTTGACCGGGTAGAAGTTGATGTCCACCACGTTGTCCAGCATGCGCATGGCGGTCTTGACGGTGCGCTTCACCTTGTCGCTGTCCAGGGTGTATTCGCCGTCGGCGCCCTTGACCATATGGTTCACCAGGTTCACCGAGCCCAGGTTACACACGGCAATCTCGTTGTCGTTGGTGTTCAGGGTGATCTCGGTACACAGGTTGGACGAGTGCACCACGCCCACGTGCTGTTGCGGGCTGCGGATATTGCAAGGGTCCTTGAAGGTGAACCAGGGGTGGCCGGTTTCAAACAGCATAGTCAGCATCTTGCGCCACAGCTGCAGGGCCGGGATCTTCTTGTGCACGCGCATTTCGCCGCGCTCGGCCTTGGCTTCGTAGCGCACATAGGCCTCGGCAAATTCCTTGCCGTACAGGTCGTGCAGGTCCGGCACTTCAGACGGGCTGAACAGGGTCCACTCGCCGCCTTCCATCACGCGCTGCATGAACAGGTCGGGGATCCAGTTGGCGGTGTTCATGTCGTGGGTACGACGGCGGTCATCACCGGTGTTCTTGCGCAGTTCGAGGAATTCCTCGATGTCGGCGTGCCAGGTCTCCAGGTAGGCACACACGGCGCCCTTGCGCTTGCCACCCTGGTTCACGGCCACGGCGGTGTCGTTCACCACCTTCAGGAAGGGGACGATACCTTGCGACTTGCCGTTGGTGCCCTTGATATGCGAGCCCAGGGCGCGCACCGGGGTCCAGTCGTTGCCCAGGCCGCCGGCAAACTTCGACAGCAGCGCGTTTTCCTTCAGACCTTCGTAGATGCCATCCAGGTCATCGGCAATGGTGGTCAGGTAGCAGCTGGAGAGCTGGCTGCGCAGGGTGCCCGAGTTGAACAGGGTCGGGGTCGACGACATGAAGTCGAAGGTCGACAGCACGTTGTAGAACTCGATGGCACGGGCTTCGCGGTCGATCTCGCGCAGCGCCAGGCCCATGGCCACGCGCATGAAGAAGGCCTGCGGCAGCTCGATACGGTGGCCGTGGATATGCAGGAAGTAACGGTCGAACAGGGTCTGCAGGCCCAGGTAGTCGAACTGGTAGTCACGTTCGAACTTCATGGCCGCGCCCAGCTTGGCCAGGTCGAACTGGGCCAGTTCCGGGTCCAGCAGCTCGGCTTCAATACCCTGCTTGATAAAGTTGGGGAAGTACTCGGCGTAGCGGGTCGCCATCTCCTCGTGCATCACTTCCTCGCCCAGCACTTCGCGGCGCAGGCTGTGCATCAACAGGCGAGCGGTCACCTTGGAGTAGGCCGGTTCCTTCTCGATCAGCTGGCGCGAGGAGAGGATGGCGGACTTGCGCACTTCCTCGGCCGGCACGCCGTCGTACAGGTTCTTCAGGGTCTCTGCGACGATATGCTCGGCGTCGGTCACCTTCTCAAAGCCGGTACAGGCAGACTGCACCAGGGCGCGCAGCTTGGCTACGTCCAGGGGCTTGCTCACGCCTTCGTCGTTCACGTTGATGGCAGAAGCCGGGGCCTGGTCGGCCTCGCCCTTGGCCAGGCGCTCCTGGTGGCGGCGCTCGCGGTACAGCACGTAGGCGCGGGCCACGTCATGCTCACCGGTGCGCATCAGCGCCAGTTCAACCTGGTCCTGGATATCTTCAATATGGATCGCGCCGCCCTCGGGCTTGCGGCGCATCAGGGCGTTCACCACCAGGTCGGTCACCTTCTGGACCGATTCACGCACCGAAGCCGACTGCGCCGCCGCACCACCGTGCACGGCCAAAAAGGCCTTGGTCACGGCAACCGAGATCTTCATCGGCTCGAACGACATGACCGATCCGTTACGGCGGATGGTCTTGTACTCGGCAACGGGCTGCGCCGCACCGGATGCCACGCTCTCATTCCCTTGCGGGTAGGCGGCGCGCGCGGTGCTGGCGGTATCGGTGGTGGTGTACATAGTGAGAACTTCCCCTTTTGCTGTTGGTTTGCCAGTAGGCCGGCCACTGGATAGCGGCCCGCCATACCTTGGGTATGGATGCTGTTCAGGCGGCGCCGCAGGGGGCAAACTCAGCCCGGCCCATGCGGCAAATCCCTGAACTCACACGAAAAATTCACGCTCCGGAATACCCGAAGTGGCGTGTGCATAAATCTGTGCAGGAATTGTGGAAAACACAAGATCTAGTGTTTTTGTACTGCTCTGACCACTAAGTCTAGTAGCCCGACTGCCTGCTTGCAATAGCTGTTTCTCTCTTGTTTTTCACCGCCCCGTCGTTGCAGGGCCTGTAAAAAGTCAAGCCCCCAAACAGCCCGTCAATACGGGGCCAAATGACCCACTTTCCGATCTTGGACGCTGATGCAAGATCGCAACAAGCCTGTGGATAACCCCTCGAAAACCAACCATCAGCACATACGGATTTTCTGCTTTTAGAGCCAGAAGTCCGGCATGGTAGAAGCCGGCCACTACCGGCACATGACACCCCTCGGGCATGCGGTTTGCCACCTCCACGCGCATCGCCCATGATGGCAAGTACAAAGGACGGAAACGTCCTGGACTGCCAGCAGTCTCAGTCACCCCATCGATAAGGAGGCCCCCTATGCCGCGCCTGACCCGGAGCCTATGGCTAAGCCTGGCCGCCGCCCTGCTCTGCCTGCCCAGCACCAGCGCAGCCCCCGCCTCGCAAGCCACCCTCACCGAGCTGCGCCAGGCCATCGGCGCCGCCCGCTGCCAGCGCGACGAACAGTGCAAGACGGTACCGGCCGGCGCCAAGGCCTGCGGCGGCCCCGCCTTCTACCTGCCCTGGTCGCAAGATGACGGCGACGCCGCACGCATCCGTCAGTTGGCCCAGCAGCAGAGCAAGGAGCGGCTGGAAGAAATCCGCGCCGCGGGCGAAATGTCCGATTGCCGGCTGATCGCCGACCCCGGCGCGCAGTGCCAATCCGGCGCCTGCACCCTGCGGCCGGTGATCCGCGGCGGGAACGATCCGAGGTAGCCGGCGCTGCCGCCCTATATAGATAGGGTGGCAACCGCCGTACCCGCCCAATCCATTCCCTGACTAGGGATTGCAGAGCAGTGCCCGCAAAGGCACACCAAAAAACAAATGACCGCGAGCCCGAAAGCTCGCGGTCATTTTGTTTCTAACTACCAGCTATCGCGTAAGCGACAGCCAACCAAGGTCAGATCCGTGGATCGACCTGGTTGTTGCGGCTGGTGCCGCTGCTCAGCGGCAGCGGGTCGTTGGTCTCGACCAGCAGCACGGTGCTGCCCTGTGCCACGTTCTCGGCCACATAGCGCACGGCGCCCAGGTAGCGCTTGCCCGCAGCCAGGCCAGACCAGCTCATAGCGGCCGATGCAGTACCACCCACATAGGCCTTGGCCGGCAACAGCACCTTGAAGTTGCCGCCGGTATCGCCGTTGTTCACCACCCAGCTCGACAGCGTATAGCCGGTGCTGCCGCCCTGCGGGGCGTAGCCCACCACGCAGGCCTTGTAGGTACCGGCCGGCAGGTTGAGCAGTTGCACCGATTCATCCGACGAACCACCACCGCTGCTGCCCACCACGGCGCCAGCGCTGTTGACCACAACCAGGTCCAGATCGTCAGCTGCACCATGGGTGGTCTCGGCGTTGTACAGGTCCACGCGGGTCACCAGGTTACCGGCCGGCACCACGATCTGGTGCACCTTCACGCCACCGGTCGGGTCGTTGCCTGCAGTACAGGCCGCCACACCGCCATCGCTGTCGCTGGACTTGTTGACCGTGTCGCTGAAGGTCACCGCCTCCTTCAGCCCACCCTTGATGCTGGTGAGCGCACCGTTGAAGCCGGTACCCACGCTGAACACCTTGCTGCCAGAAGCCGCTTCGCTGCTCACATTGGCCACGGCAGCCAGCAGCGATGCACGGGCCGTCACCGGGCTACGCACGGTGTGGCTGCCATCGCTCCAGACCAGCGAACCATACTGCCAGGTGGACTGCGGCGCGGTGGTACGCGAGAGCAGCACGCTGAAGCTCTTCTTCTCACCCGGGTTCAGGGTCAGGGTGGCCGGCGATACCGTCACGTCAAAGCCCGGTATGGCGGCAGTGGCGGTGTAGGTAGCCGGGGTGGCGCCCACATTGGTCACGGTACGGGTAATGCTCAGCTGCCCCAGCACGTTGGCCGCGGTGATCGAGGCCAGGTTCAGGTTATAGGGCTGGATGGTGCCGTAGACCGAGCAGATCGAAGGCTGCAGCACGTTGATGCCGCACATGTAGCGCACATAGTCCAGCGTACCCGCGTCGTACACCAGGCCAGGGTCGGCCGCGGCGTTCGGGTTCACGTGGCCGGCGCCCTGGGCCCAGGGCAGGCGCCCGTTGGCCAGGCCCGGTTGGCCATCGTTGAAGGTACCGTAGCCGGTAGTCATCAGCGCAGACTTGATCGCAGCCGGCGACCAGGTCGGGTGCTGCTGGCGCAGCAGCGCTGCCAGGCCAGCCACGTGCGGGCTGGACATGGACGTACCCTGCAGGAAGTCCCAGGCCGGCGGCGGAACCACGGTGCCGTTGTCGACCGCGTCATGCTGGGTCTGGTCCAGGCTGGGGATGTAGCCGGCGAGGATATCCACACCCGGTGCAGTCAGGTCCGGCTTGAGGGTATTGAGGTCAGCCTTGTTCGGCCCGCGCGAGGAGAAGTCCGCCATCACCGGCGCCACGATCACGCCCGACTTCAGCAGCCCCTTGCTGATGGTGGCCGTCCCGTTGCCCAGTGCCACATAGGCCTTGATGGCCGCGCCGGTCACATTGTCCACATGCAGGGTGGGCACGGTATGCAGGTCGGCGTTCAGGCTCTGCGCAGCAGTCAGGTTGGCCTGGATCATGCCCACGCCGCCGGCCGCCTTCACCGCTGCACTCTTGTCCACCCGCGCCACGGTGCCGCGGTCGCAGACCACCACCTTGCCGGCCACCTTGGTCGGGTCCAGCACGCCGGTGTTCCAGCACTCGCGCACCTGCTGCGCAGCAGCCCCGGCCACGCCCACGTCCTTGGCCAGCACCACGGCGGTGGCCGCCAGCGGGTTCTGGTTCAGGGTCACGCCGGTATAGCTCGCGCCATTGCCCAGGGTGGTCGAGCCTTCGTAGTAACGGTCATGGGTAGACGCCGCCACCGTGGTCAGCCAGGGGCTGATGTGCGCCACCTGGTTGGCCGGGCCGCTGTTGCCGGCCGATGCCGCCACGAACACACCGGCGTTGGCGGCGCCAAAGAAGGCCTGCTCCACCGCATCGGTCACGCTGGTCATGCTGCCGCTGATCGAGAAGTTGATCACGTCCACGCCATCAGCCACGGCCTTGTCGATCGCCTTCACGCTGTCGCCGTTGAAGCAGGAATTCTTGGGCAGGGCGGGGTTGGCGGGGTCCTGGTAGCTCCAGCAGACCTTGTAGACCGCCACGCGGGCACGCGGGGCAATGCCCGATGCCGCACCCAGCGCCACGCCGCCCACATTGGCCGCCACATTGAAGTTGCCGCCCGAGGTGCTGGCGGTATGGGTGCCATGGCCACCGTTGTCGCGCGGCGAGTTGTAGTCGCTCCAGTGCGGGGTGTAGAGGCCCTGGGCGATCAGGCTGTCGTAGGTGTCGCGGAACACCTGCGCGCCAATCAGCTTGTTGTTGCACGAGGGAAAGCTCGCGCTGGTCTGGCAAGTGCCGCTCCAACCGGCCGGCGGCGCGCCATAGACCTGCTGCGCGGCGGGGTCGAAGGTCGGGTTGCCCTGCGCATCCACGCGGTCGGCAAAGGCGGGGTTCTCCGGCCACACGCCGCTGTCCACCACGCCGATGATGACGTTCTCGCCCGCAAGCTGGGTACCGCCCAGCTGCGCCCACAGGCCGGTACCCGGCTTGTCCAGGCCCAAAAAGCGCGGGGTGTAGTTGGTCAGGAGTTCACGCGGCTCGTCCGGCGCGATCGAGGCCACGCCGGCATTCTTCTTCAGCGCGCGCACTTCGGCGTCGGTCAACAGGGCCGAAAAGCCGTTGAACACCAGCTTGAAGTCATAGATCACCGGCGCATTGCCCACCGTGGCGAGCACGCTGCGCTGCTTGGTGTCGAGGTAGCTCATATAGGCCTGTACGTCGTTACTCTGTACGTTCAGGCGCTGGCCGGCGGGCGGCTGGGTGGCGTTGAGGCCGCTGATACCGCCGGTGTAGTTGGCGACCGGCTTGTCGGCCAACTGGACGATATAGGGGCGCCGTGCATCCTGGGCGGCCGCGGTAGCAGCCAGACCGGAGACGAGCGCGAGGACGGCCCATTGTGAGGGTCTGCGGATCATGATTGGTTTCCCATGCAAGGGTTGAATGGACGGTTCTGACGATGGCGATCAGAACTGCCGCTTGCGGCGCGCTGCGACCAGCATGGCGGCAAGGCTGATGCCCAGCAGTGCCCAGCTGGTGGGTTCCGGCACCAGGTTCACGTTGTCGAGCGCGAACTGGGCCTGGTTCTGGCCATCGGCCACGCACTGGCCGCTTTCGTCGGTCAGGCAGGCCAGGAAGGTCACGTCGCGGAACCAGGTATCGGTGGCGTCGAACACAAAGTTGCTGAACTCCCAATAGCCATTGGCGTTCTGGCCAGGCAGGGTGAAGCTGGTCCAGTACTCGTTGTCGAACACGTCGTGGCCAAAGATCACGATGCGGGCGACCGAGAAGGGGATGTTGGCCACCACCGGCGCCACAAAGCTGGCGTCAAAGCCAAACAGCCGAAAGCCCAGGCCGTCGCTCTTGCTGACCTTCAAACCACCGTCGTTCAGGCCAAGGAAATACTGCGTGCTATTACCAACCGGGCAATCCAGCACCACGCAGCTGGCGGCATTGGATACCACGGCGCCATTGAGGCCACCGTCAACGCCACCCAAGGGCGGCACCACATTGAGCTTGTAGCCGGCTTCGTCAAAACCCTCACCCCCGGCATAAATATTGGGGGCGGCCGGGTCAAAGGTAATCTGGCTTGCCATTGCGGCTGGCAATGCCAGCGCGGCGGCAAAAGCCAGCAGGGCTTTTTTGATGGAATTATTCATAACGCTCCTTGGAGTCTGAGAAGACTTGCCCGTATCACCCGCAGCAAAAACGGATGCACACCGGTTCCCAAAGCGGACCGGTGCCTGCCTGCAAGCAACACAAGGAATTCCCAGGAAACCGTTGGGCAAGCCCATCCCCCGCCCCGGAAAAATCCGTTGCAAAGAGTCGCTAATCAAACCCAGCGAAGCGGTTCTGGCTAGGCGTGCAAGCGCAGACAGTACGGTTAGTACGACAAGCTTGCACAACAACGCCAGAAGGGTTTTGTTAGCGGCTCTCAAGCGAGCTTGAGAGAAAAGCGCCCCCACTCTTGAAGGGGGTAGCGCAGACCTGCCCAACGGTTCCCTGGACCGATGAACAGCGAGGGCATCCTACTCCCCGACCCTTGGGCCTCTGCAAATGGATAGAAACAACTGTAAGCAGAAGTATCAATAAAACAACACGGTTAAAATCCGTACCGCCGTGCAATTAGCGGCAAAGCCCAATCAATTCAAGATTCAGATAAATCTGATTAAATTAGATTATTAATCTTCCCTTATTTTAAATAGAACCAGCCACTAATAAACAAAGGGAATCGCTTACACTGCGCCAGCCCCACCAAACAAAAAAGCCAAGCAATAAACCGATATTGCGCAGGCAACAAATCACCAAGGCGCCGTGCACAAAACCGAGCGCAGTTGGCGCTAAACCAGGGATAGGCGATGCTCGAATTCAAACCTCGTTCCGCAGGCTTCACCCTGCTGGAATTGCTAGTCGTTGTTGCCATCATCGGCCTCCTCGCCGCCTACGTCGGGCCGCGCTACTTCTCCCAGATCGGCAAGTCCGAGCAGACCGTTGCCCGCGCCCAGGTCGAGGCCTTCTCCAAGGCGCTCGATGCCTACCGGGTCGACGTCGGCAGCTACCCGGCCACCGAGCTGGGTCTCACTGCCCTGGTCACCCGCCCGGCCGATCTCGCCAAATGGAACGGCCCCTATATGCCCAAGACCATCCCGCTCGACCCCTGGGGCAGGCCCTACCTCTACCGTGCAAACTCGCCCACCGAGTTCGACCTGCTCTCCTACGGCAAGGATGGCGCACCCGGCGGTACGGGCGACGACGCCGATATCGCCAACCGCTAAGACACGCCAAGCGCCATGCAGTACCGCCTGCAAGCCCTGTCACCCGACAATCTGGTAGAGACGCTGGCCATCGACGCCAGCGACGAGCTGGACGCCCGCCGCCAGGCCGAGTCGCGCCAGTTCACCGTGCTCTCGGTCGCGCAGGCCGGTCAGGCCAGGCTGGGGCGGCGGCAGCGCTTTCCGTTGGTGCTGTTCAGCCAGGAGCTGTTGGCACTACTTGAAGCGGGCTTGAGCCTGGTGGAGAGCATCGACGCCCTGCACGACAAGGCTGCCGACGCGGTCTCGGCCAGCGTACTCGGGGGCCTGCTGCAACGGCTGCGCGAAGGAGAGCGCTTCTCTACCGCCCTGGCCGGCCAGCCGGCCGTCTTCCCGCCGCTCTACGTCGGCGTGGTGCAGGCGGCCGAGGGCACCAGCGAGCTGCCACAGGCGCTGGCTCGCTATCTGGACTACCAGATCCGCTTGGACGAAGTGCGCGGCCGCCTGGTCAGCGCCGCCATCTACCCCACCATCCTCGCCACCGTCGGCTGCGCGGTCGCGTTCTTCCTGTTGGGCTTTGTGGTGCCGCGCTTCGCCGCGGTCTACCAGGGCACCGGCCGGCCCATGCCCTGGCTGTCGCAACGGCTGCTCGACTGGGGCAGCCTGGTGGCCGAGCACGGCAGCCTGGTCGCCGCCGGCACGGTCGCCCTGCTGGCGGCACTGGCCTGGCAGGTGCGCCGGCTGGTACAGACCGGCGCCTGGCAGACCTACGCCCGCAAGCTGCCCGGCATCGGCGAGCGGCTGCACATCCTCGAACTATCGCGGCTCTATCTCACCCTGGGCATGCTGTTGGAAGGCGGCATCCCCATCAGCACCGCACTGGGCATGGTCGCCAGCGTGGCCGCCCCCACTACCCGCCCCCGCCTTGCGGCGGCCACCCTGGCCATACGCGAGGGCGGCATGCTGTCCGATGCCTTCGAGCAGCATGGCCTCGGCACGCCCATCTCGCTGCGCATGCTGCGGGTAGGCGAGCGCTCCGGCCAGCTCGGCGCCATGCTCACCCGCTCGGCCAATTTCTACGAGCGCGAGACCACGCGCTGGATGGAGCGCTTCACCAAGACCTTCGAACCGGTGCTGATGACCGCCATCGGCCTCGTCATCGGCGGCATCGTGGTCCTGCTCTATATGCCCATCTTTGATCTGGCAGGCAGCCTGTGAACGCGCCCCAGGCCAACACCCCACGGCTCGACGCCCAGCTGCTGCAGGCCGCCCAGGCGGCCGCCCGGCAACAGGGCAGTGACGTGATCGCCGCGCTGGCGGAAACACTGCACCTGGAGCCCCGCCAAGCCTGCCGCGAGCTGGGTCACTGGCTGCAACTGCCGGTCATGGAAACCGCCGACATGCTCGCCGCCCAGGCTGCTTTCGACCTGCTGCCCCTGGCCCAGGCCCAGAAGCGCGGCTGCACCCTGCTGCGCGATGGCGCGGCGCTGCTGGCGGTCATCGGCAACCCGTTCGACACCGACCTGCCCATCTGGCTGGAGCACCACTGCGGCCAACCGCTCGGCTACCGGCTGGCCCTGCCGGCCGATATCCACGCCTACCTCGCCCGGCAGGAGGAATCGACCCGCGCGGTGGACCAGCTGCTGCTGGACGGCAGCGCCCTGCCCGACCAGGAGCGGGTAGCCGAAAAGCTCAGCTTCCTGGCCGCCAGCGACGGCGGCAGCCCGGCGGTCAAGCTGGTCAACTCCACCCTCTACGATGCGCTCAAGGCCGCCGCCAGCGACATCCACCTGGAATCCACCCCGCAGGGGCTGGCGGTCAAATACCGTATCGACGGCGTGCTCGATGCCATCACCCAGGTCCATGGCCGGCAACTGGCCGAGCAGGTGGTGTCCCGCCTCAAGGTGCTGGCCGAGCTCGATATTGCCGAGCGGCGCGTACCGCAGGACGGCAGCTTCCGGGTAGAGGCCGGCGGGCGCGAGATCGACCTGCGTCTCTCCATCATGCCCAGCATCCATGGCGAAGACGCGGTCATCCGTATCCTCGACAAGCAGGCCATGGTCGCCGAGCACGGCAGCCTCAGCCTGGAGGCGCTGGGTTTCGAACCGGCCTCGCTCGCCACCTTGCGCCGGCTGGCCGGCCTGCCCTACGGCATGCTGCTGGTGACCGGTCCCACCGGCTCCGGCAAGACCACCACGCTCTATGGCGCCATCGCCGAGATCAACCACGGCCGCGACAAGATCATCACCATCGAGGACCCGGTCGAGTACCAGTTGCCCGGCATCCTGCAGATCCCGGTCAACGAGAAGAAGGGCCTGAGCTTTGCGCGCGGCCTGCGCTCCATCCTGCGGCACGACCCGGACAAGATCATGGTCGGCGAGATCCGCGATACCGAGACCGCCGAGATCGCCGTCCAGTCCGCCCTCACCGGCCACCTGGTGCTGACCACGGTACACGCCAACAACGTCTTCGACGTGTTCGGCCGCTTCACCCATATGGGCATCGACCCCTACGCCTTCGTCTCCGCCCTCAACGGCATCTGGGCGCAACGGCTGATCCGCCTCAACTGCCCGCACTGCAGCGTGCCGGTCGCGCCCGACGTCGCCCTCCTGGCTGCCATGGGCCTGCCGGCCGACGCGCTGGCAGGCGGCCAGTTGCGGCAGGGCCAGGGCTGCGGCGACTGCCGCGGCAGCGGCTACAAGGGCCGCCGCGCCATCGCGGAATTCCTGACCCTGACCGACGAGCTGCGCGAGCTGATCGTGGACCGGCGGCCCATCCGCCAGATCAAGGAAGCCGCCCGCCGCAACGGCACCGAGACCCTGTTCGAGGCAGCGCTGCGCCAGGTCGCGCAAGGCCATACCACGCTGGAGGAGATACGCCGTGTCACGCTTATGGCCTGAAACGCTCGCCCTCCATATCGGTGCCGACCGGCTCGTACTGCGCACGGCCGAGGGCCGACCGATCCACCTGGACGGTGCGCCCGAGACCTGCCTGCGCCAGCTGGCAACACAGCCAGCCAGCTCCCGCCGCGCCCTCTGGCGGCCACGGCTGCGCGTCACCGTGGCAGACACCCTGGCCCGCTACTGGCTCTTGGAGCCCCCCGCCAATGCCGGCAGCCTGGCCACCCTGCAGGCTATCGCCGCCGCCCGCTTCAAACAGCTGTACGGCGAGGCCAGCGAGCACTGGCAGATCCAGGCCGACTGGCAAAGCCAGGGCAGCTTTCTGGCCAGCGCCCTGCCCGCCTCGCTGGCCCAGGCGGTGCGCGAACTGGCGTTCAAGCAGCACTGGCAACTGACCAGCCTGCAGCCGGCCCTGGTCCAGCACTGGAACCAGCAGGCCAGCCAGCTGCCGGCCAGCCTGTGGTTCTGCTCGGTCACCGAACACACCCTCTGCTACGCCCTGCTGCACCAGGGGCACTGGCTGGCGGTCAGGCAGCTGCGGCTGGCCGAGCCCCCCAGCCAGGCCGCCCTGCTGGCCCTGCTCGACGGGGAAGCACGCAGGCTGCAGGTGCAGCACGGCGAGCTGCCACAAGCCGTGTACTGGGCCGGCACCGCCAGTTGGCTGCCGCAAGGCGCCCGCCTGGGCGACTGGCAGCTGAAACGGCTGACCGCGCCCCACAGCAAACTGGCTACCGAGCTTGCCGGGAGTACCGCATGAAACGCCTGGCCATCGACTTTGCGGCCGTCGCTGGCGCCCGCCCGAACGTGCCGGCCTATCTGCACCTGCTGTGGCTCGCCCCCCTCGTCGCCTTGCTGCTGGGCGGCTGGCAGTGGCTGCAGATCAAGCAGCAGAACGCCTCGCTGGAGCGGGCCCTGCAAGCCAGCGTACAGCAGGCTTTCTGGCAAAGCGGCAAGCCACCAGCCCAGGCGACCGGTGCGCTCAAGCCTGCCCAGCGCCAGGCACTGAACGAGGCCGTCAAACAGCTCAACCTCCCGTGGGCCGCCTGGTTTGCCGCCTTCGAGCGCGCCGCCCAGCCCAAGGTCACCTTGCTGGCCATCAACCCCAGCACCCAGGGCAGTACCCTCGCCATCAGCGCAGAAAGCGACAGCGTCGAGCGCATGCTGGCCTATGTCGAGGCGCTACGGCGCACCGGCTTCTTCCGCGACGTGGTCCTGCGCCGTCACCGCAGCGACGACAGCGTGGCCGGTGGCAGCGTGCAGTTCGAGCTGCTGGCCTATCCGCAAGGGGCGGCGCCATGAACGCGGCCGCGGCCAAGAACCTCAAGCTCCCTTGGGCCAGCTGGCGGCTGGCCTTGCAGCTGCACGCGCGGCGGCAGGGCTGGCCCACCCTGCTGGGCATAGGCCTCGGCATCGCCGCCGCCGTGGTCTGGCTATCGCTTCCGCTGGCCCGCCAGCAACTGCAACAGACCCAATACGCCCTGGCGCACGCCCAGGCCAGCCAGACCAAGGCCAAGGCCAAGCCGCAAGCCGTAGCAGACCAGTTGGATGCGCTCTACCAGGTGTTGGACCAGGGCCGTGATCGCGACCGCGACCTCGCGCAGCTGTTCGCCCTGGCGCGCGAGGAAGGCTGGGACCTCGCCCAGGCCGACTACCGCCTGCTGCCACAGAACCAGGCCGGCTTGCAGCGGCTGCAGATCCAGCTGCCGCTCACCGGCAGCTATGCCGACTTGCGCGACCTCTGCAAAGCCCTGCTGCGCGGCAAGCCCAATCTGTCGCTCGATGAGCTGGGCTTCAAGCGCGACAACGCCACAGAGGCCAATCTCGACGCCACGCTCAAACTCAGCCTCTGGGCCCGACCAGCCACCCCGACCGGAGGCAAGCCGTGAAGCGGCGCCACGCCATCATGCTGCTGGCCCTCATGGCGGCCGGCTACCTGGCCATCTGGGGCAATGAGCCAGCCCCTCCCGCCCAGGCCGCCACGCTGCCACCCAGCACCAAGCGGGTCCCCGCCAAGGTAACAACGGCCGGCGCCGCGCCCGCCACGGTGGCGGCCCTGGTACCGCGCGCCGCACTGATGCAGGAGCCCGCGTCCGACGCGGCCACCGATCCATTCTCGACCCGCCAGCCACCGGCACCGCCACCACCGGTAGCAAGCAAACCGCTACCGCCACCGCCCCCGGTGGCGCCCCCCCTGCCCTTCCAGTTCCTCGGCAAGAAGCTGGAAGACGGCCGCTGGGAGATCTACCTCGACGCAGCCGAGCAGACCCTGATCGCCCACCAGGGCGACACCCTGCTCGGCCGCTACCGGGTGGACGAGATCCGCCCACCCAATCTGCAGCTGACCTATCTGCCCCTGAACCAGCCCCAGACCCTAGCTATCGGACAAGGCGAAGAATGAGCTTGACCCTGTTGCACCGTCCTCCCCTGCGCTTGGCAGGGCTTACCCTCGGCCTCCTGCTGCTGGCCGGCTGCGCCGCCCAGACCGCCTACCGCGACGGCCAGGACCTGATCGCCAAGGGCGATACGGCGCAGGGCCTCAGCAAGCTCAAGGAGGCCAGCAACTTGGCGCCGGACTCCGCCGACTACCGCATGGCCTACCTGAACGCCCGTGACCGCATGCTGGGCCAGATGCTGCAGCAGGCCGAGCAGGCCCTGGCCGCACATCAGCTCGACGACGCCGAGCAACGCTACCTGCAGATACTGGCGGTGGACGGCAACCACGCCCGCGCCCGCAGCGGTCTGCAGGCCGTGCTGTTCGAGCGCCGCCGCGAGCGCCTCCTGAATGAGGCCGAACAGGCCTGGGGCCGGCAGGATGCCGACACCGCCCAGAGCCGGCTGCGCAGCGTGCTGGCCGAGCGGCCGGACCAACCGCGCGCCCTGGCCCTGCAAAGGCAGATCGACGAAGCCCAGCGCCAGCGCAGCAATGAATCGGGCCTGGCCGCCAGCTACCGCAAACCGGTCACCCTGCAGTACAAGGACGCCCCGCTGCGCAGCGTGTTCGACATCCTGGCCCGCACCTCCGGCCTCAACTTCCTGTTCGACAAGGATGTACGCAGCGACCAGAAGACCTCCATCTACCTGCGCAACAGCACGGTCGAATCGGCCATCAACCTGATCCTGCTCACCAACCAGCTGGAACAGCGGGTGCTCGATGCCAACACCATCCTGATCTACCCGGACACCGCCGCCAAACGCAAGGACTACCAGCCCATGCTGGTACGTACCTTCTACCTCGCCAATGCCGAGGCCCGCGCGGTCGCCAACACCATGAAGACCATCATCAAGGCGCGCGATGTGGTGGTGGACGACAAGCTCAATATGATCATCCTGCGCGATAGCCCGGACGTGATCCGCCAGGCCGAAAAGCTGGTGGCCCTGCACGACCTGCCCGAGCCGGAAGTGATGCTGGAGGTGGAGGTGCTGGAAGTGAAGCGCACCCGGTTGATGGAGCTGGGCATACAGTGGCCCGACCAGTTGGTGCTCACCCCCCTGCAGTCGACCTACGGCGGCACCCTTACACTCAACGACCTGCGCCACCTCAACAGCCGCACCATCGGCGCCACGGTCAGCCCCATGACCATCAACGCCCGCGACCAGGATACCGACGCCAACCTCCTGGCCAACCCGCGCATCCGCACCCATAACCGCGAAAAATCCAAGATCCTGATCGGCAGCCGCGTACCGGTCATCACCTCCACCCTTACCTCCACCGGTTTCTCGTCCGAATCGGTGGCCTATGTGGACGTAGGCCTCAAGCTCGAGACCGAGCCCACCATCTACCCCGACGACGAGGTCTCGATCAAGATCGGCCTCGAAGTCAGCAACATCCTCAAGACGGTAGAGACCAAGGGCACCCGCGCCTACGAGATCGGTACCCGTACCGCCTCCACCGTGCTGCGCCTGCGCGACGGCGAAAACCAGGTGCTGGCCGGCCTGATCAACAGCGAAGACCGCCGCACCGCCAACCAGGTGCCGCTCCTGGGCGACGTACCGGTGCTGGGCCGCCTGTTCGGCAGCAACCTCAACGACAACGCCAAGACCGAGATCGTGCTCTCGATCACCCCCCGCCTGGTGCGCAATATCCGCCGCCCGGATGCCGAGATGCTGGAGTTTGAATCCGGCACCGACAGCAACTTCCGCCGCACCCGCCTCGAAAGCGGTGGCCGTGCCCCGGCCGGCGGCACCCTGCTGCAACAGGGCGGCACCGTCACCGCCGCCCCCCTCCCGCCGGCCGCACCCGAAAGCACCGAACCCAAGCCGGTCGCCAGCGCCGCCGATGGCGTCCTCAGCTGGGAAGGCCCCAAGGAAGCCAAGCCCGGCGACACGGTCGAACTGCGCCTGCGCTACCAGAGCGAGCTGGCCATCAACGGCCTGCCCCTGGTACTCGGCTACGACCCGCAAGCGCTGGAGATCATCAAGGTCAACGAGGGCGACTACCTGCGCAACGGCGGCAGCACCGCCTTCAGCGCCCAGATCGACGCCGGCCAGGTCATGATCACCAACGTTCTCTCCAGCCCCACCGGCGCCAAGGGAGCCGGCCTGATCGCCACCCTCACCGCCAAGGTCCTCAGCAGCGACGCCAGCGAAGCCCGCCTCACCATCCTCAGCGCCGCCCCCCAAGCCGTAGACGGCCGCACCCTCTCCCCCGCCCTGCCCGTGCAGGCAATCAAGCTGGGGCACTGAGATGACCGCCAGGCGGCATGGCAACCAAGGCTTCACGCTCATCGAGCTGATGATCACGCTCGCCATCCTCGCAGTCCTGGCCACCTTGACCATCCCACCGGCCCAGGTGGCCATGCAACGCACCCGCGAGCAGGAACTGCGCCTGGCACTACGTGAGATCCGCGGCGCACTCGACAGCTACAAGCGCGCCTACGAGACCGGCCGCATCGCCCACACCCAGGGTGCCAGCGGCTACCCCGCCACCCTGGCCGAGCTGGTGGACGGCGTGACCGACCAGCTCGACCCCAAGGGCGGCAAACTCTACTTTCTGCGGCGCATTCCCGCCGACCCCTGGTGCCCCGCAGCAAGTGCAGAGGAATTGGAGCGCTGCTGGGGCAAGCGCAGCTACGCCAGCCCGGCAGACGACCCGCGCGAGGGTGAGGATATCTACGACGTATATAGCCGCGCGGAAGGAGTGGGGCTCAATGGCCTACCGTACCGTAGCTGGTAAAGGCTTTACCCTGATCGAACTGCTGGTGGTGCTCGCCATCGTCTCGGTACTGCTCACCCTGGCCGTACCGCGCTACTTCCATAGCCTGGACAAAGCCAAGGAGACGGTGCTGGAGGAGAACCTGCAGACCGTGCGCAGCGCCATCGACAAATTCTTTGCCGACACCGGCCGCTACCCGGCCAGCCTCGACGAACTGGTCGACAAACGCTACCTGCGCAGCCTACCCCTCGACCCGGTCCTGGAACGCAACGACCGCTGGACGCTAGTGACCGCCGAACCCGCACGCGGCGAAGGCATCTACGACCTGCACAGCAGCGCCGAAGGCAGCACCACCGACGGCCGACTATTTAGCGCGCTATGAAACACCCCCGCCCCCAAACCGGCTTCAGCTACCTCGCCCTCCTAATCCTCCTCGCCACCCTGGGTTTTACAGCCAGCGCCAGCGTACTCCTGGGCAGCATCGCCCAACGTCGACAGGCCGAGCAGGAGCTGCTGTTTGTGGGTGCGGCCTACCGCGAGGCGTTGGGCAGCTACTACCTGGCCAAGCCACCCGGCCAGCGCCGCTACCCACCCAATCTGGAAGCATTGCTGCTCGACACCCGCTTCCCCGAGCCGCGCCGCCATCTGCGCAAGCTGTACCCCGATCCCATCACCGGCGAAGCTAACTGGCAGCTCTTGCGCCACCCGGACGGTGGCATCATGGCCGTAGCCAGCCGCTCGCCCATCACACCCATCAAGCAGGACCTGTTCGAGCCCGAGGACGCCAGCTTTCGCGGCCGCCAGCACTACACCGACTGGGTCTTCGCCGCCCGCGTAGCACCTGGGTCCTGAGCTTGCCTCAAGGTGCGCCGAAGACCCGCTCGCGCAGCTTGTGCAACTGGTCGCGCAGCTCGGCGGCCTTTTCGAATTCGAGGTTCTTGGCCGCTTCCATCATGGCCTTCTCGATCGCCTTGAGCTGCTTGGCCAAGGTCTTCTCGTCCATATCCTCGAGCAGCAGCTGCTGTTTGCGCTCGGCGCGCTCGGCCCGGGCGTCGTCGGCATTGTAGACGCCGTCGATGATGTCCTTGATGCGCTTGACCACACCGCGCGGGGTAATGCCGTTGGCCTCGTTGAAGGCTATCTGCTTGGCACGCCGCCGCTCGGTCTCGTCGATGGCCTTGCGCATGGATTCGGTGATCTTGTCGCCGTAGAGGATGGCCATGCCGTTGAGGTTACGTGCCGCCCGACCTATGGTCTGGATCAACGAGCGCTCGCTACGCAGAAAGCCTTCCTTGTCGGCATCCAGGATTGCCACCAGCGAGACCTCGGGGATATCGAGACCCTCACGCAAAAGGTTGATGCCGACCAGCACATCGAATTCGCCCAAGCGCAGATCACGCAGGATTTCTACGCGCTCCACCGTATCCACGTCCGAGTGCAGGTAGCGCACCTTGATGCCGTGCTCGTTGAGGTAGTCGGTCAGTTGTTCCGACATGCGCTTGGTCAACGTGGTGACCAGCACCCGCTCCTCGACCGCAATGCGCTTCTTGATCTCGCTCATCAGGTCGTCGACCTGAGTCGCCACGGGACGGACCTGGATGACCGGGTCGACAAGGCCGGTGGGCCGTACCAACTGCTCCACCACCTTGCCCTGGTGCTGTGCCTCGTAGGTTGCCGGGGTGGCCGAGACAAACACCGTCTGCGGCATGATGTGCTCGAATTCCTCGAACTTCAGCGGCCGGTTATCGAGCGCGCTGGGTAGGCGGAAACCGTAGTCGACCAGGTTTTCCTTACGCGAGCGGTCGCCTTTGTACATGGCGCCGACCTGGCCGATCATCACGTGCGATTCGTCCAGGAACATCAGGCTGCCCTTGGGCAGGTAGTCGAGCAGTGTAGGCGGTGGCGACCCTGCCGGCTTGCCGGAGAAGTGCCGCGAGTAGTTCTCGATACCCTTGCAAAAGCCCATCTCCTGCAGCATTTCCAGGTCGAACTTGGTGCGCTGTTCCAAGCGCTGAGCTTCCACCAGCTTGTGCTCGCGGTGGTAGAACTCCAGGCGGTCACGCAGCTCGTCCTTGATGGTCTCCATGGCCCGCAGCACGGTTGCGCGCGGCGTCACATAGTGGCTGGAGGGGAAAACTGTAAACCGGCCCACCCGCTGCTTGATATGGCCGGTCAGCGGGTCGAACAGCTGGATCTGCTCGATCTCGTCGTCGAACATGCTGATGCGCACGGCGAGGTCGGCATTTTCGGCCGGGAAGACATCGATCACGTCGCCACGCACCCGGAAGGTACCGCGCGAAAAGTCGATCTCGTTGCGCTCGTACTGCATCTGTACCAGCCGGGTGACGAGCTCGGGCTGGGGCATCTTCTCGCCCTCGCGCACGTGCAGGATCATCTTGTGATAGTCGGACGGGTCACCGATACCGTAGATCGCGCTTACCGTCGCCACGATCACGCAATCCGGCCGCTCCAAGAGGGCCTTGGTCGCGCTGAGCCGCATCTGCTCGATATGCTCGTTGATCTGCGAATCCTTCTCGATAAACAGATCGCGGCTCGGCACATAGGCTTCGGGCTGGTAGTAGTCGTAGTAGGAGACGAAGTATTCCACCGCGTTCTCTGGAAAGAACTCGCGGAACTCGGCATAGAGCTGCGCCGCCAGGGTCTTGTTGGGCGCCATCACGATGGCTGGCCGCCCAGTCTGGGCGATCACATTGGCCATGGTGTAGGTCTTGCCCGAACCGGTCACCCCGAGCAGGGTCTGGAAACGCAGACCGTCGTCCAGCCCCTCCACCAACTGGGCGATCGCCACCGGCTGGTCGCCGGCAGGTGGAAAGGGCTGGTGCAGGCGGTAAGGACTGTTCGGATAGGTAACGACCATGAGATCCCCTCGGTGAGCCGATGATTGTAGCGCCCGTCGGGCTGCAAAGGCATGGCAGAAAGGACGCTGGGGCCAGAATCGGCTAAAGTGCATAACAGCAAACACTTAGATTCAGACCCTATGCTGGTCGACGCCAACGCCCAACTCCTGCTCAACGCCCTGCTGCGTAATGCCGACGACCCGGTGCTGGTGTTCGACGCCGATCTGGCCTGCCGGTTCGTCAACGACGCCACCTGCCGCTATAGCGCCACTGACCGCCAGCACCTGCTGGGTGGGCACGCCAGCAGCGTGTTCGATGCCGTAGGCTTTGAGAACACCATTCTGCCGGCTTTGACCCAGGCCTTGGGTGGGGCCAGCGCGCAGTTCCGCGCCTGGCGGCCGACCAAGGCCCGTGGCGAGCGTTGCTTCGACGTGCGTATCGAACCCCTGAACCAGCCCAGCGGCCATATCGTCGGCGTCACCGTACTGCTAGAGGACGTGACCGAACAGGTACACACCGAGGAGCGTGCCCGGCTGGCCATGATGATGTTCGAGCACACCACCGAAGGCTTGATGGTGCTCGGCGCGGACCAGCGCATACGGCTGGTCAACCCGGCCTTCAGCGAACTCACCGGCTTTGACGCCGACGAGGTGGCCGGCCAGTTCCCGCAGACCTTGCTCTCGCTCGGCCCGGACAGCCACGACCCCTACGCTGACATCTGGCATGCGCTGGAGTATGACCACACCTGGCAGGGCGAAGTGACCTACCGCTGCCGCAACGGCAGGTTGCTCTCCACCTGGCAGACGGTGGTGCGCGTGCTGGACGCGCACGACGCGGTAGAGCACTACCTCGCCATCTTTACCGACCTGACCGAGCGGCAGCGCTTTGAGCAGCAGCTGGAGCGGCTGGTCTACTACGACGCGCTGACCAGCCTGCCCAACCGGGCGCTCTTGTCCGACCGTATTGCGCAGGCCATGTCGCGCGCCGAGCGGGTGGGAAACCGCATGGCCCTGCTGTTCGTCGATCTGGACCGCTTCAAGGCGATCAACGACGCACTCGGCAACCACCAGGGTGACCAGTTGTTAAGGACTGTGGCGCAGCGCCTGCGTGAGCAGACCGCCGCCGACATGACAGTCAGCCGTTACGGCGCCGACCAGTTCGTACTGCTGATGCCGGAGATCGACACCCCTGACCAGGCCGCCACTCTGGCAGGCCGGCTGCAGGAGGCGCTGTCCGAACCACACCGCATGACCGGGCAGGATCTCACCACCACCGGCAGCATAGGCATCGCGGTCTACCCGGACGATGGCAGCGAGCGTGAACTTCTGATCCAGCATGCCGAGACGGCCATGCAGGCCGCCAAGAGGGCTGGTCGCAATACCTTCCGTTTCTTCACTCAGGACATGAACCAGCGCAGTGCCGAATTCCTGCTGCTGGACAGCCATCTGCGCCAGGCACTGGTCAACGGTGACCTGCTGCTCTACTACCAGCCGCAGATTGACCTCAAGACCCGTCAGGTGATCGGTACGGAGGCGCTGATGCGCTGGCGCCATCCCGAGCTTGGTCTGGTGCCGCCCAACCGCTTTATCCCAGCGGCCGAAGAGTCCGGCCTGATCGTGCCCATGGGCCAGTGGGCCATGAAGGAGGCCTGCCGGCAGAACAAGGCCTGGCAGGACGAGGGCCTCTTGCATGCACCGGTGGCGGTCAACGTCTCCGCCCGCCAGTTTGCCGAGCAGCTTGAGCTGGTCGCCGCCGAGGCCCTGAGCAGCGCCGGGCTGGCCGCGCAATGGCTGGAGCTGGAGGTGACCGAGAGCACCCTGATGGACGACGTCAACGAGGCCATCCTCACCCTCAATGCGCTCAAGCGCATGGGTGTGCGGCTGGCCATCGACGACTTTGGCACCGGCTATTCTTCGCTGTCCTACCTCAAGCGATTCCCGCTCGATAAACTCAAGGTCGACCGTTCCTTTGTCATCGACATCCTCAACGACCCGGACGATGCTGCCATTGCCGGTGCCGTGGTGAGCTTGGCCAAGAACCTGCGGCTCAAGGTGATCGCCGAAGGGGTGGAAACCGACGGCCAGCTCGACTTCCTGGAGCAGATGGGTTGCGACGAGATGCAGGGCTTTCTGGTTGCGCCACCGCTACCGGCCGAGAAAATGCCGGAATTCCTGGCGCGTTGGCAGGAAAAACCCACACCCGCCTCCTAGCCCAACACGCCGCGCCCAATGCCAAGGCCCACCATCTGGTGGGCCTTTTGCTGTAAGCAGGGTCTTAACCCTGAATCTGGATGCCCTTGCCTTGCAGCTCGCGTACGGTCGGCTTGCCGTGTACCTGGATCTCGCCTGGGCCACTGGTGTGCGCCTTGAGGTTGGCCATCACCGCTGCCTCGATATCGCCCGAGCCTGAGCTCTGCAACTGGGCATCCTGCGCCACCAGGCCGGCCAGACTGGCGTTGCCGGGGCCGGATACCTCGATATCCAGCGTTTTAGCCTTGCCGCTGGCCGACAGATCACCCGAACCCGACAGGCGGGCCTTGAAACGTTCCGCCTGCACACTACCCAGGCTGGCATTGCCCGGCCCGCTCATGCTGGCCTCTACATCCGCCACGCTAAGGCTGCCCGCCTCCAGATCGCCGCTGCCGCTCAAGGCGAGTTTGAGGCTGCTGGCGCGCCCCATCAGCTGTACGTCACCCGGGCCGTGGCCTTCCACGCTGACGGTCCCACCATCGAGACCTTGCACCGTCACCCCGCCACTGCCCCCCACCCAGGCTTGCAGGCTGGCAACCTTGCCAGTCAGCTCCGCACCGCCGGGGCCATCCAGGCGCACCTCGGCCGGCCCGCTCAGGTTGCTGAGCTTGAGGTCGCCCGAACCGGACAGTTGGGCATCCACGCCGGCAACGCGGCCAGTACCGCTCACATTACCCGGTCCGGACATACGCACTTGCAGATGCTCAGAGTCCAACCCTTCCAGGGCCAGATCGCCCGAGCCACTGACTGCCACCTCCAGCCGCTTGGCCTTGCCGCTCAGGTGCACATCACCCGGGCCGCTGGCATCAAACACAAAGCGTTCGGCATCGAGGCCACGCAAGGTCATGTCACCCGAGCTACGGTTGATCGCCCGCTCCAGGCTGGGGAGTTTGAGCGTGGCATGCATGGGGTTGCGGGTGGAGAAGGAACCCTTGCTGCGTATCACCAGCCGGTCGCCTTCCATCACGGTCTGCACCATGGACTGCAAATTCTCGTCGGCCTCCACCACCAGGCTGGGCGTAGTACCGGCCGCCAGCTCAATGCTGAGGTCGACCGAGGAGTCGAGCTCCACCGTCTTGACTGCGCTGATAGCGCGAGTCTGGGAGACCAGCTTGCCGTTGCCCTTTACCCCGCCAAAGCCGGAGATGGAAATATGCAGTTTTTCGCCATCCTGCTCTTTGCCTTCGCCATCTACATAGACGGTACAGGCCACCAGGGGCAGACACAGGGCCAGGCAGATTGCTGATCGCATGATACACATCTCTCTATTAAACATTCTTATCGGTATGTTATAGGTGCAATTTGCCACTTTGCAAGCCGCGTGGTGTGTTTGTGGCGTACAGGCACAAAAAAGCCGGCACTAGGGCCGGCTTGTTCGTGTTCAGTGTGGGCGATCAGTTCTCAGCCAGGCTGACGTGCTTGCCACTAAAGGCCTGGCGGGGTGGCTTGCCGTAGACCACGATATCGCCCGAGCCTTTGGCGTCGGCCTTGACCGACTCGCTGGCGTAGGCGCTGATATCACCCGAGCCCATGATCTCCAGCTCGGCAGTACGCGCCTGCAGTTCCTTGAAATGCAGGTCGCCCGAGCCCATCACGCTGCCCTTCAACTCGCGGGTCGTCCCTTCGGCGGCCACGCTGCCCGAGCCCTTGATACTGGCTCGCAGGCTACCGGTCTCGATCTTGCCCAGGCGCACATCGCCCGAACCCAGTACCTCAACGTCCATGCTGTCGGCTACCAGCTGCTGGCCGGTCACGTCACCCGAGCCAACCAGCCGGGCCGACAGAGAGGCAACCTTGCCACCGATCTGGGTCTCGCCAGAGCCGGTCGCCTCCAGTTGCAGGTCGCCGCCCGCGAGGCCCGCCACCTCCAAGCGGCCCGAGCCGGTGTGCTTGAGGTAGCTCAGCGCCGGCATTACCACCGTTACCTTGATCGGCTCACGCGGAGACAGCTGGCGCTGGGTATGAATCACCAGCCGCTCGCCCTGCTGCTCGGTGACTACATAAGGCAGCAGGTTCTCGTCGCCACTCACGCTCAGACTGGGCGTGCTGCCTATGCTCACCAGCACGGTCAGCGCGCCGGAGACGTCGAGCTCCTTCACGGCCTTCAGTGTGCGCGTCTCGCTCGCCTGCTTGCCATTGCCCTTGAGGCCACCCAGGCTGCCTATGGAGACATGGATGTTTTTGACGTCACCGCTTTTTTCATCGTTATCGATACGGATATCGCACGCCGCCAGCAGCAGGCAGCCCAACAGCAGCATCTTTTTCATCGCCTCCCCCTTCGCTCACAATAAACATTCTAATTGGTATGTTATATCGCAAAGCGCGACTTTGCACCCTTAATCTTCACCACGATTGTTAAGCCCGGCGTCGACCACGGCGTGGGTCAGGTGCGGCGCAAAGCGCTCGATAAAGGCATAGGTATAGCCGCGCAGGTAGGCGTCGCGGCGGATGCCGATATGGGTGGTCGAGGGTTCGAACAGATGCGAGGCGTCGATGGCGAACAAGCCGATATCGCGCTTCACGTCGAAAGCCATGCTGGCCACAATGCCAATACCCAAGCCCAAACCGACATAGGTCTTGATCACGTCGGTATCGATCGCGGTCAGCACCACATTGGGGGTCAGGCCGGCAACCTCGAAGGCGCGGTTGATCTTGGAGCGGCCGGTAAAGGCGAAGTCGTAGGTGATGATGGGGTACTTGGCGACATCTTCGATCTTCACCTTGCCCTTGATGTCCAGGAGCGGATGGTTGTCCGGCACGACGATGCTGCGGTTCCAGCTATAGCAGTCGAGCATGGCGAGCTCGGGGAACTGGTCGATACCTTCGGTGGCGATGGCGATATCGGCCGACCCATCCATCACGAATTCGCAGATCTGGGTGGGGCTGCCTTGCTTGATCGACAACTTGACGCCCGGGTAGCGCTGCATGAAGTCATGGATAGTGGGCGGCAAGGCGTAGCGGGCCTGGGTATGGGTGGTCGCCACCACCAGGCTGCCTTCGCGCTCGTTGACGAACTCTTCGGCCACCCGCTTGAGGTTCTTGGCCTCGCGCAGGATGCGCTCGGAGATCTTCAGTATCTCCTTGCCAGGTGCGGTCACGTCCACCACCCGTTTGCCATTGCGAACGAAGACCTGCACCCCCAATTCATCCTCCAGGAGGCGGATCTGCTTGGAGATCCCTGGCTGAGAGGTATGCAGGGCCTCGGCAGCATCCGAGACATTAAGGCCTTGCTTGGCGACTTCGACGAGGTAACGCAGTTGTTGCAGCTTCATGTCCCACCCTGACGATGTATTTGAAATAACCGAGCTTTATAAAATCTTAACATAACAGTCTTTTATGATTATTTGCGGATCGCACTAGCATTGAAGGCTATCTTGCCCGTCCTTGTTCCCGCTTCCCGACCTTTACTGTGGAGCCAGGACGGCCGCTTCCCACTCTTCCGGCAACATGGCCACAGCCTGCTGCCGTACCGCCATGGAGCCCCGAGCCATGACCTCTCCCCTTGCCCCCGAGCTGCAAGCCAAGCTGGACCACACGCTGGCCATCTTGCGGCGCATCGCCGGCGAACACAGCCCGGCAGTGTTCGCCAACTCCTTCGGCGCCGAGGACATGGTGCTCACCGACCTGATCGCCCGCCACCAGGTCGGCATCGAGATTTTCAGCCTCGATACCGGCCGCCTGCCGGCCGAGACCTATGACTTGATGGGGCAGAGTCGCGAGCGTTACCCGACCATCCCCATCAAGGTCTACTTCCCGCGTGCGGAGTCGGTGGAAGGCTACGTGAATGAGCGCGGCATCAATGCCTTCTACGACAGCATCGACAACCGCAAGGAGTGCTGCCGCATCCGCAAGCTCGAGCCCTTGACGCGCGCCTTGGCCGGCAAGACCGCCTGGGTCACCGGCTTGCGCCGTGAGCAATCGAGTACTCGCACTGACATGACCGAGCAGGAATGGGACACCGGCAATGGCCTGACCAAGTTCAACCCACTCCTGGAGTGGAGCGAGAAGGAAATCTGGGCCTATATCAAGGCTTTCGAGGTGCCCTACAACGCCCTGCACGACCGCCACTACCCGAGCATAGGCTGCGCCCCCTGCACCCGCGCCATCGCCGTCGGCGAAGACGTACGCGCCGGCCGCTGGTGGTGGGAGAACCCGGACAGCAAGGAATGCGGCCTGCACGCCAAGGTCAGCAGCCTGCCCGTACGCCAGTAGAAACTGGCCTGCACGAAAGTCGATTGCACTGCCAAATGAGTTACGGCATAATGCGCGGCTTCGCGGAAAGGTGGATGAGTGGTTTAAGTCGCACGCCTGGAAAGCGTGTATAGGTTAATAGCCTATCGGGGGTTCGAATCCCCCCCTTTCCGCCACGAACAGTAAAAAGCCCCGACTCCGGTCGGGGCTTTTTCTTTGTCCTGCCCAGGTCGTCGAGCCTACGCCTACCTCTCTCAGGCAGGCCTGGATTGCTGCTACAGCCGCGTTTCCAGAAGTCGATCAGTAGTTTCACCTTCTGCGCCAGAAAACACCGCGAAGGTTAAAGCGCATAGCGCGCTATGCCTCGCATCTCCCATGCTGGCAGCAGTTCCGCCAGGCGCCCCTCCTACAAGCCGTCCAGCGGCATCACGCTAGGCTGCAGAATGATGCCCAGGCCCTCCCGGCCACCTCAATTGGCACGATATTGTTTTGGTACTGAGCGAGCCATGCCACATGGCAGTCGTAGGGCGCGGCAGCGCGGCCCCAGTGCCCAGGCCGCCGGCCCGAGCTGCCGGCGCTGTAGTGCAGACAGTTGTGACCGGCCAGATCGGCCTGGTGCTGCGGCACGCCCCGCTCGGCAAGGTAGTCTGGGGAGGCAGCCAGCACGCTGGGCATCCGGCCTATGAGGGTACGGGCCACCAGGCACTCATCATTGCGCTGCAGGGCAGTCCACAGCGCCAGATCAAAGCCTTCTTCCAGCAGGTCCACGTGCTTGTTGTTCGGGGTGAGGTCAAGCTGTATGCCGGGATAGCACCGATGGAACTCGCTCAGCAAACTGCCGAGCTGCCGCTGATCTAAATCCATACTGGCGTTGACGCGCACTCAGATCGGCTCCAAACGCCACAAAGCCCCGCGGCAGAGCCGCGGGGCCAGGTTCTGGGTGTTGCCGTCGTCTTTGGGGTGCCGCCTTGGGCGTTGTGCGTTCGGTCCGAGCAAAGCAAAACACCCCGATCATTGCTGATCGAGGTGTTTTAAGGGGAGCCTGGCGGTGACCTACTTTCACACGGGTAGTCCGCACTATCATCGGCGCGGCCTCGTTTCACGGTCCTGTTCGAGATGGGAAGGCGTGGGTC